>CAZJJN010000009.1:0-86665 GCA_964546335.1 uncultured Phycisphaeraceae bacterium
GGGGGTCGATTCGGGCTTCATCCGTGAGCTCCGTTTTGCAAGGTTTAAGCGGATGGCCACAGCTTACCTTGCAATCTACGCGCGGTCACGCCATGGGGTTTACCTTGAAAAACAAAGGATGTGCAGGATTATTCAGGGAGGACTAACTTACAAGGTTTTCTACAGAGTACACTATCCCCTTTTCTGTGCCCGCCCAGTTTTCATAGCTTCTTTTACTCGCCTAAGTCGATCTCTCTAACCCCCACATACTTTCCCGTTAGCACATACCCACGTTGGTATCCGTTGATAGTAATCGCATGTTGTTTTGCACCACGAGAGGCATTAATCTCAATCGTGAGGCTACGTGATACTGGTGTTGCGCTTACTTCGTGACCACTGAGAGGAGGTATTCTGATATGGTCCTCACGCTTACCATAAACATGCAACCCCGCCCCCTCATTGTCTAGCACAGATTGCACTAAACGCACGCTTGCTTCATCATTTACAGGCAATTGCCCTACATTTATTGCTGGATAGAACATTGTCCTAGATTTGCCTCCGACATTAACCTCTCTCGTGAATACAAAAGTAGCTGGAACCGATACCTGTCTCCACTGACCTATAGTTTTAATCGATATAGAATATAATAATCCCCCTGATTCAAAAGTGAAAGCCTCCTTCTTCAACACGAACTCCGGGATGTTTGGTGTTTGTATGATATGCTCGTCAGGCAAGATAAATTTTTCGATCACTTGATTTATTAGTTTCTCTTCATGCTTAATGGCTGCTCTAATATGCTCCGCCTTATCCACTTCTGTTTCACAAGCCCCACTTTCGCTTGATAACTGAGTGCGCATGTTTATAGGAGCAGCAGGAGGCACTGCCTTATCCTGCTCACCACGATTTGGCACGCAAGAGGCAGTAACGCACATTAGCAATATAGTCATGACAATATGGCGCATTATGTATCTTTCAATTTTTTCAGGAAAAGAAAAAGAAAATCGCTTATTGATCTTCCCGCACCCGAACATTTAAACGGCCCCCTTCTACCTCTTCCACTTCGCCAGCGAGGACAGCCAGCCCTCGCAGTCGTCGCGGGTGAGGTCGCCCATGGTAGAGAGTTGAATCCAGTTCTTCTCGCGGAGGTAGCCACTCTCGCCACCGATCAGGTAACCCCATTGGCGAGATATATTGACCAGTTCCATAGCATCGACGCCTTGGGGAGGCTGAATGGTGATGACCACCGGGGCTGCGTCCACCCCGTCCACCATCGCAGGCAGGCCGATCTGTCGCAGACGCTGTCGGACATAACCAGCCAAGGCTTCATAATGATCGAAGCGTTGTTTGCTGGCCTCGGGTGAGGTGTAATCTTCCAAGGCGGCATCAAGAGCCAAAAGGTCTTGCGAAGAACAGGTAAAACGCGGGCCATCGATCAGAAGCGTCGCCCGCAGGTCGAGATAGTTCGGCACGCGTGCGGCCTGGACATCCAGCAGATCATCCGGATCGACAAAGACCATGGAGAGCCCGGCCTTGGCGCCCAGCGACTTGCCACTGGTGCCTGTCGCCATCATGACGCCTTGCAGATCAACAGGTAGCGCACCCAGACTGCTGACACAGTCCAGACAGATCGCTGTGCCGTAACTCGCCAAAATCTCCTTCAGTTCCGCGAGTCGATTGACCATGCCGGTGCTGGTTTCGAGGTGGACGCCCCAGACCCAATCGACATCGCCTTGCGCGATCCGCTTGGCCAGTCGATCCATGTCCCAAGGCTGGCCCCACTCGGATTCGATCACCTCAAACTGCAAGCCGACACGGTCAGCTTGTTCAGCCAGTCGCCTGCCGAACTCGCCGTTGACCAGCACGATGCCCTGCTTCATGTCAGGCTTGGCTGCGAGTGTGGCGGCCACGACATCGTTGCCCAGCGTGCCACTGCCACAGAAAAGTGCGGCACTTTTGCCACCACCGACCAGTCGGCTCAAGGTCTGTCGTACCCGTTGGTAAACCTCACGGAAGCTTTCGCAGCGGTGATACACTGCCGGGCGGTTCATCGCTTTCTTCACGCGAGAGGATAGCTGCACCGGGCCTGGGATCAGATGCGTCGGCTCCGTGGAAGCATGGTTTGAGGACAAGTGCAGCCGGCGAAGCCGCAGGCCGTCCCGCTTGGACAAGCGCGTCAGCCAGCGTTGATAGTCTTGCACGACAGCGGATTCTTCCGAGGACATGTCCATGACCATGGGCATGAACTGGGCATCGCCACTTTTCACCATCGGGCCTAACGGCTTGAACCCCAGCTTGGTGTAAAGCTCGATCTGCGTTTCGACGCCGGAGATCACCATGTGCGAGTACTTCTGACGGAGAGCGAAGTCGCTCATCACCCAGACCAGACCGCCGAACACGGTGGAACGACGGTGGGCCTGATCGACTGCCAGCAGTCTGACTTCCAACAGGCGGTCACCCAGAGCCTTAAGAGGCGCAGGGTCTTGCATCTTGTCTGCCACGGAGAAAGGCGGCTGATCGTGCACAGCGATCATGGCGATGATCGCTTCGCCTCGCTTGGCGATGAAATAACGGTTCTTGTCGTGGAATTTATCAACCAGTTGCCCCGAGCCGTCGGCATGGTGCTGACTGATTTCCTCGGCGAAGGTGCGATAGTTCATGCGATGAAGCTGGGAAAACTCGTCGTCTGTTTCCGCGAGCTTGAACAGGTACTCACCGATACGACATTCGCACACTGCCTCGGCAGCATCCGGAGCAAAAGGGGTGATGACGTGGTTGATGGTGCTCATCAATCTGTGGCCTCGTCCGTCCGTGTCAAAGTCCCGAACAACCGCCCTGCTGAGAAGCACTTACCGACGGGGGTCGCCCTTGGTTGCCCTTCCTGACCAACACTGCCCTACATGATGCGGTGGAAACCACGTTCACGCAAGTAACGCTGGCCAAATTCGAGTGCTTTCAGCTCAATTTTCTGTCCTTACCGCTCTGGAATTGCCGGGGCTGTCTCGGGTTCCGGGTCCTTCTTGACTCCGAGCAAGGAAGCCGCAATGCCGATCGAACTGTACGTACCGACCACCACGCCGACGATCATGGCGTAAGCAAAACCATGCACACTGCCATGCCCGCCGAAGTTGTACAGCGTGATCAACGCCAGCAACGTGGTAAACGAAGTCAGTGCGGTTCGGCTGACGGTTTCATTGATACTGCGGTTGATGATCGGCCGGGTCGGCATGGCCAGGCGTCCTTTGTTCTCGCGGATACGGTCGAACACGACGATGGTGTCGTTGAGCGAGTATCCGACAATCGTCAGCATGGCCGCAATCATCGCCAGGTCCATGCGGAATGGGTCGAGTCCCAGGCCTTCGCGGAGCAGTGGAATTTCGTACATCGGGCCAGTCAGGGCAATGGCGCCCAGTGCGATGGTGACGTCATGCACCAACGCCGCGATCGCCGCCATGCCGTATCGCACGCTGCCGAACCGGGCCCAGATGTAAATGACCACAGCCGCCAGCGACAGGAACATGGCCTGCAACGCTTGCCATTGCATATCACCTGACACCTGCGGATTAAAGCTGGTCACACTGTCCAGGCTCGATTCTTCCTGCAAGGCGTTGTACGTCAGTTGCCAGTGCATGACCGCGAAGCCATCCTGCCGGAGGAACTCGGCCTGCACCTGCTCGGTTGACAAAGCGTCGTAATCGATGCTGGCATTGTTATACAGCACGATGACGTCGGTATAGGTCGGCTTGTCATCGGGTGAATCCGCCGCACGGATCAACGGTATCACATCCACACTCGCAGGAGCTTGCTCATTAAAGGGTGGGCGACCCGCCATCGCGGCAATCCGCTCCTTAACCTGCTGGGGGGTTTGGGCCGGTTGCAGATCTCGCAGCATGACGCCTAAGCCGCCCTGGAAAGCAGCCGGGACTTGTCGGGCCAGGTCGGTTTCCGTCAATCCCTTGGTGTACTGCTCTGAAATGCTTCGCAGGTTGTCTCCCAATGATCTTTCACGCAAGGCAAACACAGGCACGCGTGCGAGATCGTTCATATCCACTTCCGCTTCCAGCCTGCCTTCAAAATCCACCTTGCCGCGCGTGTTCAGATATTGGCTGAAGGCATTGCGCACCACGTTACTCATCTCGTCGCTGTCCTGCATGCCTGCCTGGATGGCGAATTGGCGATATCTTTCGTTTTCACCCACTGGATCACCCAAAGCCGTGACCGAGGCTTTGCCCCGGGCTAACTGTTCGATGCCGTTGGCGTCGGCATACTTATAAAGCACATCGCGCGCCTCGGTAATCGTCAATGCCACGTCCTCAGGCTTCTCACCTTCATTCGGCTCACGCAAGGTGAAGATGGCCTGTGTACCACTGCGGAACTCGATGTCCAAGAGGTCTTCACCACGATTGATGATGGCCATCACACCAGCAACCATCAGCACACCACTGATGATCCACATCACAGGCCGCATGGCGTACCAGTTCACATTCGGACTCAGCAGCTTGTCCACAGCAGAGATCGTGGTGGGCAGCATGTGGAACGTCTTGGGCTTGAAGTACTTCACGTAGTAGTCGGTGACCACTCGCGTGCAGAACAAGGCCGTGAACATCGACACCAGCACGCCGATCATCAGCGTCAGGGCAAAGCCTTTCACTTCAGCCGTGGCTGTGTAATAAAGCACCACGCAGGTAATCAGCGTCGTGATGTTGGCGTCAATGATGGTGCTGAACGCCTTGCCATAACCGTTGCGCACAGCGGTGCGCATATCGCTGCCGCGTTTGAGCTCTTCGCGCAGTCGCTCGAAGATCAGCACGTTGGCGTCCACTGCCATACCCACGGTCAGAACCACACCCGCGATGCCGGGCAGGGTGAAGGTCGCACGAAGCAAAGCCATGGTGGCGAGAATCAGCAGGATGTTCAACGCCAGGGCGAAGTTGGCGATCACACCATTGAGGAAGTAGTAAACCATCATGAAGACCACAACCACGATGATGGCCGCCGTCGCCGAGGTCAGACCTTTGCTCAAGTTTTCCTGGCCATCCGCTGGCGCGATCTTGGTGATGCTGATCGGCTCAGGCGAAACCTTGCCGGTCAACGAACCTGAACCAAAGATGCGCAGCAGGTAGCGAACTTCTTCCGGGTCGTAACCGCCATCACCTTTGGTCATGGTGAAACGATTGGAGAACTGACCTTGCAGCGTGGCGATGCTGGTGATTTCCCCATCCAGCACGGTGGCCATGAAATTGCGAACGTTGTTACTCGTCAGCGTGTACATGAGTCGGCCGCCCTGCCCATCCAGAGAAAGGTCGATCGACGGGAAGCCGCGTTGATCCTGCCCCTGCTGAGCCGAGGCCACCTGCCAGTCGCCATCCGCTCGGGTCAGGCGGTTGCCTTCGATATTGGAAAGCAGAATGTAAACATTGCCTTCGTGAGGCCAGGCAATCGTCCTGTGAGTCTTGGCAAAGAATGCCGCCACCCGTTCCTTGTAATCCTCAAGTGATTCATTGGGTTGACGGGTGCTGATCTCCCGCACCCAGTCGCTCTTGGCTTGCGCGATCGGCGTATTGGGATACAGGATTTCCAATCGCTCATCATCGGGAGCAAACTGGCGCAGGTCGTCAACAGCCCGCCAGATGTAGTTTTCATCGCCTGTTGACTGAGGCCCATCCTTGTCCAGTTTCTCACGCAAGCGACCAATGTCCTGCACCTCACCCGTACGAGGCACAATGAAAAATTCCAGTACACCATTACGACGGATCAGTCGCTGCACATCAGCCGGGTCATCGACCGGGCCACGGACGGCTTCATAGGCTTCCCACTTTTCCAAAGCATCTTCAAAAAGGTCCACCTCCCGGCCATCATCTGTCTTGACCTTGGTCTGGGCCAGACGCGGGTAAGCAATCTTTAAATCCTCCAAGGCCTGCTGCCTGGGGGTCTTGTTGCTGATCGGGTTGCCATCGCGGTCGCGTACCAATTCATCGCTGCGGCTGAAAGCCGTCTGTAGTTGAGACAGGCTGAGATTGCCTTCCTCAAGCTGAGTTCGTGCAGACTCAAATCGCGACTTGGCTTCGAAGTTGGCATCCAAAGCCTGCAAACGGGCACGCCGGGCCTGCTCCTGTTTCTCCTCTGCTTTTTGAATGATTTCTTCAGCCGCATCTTCTGGCAGAAGTTCCACAGCTTTCATCGCGGCTTGATAGGCCTTATCAGCCTCGGTCAAATTCTCTTGTGCTTGCTGCCATTGATCCCATGCATCTGCCAGTTCGTTCAACACGCCTTGCAAACGCGGGCTGCCCTGAGCCAGTTCCTTGAACCTTGCTTCCCGATCGGGGGCTGCCACAGCCTCGACGGCCACTTGCGGATCAAGATTGTCTTGCAGCAGTTTGTCGCGAGCTTCGATCCACTTCTCACGCTTGTCGCGCGCTTCCTGTGTCGCCAAAGGCATCGTGATCTGGAAGCGGTTGTTACTCAAAGGCTGCCAGATCAGATTCATGACACCTTGCGGGTCCACACGCTCGCTGAGCACGCCAATGATCTGCTCGACCACAGCCTGTCCGTCCTGGCCGGGGGGCACCTCGACCTGATACACCATGCGGACGCCGCCCTGCAGGTCGATACCTCGCTTGAGCTCGAGCGACGAAACCACCAGTGCGCCAAGGAGGATCACTGCGATAATAAGTATGGGCCGCCAAATCGGAAGGTTCTTCATAATTTGCTGTTACCTGATATAGTCACTGCGGTTTGCAGGCGATCAAAGTCACCTGTCAGACCGATCGAATTTTATGGTTTTTGATCCTTATTAGCCGTTTGTGTTACCGCAGGCGGCAGGGTTGATCCTGCACGCCGGAATAAACTTAAATAATCTTTGAGTTCATCTTCAGTGAAGCCATTGTTGGATTTCAACAGAACCAAACGATTCGACACGGCACCACTGAATGTACGAACACTATGAACCTTGCCTTCAAGCACCGTGGCCATGGGCTCTCCAACATGATTCGTGCTGAGTTCGTGCATCCGTTTCGCAGCCACCCAATCCAGGGACAAATCGATCGCGGCAAATCCTCTTCTATCCTGACTCCGCGTCGCGGAAAGAATGGTCCAAGGGCCATCTGCTTGACTCAAGCGATCTATCTTCTCGTTGGAAACAAGAAGGTAGATTTGGCCTTGGTGGAGCCATGCGTGAAAGCCACGAGTATCATGGAAGTAATCGCTGATCCGCTGCTTGTATTCATTCAGGGATTCGCCAGCATTCTTCTGTACGAAATCCTCAGTCCACCTTTTGGCCGCTTCGTCGTCAGATAGGTCAGGATAGGTTTCCTGCAACTGATCTGATGGAGGGTGAAACCATTTCAAGTCTTTGATCGGCCGCCAAACGTAAGGAGCATCAGGATCAACCTGCATCCCCTTTTCTTCAAGCTGGTCACGATATTTCTGAATGTCCGCGATATCTTTTCGAGGCACGATATGGAAATGCAAAATCCCATGCTTTTCGATCACTTTTTGGACAGCCTCGGGTTCTGCCTCATATCGCTTGGAAAGCTCTTCCCAAGTCCATGGCTTGGGCCTTTCAATTTCTTCAGAATTAACCTCCTCAGCAATCTCCGATTGTTCACGCTCGGTCGATTCTTGACATGCCTGCAGCAGGCATAACCCAAACATCAGCGCCAACAGTGTTGCCACTGCTGTGCCATCAATGGGCCGCCAAATCGGAAGGTTCTTCATCGTTTGCTTTTACCTGATAGTCGCCGGAAATTTATTTATCTTGGGGTGTATCAAAACGTCATCAGCCGCCTGACCGTTTTATTTTTCGTCTCTGCTATCTTCATCCTTGCTCTTGCTGTCACCCTCGGCCTTGGCCGACTTGGACGAAAGAACATTCTGCACTGCCGAACGCGAGAAGCGCATCTTGGCATTGGTCGATTCATCCACCTTCAGCACCACTTCATCCCCCTTGATATCCATCACCGTGCCAAGGATGCCCCCGATGGTCTGCACCTTGTCGCCCTTTCCAATGGAGGACAGCAGTTGCTGCCTTTTCTTCTTCTCCTTGCGGGAGGAAAAGACGGTAAAGAGCAGGAAAGCGCCCAGCACCAGAATCATGATGAAAAAGAATTGGTTATCCCAGATGCTGGTAGAGTTTTGGTTATTGCTGTTGTTGCTGGCTGGTTGCAGACTTGTGGAAGTGGTTCCTGAGGTGCCCTGGGTGTTACCAGCCGCGTTATTTCCACCTGCGTTGTTGCCACCAGCCGCGTTTCCCCCGCCAGAATCTCCGGGGTTAAAACCTTCACTACCACCTTGCGCGAGTATGAGTGGGACGTCCGTCCACATAAGTCTGTCTCCTGTCAGTTGCGACCGATACCTCGGCCGACATTGCACCGGCTGAACCCTGACACATCGTGCCAACCGGGGGGATGCCACTGATGCCGGAACATCCGGTTCAGGCATCCGCGGGCCGGGAGTTCAAACGCTCAACGCTGCCACAGGCCAGCGCCGAGCAGCGAAAGACCAATCATTGTCGCGAATTGCCTGCCGGATGTCCAATAGCAGCCGCTGGAAATGTCTGAGGTTATGCAGGCTGACCAATATCGGACCCAGCATCTCCCCTGCCACGAACAGGTGCCTCAAATAGCTTCGGCTGAATCCCGCCCCCAATCGGCAGGCCGGACAATCGCAGGTTTCATCGATCACAGCCGGGCTTCGCGCATACTCGGCGTTCCGCAGCCGAACCTGGCCGGTCGGCGTAAACGCGTTGCCGTTCCTGCCATTGCGCGTGGGCAAAACGCAGTCGAACATGTCCACTCCTGCCCGCACAGCCGTGATGATGTCGCGCTCGTAACCGACCCCCATCAGGTAGCGAGGCTTGTCCGCAGGCATCAGCGGAGCCGTATGCTCCACCACCCGCTTCAGTTCGTCATATCCCTCCCCGACTGCCACGCCTCCGATGGCAAAGCCGGGCAGGTCATGCCTGCACACATCCTCCACGCACCACGTCCGCTGCTTGAGATCTGTGCCCCCCTGGATAATGCCAAACAGCCCCTGCTCGCTGGTTCTCGCATGAGCCTTGACGCAACGCTCCAGCCAACGCCCCGACCGTTCGCAGGCCTGCTGCACGCGTGCCTGATACTCCCCTGCTGACACCAAAGGCACGCGCGAGGTGCCTGTGGCTGATGCTTCACCCGGATCGTCATCGGCCCCGCCGTTCTTTTTGCCGTTCTGAGCTTTTGCCCAATTGACCTGATGCTCGCTGGCTTGGCTGGCCGGCGGGCAGTCATCGAAAGCCATGATGATGTCGCTGCCCAGTTCGTTCTGCACCTGCATGGAGCGTTCGGGGGTCATGTCGATCACCGAGCCATCGAGATGGCTTTTGAAGGTGACCCCTTCATCGTTGATCTTGTTGATATCGCTGAGCGAAAAGACCTGGAAACCACCCGAGTCGGTCAGGATCGGCTTGTCCCAGCCGATCCAGCGATGCAATCCCCCCATTTCTGCGACCAGTTCCGAGCCGGGCCTGAGCATGAGGTGATAGGTGTTGCTGAGGATGATCTGCGCGCCGATCTCATCGATCAGCGAGGGCAGGATGCCTTTGACCGTGCCCAGCGTGCCCACGGGCATGAACGCAGGTGTATCAAAGCTGCCGTGCGGTGTGTGGACGCGGCCCAACCGGGCCCCGGTGGTTGGACATTGCTTTATCAGTTCGTAACAGATCGCGTGCATATGCGGGGAGTGTAATGGAAGATCAAAGGGAGGCAGCTGGGGCGATGTCAAATGTAAAAGGTAATCAAAGATGCGTGGGTGCCTGAGAACCGACCTACCCAAATCGAAGCCAAGTCGAACGACTCATGTCGTCATCACAAAAATTCATGGACTACTGAGTCAACTTCATGCTACGATTGGAATATTGGGAATTTGCCCAAAGCAAACCGTAGCGGCTGAAAAATTACCTCTAAGCGTTGGACCGATATGCCAACAGTCATCCGCATAGGACCTTACCGGTTTCTTTTTTATGCTCAGACGGCGATGAGCCTGTCCATATTCACGTTCGAAGAGACGATGACATGGCAAAGTTCTGGATCAAGCCGGTACGCCTGGCTGTGAACATCGGCTTCTCGCTGAGAGAATTACGCGACATTGAAAAAATGGTTGATGATCACCAAGACGTCATTGAAAGGAAGTGGCATGAATTCTTTAGACATGGTTCAGCGTGAAGCAACCGCTTCCAAAATCGAGGTTTCTGAAGATGAATTGATTGTTCATCTTGTCGATGGCCGGCGGATATCGGCCCCCATTACCTGGTATCCTCGCTTATCGCACGCAACACAAAAGGAAAGAGATCATTACGAGTTGATCGGCCGTGGCACGGGTATTCATTGGCCATTGCTTGATGAAGACCTGTCCGTTTCAGGCATCCTCAAGGGGAATCCGTCATTCGAATCTGAAAAGTCGCTTCAGGCGTGGCTCGATGCAAGAGAAGCTAAGAAGACGACTTGATCATCAGCATAAGAATAATTCCGCAAATCACCCCCACTGGTCACTATCCAGCCAGATCGTCACCGGCCCATCGTTGACCAGCGAGACTTCCATGTGCGCGCCGAACTGACCGGTCTCAACTCTTTTTGCCCCGGCCTGTTTCAGCAACGCCACGAACTCATCGAATAATCGACTGGCCTGCTCAGGCGGAGCGGCCCCGATGAAGCTGGGCCTTCGCCCTTTACGCGTGTCCGCAAACAGCGTGAACTGAGACACCGCCACGATGTCCCCCTCGACATCCAGCAGCGACCGGTTCATCTTGCCCTGCTCATCCGGGAAGATGCGGAGTTGGACGATTTCCTCAGCCATACGGGTAAGAACCGCTTCGTCATCCGCAGGCCCGATCCCCACCAGAAGCAGCAGACCTGTCCCGCCTGCCCCGGTGATCTGGTCGCCTACTTGGACACTGGCTTGAGAGACACGTTGTAAGAGAACACGCATGCGGGAAGTTTACGAAAAAATCCTGTCCTTCAGTCGATTTGACGAGATTGGCAAATTTTATTGAATTTTTTGTGCATTCAAATTAGGTCACCCGCCACAAACCCAGATTCAGACATGATTTACCGTTTTGCAAGACCCCGACTTGCCGCCTGCTCACACCCTTCTTATAATACGGGACTTGGAGCACTTGGCTAACATAGCGTTGGGGATGCAGAACCTAAGCAATCTCAGGGCCTTACAACTTATTTCATCGAGGTGATCGATGCAGATGACTACCGTGCGCGAATTCGCCAAGCACGGCGACGCGATGCCTGTCCCTAATCTTATCGCTGTTCAACAGACCGCTTACCACCGGCTGATACAGGACGATAAGCCTTACGATCAACGTCAACCTGACGTCGGTCTGGAATCTCTCCTGCGTGAGATCTTTCCCATTGTTTCGTACGACGAAACAATGCAGCTTGAGTATCTCTACTACAAGCTGGAGGAAGCTCGCTACACGCCGGACGAATGCCGGGAATTGCGGCTGACCTATGGTCTGCCCTTCCGCATCGGCGTCCGACTGGTGCGGCAGGATGTGGCGGAAATTCCCGAGGAAGAGATTTACCTCGGCGAAATCCCCATCCTCCTAGGTGGTGGCGAGTTCATCATCAATGGTGCCGAGCGCGTCATTGTGAACCAGTTGCACCGCTCACCGGGCGTGGACTTCTCGATTGCCTCTGCCGAGGCCGACCGTCCGCTGCACTCGGCCCGCATCATTCCTGAGCGTGGCTCATGGATTGAGCTGGAAGTGACCAAGAAAGACGTGCTCACGATGCGAATCGACCAGAGCACGAAAATTCCTGCGACCACCTTCCTCCGTGCTGTGGATGAGAAATTTTCAACCACTGGCACGCTGCTGGACCTTTTCTATAACGTGCAGGAACTCAATGCCAAGGACATCAAGCCTGAGCATTATGCGGCGGCTGCGATCATCGATACCGAGACTGGCGAGGAACTGGTTCAGCCAGCCCACATGATCGGCGACGCCATCGACAAAATCCTTGGCAGCAGCCTGAAGAAAGTCCGCGTGGTGACGGATGTCAGCGACCCGCTGATCCTCAACACCATCGCTGAAGAAAAACAGATCAACATCGAAGGCTTGAAGGTCACCGAACATGAATCGGCCTTGCTCCAGTTATACGCTCGCCTGCGTCCGGGCAACCCGCCTCAGGTGGACAAGGCCCGTGACCTGTTCAAAGAGCGATTCTTCGATGAGAATCGTTACCGTCTCGGCCGAGTCGGTCGATTCCGCGTGAATCGTAAGTTTGGCCTGGATGTGCCTGAGTCCGAAATGGTCTTGCGTGGTGATGACTTCATGCACGTCATGATGTACATCCTTGACCTGCGCTCGAACCGCAACAAGGCCCACGTCGATGACATCGACCACCTGGGCAACCGTCGCCTGCGGACGCTGGACGAACTGGCTGTCGAGGAACTGCGTAAGGGCTTCCTCAAGCTGCGTCGCACCGTGCAGGAGCGCATGAGCGTTAAGGATCCGGACGAGCTTTCCAAGGTCGCTGACCTGATAAACAGCAAATCCATCAGCAGTGCCATCGAGCACTTCTTTGGCCGAAGCGAACTGTCGCAGGTCGTGGATCAGACCAACCCGCTGTCCATGCTCAAGCATGAGCGGACACTTTCCGCGATGGGCCCGGGCGGTTTGAACCGTAAGCGTGCTGGCTTTGAAGTGCGTGACGTGCATATTTCCCACTACGGCCGAGTGTGCCCGATTGAAACGCCTGAAGGTACGAACATCGGCCTGATCTGCTCGCTGGGGATTTACTCCCGCATCGATGAGTACGGCTTCCTGCAGACCCCTTACCGCAAGGTCGAGGGTGGCAAGATCAAGGATGTCGAATACCTGCGAGCAGATGAAGAATTGAAGCTGACCCTCGCACCGACGGATGTCGTCGGCGAGGATGGCAAGCTTAAGTCTGGCCAGTTGCTGGCTCGTGTCGACGGTGACCTGGCTCAGGTGACCGCCAACGACATCAATTATGTGGACATCAGCCCGAAGCAGATCGTCGGCGTATCCGCAGCATTGATCCCCTTCCTTGAACATGACGACGCCAACCGCGCACTCATGGGATCAAACATGCAGCGTCAGGCGGTGCCCCTGATCAAAACGCAGGTCCCCTGTGTAGCGACGGGCATGGAAAAAGAACTGCCCAAGTACTCAGGCATGGTCATTCGCGCCAAGAATGCAGGCACGGTGACTTATGTAGATGCTGAACGCATCATCATCGACAACGCGGACGAATATGAACTGCGCAAGTTCCGTGGCCTGAACGAGCGAACCTGTCTGAACCAGAAGCCGATCGTCCGCCTGGGCGAGAAGGTCAAGAAGGATCAGATTATCTCAGATGGCCCGGCCTGTAATCAGGGCGAACTCGCCCTTGGCCGCAACGTCATGGTCGCGTTCAACACGTTCGATGGCTACAACTTTGAGGACGCCATCGTCATCAATGAAAAGCTGGTGAAGAACGACATCTTCACTTCGATTCACATTGAAGAATTCGATGTCGAGATTCGCGAGACCAAACTTGGCCGCGAGGAATTCACCCGTGACATTCCCAACGTCAGTGAGCGGCAACTCAGCCGTCTGGATGAGGCTGGCATCGTCCACATCGGCACGTATGTCAAGCCTGGCGATATCCTCGTCGGCAAGGTGTCGCCCAAGAGCAAGAGCGAACTGACACCTGAAGAAAAACTGCTTCACGCGATCTTCGGCCGGGCCGGTGAAGATGTGAAAAACGACTCGCTGGAAGTCCCTGCGGGCACGGAAGGCATCGTCATCGGTGCCAAGCGTTTCAGCCGTCGTATGCACATGAACGATGAGCAGAAGCGTGCCCTTAAGAAGGAAATGCGTGAGTACGAACAACTCATGGATGACCGCACGGCTGAACTGTTCACCCAATTGGTTGAGCAGATCAACGAAGTGACCGGCTCCTCCATGGTTGACCCCTCGACGCGTCAGAAGGTGGCCGCTTCGGACATTACCGAAGTCATCATCGAGCAGATCGAAAGCTTCTCGATGAAGTGGGTCAAGGGCAACAAGGAAGCCAAGGAAAAGGCGGAAGAACTGTACAACCAGTTCTGGCCACGCATCCAGGCTTTGCAGAAGGAAAAGGAACGGCGTCTTTCGCACATGAAACGTGGCGATGAACTGCCCTCCGGCGTGCTGGAAATGGTCAAGATTTACATGGCCATCAAACGCCCGCTGTCCGTCGGCGACAAGATGGCTGGTCGTCACGGCAATAAGGGTGTGATCGCCCGAATCGTGCCGGAAGAAGACATGCCTTTCCTCGAAGATGGCACTTCCGTTGACGTGTTGCTGAACCCGCTGGGCGTGCCTTCACGTATGAACGTTGGACAGATTCTCGAGACCCACCTCGGCTGGGCGTGTGGTGTGCTTGGCTTCCAGGCTGTCACCCCCGTGTTCGATGGGGCCAAGGAAGAAGAAATCCATAGCGTCATCGAAGAGGCCAACCAGTACGTGGAAGACCGCATGGCCCAACTGGAAGAAGACCACGAGTACCCGCATCACGAGGAAATCCTCGTCAAGATGCCTCCCGGCGGTAAGGTTCAGTTGCATGACGGCCGCACCGGTGAGCCGTTCGACCAGCGCACCACCGTGGGCTTCATGTACCTGATCAAGTTGCACCACCTCGTGGATGACAAGATCCACGCCCGTGCAACAGGCCCGTACTCACTCATCACACAGCAACCGCTGGGCGGCAAGGCTCGTACCGGTGGCCAACGCTTTGGTGAGATGGAAGTCTGGGCGCTCGAAGCATACGGTGCTGCTTATGTCCTTCAGGAATTGCTGACGGTCAAGAGCGACGACGTGGAAGGTCGTACCAAGATTTATGAATCCATGGTCAAGGGTACCAACACGCTGGAGGCAGGCATGCCTGTGGCGTTCGACGTGCTCTGCAATGAAGTCAAGGGCCTGGGCCTGAACATCACCATGGAGAAAGCAGCCGGCGACGCTGGCTCACTGCTGTAAGTCAATCCTACAGACCAAGGCGACTAAAAAAGCAATGTCAGAAACTTGGGTCAGCTTGAGTGTGGACGCGATCAAAGCTGTTCGCAGATTGGAAAATCGACATCCGCGAAGTGCGGTCAGTCGAGCCTATTATGCTGCGTACGCTGCGATCACTGGCGAGTTGGTCAAAAGCCGACGCGTTACTTTTGCCAATGGAAGGGGAAATCCCGATCATGGACAATTACGCAAATACATCCTGAATGCGTTTCCATCGTTGGGTTATTCCATACAAGCTCAGAAGGACGTTGTTCGGGCTATTAAAAACCTGTATCGAGATCGAGTCAGAGCAGACTACCTTCCAACTGAAGTGGTTAACGACTCGGTTTCCAAAAACCGAATGCGAGATGCAGAACGTGTTCTCACAATTCTGAGTGTTCCCGTAGGAGGAAATTGAGATGGATACAGGCCAAATCGTCAATATTGTCGATGCGATGCTTAAGAATGAAGTGACAAAAGGGTCAGACCTTTTTGGACATGCCAAAGTGTTGGAACAAGGCACCTTCAAGGATGAAGAAGGTATGTGGCATGTTTTGATTGAAGTGGACCTTCCGGACGACAGGCGATACGCCGCCTATGACCACTTGAATGTGATTGAAGAAAAATTGGAAGACGAAAAAAATATCAATGTGTTGCTTGTGCCGGTCCTGCCGGGCACCGCGACCTCCGCCTGATAGGAGCAAGTATCAATATGGCTGAAGCACTTTATGATCGCGTGAATGATTACGGCAGCGTTCGCATCTCGCTGGCCAGCCCCAACGACATCCGCTCGTGGAGCTTCGGTGAGGTCAAGAAACCCGAGACCATCAACTACCGCACCTATCGCCCGGAACGCGATGGCTTGTTCTGCGAGCGCATCTTCGGCCCGGAGCGCGACTACGAATGCGCGTGCGGCAAGTACAAAGGGACCAAGTTCAAAGGCATCATCTGCGACCGTTGCGGCGTCAAAGTGACCCACAGCCGCGTCCGTCGCAAACGCATGGGCCACATCAACCTGGCCGCCCCGATCGTGCACATCTGGTTCTTCAAGAGCATGCCCAGTCGATTGGGCAACCTGCTTGGCATGAAGACCAGCGACATCGAAAAGATCGTGTACTTCCAGGATTACGTCATCACTGATCCCGGTGACACCCCGCTCAAACTCGCTCAAGTGCTGACGGAAGAAGAGTTCCGCCAGGCCTATATGGAGCATGGCTCATCCTTCACTGCCATGATGGGGGCGGAAGCTGTCCGCGAACTGCTGCTCAAACTGGACCTGACCGAAACCAGTGTCCAACTCCGCGAAGACCTCAAGAACACTCGCAGCAAACAGAAAATCAAAGACATCTCCAAGCGGTTGAAGATCATCGAGCAAATCCGAGGCAGCGGTAACCGCCCGGAATGGATGATCATGGACGTCGTGCCAGTGATCCCGCCCGACCTGCGTCCACTCGTGCTGCTGGAGAGCGGCAACTTTGCCACGTCGGACTTGAACGACCTCTATCGCCGCATCATCAACCGCAACAACCGCTTGAAGAAGCTGATGGACCTCAACGCCCCCGAGGTCATCGTGCGTAACGAAAAACGCATGCTTCAGCAGTCGGTGGATGCCCTGTTCGACAACGGCCGCTGCCGCCGCCCGGTGCTGGGTTCAAGCAACCGTCCGCTCAAGTCGCTCACGGACATGATCAAAGGCAAGCAAGGCCGGTTCCGCGAAAACCTTCTCGGTAAGCGCGTGGACTACTCCGCCCGGTCGGTCATCGTCATCGGCCCGGAGCTCAAGCTCAACCAGTGCGGCCTGCCCAAGAAGATCGCGCTCGAACTGTTCCAGCCTTTCATCATCCGCAAGCTCAAAGAGCATGGCTTGGCGGACACCATCAAGAGCGCCAAGAAAATGCTCGAAAGACGCGATCCGGAAGTGTGGGACATCCTCGAAGAGGTGATCTACCAGCATCCGGTACTGCTCAACCGTGCCCCGACGCTCCACCGCATGGGTATTCAGGCTTTCGAGCCGGTGCTCGTGGAAGGCAACGCCATCAAGGTGCATCCGCTGGTGTGTACAGGTTTTAATGCCGACTTCGACGGCGACCAGATGGCCGTCCACCTGCCATTGTCCGTCGAGGCGCAGGCTGAAGCCCACGTGCTGATGCTCAGCCCGCACAACATCTTCTCGCCTGCCAACGGCTCGCCGATTATCTCGCCTTCGCAGGACATCGTGCTGGGTGTTTACTACCTGACCACATTTCCAGAAGCAGACTTAGTTCGAAATAAACCGCTAACTAACGATGAGTCGAAAGCTCTGGAAAATAGACTATGGTCATTCGTTGAGAGTAATTTCGAATGGAAATGTTTTGAATCAAGCAACCCGGAAACTTTAGCCTCCGCTGCTATCACTCGGTACTCGCCTAAATATAATTTGTCAGATAAGCATAACTACGATGCACTTGGCGATCTGGAATTCAGCAAATTATGTGAGGAAGTTGACAAAAGTTCTGGATGGTCAAGTGAGACTAAGGGATTTCCAAATAAGCCAGGTCTGATCCTAGTAAGACCTAAGAAGGGAGATATTTCAGCTGGCTATATCGGGTATACATCCAATATATCGGGGAGAATACCTTCACTGCTTCGATTCAATCTGAAGGGCTCAGCATTTCTGCGAGCCATCGCTCTTGAGCGTGAGCGAATGGTTCCTTTTGAAAGCTTGCCTTCCTATCGCAATCCGACCGAAGCGATGATGGCCTATGACCTCAAGAAGATCGGCATGCACACACCCATCGTGGTGAAGATGCCCAAGGACAAGTACATCGGCCTCGTCGAAGAGCAGAAAGGCGAAGTCAAGCCCTTCCCTGAGCTTGGCCGCGTGCTGACGACCTTTGGCCGTCTGCTGTTCAACGACGTGCTCAAGCCCGGCATGCCCTACTACAACTGCGAGTTGGGCAAGAAGGGTTGCTCACGCGTGATCGATGACACGTATCTCTACCTCGGTCGCCCGGCGACGATTGAATTCCTGGACAACCTCAAGGAACTGGGCTTCAAACGTTCCACGGTGGCAGGCCTTTCCTTCGGCATTACCGACCTGCGTATTCCTGCCAAGAAACAGGAGATCATCGGCGCGACGCAGAAGAAGGTGGACCGTGTCGAGAAGGCTTACATGGCCGGTGCCATCACGGAACGTGAGCGCTACAACCAGTTGCTCGAACTCTGGACGCACTGCCGTGAAGCCGTCACCAAGGAACTGCTTAAGGAACTCAAGGCCGACCGACGCGGCGAAGGCGGCGTGATCGTGCCCATCGATGGCGATGAAGGTAAGAAGTACCTGAACCCCGTCTGGCTCATGAGTGACTCGGGTGCTCGTGGTAACGTCAGCCAGATTCAGCAGTTGGCTGGTATGCGTGGTCTGATGAGTAAGCCTTCCGGCGAGATCATTGAGACGCCGATCAAGGCCAACGCTCGCGAAGGCCTGACCGTTCTGGAATACTTCTCGTCAACACACGGCGCTCGTAAGGGTCTGGCTGATACCGCCCTGAAGACAGCCGACTCAGGCTACCTGACGCGTAAGCTCGCGGACGTGGCCCAGAACGTGTTTATCAACGGTGAAGACTGTGGCACGAAGCAAGGCATCACCAAGCGCGCCATCTATAAGGGTGAGGAAATCGACGTGGCGTTGCGCGACCAGATAGTTGGCCGCGTCGCTCGCGAAACGATCCGCAACCCGATCACCGATGAACTGATCGTTAACGAAAGTCAGATCATCGATGAAGAAGCTGCCCGCAAGATCGAAAGCCTGGGCATCGACTCGGTGATGGTCCGTTCGCCTTTGATGTGTCTGGCGCCGCAAGGCATCTGCCAGAACTGCTATGGCCGCGACCTCTCAACCGGCCGGGTCGTCGAAGAAGGCTTGGCCGTCGGCATTATCGCGGCTCAATCCATCGGCGAGCCGGGGACGCAGCTGACCATGCGTACGTTCCACACCGGTGGTGTGGCGCATACCGGCGTGACTGAAACCGACTACCGCGCTGCCTTTGCCGGCAACGTCGAATTGCGCGACTGCAGCGAAGTGCCTGTGAAGGATGAAGATGGCAAGGACGTGCTGGTCTCCCTGAAACGCAATGGCGAGGTTCTCATCGTTGACGCCAAGGGCCGCGAACTGGAGAAATACAAAGTCCAGTACGGCTCGTACATCATGGCCAAGCCCGGCGAGACGGTGAAGAAAGGCGATGTTCTGGTCAAGTGGGACCCATTCCGCGTGCCCATCCTCGCAGAGAAAGGTGGTCGCGTCCGCTTCGAGGACATCGAAGTCGGTGAGACCGTCCGCCCTGAAAGTGAAACACAAGCTGGCCGAGGCAAGAAGGCTTCTGATGATGGTGGCCAAGCCCTGGTGGTCATCGAACACAAGGGTGAGAAGCACCCACGTATTGTGATCGAAGACGAGACAGGCAAGATCCTCGACTTCCACTACCTGCCTGCCAAGGCTCGTATCGAAGTGAAGGAAGGCGACATGATCGAGCCCGGCCACATGCTCGCACGTCAGCCGCGTGAAGCCTCAGGTTCATCCGACATCGTTGGCGGTCTGCCTCGAGTCACGGAAGTGTTCGAAGCTCGTAAGCCCAAGGATGCTGCCGTGCTGGCGGAAATCTCCGGTGCCGTCGAACTGCGCAGCGACAAGCGTCGCGGCAAGATGACCATCACCGTCAAGTCCGAGGCCGGGCTTGAAGTGGAACACCACGTACCTCAGGACCGTCACCTGCTGGTGCACACCGGCGACTTCATTGAAGC
This sequence comes from uncultured Phycisphaeraceae bacterium, assembly GCA_964546335.1. Classification (GTDB taxonomy): domain Bacteria; phylum Planctomycetota; class Phycisphaerae; order Phycisphaerales; family Phycisphaeraceae; genus CAZJJN01. The sequence continues at coordinate 19,781 of CAZJJN010000009.1, forward strand.
GGGCGATCCGTTGATCGACGGCCCATTGATCCCGCATGACATTCTCCGCATCAAGGGTGAAGAAGCCCTGTTCAACTACCTGCTCGATGAAGTGCAGAGTGTGTACCGTGCCCAGGGTCAGCGCATTGACGACAAGCACATGGAAATCATCCTGGCTCAGATGTTGCACAAGGTGCGCATCGAAATGCCCGGCGATTCCGAGCTGCTGCCCAACGAAGTGGTGGACAAGATCAAGTTCCGCCAGGAGAACGAGCGTATCGCCAAGATGGGCAAGATCAAAGACCCCGGCGACACAGGCCTACCCATCGGCACGCTGGTCACCAAGAGCGAACTCAAGGATGCCAACGCCCGAGCCGAGGCAGACGGCAAGGAAACGGCCAAGGCAAGCAAGTGCCGACCCGCCAGTGGTAAGACTCTGCTGCTCGGTATCACCAAGGCTTCGCTGCAAAGCGAATCGTTCCTCTCCGGTGCCTCCTTCCAGGAAACGACGAAGGTACTCACCGAAGCCTCGCTGGCTTCGCGTGTCGATACGCTCGAAGGCCTGAAGGAAAACGTGCTGCTGGGTCACTTGATCCCCGCAGGCACAGGCTACAAGAGCTACCAGCGTGTCCGCGTCATCAAGCATGCCGAGCCACCGGCAGAATCGATCCCCTCACACGAGGAGAACATCGAAGACGCAGCCGCTCTGGCCGAAGCCCATGGTGCCCAGGCACCGGGCGAGATCGAGACCACGGTTGGCGAGTCCCGCCTGGTTGCTCAACTGCTGGGTGATGATGCCTACCCCCCGAAGCGTGATAAGTAATGGCTTCGCAAATCGCGACGGCAAACTGACAACTTCATAATCCAAAAACCCGCGTAATCCCGCGTGGGTTTTTTATTGATCTGATCGAAGGTGGTGAACAGTACCCCCGGGTTTGATGGCAAGGTCCATCCAGACAAGGCAATGGTCGCTGCCAGTGATCCAGTCGCGGAGGTTGCTTACTTTTGTATTGCCAGGAAGGTCGTGTTTCGCTTCATCGGGGGCAGGCCAGAACACACCCGCGTCACGAGGCTTCATCCAGATCGTGCGTGAGGGCAACACGTAATCCACGCGCAGTTGCCCGACATTTGGCGGGAACCGGCCAGTGTCCTGCTCGTGAGAACCGTGATGTTTTTCATTCGCTCCGCCCATACGCTTTGCATCATAGACCGCCCCCCGACTGGTCGGCACGACGGAGGCATCGACGCGCGGATGCTCCAGCAATTGACGAATCGCTGCGGGGTCGCCACCGCCATCGAAGGGGTCAGCATTCAAATCCCCCAACACGAAAAATGCAGTGTCAGCAGCCAAGCCACCGGTAGGGTCGGCATAGGTTGCCCGGCCAGCGATGTAATCCGACCAGAAGCGAATCTCATCAAAGTTCCGCCTGCCGTTACGATCTTCAGGCCCGTCAAAGACAGGTGGCGTCGGATGCGATAGCAGCAGATGAATGGTGCGCCCATGCACTTGCACGGGCACATCGACATGGTTCTTCGATGACAGCCGCAACACCTCTTTCACCTGATCGCTGTACCAGTCACCGGGCCGGGGTGTGGCGGGATCGTCAGGCCAGGCTGGGTTGTGCATCTCGCGCCAAAGCAGCTTCTGGAACTGGCGAATTTTCGTTTCGTCGATTGGGTAGCGCGACAGCAGCGCAAAGGCATACTGCCCGGGATGGTTGCCGAAGCCTTGCGTATCAGCGGGGCCGGTGGTTGAGCCATCGCGGTCAAGGTCGAAGCCTGTCGCAATGCCGGTGTTGCTGGGGAACGTGTAGCGATGAGGGTATTGAATCGCCTGCTGGCCGAACTGAGGCTGGCCGAGGTAGTCGCGATGAAAAGTTTCCAGCACTTGGCCGGTGCCATCGTCATCGACTTCATTAAGAAAAAGGATGTCGGGGCGAACGGATTGGATGATGGCTGCAACCTTGCGCGCGTTGGCATCCCCCTTTTGCAGATCGCGCAGCATCTGATCGGGCTGATTCCGCGTCAATGACACATTAAACGTCGCAACACGCAATTGAACAGGCTGCGTCTGACAACCCGTCAAAAGCAAGAAGCCCATCAAGATCGCGATACTGATAAGCAATGATGCGACTGCCTTCATGGCCGCTTGTACAGGCTGCTTCCGCGGCACAGGCATCAGTGCCCTTCCGCCACTTCACCCAGCATGGGCTTGATCTGCCCAAGCACGGCTTCGAGCGTGGCCTGGTCCTTGGCCTCCATGTTCAGGCGAAGCAATGGCTCAGTATTGCTGGCCCGTACGTTGAACCAGAAGCCTGAGATGCTGTCGAGACCTTCAAACGCAGTAACTTGCTTGTCCCATGCATCGACGGTAATGCCATCCAATTCATCGACATCCGCCTCGGCCTGGAACATGTCTTTAAGCTTCTGCATGACGGCTTCCTTGTCTTCCGTCTTGAAGTTGATCTCGCCTGACTGTGGGTAACGAATAAACGGCGCGATCAATTCACTCATCGGCTTGTCGCTTTGCCCCAGCAGACTGACGACCAGCGCGAAGGTGATCGCTCCGGAATCCGCATAGTAATTGTCACGGTAGTAGAAGTGGCCCGACAGTTCCCCGCCGAACACCCCTTCCGACTCGCGCAAAGCCGCCTTCATAAAGACATGGCCAACCCGACTGCGCACCGGCTTCAACTTGTGCGCGTGGATCGTTTCTTCCACGGCCTTGGAAGATCGCAGGTCATACACAATAGCCTTGGCGTTATCCCCCTGTGCGAAATGCTCTGCCAGTAACGCGGTCAGGTGGTCGCAGCCGAGGATGTTGCCCTGTTCGTCGGTAAACATGCAGCGGTCGGCATCGCCATCGAAACAGGCCCCCAGTGCCGCGGCTTGCTTCTTGACCCCTTCCTGCGTGGGGATCATGTTTTCCGCGACCAATGGGTTGGGTTCATGGGCAAAGCCCTGGCCGATCTCGAAGTTGAGCGGGATGATCTCAAGATTCTCCAAGCCCTCCAGCACCTTGGGCACGAGCACCCCGGCCATGCCGTTGCTGGCATCAACAAACACCTTCATCGGTTCTTTGGGCGGAGTGTAGAACTGCAACACATGGTCACGATATTCCTGCCAGAGATCGCGCTCTTCATATTTGCCAGTAGGCTCCAGTGAGTCACGCGATACACCTTCAGGTAAGTTCAGCGCGGCCTGTTGAATTTCTTTCAGGCCTGTCTGAGCACCGACGGGTTTGGCCTGACGGGCACTGATCTTGAAGCCGTTGTAGTTCACCGGATTGTGACTGGCGGTCGTCTGGATGCCTCCGATGGCATCAAGGTGATTCACTGCAAAGTACATGAAGGAGGTGTCGCACATGCCAAGATCAATCACATTCACACCTGAGCAGCGGATGCCTTCGACCAGTGCTTCGCATAGCGACGGGCTGCTTGGTCGCATGTCCCGACTGACCAACATGGTGCCTTGCTTGGCCATGCCCGTGGCGCGGGACAGGAACTGGGCAGTGGCGTAACCAATCTTCCAGGCCGCTTCTTCGTTGAGCATGTCCGGATAGGTGGCACGAACGTCGTATGCTTTGAAAATCTTATCGAGCATGGGTTTCCTCTATGGGTTATGTAACCGAATCATCGGATGATAACGCCCGATGCGAACTCTTGCAGCACGATGGCGGGAGAAGCGCCGCCTTGGGCGAAATCGTTCGTTTGTGACACGCCCTTCCGATCAGGAGGGTACAATGCCAAGATATGACTGCTCGTAATCTCAGTTTTCTGCTTGCTGCCGTGGTCGCCGGGGTCATCCTCGTAGTCACGATCTTTTTCGGGTCGGGGTTGGACGGCAGGAACGGCCAACGCTCGGATGCCGGGGATTTTCGCGTTCCCACACTCGACACACCTTACGACCCCAACAATCCGCAAGGTATCACGCCTGGCAGTGGCGAAGATGTCACTTATTTCACGACGCTTGAAGACGGCCAAGTCGTCAAACTGCAAGGGGATGAGGTCAGGCCTCAACCGGACGGCCTGCTGGAGTTCATCCGCCCCCGCTTTGAAATCATTCTGAAAACGAATCAGGTCCTCGTCGTCACAGCCGACGAAGCACGGGTCTATGCCCCGGAGAATCATGTCCGCAACGGTCAGGTCTTTGGCATCGACAATCCTCTGGTCGTTCGCCTGTATGAATCCGATCAGCCCGACCGCAAGCCACACCTCGGCATGGATTCCAAAGACCTGCGCATGGTGGGGTTTTTCCAGGAGGCTGACTTCGATCTGGAGGTGGGCAACGTGCATTGTCGCGGGCCGGTACATGTGTCCACAGCCGATGTTGATTTCCAAGGCTTCGAAGCACGCATCACTTACAACCCCAAGCGCGACCGCATCGAAAAAATGATCGTCGAGCGTGGCAAGGTGATGCGTGTCGCCGGCCATCAGAAGCAAGAAGATTCTGCAACCTCGCAACCCGGCGATGCGACCACGAGCTCAACACTGGCAAACTCGAATCAACAGAATGCGGATGATACTCCCGCTGAAGGTGTTGGCAGTGAATCGCTGGCTGCAGCAACCGACACGACACTTTTCCAATGGTACGAAGGGGTGTTTAATCGAGGCGTGCGCATTGAGACATTGCGAACCGTGGCTCGTGATGCTGACACGCTCCGCTTCCAGTTTGCCTTGGGTAAAGCCTATGTCGATCCGCAGAATGAAAGCGGTGCTGCCGTCTCGCGCCTGAATCGTTCACTGCGTGCTGCCTTGGCATTGATGAGTGCCCCAACCCCCACGCCGCTGGCTACGCGACATCAACCATCCTTGCCGCAGCGAGATTTCGCGACCTACATCACCACTGGCGCAGCCTGGTTAGCCCCCGCAGTCGTGTCGCCGGTCTTCGCCATGGCTGACAGCATGGTCGACACCAACAGCGCGAACAACACATCAAACAGCAAAGCCAAGGCTGACCCGCGCGAGATGCTGCCTGAATCGCTGCGTGACGACCAGCAGTACTTATTGACATTGACGCGATCCATCACGCCACTATCCAATGACGACACATTCATCACCTGGCAAGGGCGATTGATTCTGGATGCATTGGAAAATCCGCCACGCGACATGCAACGGGAGGATGACATTTACGTCGAATTGAAACCCGCACTGGTCAGCAGCAAAACTGAAGCGGGTGAGAATGAAACCATCATCGCTGGCCGTCTGGATTATCTTTCCTCGACCCGTCGCTTCCGATTGTTTGGCAGTGACATTTTCCCCTTGCGTGTCAGTTCGGATCGCATGGGAGGCATCCTCGAATCCAACTCCCCCGAAGCGGTAGGCAATGACATCAGCCTGGTTTTGGCTCAGGATGAGCAATGGGGCAAATGGGACGGGCCGGGCACGTTCCGCGCTTTTGAAGGTGCAGCCGCCACCACGCAACCGAGTGAAGGCCGATCCCTCGCACCCGGCAGTCAAATCCGTTGGCGGGATCACGTGAACTTGAGCTTTTACATCAAGCCTGCCAATGAGGTGGATCGCAATGAGCCGGTTCGCGTTTCCGCGCTGCGCTCGGCTGACTTCTTCGGCCGGGTCGTGGCGACCCATCCTGACTTTGATTTGCAGGGAGAACACATCACCGTTGAAGCAAGCCCGCCTGTCCAAGGCAAGCAGGATCTGGACAAGCTACGGGCCAAGGGAAATGCCCGGCTGGTCACGCGTGGACAGGAATCTGTTGAGGCCGACGTCGATCAGCAATCCCTCTCCGTTCAGGCTGACCAACTGGACGTCAACATGGTGCAGCCTGATCACAGACCCGCCTATCCTTCTCGGTTGCTGGCCGTCGGCAACGTCAATGCGGTCACACCTGCACAGAAACTCTCCGCAGGCATGATGGATGTTTATCTCGGGCCCGAGCCTGACTTTGCTTCCATGCCTGTGCTGGCTGACCTTCCAAGCAAGGAAACGCACTCGGTGCCTTCACTCCAGGCAGCCCAAGGCTTCGATGTAGAAACCGACTCGGCCCCACTGCTGCCCGAGCCTGTGCAGACCGATCCTTTCTCTCCCTGGGTACCCAAAAACATCTTTGATTCACCAGAGGATGATGCTTCAAATCAAGTAGAAGAAGCCGCCCCTGAGCAGGAAACCGATCAGACCAACGTCGAAGAAGCTGAACCTGAAGCCCAACCGGATAATGAAAACAGGACGACTGGTGAGGATGCTTCAAGCCAGCCTTCATCTGAAGAGTCCAGCCCGGGCAAGAAACCAGCCAGAATTACTGTGCATCGGCTGGTCGCCCATGATGATGTGGAAATCAACCTGCAGGCCGATGAAACTACGCTGCTGGGCGACCGTGTCACGATCGACAACATCAGCAAGCGATTGACCTTGATCAGCCTGAGCAAGGAACCCGCAGCGATCATTCAACCGGGCAGAGAATTGCATGGCCGCCAGATCGTCATGCTTCAGGAAACCGCCAGTGCTGAAGTGACAGGCGAAGGTTGGATGATCTTCGAAGGCAGTCCGGACGCCAGTGAAGAATCAACGCCCAACATGCGTAACCCCAGTCCGGTTGCGACCGTGGCCAAGCATCGCATCGACTGGACAGAGTCCATGCGGTTTGAAGATCAACGTGGCTATGCTCAGTTCGTCGGCGATGTTCGGTTTGATTCAAACAAACTCACGGAACGCACCGCACTGAACTCAGATGAACTGGAAATTCACTTTGCCATGCTGCCTGATGTGAATATCGGGACGACACCACAATCCAACTCAATGACTTCAAACACACGCACGGGCCTGACCAATCAGGACGCCGTCACAAACATTAATGAATCGTCACCGCAGAGCTTTGGCCTGAAGGCCAATCCCGGCAAGCGACAGATAGAACGGATTGTTGCACAGCAGAATAAATCCAACGAGACGCCTGCCATCTTCCTTCATGAAAAATGGCTCGATGCTGATCGCGAAACACTCACTCGTCGTTTCCAATTGAAAGGCCCATTGCTTCAATTCGATTATCTGCCCGAGCAGGTGCGCGTCATCGGGCCGGGCAGCATGCTGACTCAGGACTTGCAGTCGCAGGACGATGAAGCCAACGCTGAAAAAGACAAACCCACGCCGGGCAGTTCACTGGCTTCTGGTGGGCCAGGCGACACGCTGTTCAAATGGCAGGAAAGCATGTTGCTGGACTTGGCTGAGAACGACATGACACTCAAGAAAAGCGTGCGCGTCATCCATCGACCACTGGGCCAAAAGCAAACCATCCAACTCGACTGCCAGAAGCTTTTTGCGGATGTTGGCGAAACGGGTGGCCTCAAGTCGTGGTCAGGGGAAAGTCAGCCCGGTGCGGAGCTTCGAGCGATCTATGCCGACGGCGACGGCAGCTCGCGCGTCTTTATCAGCAGCCCAGAAAGACAGGCCGTCTGTGACAACCTGACCTACAACGCTGTGCGCAAACGCATGATCCTGGAAAGTAAGGGTGATCTCCTCGTGCAGATGACCACGGCTGAGTCCCCCACCACTTACACAGCCAAGCGCATCAACTGGTACCTGGATAAGGATCGGATCGAGTTTGTTCAGCCCGGGCCGGCCATGGTTCCTGAAAGATGATTCATCATCACATGACCTGCATCACATCGAAATTTCGCTGCAAGCAAACGGTCGTCCTTTGGGTTTGCCTCGCCACAATTGTTCTACCGTTATTTTTTCCTGCTTTGACTCACGCTGAAGACACAGACGCGGAGTCTGCCCGAGAGAAACAACTGCTGCAACGAGCGCAAGCCATCCAGGCCACACGTGAGCAGTTGATGAAGCGTGGCAAAGTCTCCAACGAGAAGCTGAAGGAAGTCCGCAGCGAGTTGACGAGAATTCTTAAAGAGAATCAGGGGCGTAATGACACAGGCTTCATGTTTCGCAAGCCCGACATGGAGCACGTAAGTGGAAATCGAATATTTGAAGGCAAACCTACGCCGGTCGAGTGCCTGGCCGAGTTCAGCAAGCAACTCAAGCAACAGGGCACTGATCTGATCGTCGTGCCTTTGCCCAACCAGATCATGGTGCACGGGCACAAGCTGTTCGATGGCGTCGGCTCCGGTGATGACCTTTGGCCTGCCTATACCCAAGGCATGATCAAGTTGCTCGAAGCCGACGTCGAAGTCATTGACCTGCTCCCTGCCTTTCAAGCTTACCAAGGCGATGACTATGTGATTCAAAAATATGACCACCACTGGGGATCGGCAGGCATGCATCTGGCTGCTGAAGCGATCGCAGAGAGATTGCAGCGGTACGATTGGCTAAAACAGGAGCAACTCCCCGCAGAGGATTTTTCCTCTCGGCGTGTCGATGTCCCCATGCCCAGTGAGCTCCTGGCCCATAATGAAATCGTGCCTTATCCCAAATGGCTGAAAGGCAAACGCGTCGAATGGATCCCCCGCCAATACAAGGCAGAGCAGATTCTCTACCAGGGCAAGCCACTCGAAACCTATCCCTCCAAACGGCATGGCCACTCCCCTGTGCTTGTCATGGGCGATTCAACCGTCTTCCACCTGTCCTGGCAGCATGGCGGAAAAAGCTGTGGCTTCCCAGAGCACCTGTCCCGATCGCTTCGCTTGATCGTCGATCAGAATGCCAAGGCTGCCGGTGGGCCTCAGACGGCCAAACGCTATGTCCGCGAACTTGCTGACAAGAAACCGCAGCCGAAGGTCATCATCCTCACGCTGGTCACCAGCGATCTGGTCGAAGCCAACTGGCCGATCCCAAAGTTCCCTGAGCGTAAAAAGAAAGTTGACGATCCTCCACAAGTGAAACCATCCAAAGCTCAGTTTGAGATTATCGAGTTGAGTCATGTTCCTGACCCGAAACAAACGACCTACCCCGATGCCATCGCGGTCGCCAAGGTGCGCCTTATTGAAAAAGAAGGCGATACGAATCGTCAGGGTGGAGAGAGATTGATTGCGTATCGCGTCATGCAAAGCCGCGAATTACTTCCAGCCGCGTATTGGAAAGTCGGCAGCAAACTACAAGCCGATCTGATCCCGTGGGAGAAAGCCGTCGAGTTGAATGCCAAACTCGACTCGATCCAGATGATCAACGATATCGAAGACCTTGATCTTTACTGGCTGGAGTCGGTCAGCGATGAACCTGCCAGCCAATGATCCGTTGAATCGCAGGCGGGACAGGCAACTGCATCAAGTCATCGCAAAGCAATTCACGCCGCCTGCTGCGCGGGCTCAACCCATTCTTCTGCCAAAGGCTGGCTAAAGCATGCCGCGATATCAAAGTATGGTGCTGCGATGGATCGGCAGCGGACAATGGTGCCCAGGGTACGGCACGTCATGCCCGAGGGCAGCGTCATTTCAATCTCAACCCGCTCCTCCTGCTTGATCGGTTCGTTGGTGACGAATGCAAGCCCTGAGCGAGACAGATTACGCGCCTGGGCCAGGATCGCCCGGCCCAGCACACGATAAACCTGAACCGTCTGCGTGTATTCATGCCTGGGAAAGTCACGCTTGTTTTCATCGCGCTTCACATGCACCGCGAGGCGAATGCATCGGCCATCTTTTTCCCATGACACCTCATCCACAAACGCGCGAATGATCGCCACACCTCGGCCACTCAACTGGCCATCATCTTCCTGCAAACCGCTGTGATCGCTTTCATCCAAAGCTCGTAACAGCGCATCAAAGTTAAACCCCTGCCCCTGATCTTCAATATGCCAGATCAGTTGATCCGACTCCTGACTCATCCGCACCTGAACAAGCTTGGCGAGGAATGCAGGATCCGTCTTACGTTTTTCCACGGCTTCAGCAAAGGGATTGTCGATGGCATCCGTTTTCTGGTTGCTGTCCAAGCCATAATTGCCATGCACAATCGCATTGGTAATCGCTTCGCTCAAGGCAATGGTCAAGCGACACAGCCGGGCTTCATCATCAATCCCCGCCTGCCGGGCGCGGTCTTTCAAAGCCAGGACCACCGGCTCCACCCAGTCGGGACGACTGAGTAAACGCAGATAAACATCATCCTCGGTCGAAGGCACGGGTGGCAATTCTTCGTAGGGTTCCATAAGGTCGAATATCGACCATTACAGCACGGGTCTGCACAGACACAGGCCGATAACACCAACGTCAAATTTAGCGCCACAGGCCAGCCGTCAAAGATCAGATACGAGGCTTATGCTTCATGCCGCGCACCTGCATGGGCAGGCCGAACAGATCAATAAAGCCACGCGCTGCCGTGACGTCATATTGATCCATCGCAAAGCTGGCCAGTTTTTCGTCATACAAACTCTTGGGTGAGTCTGCCGAGACTGCCAACGCACGCCCCTTGTACAGCTTGACCCGAACTGTCCCGGTCATCACCAGATTGATCTGATCGAAGAAGGCTTGCATCGCTTCGCGCAGCGGATGGAACCACTGCCCGTAATAAACCAACTCGGCATAACGCAGGGCCATCTGCTGGGCATAATGCATCGTGTCCCGTTCCAGGCAAAGCTGCTGCATCGCCTTGTGGGCTTCATAAAGGATCGTACCGCCCGGCGTTTCATATACGCCACGCGACTTCATACCCACCAGGCGATTCTCCACCAACACAGTCTGGCCGACCGCGTGCTTACCGCCCAAAGCATTCAGATCTTCAATGATGACATGCGGGGCATAACGCTTGCCATCAATCCGCGTCGGGATGCCCTTCTCGAAGCCGATCTCCACATAGGCCGGCGTGTTCGGTGCTTTCGATGGAGGCACGGACATCACCAGGCAGGAATCCTTTGGCTCGTTGGCTGGGTTTTCAATCTCAGCCCCTTCGTGGCTGATGTGCCAAAGGTTGCGGTCCCGGCTGTAGATCTTCTTCTTGCTTTGATCGATGGGAATCTTGTGCTTCTTGGCATAATCAATCGCGCTTTCACGATCCGTCAATTCAAAGCTGGGGTCTTTCCATGGCGCGATGATCTTCAGTTTGGGGTCAAGAGCCATGTACGTCAGCTCGAAGCGCACCTGGTCGTTGCCTTTTCCCGTCGCACCGTGCCCCACAGCGTCGGCCTTGGTTTCATGAGCGACCAGTACCTGATGCTTGGCAATCAAAGGTCTCGCGATGGAAGTCCCGAGCAGATAGTCATACTCGTAGGTTGCATGCGCGCGGAGCATCGCGAAGCAATACTGCTCAGCAAATTCCTTTCGCAAATCCTTCACCACCACTTCATCCGCACCGCTGGCCTTGGCTTTCTTTTCGATGCCCGACAGTTCGTCGCCCTGGCCGAGTTCGGCCGCAAAGGCCACGAGCTTCACACCCGGGTAACGCTCCTTCAGCCAGGGGAGAATCACGGAAGTATCCAGACCGCCTGAATAGGCCAACACAATCTTTTTCGGATCGCCTTTGCTCATCAAAGTCCCTTTGTCAATGAAAATACAGACACGAAAGAATAGCAGATTCGCAGTCAAACCAGAATTTCCACCGCCACCTGACCTAACATTGGAATAGCCTGTCCTCGCGACAGGTTATCAATGCAAGGCAACAGGAGAACACCATGAAACTGGCAATCGGCATTGGTCTAGGCGTCGCGGTGGGTGCCTTGGTGGGCTGGTCAGGCCTGCTCTGTCCGGACGGGTCATGCGCCGTCACGGGCACACCCTATGGCGGGGGATTTCTAGGCGGCCTGCTTGGGCTGGCTTTGGCTTCAAGTATGGACAGCTTTAAGACGCCAAAATCTGACTCAACCGATGACACGCCAAATTCTTCGGACGTGCAAAACTAACCCTCTGGCTTGCCCCGGCTTTGTAGACGGCTAGAGCAGGATAGTCCAATCGTAGTGTCTTGGGTGCCACGCCTTGACGACACTCGAGCTTGTGAGAGTGGTGCAAGGTGTGTTGATGGGGTCGCCGCCAGTTTATCATGACAACACAGTTTGCCTCGCGGACTCGGTCAAACTGTGGCACCCCGCGATAAATGAATTGGACACGCTCTAAAAGCCGTTCTCAAAGACCAGTTCTTCAAGAGGCAACTGGCCGGGTTTCGGCCAAGGTTCCTTGATCCCCTTACCCACCGCCACCATCGGGCCCATGACATGGTCATCTGGCAGGTTGATCAGTTTCGCGACGGCCTCAATATCGAAGCCGATCATCGGGCACGAGTCATACCCCATCTCTTTCGCCGTCAGCATCAAAGACTGCATCGCCATGCCGATGGAACGCTGGGCTTCATCCCGTTGCAGCCAGTCCCGTCCCTCATGGAAAGGCCCCATCCAACCGACCAGCAAATCCGCCACAGCTTGCGGCGCATTCTGCCAGTATCGCTCAGGTTGCTTCGCCCAAGCCTTCACATCAGCCGTAAAGAGCACGAGCAGCGAGGCATCGGTCATCTGAGCCTGATCGTTGCCGAACTCTTTTCGAATCTTCTGCCGCAAAGCCTGATCGCGGAGGATGACAAATCGCCAATGCTGAATGTTGAAACTGGTCGGCGACTGAATGGTCGCCTCCAGCAGCTTGCGTTCTTCGTCAGCAGTCATCTGATGATCGGGGTCAAAATGTTTGACCGCACGACGGGCGTAGATGGTTTCGATGGCGTTCATGGTTCACCTCAAGGCTAAAAAGACACTTCACAAGTCACCCATTTCGGACAAGCATGTTAGGCCTGCTGTTGCATCATTTCTGGAAAATTTCCGTTAAGCTGAAGTCCACATTCCGCACTTCATACTTGGTCGCGAGCACCAGTTTGTAGCTGTCCACCTGGGCCCCGGCGGGCAGATAGTACTTGCCCTTAAAACGAATCGACTTGGAGAAAATAGACAGTCCCTTGTCCCAGCGACCACCAGCCAATTCCTTGCCATCCTTGTCCAAAGCATAGACCCCTTCAAGAAAAGTTCCCCCTGCCCCTTCTGGCCTTTCATATTCGATCTCGATACTCAGCAGCCGTTTGGTATCCACCCGCATCGAACTCAGCCTGGCCTGAATGCCATGGCCCAGGTTGTCCAAGTCTTCCTTCACCTCGGCTGGGATGGTGACTGTCTCGCGTTCCTCCGCAAAGATCGCCCGCGCTCGTACCACCATTTCTTTCACATTGAATGGATTCTTAATCAGGTTGTAACGCTTTAACTCTGTCTCCGCTTCGCCTTCATTGATCGCGTTAAAGTCATCCTGATTCGCACGACTCTGACCTTTCCTGGCCTCAGCGAAATCAATCAGACTCTTGCCTTCCTCATCGTCGGCTTTGACCACTTCAAGCTGATCACCAATACAAATGATGTCCTGATCGTCAGACACTTCAATCAAAGCCTGAAAATCAACTTCATGGGTTCGTCCCGGCGTCGTGGCTTCATACTTGATCTTGGTGGAGACACTGAATTCCTTGATGACCAACGCAAGGTCATTCTCTTCGAACTTCGGCGTCTTGCCCGGATCCAAAGCCGCATACGAAGCAGTCAGACAGATCAGCAAAACGAGTGTGGCATTGAGGATTCGCATCGCAAGCTCCTTTAAGTCATTTGGCTGATAGTGCCTGATAGTGTATCTCACTTTTCCCATGTCCATGCGCGACACACTGCCTAACATTCATTCGTATTATTGAAAGGCGAAAACATGTCAGACACCTCTCGCCACGCCCACCACCCCCATTTTGCCGACCTGATCGACGACCAAGGCTCATGGAAATACACCAATGCCTTGATCGACAGCGCGAGCCCCTATTTGCAGCAGCATGCGCATAATCCCGTGCATTGGTTGCCTTGGTCAGAACAGGCGTTTACCCGTGCGCGCGAATTGAACCGCCCTATTTTTCTCAGCGTGGGTTACTCAACCTGCTACTGGTGCCATGTCATGGAACGGCTGGTCTTTGAGAATCCGCAGATCGCCAGCCAGATGAACGAGCAATTCGTCAACATCAAAGTCGATCGCGAGGAACGGCCGGACATCGACGAAATATACATGGCCTCTGTTCAAGTCTTCACCTTGCAAACCACAGGGCAGGCGCGTGGCGGTTGGCCGATGAGTGTCTTCCTCACACCTCCTGGCGCAGGCGAAGAAGATGACCCCGGCCTGAAGCCCATCCTCGGCGGTACCTATTTCCCTCCCACCGAACAGCATGGCATGCCCAGTTTCCCGCAGGTCATGCAGGCTGTCAGCCAGGCCTGGCAGGACAGGCGAGATGAAGTCTTACAGCAGGCAGACTCTGTGACGAATGCGACGCGGAAATGGTTGAATCGAACATCAGGCGAAGCTGCACAAAGCATTGATCCAACTTGGCCTGATCAGGCAGCCGATACTTTGATGCGCAGCTACGACACGCAACATGCAGGCTTTGGCGGAGCACCCAAATTCCCCCAGCCTTGCGTGTTGAGTTTCATGTATGACCACGGGCAGGCAAACAACGATCCGCAGCAGACCACAGCCGTGCATCAAACACTCCTAGCCTTGGCTGAGGGAGGCATTTACGACCAGGTCGGAGGCGGGTTCCACCGTTACTCGACCGATGCACACTGGCTGGTGCCCCACTTTGAAAAGATGCTTTATGACAACGGACAACTGGTCGAGCTCTACGCCCGTGCTCATCAGCACCAGCCACCAAAGGATGATCCGAAACTTTATGAACGTGTGATTCGCCAGACCTGCGACTACATCCTTCGCGAAATGGTCGATGAGACCGGCCTGTTTTATTCCGCCCAGGATGCGGAAGTCAACAGCCATGAAGGTGAGAACTACCTTTGGCTACCCGAAGAAATCGATGCTGCATTGAATGATGATGCTTTGGCAGAGCGAGCGCGGGAAATGTATGGCCTGAACGGCCAACCCAACTTCCGTGACCCGCATGATCCTGATGCCCAGCCCAGGTACGTGCTGCACTTGCCCAAGTCATTGGCGGCTTTGGCAGATCAATGGGGTATGACCATCGATGAAGTGGCCCAGCTTCGTCAGAGGATGAATAAGGCTTTGCTGGCCGCGAGAGACAACAGGCCTCAACCTTCGACGGATGATAAAACCATCACCTCATGGAACGGCATGATGATTGCCGGATTGGCAGTGGCTGGTCGCGCGATTCGCGACGATCGTCTGATTCATGCAGCAACACAAGCAGCAATATCTGTCTTGGAGAAGCTGGTCGATCCGCAAGCAAAGCAAGGCTCAGGTTTACTGCACAGTAAGCGTGCTGGTAAGCCCGGCCCGGACGCTTTTCTTGAAGATTATGCGTTTCTCATCCATGGCCTGATCGAACTCTATCGCAGCACCGACCATCAGCCTTGGTTGGATCAGGCGATCAAGCTGGCAGACGAGGCAGGTGACAAGTTCGATGCTTTCCTCTCGTTTGGTGGCGGTTACTTTGAAACTCGAGCCGACCAGCTTGACCTGATCACGCGCGTTCGCTCGCACAGCGATGGTGTGATCCCCTCAGCCAACAGCCAGATGGCCCACAACCTGATTGATCTTTATGAACTCACCCAGGATGAACGTTGGCTGACTCATGTCAAGCGCGACGTCAAGTCATTTGCTGGCCAACTGTCAGAGCATCCTGCAGCCATGCCTCATCTACTGGCTGCCATGCTTCGGCTGAACCAGATCGCGCCAGACTGGCAGCAGCAAAGCGCAGCACAAAGACAAAGACCGGACGATGAACTGATCGACTGGGAAGTAACTTACAATCGAAGAATCGATGGGGCCTGGCAGGTCATCATGCATCTGCTTATTCATCCGGCTTATCACCTGTACGCACCGGGTAATAGCAAGGATAAAGTCAGGCAGGTGAGTCTGGAACTGGAGCATCATGAGGGAATGCACCTTGAGCCACACTTCCCTGCCGGTGAGACTTGGCTGCCGGGGCCTGACATTGAACCGATTGCAATTTACCGAGGTCGGGTCCAGATCCCCATGCTGGTCAATGGGGCCCAGCCGGGTGACAAGATCAAACTCAGATTTCGTTACCAGGCCTGCACCGAGGATGCCTGCCTGCCTGAACACGAAAAAGAAATTCAACTCGTGCTTGCGGAGGCATGACTGGCTGGTCGTAACTTGGCTGTGAATTCGGTATCCTCGCCAAGGTCAGGCATACAAACTCATGCCTGCGACCCGAGGAGTGTCACCATGGCAGGCTGGGCTACGACCAAACAATTGTTTCTGGAAGACTGCACGCAATCCATCGAAGAAGGCAAGAATGCTCAAGCGGTAGCGGACATTCGCGCGAAAGCCGACACACTCGCCGAGGATGATATACCTCAACTTTTCGACGAGTTGGCCGCGCTTCCACTTCGCCAGGATTGGCCATACGAAGAACCCAGCGATTTACTCGCGATCCAGCAAAACTCGAATTCCATTCAGACAAAGCCAATCGATCTGAGCGACAAGCAACTGCTGGATCGGTTGCATGGTGCCTGGCTGGGTCGATGCGCCGGTTGCGCGTTAGGCAAACCTGTTGAGCCTTTCATGGAGCCGCGGGGCAACCTTTCCAGTCGGCAAAGGCAGCGCACCTACCTGCAAGCCATCGCTCACGACGAGTGGCCAATCCGAGACTTCATCCCCGCGAATTCCCCTGCTGAGTCAGACACAGGCACCGTCTGCTGCCAACCTTCAACACGCGAGCACATCGCTTTCATGGAAACCGATGATGACATCCGCTACACCGTCCTCGGCCAAGTGCTGCTTCTAAAAGAAGGCTTCGACTTCCAACCAGCCGACGTCATGCAAGGTTGGCTGCAATATCTTGGTGCCTCCATGGTCTGTACTGCCGAGACACAGGCTTACATCAACGTGACCAGTCGCTATGTCTTCCACCACGGCCTGCTTCGCAAGCGCGACATTGACTGGGACTGGGTCGCCAACCATCAGAACCCCTACCGCGAATGGATCGGAGCTGCTATCCGCGTCGATTCCTATGGCTACGCCTGTCCCGGCAACCCCATGCTCGCAGCGGAACTTGCCTGGCGCGATGCACGCATCAGTCATACAAAGAATGGCATCTACGGCGCGATGTTCAACGCAGCCATGATCGCCCAGGCGTTTGTCACGGACGATCCTGAAAGCATCATTCGCGCCGGGCTTGCCTGCATTCCGCAGCAGTCGCGCCTGCATGAAGACATGCTCTGGACGATTGCATGCTGCGATCGCTTTGATCGTGATGCCAGTCAGTTTGAAGCGGTGTTTGATGAGATTGAGAAGAAACTTGGGCATTACCACGCGGTGCATACGATCAACAATGCAGCGGTGGTTGTCGCTGCCCTATTGTTGGGGGGCAGCGACTTTGGCAAGGTTATTACACTCGCAGTCATGGGTGGCTGGGACACAGATTGCAATGGCGCCACAGCAGGTTCCATCTGCGGGGCCATGCTCGGAGCCGAGGCTTTGCCCACGCACTGGACATCACGACTGAATGACACGCTCTACAGCGCCATCCCCGGCTACCACCCGATCAGTATACGGGCATGTGCAGAGAAGAGTCTGGGGATTATCGCGACTGGTGAAGATAACTGAAAGATCCGCCAAGTGACTGTGTTCGCTGGCGATGAATCCTGAGCAAGGTAAAGGATACTCAGCAAGATGCGTTGGTTGATTTTATGCGATCCCCAAACAATAGCTCTGCTGGTCGTCAAAGATGTATTGATGATAGAGCGTACCCAAGTCAATCGTAGCGGTGTGCCACAGTTTGACCGAGTCTGCGAGGCAAACTGTGATGTCGATGGAACGCCGAAACACAGCGTCACACGCACACCTTGCGCCCTTCTCGCGATGCCCTTCGACTGCGCTCAGGACTCCGCTCGATCGGCGTCAAGGCGTGGCACCCAGGACTCGACGATTGAACTCAGCCTGCTTTAGACGCAGCTTTCACCACTCCCGCATCATCGAGTGTCGTCATCGTGTAGCGCCCAGCCTGCAATGCCCATGTGCTTTCTGGATTCGGGTACATGCCATGGCCTTCGTGCTGCTCCTCTGGTTTGAGTGACTTTCCTCACAAACCAGTACAATCATCGCATGGCCAAAGAGCGCATCGTCACAGGCAGTTCCGTCAACGAAACTGAAGAACAGTTGAACCGCGCGCTGCGCCCAGTCAGCCTGGATGATTACGTCGGCCAACCACGGCTGGTCGAGAAGCTTTCCATCGCCATCCGCGCGACGCAGCAACGTGGCGAACCGATGGAACACGTCCTGCTCCATGGCCCGCCGGGTCTGGGCAAGACCACGCTGGCACACATCATCGCCAACGAACTGGGCACACAACTCACGGTCACCTCCGGGCCTGCCCTGGCGCGACCGGCTGATCTGGTGGGGACGTTGACGCGCTTGCAACCTCGCGATGTGCTTTTCATTGATGAAATCCATCGCCTGTCGCCAGTCGTGGAGGAATACCTTTATCCGGCGATGGAAGATGGCAAGATTGATGTGACAGTGGACAGCGGCATGCACGCCAAGACGATTACGCTGCCACTGAAGCCTTTCACGTTGATCGGTGCGACCACCCGCGCGGGGTTGATCACCGGGCCGATGCGTTCGCGCTTCGGCATGACTCACGCGCTCGAGTTTTATGCTACCGCTGACCTGTTGCATATCCTGGAGCGCAGCGCGAGCCTGCTGGAGATGGCGGCGGACAGTCGCGAGACGTTGGAAGCGGTGGCGGGTCGTTCGCGTGGTACGCCACGCATCGCCAATCGCCTGCTACGCCGGGTGCGCGATTATTCGCAGGTGCGTGCGGAAGGTCGCGTTGATGCCTCAGTCGTGCGTGATGCTTTGAAGTTGGAGGGCATTGATGACCTTGGCCTGGATGATTTGGATCGACGTTACATGACGACTATCGCCAGCGTGTATGAAGGTGGGCCTGTCGGTCTGGAAGCGGTGGCGGCTTCGATGGGTGAAGATGCGGGAACATTGGAAGATGTGGTAGAACCTTTCCTTTTGCAGTTGGGTTTTGTCGCGCGAACCCGCCGAGGCAGGCAGTTGACCAAGGCCGGGGCCAGCCATGTCGGTTACCGATTGCGCGAGGAAGATGATCCGGGGCAGTTGTTTGAGGGTGGATCGTAGATTGTTATTATTATTTCGTGGTCAATATAGCGGTAGATCACTTTTTTACTTTTCGTCATGGTATTTCGATTTCCCATCGCGATGTTGCTTGGAGTCATGGCATACTTGATCGCGATGGCAATGACTGTCTATGACGGCTTGTTATCCCTGATTTTTCAGCCCATACTCGGCTTGATTATCACAGGCATGGCCTGTGTCATACTCACTATTGTTGCTTCACCCTTACTGATCACACGAATTTGGCGACTATGGCAACGTCTGTGGTTACTCCCTCTACTCTTGATTCCCACTGGGATTGTCTTAATGATCATATCCTGGCTTCCCCCGCTTCGAGTACAAGTTTGGCATCCAGAACTTCAAATGCCGATCGATAGTTTTCATCCTGGCTTAGGAATAGGCGGTTGGGCTGTCATGTTGTTCGGCATTCTGTGGTTCCCAAAATTTTCTCTTACGAGAGATGGGCGCTGGGCATAAACTGAAGCGACGGAGGCATGTTGAGATCAGGATGGCGTAGGTAAGTCTTCCAGTCAGACCCCATCAGCTTGGGTGCCACGCCTTGACGACACACGAGCTTGCGAGAGTGGCGCAAGGTGTGTGGATGCTATGAGGTGGGGTGGCTGTGGATACGCGAAGGAGTGAAGCGACGCAACGTAACCACTTTCTTCTCCCCACGAGCCGCGCACGTGAGTAAGCGGATTCTTTGGCTGGGTGGCGTGGATATCGCTTCAGTATGGCCAAGTTATGAGCAAGGTTTATGAATATCTGTGTTAACCCTCTCCCTGCGGTCAAGAGTTTACACAGCCACCCACCGAATCATGCCATCCATATTCACGCCAGTGCCAGATGATCAATAAACGCATCTTCAAAGCCCGGCTGAAGGTTCAACTCCAACACTTCAATCTGCTCAGCGATCTCGCTCATTTCATCAACCAATGTCCGATCCATCCCCGCGAGGTAGGCCCCGGCCAGCGATGTGTTACCCACCAGTTTGACCTGCTCACGCTTAAAGCCCGGCAGCAGACCCATCGCAATGGCATGGTCAAGATTCAAGTGCATGCCAAATCCGCCAGCAAGATAAAGCGTGGCAATATCGCTGGGAGCCAACCCCAGATGGTCCAGCAAGGTGGCGATGCCTGCTGCGATCGCGGCCTTGGCTTGTAAGAGATGAGCCATGTCCAACTCAGTCACCGTCAGGCATTGATCGCTACAATCGACACTTTCCGGAGCAGGTGGGCGATACACGATGAACCGTTTGCCATGCGTGGCATCCATCAGTTTGCGCGCAAACGGGTTCGCCTCATCATTAGCAAAGCGCCCGGATGGGGTGATGACGTTTGCCTGACGGGCTTGCGCGAGGAAGTCGATGTAGGCCGTACCACACAGGCCGATCGGGTCGCCTTGATAGCCTTGGCCGACGATGTCCAGATTCACTTCGCCTGTCTTTGGATCAAGGGCAATATGGCTGATAGCGCCATCACCGGCGCGTACGCCGTGCAAAAGTCTGCCCCCTTCGAAGGCCGGGCCTGCTGCGGTCGCGCAGCCGATGATCTGCTTATCGTGCTTGAGCACGATTTCACCATTGGTACCGATGTCCACCAGAAGGCATGGATCGCTGCGGTAGGCCATGCCCGAAGCCAGCAACCCCGCGACCACATCACCGCCGACGTAAGCTGACGCAGCAGGCATCAGATGCAAGGAATAAGCTGAAGTGTCCTTCTTGCTGCGACCGGCTGCGACGGATTCTTCACTGGCCAGCCAATCCTGGCAATCCTCGCGCTGCTGGTAGCCGGTGAATCGTGGGGTGAACGGGGCCAGGCCCATACTGCCCGGATTCTCACCGACAGCCAGGTGAGCCATGGTCGTGTTGCCCGCAGCCACGATGCCTCGTAACTCGGCTGGTTCAGTCAACTCATTCAACGCCTGCTCAAGCATCGGGCCAAGAGTTTGCCGCCAAAGGGCTTTCTGCAACCGGGCGACGTTAGCCTGCGATTCCAGGCATAGGTTGATGCGTGTAAGCACATCATCGCCAAGGTGCATCTGGTGATTGAAGCCTGACTGCCTGGCCAGGATTTCCCCGGACTGACAATCCACCAGCAGCAACGCCACGGTCGTCGTGCCGATGTCCACCGCAGCGAAGATCAACCTGCCTTGGTCTGCAACCTCCCCGTCGCGCGAAAATCCATCGTCATCTCCCAACACCAAGGGGTGATGAGCGAAAGGCACTTCAATCGCAAACTCACTGACCACCTGAGGCCGATGTGCCAACACCGATCGTGAAGGTAGCCGCAGACGAAGCCGGGTTGATCCCACTCGATGCTGACACGCGCGCACCATGCCGGGTTGCTCCGTCGCCTGAACGACCTTATCTGAGTCGATGCGTTCGAGCTCACCCTCAATCAGTTCCACCATACAGCCTTGACACAGCCCTTTGCCTGCACAGCGGGTATTCAAAGGCAGTTCATGATGCAGCAGGACTTTCGAAAGTCGCTGGTCGAGTAAATCGCCTGTCAGATCGAGTTCGTATTCCTGAAAATTGACTTCGATCAGCAAGGTTGTCTTTTGCGGATGCGTCACTTCTTTTCATCCTCGCTTGGTTGAGTTCCTTCAATCGTGACCGCACAAAGGATACGTTCATCGGCCACGGCTTTGGTCTTCTGCCCGGGCTGCACCACGACAAACCGCTGCTCATCCCACGGCCCTGTCAGCAAGTCGCGCATCCAGGTCTGGTCGCCTTGCAATCGATCAAACTGCCAATCCAGCCAATCTGCACATTGCTTCGTATAAGCAGCCTGCTCATCATCTTGACCCGTGTGAGTGTCGATGTACGTCGCTCGGTTGTAAGTGCGGAACCACTCCTGTTCCATCTCCATGAGATACTCCGCGTTGTCGTCGCCATACTTCTGCTTGTATTCATTCAGCAGTTTTTCATAGCGATCCTGACCCGGTGGTGTATGGCAGCGGTTCCAGCCGGCCGAGTACCAGTAAGTCCCGGGATTCTCAGCCAGGTACATCTCATGTTCTTGGCGCGACCCAAGCAGCAAGGCTATGCAGTCGTGCGAGCGAGGCACGACCAGGGGGACACGCTGACTGCCCAGGCCTTCAGTGCCTCGGCTGCACAGGCCATACGCCAATGCGATGAATGAAAACTCGCCTGACTGGTCAGCCTTGTCAACGATCGCCTGCAACTCGCGTTGCAGCCTGGGAGGGTCATTGTGCAGGCCTTGCTCGACCCACTCGATGGCCGGGGGATTCGGGCTCTGCTGTGTGATTTGGCGCAATTCCTCTTCCATCACTCGGCAGGCGATGACCAGTCCCCTGCCTTGAATCAGGCACTGGGGGGATATCTCGGAGTTGCGCTCTGATGCGTGGCCTTCGCTCATGACTGGTTTATCCAAAGAATTGGGCGAATATTCCAAAAACATACCATCGGATTCTGTTATATCTTCATATAAACTATCGGGTGAAGGTCAAGCCACATTACACCGACCCGAACGAAGTTGAAAGGTAAGCACATGCTCGAAGGACTGACAGAAGCCATCAAGACAGGCAACCGTGACCAGGCCAAGGCTCTTACACAGGAAGCCATCGACGCTGGCACCAATCCCAGCGAGATTCTCGAAGCGTTGGTCGCCGGGATGGATGATGTGGGCAGGCGATTCAAAGCCAATGAGATTTTCGTGCCCGAGGTTTTGATTGCAGCCCGAGCCATGAAAGAAGCCATGGGCCTGCTCGAGCCAGTGCTGGTCGAAGCGGGGATCAAACCCAGGTTCACCGCGATCATCGGCACGGTGCAAGGCGACCTGCATGACATCGGCAAGAACCTGGTGGCCATGATGTGGAAAGGTGCGAACTTCGGCGTGGTCGATCTGGGCACCAATGTCCCAGCCGACAAGTTCGTTGCTGCGGCCAAGGAACACGGCGCACAGGTGATTGGCCTGTCCGCCCTGCTGACCACCACCATGCCTGCGATGAAGCAGACGGTCGCAGCCTTGCGCGACGCAGGATTGACAGATGCGCGCATTGTGATTGGTGGTGCCCCGATCACCAAAGAGTTCGCGGATGAAATCGGAGCCGATGGCTTCGCGCCTGATGCCGCCAGCGCGGTGGACATCGTCCGCGAGCTGGTACCGGCCTGATTGTGACAACCCCCTGCCTACGGGCAGTCAGCCATGAGAAATAGAAACGCTTTGCGTCATGCCTGCGCGATCACTGCGCGCACGAAAAGATGAAAGGAACCTGCCATGTCCCGCCAAACTTACCTTGACCTTGCAGCCGCCGGCCTGGCGATGCCGATCGGCACTGACCTGGTCCTGGCTGAGCAGACTGAGCCGGAAGCTGTTCTTCTGGATGGTAAAGCCTTGGGTCAGGTTGTGGTTGACGCCGCCCGACGGTATCGCTCACCCCTGGCGATTCCCCTGATGGATTTGCGCGTCGAGAAAGAAGCCATCGGCCTGGCGCTGGGACATGAACAGCAAGGCATCGAAACGATGCATCTTACCGAGGCTTTGAGTGATCAGCAGATTACTGATGTTGTGCAACATATCACCAGCAAGCCAACACAACGCATGCAGGCGACGGCGGATGCCATCGCGGTCGTCGCAGAGACATATCTGGAGCCGATCGGCATGTGCATTGGGCCTTTCTCTTTGATGGTCAAGCTGGTCGAAGAACCGATCCTGCCGGTGTATCTCGCAGCCAGCGGCGCCACGTCTGAGGACGATCCGGAAGTGGCCCGGTTGTTCTCGCTGCTTGAGTTGGCGACACAGGTGATCCTGGCTTACATCCGCTTGCAGATTCAGGCTGGGGCCAAGGCCATGTTCATCTGCGAACCTGCCGCCAACGTGGTCTATCTGTCACCCAATCAATTGGCCAGCGACGCAGGTGGCAGGCCTGATATTTTCGACCGTTGTGTCATGGCCTACAACCAGCGCATCATCGACGAATTGGCACGTCACGATGTGGACCTGATCTTCCATGACTGCGGCGAACTGAACGACGACATGGTTCGCAGGATCGGTTGGGAACTGCGGCCTGCTTTGCTAAGCCTGGGCAGTTCGCGACAGCTTTGGCATGATGCGAAACTCATCCCGGATGATGTGGTGCTCTTTGGCAATCTGCCGAGCAAGCAGTTCTACAGCGATGGCGAAATGGCAGTCCAACATGTGCAAAGACGGTCGCAGGAGTTGTTGGACAAAATGAAAGAGACTGGCCAACCATTCATCCTTGGCAGCGAATGTGATGTCCTGCATGTGGAAGGCAGCAGCACGACCATCCGCTCCAAGGTGGATGTCATTTGCAGCCATTCCTGCCTGGCGCATACTCATAACAAGTAACATCACCCTCCCATCAATACGAGCAACAGTTCATCGCCTCATTGGAGTCCGCCCATGTCCGAATCGCAAGTCACATTATCCAGTCGCGAACGCGTGTTGCGTTGTTTTGACCGCAAACCACATGATCGCATTCCCCGTCACGAGCACTTTTGGCCGGACACCATTGACCGATGGAAAAAAGAGGGGCACATTCAATCTCAGGAAGATGCCTTCAATCTTTTGCAGAATGACATCACGCGCATCGGCTGGGTCGATCCGCCGGTGTATGAAGGTGGCGAAGAGATACTTGGGGAGGACGAGCAAACGCGAACGATTCGTGACCGCTTCGGGGCCACGCAGCGCGTCTGGAAAGGGCGCAGCGGTACGCCTGAGCACATTGGCTGGGTCTGCGATTCGCGCGAGTCATGGGAAAAGGACATCAAACCGCGCATGCTGGCCATGCCCCGTTATCAGGATTACGAAGCGTTGAAACGACATCACGCTTCAGCGCGTGAGCGCGATCTGTTTGTCTTCCTGGCCGGGCTTGAAAGCTTTGAAGGCACGCGTCGCATCATGGGCGATGAGACCACGCTGATCGCCATGGCCATGGATCCGGACTGGATTATGGACTTCTCCAAGACGCACACGGACCTGGTCTTGCGCGAACTCCAAGCCATGCTCGATGCCGGCCTCGAAGCCGACGGCGTGTGGATGTATGGCGACATGGCTTTCAATCATGCCACCATGTGCTCCCCCGCGATGTATCGCGAACTGATCTGGCCTGACCACAAACGCCTGGTCGATTGGACGCATGAGCATGGCATGAAATTCCTCTACCACACGGATGGCGATGTGCGTGGCGTGCTTGACCTTTACATCGAAGCAGGCTTCGACACCCTCCAACCACTCGAAGCCAAAGCGAGTATGGATGTGCGCGAGCTTGCGGATACCCTCGGCCAGAAACTGACGCTCTTCGGCAATGTCGATGTCATGGTGATGGGCACCAACGATCGAGACAAGATCGAAGCCGAGGTGAAGGCAAAGATCGAGGCAGGTAAATCCACGGGCAGTTACATCTACCACTCGGACCACTCTGTCCCGCCGAGTGTGGATTGGGAAACCTATCAATTCATCGTGGAATTGATTGACAGGTATGGCAATTACGAGTGATGCAACAGGTCAGGGCGATGCAGATGATTGATCAGCGCTAAGGATGTCACAAATCAGCTTGACTGCCGGGGGTGTGGCATCGACTTGCTTGTTTGCAATGTCGCGCAACATGGTGATGTGATTGGCCTGCACGAGTTTGAGGGGGATATTCGCCAGTTTCGTCGCTTCAACGTTAATCGTGCCATCACTATGTCCATCAACCAGGTCTTCCAATGCGGCCTCCAATTCATGAAGGGTTTCGGCCACATTCTCCGAGTAATTCTGCCCCGGGATGGCACGAATCAATTGAACATCACGCTCACGAACTGGACTTTGTGTCCCCGAAATGATGACGGCATGGATTCCCTCGGGCAAAGTATTTTGATTTAACTGTGTCAGATACTCACTGCCCGGTCTCAGGTCCTGGCGAATACTGCCCCCGACAGCCAACTGGGAGGAAAACATCAAGCCGTCCCCGCTGAGCCGCTTCACCAATAACTCGCCTACGGCTGGTGAAAGATTCACCTTGGCCAATGGATACCCCTGGTTTGGCGGGGCCAGCATGATCAGATGATTGACTTTCGGCAGTTGCACCGGTTCGAAAGTGACTTGTTCATCGGGCATTGGTGCTTCAAAGCGCCCTTGACGATCGAAGATTCGACGATTGATCTGCCGTGTCAACATATCCCGTACGATCAACCCGCCATAGCCATGCGTAACAATGTCGATCTGCTCGATCCCCGCGGTGTGGGCCTTGTCCAGCGCGTTAGCGAGTTTCTCCGCGAGGTGCATCATGGAGGAGCGCGGCACATGACGAAACTCCAACACCTGGTAACCCGCTTCATGTAACGGCTGGGCAAGATTGCTCCATACGTCAGGCTGATTGACACCGCCGGTCACCAGCAGGACGACGCGCTGCTTCGTCGGCTTCTTCTCATCAAAGGGGAGGCTGTTTCCCAGCCGGTCGCGCCAGACCAGGCCTTGCTTGGCCTCAAGCTGTTCATGGGCATCGGGGAACAGCCGCTCCAGTTCAAAGAGCAAAGACTCGCTGGCAGAAAATCCCTGCTGGATGGCTTTGGCACGATTCAAGGTGATGGTCAGATCTCCATCTTCATGATTCATCGTGACAAAACCATTGCCTTGGCCAAGCCTGGCCAGCAAACTCAAGGCCTGACCTGAGGACATCTCCTGATCAAGCAAGCCTTTCGCGTGGATGGCAACTGAGGGATCCAACCCACCCGTTTCCAGAATCGGTGCCAGAATATCCCCAAGCCGAACCTTCTCACCTCGGGCCGCAAGCTTGATGGTCTGTTCCAGATCAAGGGGTTTGTCCCGCGTACTCAATCGTTCCAGATGTTCCAGATACAGCGCATCCTGCTGCTCATACGCGACCAGACTGTTGAACAGGCCAGTCATGCGATACTGCTCAGCCACCTGGGCCGGGTCAATCTGATGCTCAGGCAATGGATGCGACACCACCATCACGACCAACAGCATCGCCAAAGCCAATACGGAGGGCAATGACCATAACAGCACCGGACTCCAGACTTTGGGTATAGCAGTGGTGTGTTGATGACCAGCATGACTCATGACTTCACATTATACCCTAAGCCTTGTCAGGCACGGGCATTGACAATCAGCTCAGGGAAACTTTCTTATTGGATGAATACTTGCCATTTCTTGCTTATTGAACGTAAAGTTGTGTCATGGGTAACAGCGCCATCACCTTCGCCCTGGGCCCCGTCATCCTGCTCGCAGGCTTGATTCTCATATTGGGCAGCAGCGGCTTGATCATGTGGTTCTGGCCTGCTCGAAAACCCCCCGCTTCCACTGGCGAATTGCGCTGTCGGTCCTGTCAATACAACGTCGCCGGCCTAACGCATTTTCATTGCCCGGAGTGTGGCCGGGACCTGCGAGAAGTGGGTATCGATGTCTATTACGACGGCATCAGCAAAGTGCAGCGCAGCGTGGCAGCCCTGGCATGGATCATCCTGCTGCCGTTGTCCCTGATCGGCCTGCTCGTTCTCCTGCTCGCTGTGATGTGATAAGCACCCGCATCAATAGCGAATCACGGACTTTCGCTCAGTAACGCACGTTGGCGCGGAAGAAAAAGTTATCGCCAGTGTAGCCGATGCTGGCCCGTGACCCCGTGCTGTAACGGTAATACACCTTGCGATAGTACACGCCTGGCGCGTAGTGAAACACACGAGGCCTGGTGTAGCAGCCGTAATCCGAATAACGGTAGTAACGCGGGTAAGAAATCATTCGGCCGCGGTAATAGTACGGCGAGGTATAAACCCGCCCAATGGGTTGCCACTGCGGGGCAACGTTCAAACCATAAACCACCACCGGCTTACGCGATGCGGGGTGAGCATAAACCCAAGGCCCATTGTTCGAAGCACCATAGGTGTATTGCGTGTAACCCACGGGCGTCGTGGTCGCGGCATAATGCGTGGCCTGTGGCCTGTCGCGCGACTCGTTGTAGATGTTGACGACCGTCCGGCCATCTGCATCACGTTGAGCCTGTGGCTGATCGCCTTGGTGCACCTCAACTTTGCCATCCGCATCAACTGTCACCTGCTTGACGCGCGTCACCTGCTCAACTGCCGGGTTTTGACCAATGAAATCGGCTGGGTTGTCAGGCGCTCCCCAATAACGTGCCTGACCATCCTGCGATGCATGGGTATGGTTCGCCTGTTGCCGGGAATCGGCCACACTTCCAGTCTGCACGTAGCGGGTGGATTGCCTGACGGGTTGATCCTGCCCATCCACTTTTTCATCCATTTCGCCGACAGGTTGGTCCGCGCGCGTGATGCGCATATACCCCTGATCCGCGTTGTCATCAGATTGCACAGAGTCTGTCGCAGCAACATCCTTCGTCGATGAGGTGCTATCAACTTCGACTGATCGATCATTGACAAACGTGCGGAAGCCTTGGCGGTCAGGTTTGTCAGCAACGTAAAAACCAATGGGCTGCAATGCTGCCTGCTCGCGGTACTTGGGCTGATCCGGCTGAGATTGGCGATCCTGTCCACGGGCACGGGCTGGGCCTTCTTCTTCGCCTCGCGCCGGGACATAGGCTTCCTCAGCAGGGACCAGTCGGCCGTTGATGATGACAAACGAGCTGATGATGCGCTTGCCTTCCGTCGAGGTTTGGTTGCCCAGATTCTCAACTCGGCCTGCATCGATAACATCCTGCGCCATTGCGACAGAGGAGACTGAAACAGCCCCGGCAAGGCAGAATGTGAAAAGTGCAGTGTTGCGTCCAAAAAGCGTATGCATCGCTCGACTCCTTCCTGAGTACCTACCCACCATCAATATTGTAGGATGCTGATCTGTAATTCCAATGTTTTTTGTAACGAGGTTTGCCATGCCAGATCACCAGCCCCCCCTGTACCCCCTGCGTTTCAAGCCGATTTACAAGGAAAAAGTCTGGGGTGGCAGGCGAATGGAGCAACTCGGACGGCAATTGCCTGCTGGCGACCCCCTACCCATGATCGGCGAATCCTGGGAATTGGCTGACCTGGCCACGACCAGTGCTTCCGGCGGCGGGGGCAATCCCGAGCACAGTGTGGTGAACAACGGCCCACTGGCTGGCCAAACCATCAACAATCTCATCGCCAGCTATGGCAAAGCATTGGTCGGCGACCTGCCCCTGTCTCCCGAAGGTGGCTTTCCCATTCTCATCAAATTTCTCGATGCCAACGATAACCTTTCCGTGCAGGTACACCCCTCGCCGGATTATGCAGCCAAGCACGAAGATGCTTTTCTCAAGAGCGAAGCCTGGTACATCGTGGCATGCGATGAAAATGCCTGCATCTACAAAGGTGTGAAGGAAGGCACCACGCCAGACCAGTTCCGCGAAGCCATTGCCAACAACACGGTCGAGGAATTGATGATCCGCGTGCCGGTCAAGCCAGGCGACTGCCATTACTTACCCAGCGGCACCTGCCATGCCTTGGGAGCCGGGGTCTTGGTTGCTGAAGTGCAGACACCCAGCGACACCACGTTCCGCGTTTATGACTGGGGTCGAACCGGCAGAGAGCTGCACGTGGAACAGGCGTTGGAATGTATCCACTATGGGCCTGCCCAGAGTGAGCCTTATGAAAAACGCTCGCATATCGCAGGCATGTTTACTTCTCAGTCTCGACTGGTCACTTGCGAATACTTCAACATCGAGAAGGTGCGCATGAGTGAAGGCTATGAGCAGGAGATTCCCTACGACCAGCCGACGGTCTGGATGGTCGTCGAAGGCAAAGGCAGCATCATCATGGATGGTTCGGTCGGCGAAGTATCCTTCGAGCGCGGCCAAACTTTACTTGTCCCAGCCGAACTGCCCGGCGCGAAAGTTAAACTGACAGAAGACACCGCCTGGCTGGAGGTAACTTTTCCTCAAGCATCCAAGCAGACATTGGCTTGATGTCATTATCACTGTTGGCGACCAATTACTGCGGGTCAGGCAATGCGTCACAGAAGTCAGCCAGTTCATTCAGGCTGGGGCTGTGAGCATTGCGCACATAAAAACCACTGGTCCCCGTGCCGGAACACAGCGTCTGCTCCAGTGACAAACCTGCAAGCAAGCCCAGGCAGAAACCTGCGTTGAAATTGTCACCCGCACCCGTGCTAAGCTTCGGCTTCTTGACGAAAGGCCCTTTGAAAGATGCCGTCACGACCTGGCCTTCCTCCAATCGGGCGGCGGCGGCGCCATCGCGCGGGTGAATCACGACACAGTTTACGTTCAACTTCTCGCGTATCGCTGCCGCTGTTGTTTCAATCGAACTTGCAGGATCACCCTTGACTTCAATGCCAAGCACATCTGCCACCTGACTTGATTCCTTAAGGTTCAGGCCTAGCGTGGTGCGCACCAAAGGCTCAAAGCGCGCGATGATCTGCAGACCTTCCAACAGATCTTCCGTCGTTCGCTTCTCGGGGTCAGCCAGGTCAAAGAAGACATGTCTTTCTCCACCAGCCGGGGTCTTGGCCTGTGGGAGAATATCCTCAATCAGATGGTGAAAGATGTCATTCATACGTGGCAGCATGGTCCAGTTGGTCCCGCCAATCAACCGAGTGTTGCTGACCATCTCCACCAGCTTGTCGCGGCCCACCGCTTCCACCAAGCGTTCCCAATTCACATCCTTGAGTGTTTGCAGCAAACCCATCATCAGTTTGCCATCTTCAAACTCCAGGGCATTGGTCAGACCCGGGTTGGCGATGGAGTAAACCTCAGCCTTGGAAGCGAAATCGCTGAACACTTCATGAATGTTGGGATAGCCCAGCGCGCCGATGTAAGTCGTGGGTAAGCCTGCGGCGCATAAGGCATTGGCCATGATCGGGCCGTTGCCCCCAAGTTTCTGCAATTCGCAAACCCACTCATAATTGGCACTTTGCCCGGAAGCCGCGGCCACCTTGTCCGCAAACTGACTGATCGTATTCATCGGCGTGAAATGGTCAGCATCCTGCCTCTTGTCCACGACTTTGATGATCGAATCGACGAAACCATCGAAACCGACAATGACACGGTTCTGCTCGGTATGGTCGGCTAACTTCCTTAAACCTGTTGCTGCGGCCTTGGCGATTTGGGCACGGTCGGACATACGTCGCATCCTTCCACTTAAGTGGGTTTGGTAATCTCTGGAGCGGCAAAGGATAGCAGACACAACTTTTCTTCGCCTCGTCGGAATAATTTGCCTTCGCCACGGATTATCCATCTGTAAGTATCTATTTTCTCAGACCCGACAGTAGCGTTCTGGAGCAGCACCCATGACCCCTCAACTCATGAAATGGACCGGAAATCTCACCACTTGGGCAGCCGCGTGGATAGCAGGCATCACCGTGGCTGGCAGCCTGTGCAGCTTGCAGGGATGCAAGAGTCATGAGTCAAAAAACGACGATTCGGCCATGATGGAGAAACAATCCAGCATGATGACCGTCAATCAGGTCGCGTCAGATGCTGACAAGGTCGGCCCACTTAACATCGCCAGCATGGTGCCCAGCACTCGGGTGAAAACGCTGTCTGGTGAATCAGTTGATCTCAAAGAACAACTGGCCGACAGCAAGACTGCCTTGATCTTCTTCCGAGGTGGCTGGTGTCCGTATTGCACCAAACATCTTTCGCAAATCCAAGGCATTTTGCCGCAGATTAAAGCCGCAGGTTATGACATCGTCGCCGTCGCGCCAGACAGTGTCGCCAACCTTTCGCAGGCAGGGGACAAGCACAACCTGGACTACACCTTGCTCGCAGATGAAAACTTTGAAGCGACCAAAGCCTTCGGCTTAGGCTTCTATCTCGACCAGGACACGATCACCAAGTACAAGGGATACAACATCCCGCTTTACTCACCGCCCGGAGATGATGGCAAAGTGCTGCCTGTCCCTGCTGTGTTCCTCGTCGACCAGGGCAGGATCACGTACCGCCATTATGACCCGGATTACCGCAGCCGACTTTCCGCCGAGGAACTGCTCAAAGCCATCAACGCGGAATAACGGCAGAAGCGCCCAGATCATTCATATTGGCCAAACTCAAGAGCAGCAGCATAAAACGCAGCCAGGTTCTCCTCCGGCACGAGGGGTGGCAGGTTGTTTCCTTCGCGCAGAATGAATCGGCCACCTTTCATAATGCCTGACTGCAGAATCTCACGTGTCCGTTCATGCACCTGCTCATCTTCATACTTCACTTCGCAGCCAAGGATTGCCGCTTCGTAAATGTTGTAGAGAAACAGACTGACCTTCCACACCTCAGGCAACTCGGTGGGATGGTCGCAGTAACGATTGATCACCTGCCGACGGTAAAGTTCATGTTGAAGCAGGACTCGGATATGAGTTTCCGGATCAGTCGCGGCAGCTTCAAAGGTCCAACCTTCCGTGTTCCACTGTGGGTTCAGTAAAACGACACGGGGATTGGTGTAAAGATCGACTGGCACACGCGTCGGCTGCCTGTTTTCAAACGCCTGCCATACTTGACGTTTGCTGGCATCATCCACAACATCACACGTCTGCATTTATTTGACTCCTGCCTTGGCTTGCTTAGCCCGAGCATCACGGGCAGTCTGCTTTTCCAGATTCCAGGGATACGCTTTGACATGATCTCGCGGGATGCCGGGAACCACGGATTCCAGAATCAGCGCTCGCCTTGGTTGGTCGCTTCGGTTCGGAGCCGTGTAATGCAACATATACCCGCCATGGATCGTGCAACCGCCGGGGGGGAGTGGGCAAGCCACCGCACCAGCCGTTTGATGCAATTCTTCCTCGACCAGTTCCAGGCCATGCACGCGTGGATCGTTGCCGATGCTCTGATGCTTCAATACTTCCAGCTTGTGACTGCCGGGGACGAACTGCATGCAACCATTCTCCAGGGTCGCTTCCTGCAAAGGTACCCAGAAGCCGACCTTGCGGTGGATCATGTCCGCTTCCCAGTAGGCCGCATCCTGATGCCAAGGCGTCGCCACGCCATGCTTGGGAGGCTTGTTGATCGCATGAGCGACTTTCGCTTCAGCTTCTTCCCCAAGCAACTGCTTGCCGATACGCTCAATATTCTTGAATAGCTGCGTCTTGAGCAGTTCGGGGGCATACTTGG
Organism: uncultured Phycisphaeraceae bacterium; assembly: GCA_964546335.1. Lineage (GTDB taxonomy): Bacteria > Planctomycetota > Phycisphaerae > Phycisphaerales > Phycisphaeraceae > CAZJJN01. Next base: position 52,761 of record CAZJJN010000009.1, read on the forward strand.
CTGGATTGAGTATCTGAGGCAGTGAAGCCTTGTTCTCATCGGCGTCATCGCCTGCCAGATCGAACTGGTTGCCTTCGTCTCGGCCAGCCTTCTTGTCGAACAACTCGTCATAGATTTGACGAATCTGTTCCACCTCTTCCTGTGTGGTGACCGCATCCAGCTTGAGAAAGCCCTCGCGTTCAAACCGTGCGATCTCCTCATCACTTAATGTCACATTCATGGGTTGTGTCATGGTCTTCTCCTTTGCATCGCTTCATACCTTGCAAGGATCATATCGGTCGGCCTGAGTTTGTCTTTCATTCCGCTTGCAGTAGGATTTTGAACATGCCCGAACGAAACGGCAAGGCATCCAGACAAGACAAAAGGCTGGTTTTCGAGCACGAAGACTTGCTCAGTCCCAACCTGCGCATGCTGGGCTGGACGAAGCATCGGGACGCTTCGCTGTCTCGGTTGCCTGCGCATGAACATCAGGATGCATTTGAAATCTGTTATGTCGCCCGGGGCATTCTAGACTGGTGGGTTGGTAAGCAGGTGTATCAGGTCCGGGCCGGTGAAGTGTTCGTCACCTGGCCAAGCGAGGAGCATGGCGGGGTGGATGGTGCCCTTCAACCTTGCGAACTTTATTGGATGCAATTGGCTGTCCATCCTTCCACCCGCAAAAAAAGAAACAATCTGTCGCAACTGTTGCAGCAGATCGCCAGCCGTCAGAGGCAAGCTGACACGGTGCTGCCCCCCGCGTTCGAGGCGCTGATCAGATTACACCACATGCATGCTGCCGTTCGCGAAGAACCCAAGCGAGCTTTAAAAGAAACTCAATCTCTTCATCTCATGGTTGAAGCGTGTATCACCACCATTGTCAGCAGCCTGACATCACCCTGGCATCATGCGCAGTCTGCGAGCCAGATTCCCAATGTCAGTCAGCCGATCAGTGAAGCGATCAGGTTGGCGATGTCTGAGATACGCCATCGACCGAGTCGAGACCACTCAGCCGAGACCTTGGCCGGTATTGCAGGATTGAGTGTCAGCCGATTCCACAAACGTTTTGTCGATGAGACAGGCCAAACCCCGATGGAATATCTCACCCGCATGCGCCTGCAACAGGCCTGTGAATTATTACGCGAGACAAATCAACCTGTCACAAAGATCGCCTTGGACACGGGATTCTCCACCAGCCAATACTTTTCAACAGTGTTTAAAAAAGGGATCGGCACGACACCAAGCCAATACAGGCAGGAACATCAATCGCAATGAAGCAAAATTTTGGTGCCGGCGCGGCTGAACTCAATCCTCAGGCAGCAGATATTCGATTGCTGATTTTTGATCGATAAACACGCGAATGTTGAAGCCTCGGTTGCGCGCGACCGTTTCGCCAAAAAGATTATCCGCGTGATGGTCGGTTTCTGCATCAACAAATGCCACTTTAATCCCCCCAAACCCAAGCGATACGATTCGGCTGGCCAATTCAAACATTTCATATTCACTGAGTTGTGTTCCCAAATCCTCCTCGACAAGAAGCTTCTTGTGCCCCCTGGCCCGGCAATGCTTGGATAATTCCTGCCAAATCTTTAGCGAAATATCCAGTGAATCCTCAGGCCCTTCAACATGGGCAAAAAGATATTGCTTTCGATCCTCAAAAGTAAGTGTGAACGTCTGATTGCCGATCTGGAGTTGCTCGGTCATGGTAAACCCCCGATTGAGAAGAACGGGTGAAACACGCAAGATCAGATCCCTACTACTTTCTAAACTAACATCGGCTAGCAGTCAACATAAATCTACAATTTATTCCACAAAAGAATGCTTGGATTCTGAGAAACAACAATCAATTAGCCGTGATCGCCTGACCAGCCCCGCTGTAAAGATCCAATTCACCTTCCAGATCAATGCGGATCACGGTGCAGTTGGGGTCGATCGATTCCTCGGGCAAATCAATCCACAGCACGCCGGGAATATTCATCCAAGGCGCCCCGCCGACCTTCTTCGCTTTCAGTTGCTGCCCATGGCCAACGACTTGCACTGATTTGATGTCATTGCGTATGCCTTTAACCGCAATCTGATCAACAGGCTTGTCAAAGAAGTAAAGGAAGATGGACTTGCGATCGGCAGAATAAGTGGATGGGCCAAAGTAGTGGCCGCAAGGCAATCCCGCCTGCGTGCCATGCACCGCTTCATCATGTTTGCTGATCCACGCGCCCAACTCTTCCAATCGCGTCACCTGCTCCGGCTGCAACGAGCCATCAGCGTAAGGCCCAATGTCCAGTAGCAACTTCCCGCCCATGCCAATGCACTCCACAAAGTAACGGACAAGTTGGCACGTGGATTTATGATTGTCATCACCCTTCTGGTAACCCCACGAGTTGTTGACCGTCATGCAGAATTCCCAGATGCCGTCAGGCCTTTGGATCGGCAAACCTTGCTCGGGGGTGAGGTAGTCGCCGTGGCCTCCCATTCGACTGTTCAGGATCACGCCGGGACGCCAGGTGTGCAGTTGCTCGCGCAACTCAGCCATGCGCCACTGCTCCGGTGTGCGCTCCCAGTCACCATCAAACCAAAGCAATTCCGGATCATAATTCTCGCACAACTCCTTGAGCTGGGCACGATGGAACTGAAGGAAACGCTCCCATCCATCAGGATCCTCAGGTTGGCCTTTGGGTGGACTGTTGTACTTCGTGCCCGGTTCATCGTAGTTCGGCGTCCCGCCGGTACGCATCACGCTGGCATAGTCCGGGTGCGACCAATCGAGATGAGAGAAATACAAGCCGACGTGCAGGCCATGATCGCGCAACCCGTCGCAGTAACCCTTGATCAAGTCATCCTTGCAGGGAGATTTGTAGCAGGTCGATTCATCGTTGGCCTGGGTTGGCCAAAGCGCCACACCATCATGATGCTTGGTCGTGAGTACTGCATAGTCCGCGCCCGCGCGTTTGAATAAATCCGCCCAAGCCTGTGGGTCATACTTGTCTGCGGTGAAGCCCTGGTACTGCTTCATGTAATCGTCATGGCTGATCTGGCCTCGAAAGAAAGACCAACTCTCGGGAATGCCGTTGACAGCATAAATGCCCCAGTGCAAAAAGATGCCCAGTTTGGCTTGTTCGAACCACGGCTGCATCATCGCAAGACTCCTTCCATGAGTAGCCTTGCATGATAACGAGACGGCTGAATGCTTGATAAGCCAAACGCGCATCTGTGTCTTCATGGATTAAGCAATTGCGCTTTCCCGGCTTGGGGGAACAGGATTGATCGATCATGGTAAACGCATGTGGCTTGAAGGCAGTGCGTAGGATGGGCTAGGCGAGTCTTCGAGCCGTAACCCATCAGGGGAGTGCGCATGGTCGTGGGCTTCATTGATGGGTTACGCTCCGCCAAGAGGTTGCGCTAACCTATCCTACCTCCGATGCTCTGCGCGATTTGCGATTCTGAATCCTGTACGTGCGCTCGCCTTGCCTCATTGCGGGCAAGTTCAAGGCCCAACCAGCGTCGCTTGCCCAGCAGCCATGACCACCGCAGCATCAGCCTGCATCTGCGCGACCGTCATCGGCTTGGCGGTACCACTTTGAATCGCTTGATCTACCGTCGCGGTCATGTGAGGTGAAGGCCCTTCATATTCCATCACATTCACGCGTTCTACGTGCAACAGCTTCAACTTTCCGATCAACCTTCCCTGCTGATCCAGGCAGAGCAGATGAAACTTCATCGTACTTCCCGCACGCTCGTTCGCACTCAATGTCGCTGTATCCGATGCCATCGCGTTGGCAAGATCGGCCAAGGCTTTTGCATCCGTCACCTCATATCCCTTCAGGCCGGGCGTTGGGCCTGACGTATCCTGATACAGGATCACGATCCGCGACGCAGGCTTGATCAATTTCTCAGTCGGGTCAGGCTTGCAACCACAAACAGCACCCACAAACACGATCAGCAATAAAACGCGGATTGAGCGCATAGCGAATCTCCAGAAATTGACTAGCTCATTGTATTCGACGCATCTATCCCCGCTATGATCCCCCACCATGGATAAAAAACTGCTACCCATCCGAGAAAAAGTCCACGCAGGCGAACGCCTTTCTCCCGAAGAAGGCCTGACGTTGCTGCAATCCCGCGATATCTGGACGATCGGCGAACTGGCTGACATCGTCCGCCGACGTCTGCATGGCAACACCACCTATTACAACATCAATCGCCATCTCAATTACTCCAATGTCTGTGCCCTGTCCTGTAAGTTCTGCTCGTTCTATCGCAAGAAAGGTGATGACGGGGCTTACGAATACTCGACCGAGCAGATTCGCGAGGAAGCCGCCAAGGCAGCCCAAGCCGGGGCAACGGAAATGCACATCGTCGGCGGCCTGCACCCCTGGCTTGCTTTCGATTACTACACGGACATGATGCGCGCCATTCACGACGCTGCCCCCAAGCTTCACATCAAAGCCTTTACCGCAGTCGAAATTGTGCACCTGGCGCGCATCAGCAAACGGGCCAACGACATCGAAGGTGTTCTTCGCGACCTGAAAGATGCTGGCCTGGGGTCGCTGCCCGGTGGCGGCGCGGAAGTCTTCGACGACCGCGTGCATGATGAAGCTTTCAAAGGCAAGATTCGCTCGGACAAGTGGATCGAAGTGCATGAAGCGGCCCACTGCATCGGGCTGAACACCAATGCGACGATTCTCTACGGCCACATCGAATCACTCGAAGACCGCGTCCATCACTTCTGCATGCTGCGCGAGGCTCAGGACAAAGCCCTCGCAGCAGGAGGCCCGGGCAAGTTTCAGACCGTCATCCCCCTGCCCTTCATTCCCGACGACTGCGAACTTGAACATCTGCATGGCCCGACTGGCATGGACAACCTGAAGATGCTGGCTGTCAGCCGAATCATGCTGGACAACTTCCCGCACGTCAAAGCCTTCTGGATCATGCAGACGCTCGAACTCTCGCAACTGTCACTGAGCTTCGGCGTGGATGACATTGACGGCACAGTGGTCTGGTATGACATCACCAAGGTGGGCGGCACGACGACGCACCAGGAAGTGGATGTGGCTGCGCTTCGCCGGGCTGTCATTGAAGCGGGGTTTGAGCCAGTCGAGCGCGACACGCTGTATCGGCGGGTTCAGCGGTCAGGGGCCGACTGGTCAATTGTGGAAGAGGAATCGACCACGGTCCAGGTCTGAGATGGCTGATTCGACGACGAGGATGAATGGTCTGTGGAGGATGGGCCGGGCTGGGTGCCGCCGTACCTGTTCCAGAAAATTTGACTGGCCTGCTTGAAGCGATCGGCTGCATCTCGGTGCATCTGTTCCTGCTTTTCGTAGGCAAGCAACATCTGGCCGACCTTGATCCCCTGCCAGGCCTGCATGCCGATGAAGAGCGCCACGGCGGCTATCCAAATGCTGTTGAACACCATGAACGCACCTGCCCCCATCAGCCCGGCAAACCCCACACCGATCCAGCCCGAGGTGATCAAGGCCTTGCCCCTGCCGAGTTTCATCCATAGCAAGGCATTGAGAATCTGCCCGCCATCCAACGGATAAGCAGGAATCATGTTGAAAATGAACAGCATGATGTTCATTGCGTTGAGGATGAATAGATACTCGGAGAGGTAATCCAAACTGCCTATCGCGGTGGCAGCGTTGGCATTGGTATTGGCAAACTGTTCCAGACTGCCAGTGATGAAAAGTGACGCGATTAATAACGCCGCCAACGGCACAATCAGTACCAGATTCACCAAAGGCCCCGCCACGATGCTCCAAAGCACAGGCCAGGGACGTTGTGGCGGCTGCACGAACGCGACACCGCCCAAAGGCCAAAGCGTGATCTGGTCGGCCTTGCCTCCGACGCTCTTACAGGCCAGGGCGTGGCCGAACTCATGCATCAGGACAATGCCGAACAGGCTCAGGATGATGGCTGCGGACATCAGGTAGCCGACGCCATCAGGCCCACTGCCGCGGAAGTAGATCAGGATGGTTGCGACGATCATCCAACTCCAGTGGGCGGAGACCTGGATGCCGAACAGCTTGAAAAGGTTCAGGGAGCCGGGGTTGTTGCGGAAATATTGCATGTCTTTGACTATGGTAGCCTTGCAGAGCAGAAAAAGCTGAAAAACGTCTTTCAGGCTTCTTCATGGGCCATCATCAGGGAAAACCAGCCATGACACAAAACAGCGAACGTAAACTGGCCATCATCACCGGCAGCAGTTCAGGCGTCGGACTGGCAACCGCCCAGCGCCTGGCCGACACCGGCGAATACAACCTGCTATTGGTCGGCCGCAACCAGACCAAGCTTCAAACCGCAGCCCAGGCTTTGAGCCAACAATGCCAACTCGCCACCTGCGTGGCGGATGTGGCTGACCCCGCTGCCTGCCAAAGCATCATCGACACCGCACAGGACACCTTTGGCCGAGTCGATGTGGTGATCAACAATGCAGGCTACGCCCAGCTTAAATCGATCGCCGAGACATCGCCCCAGCTTTATCGTGACACTTTCGACATCAACGTGGGCGGAACGATTCATCTCACAGCAGCAGCCTGGCCCATGCTGGTAACGTCGCAAGGCATGGTGGTCAATGTTTCTTCCTTGGCCAGTGTAGATCCGTTCCCCGGTTTCGCGCTGTATGCCTCGGCCAAGATCGCGGTGAATATGTTTACACGCGCGATTGCCACCGAAGGCAAGGAAGTGGGGATTCGATCAGTGGCGATCGCCCCGGGAGCCATTGAAACCCCCCTGCTGCGAAGTCTGTTTGACGAACAGGAAATTCCGCGTGAGCAGACGATGCCTCCCGAAAAAGTGGCTGGGCTGATCGTGGATTGCATCACCGGCGTACGGCTGTTTGAGTCGGGCGAAGTCATCATGTTGCCCAATTAAGATCGCGCGTCTCGGTAACAATATATCTTTCAAGCCTGCCTGTTTCTTCAGCAGAAAATGTTGCAAGAAGCGGCAGTCGCGCAGTTTTTAATCATGTTGAAGCCCCGGATCAATTCATAAATCTTTTCTTATCATGCACTTTCGGCATGAACATGCTCCACCGGCATCGTTCTTGCATACAACACATGTCCGTATCGTTAGCAAGAAAGTGCAGCAGAACCATGAGCGAGGGCGTGGCAACAACAACGGAAGCCCAGCCGACGTTTTTTGAAAACTATCAGACTGAGTCGTTCTTTGATGAGATGTTTGATGGACGAGGTCGGCCGCGCGATGCCTATTCCGCCCTGTACCGTCGAATCGAGCAACTTGACCAGCAGGAACTGACCCGCCGTCAACAAACTGCTGACCGTTCGCTGATGCAGATGGGGATCACCTTCAATGTGTACGGGGCCGAGGAAGGCACCGAGCGGATATTCCCGTTCGACATTGTCCCGCGCATTATGGATGGCAAGGAGTGGGCAACCGTCGAGAAAGGGTTGAAGCAACGCATCGAAGCACTCAACCTGTTCATCGATGACATTTACCACGACCAGAAAATCATTGAAGACGGCGTCGTGCCACGCTGGCTGATCGAGTCGGCCACGTCTTTCCGAAAGCAATGTGTCGGCTTGAATCCGCCTCGGGGTATCTGGTGCCACATCACAGGGACAGACCTGGTGCGTGGCAATGACGGTCAGATTTATGTCCTGGAGGACAACCTGCGTTGTCCGTCCGGCGTGTCTTACGTCTTGCAGAATCGCCAACTCATGAAGCAGACCTTCCCGCAGCTTTTTGAGACAGCCAACATTCTGCCAGTCGATGATTATTGCTCCAACTTGCTGGACACACTCACCTATCTGATGGAAGACCGCATCACTCAGCCGAGTGTGGCGGTGTTGACGCCCGGCGTGTTCAATTCAGCTTACTTTGAACATTCCTTCCTCGCTCAGCAGATGGGGGTTCGTCTGGTCGAGGGGCGCGACCTCGTTGTATCGGACGGCTTCCTTTACATGCGCACCACCATGGGATTTGAGCGCGTGGATGTGCTGTATCGGCGAATTGATGATGATTTTCTTGATCCAAAGGCGTTCCGTGAAGACAGCATGCTCGGGGTGCCGGGTTTGATGGAGGTGTATCGCGAAGGCCGCATCGCCATGGCCAATGCCCCGGGCACAGGCATCGCCGACGACAAGGTGGTTTATGCCTACACGCCAGAGATGATCAAGTATTACCTGAAGCAGGAGCCGATCCTGCCCATCGTGCCGACCTACATCTGTGCGGAAGATGACCAGCGCGATTACGTAATCAAGAACATCGAGAAACTGGTGGTCAAGGCAGCCAATGAGTCCGGCGGCTACGGCATGCTGGTCGGGCCTCACTCCACGGCGGAACAGCGCGACGCGTTCCGCAAAGTCGTGGCTGAGAACCCAAGAAACTACATCGCCCAGCCGACGCTGCAACTGTCGCGCGTACCCGTGATGATTGACGACCACTTCGAAGGCAGACACGTCGATCTGCGCCCCTTCATTCTCTACGGCGATGATATCTGGGTCTTGCCCGGCGGCCTGACGCGTGTGGCGCTGCGGAAAGGATCGCTGGTGGTCAATTCCTCGCAAGGTGGGGGCAGCAAGGACACCTGGGTTTTGACCAATGGCAGGATTCGCGAGAAAGAGGAAGCTGCCACGCAAACGCAATCCCAAAGCCAGAAAGTCGGTCAAGCTAGATGAGTCATGGCCTATCCAACATGAACCGGCGGTTCAGCGTCGTCACAGGCCGAGGCATGCTCTCGCGCGTGGCTGAGAGCATCTACTGGATGAGTCGCTACATCGAGCGCGCAGAAAACGTCGCCCGGTTCATTGATGTCAATCTGAAACTTGGGCTGGACATGCCCTTCGAACGCGATCAGCAATGGGAACCTTTGATCATCACCACAGGAGATGAAGAAGCTTTCTACGAAAGGCATGACAAAGCGACGCGTGAGCATGTCGTGGACTTTCTCACCTTTGATCGCAGCAATCCCAACTCGATCAGTTCCTGCCTGACTTATGCACGTGAAAACGCACGCTCGATCCGTGAAGTCATCGGCAGTGAAATGTGGGAAGTGATTAACCGCTTCTACCTCAACCTGAAGCATTCAACGCTCTCAGCCGCACTGATCGATCCTCACGATTTTTTCAATGACATTCGCGCCCAAGGCCAGCACTTCACAGGCGTGACCGATGCCACCATGACCCACAGCCAGGGCTGGCATTTTGCCAACGTGGGCAGAATGCTCGAGCGCGCGGACAAAACGTCACGCATTCTGGATGTGAAGTATTACATTCTGCTGCCGAGTCTGAACGACATTGGGACGCCATTCGATGACATTCAATGGATTGCCCTGCTGCGATCCGCCAGTGCGTTTGAAATGTATCGCCAAAGGCACGGGCGCATTGCCCCGCATAGCGTGGTGGATTTCCTCGTGCTGGATGATGAGTTTCCGCGCGCGGTGCTGTTCTGTTTGAAACGGGCGAATCAGTCGTTGCATGCGATCAGCGAAACACCGATTGGCAGTTACACCAACTCCGCAGAGCAGATGCTCGGGCAGGTCACGTCGGAATTATCCTTTGCCACCAGCGAGCAGATTGTCGAGCGTGGCCTGCATGAATTCGTGGATGATCTGCAAGACCGGCTCAATCAGGTGGGTGAGCAGATTTCCGATACTTTCTTCGCACTGAAAAGTATCCAGGTGAGCCCGGCCATGCGCTCCTGATGCAACTTCACGCGTCACCTATTCCTTCTTCTTCGGCTTGATCCTGGACAGTTTCTGCTCGGTTTCATACAGCCTTCGATGCATCAAAGCCAACACCGGCAGCAGAATGAGCAACACCAGGCCCAGCAGCAACCAGCCGACCGCGCCCAGCCAATCCATCTGAAGCGATTTCGTCAGTCCGAGGATGATTCCCACCAGGAACAGGATGATGCCAGAAACAGAGCAGGCCACATCCATCTGGGCGGGCGCAACCTGCTTCATCGCCCGTGTAGGCTTAGCCAGCAACCCAGCCAGGCCGGTCACTTTGATCTCGCTTGGTTGAATTTGCTGACGGTAGGTTCGTGTTGAAGAAGTCGGGCGCGACGCAGAAGAAACGTCAACCGAATTTGATGTTTGCTGGCTAGATGCATTCACACGCGCAACATCAGCCTTGGACTTTGGTAATTCAGTCTGACCCTTACTTGCAGGTTCTGTCTTGACAGCTTGAGGTGATGAAGTTTGTTCGCGCGCCTCTGCCTTGACAGTTGCTGTGACTTGAGTTTCCTGCTTGCGCTCAATCGATTGAGGCTTTTCCTTGACCTGGCTGGCTGATTGGCCAGTCGGCACGAAGGGTTTGGGCACCGGCTTGCTGGCCCGGCGGACTGTCGCATGCGTCGGCGAAACACTGACCAGACTGGCCCCGACGGACTCCCGAGCGCGTTGGCCGCGACGAGGGCTGGCCGATTCCACCTGACTGGATATGTCAGACCGTGCCGGTCGTTCATCATCAACTTGCTTAGGCTCGGATGATTCTGATTCGTCCTGCGAAGCTTCCGCTTCATCTGAATCTTCACCTGCTGAACCGGGCAACTCAACTGGCTCATCCACTTGATCGATTCCCGATGAAAGACCAAGTTGCTGCTGCTCAGGTTCAGCAGAATCTGCCTGCTCAGCAGCATCCGTTGCCGGAGGTTGTTCACTCATCGCTAAGGATTGTTCATCCGTCGCTGTTGCTTGCGATTCTTCATGGGAAGCAGATGTTTCAACGGATGCTTCTTCCACATCGGCCTGCTTGTCTGCGCTGGTATCGCCTTGATCCGCCACATCATCCGTGACTGATTCATCTTCGCCAGAGCTTGTCAGCTCTTCTTCTTCAGCAACTTGATCGATAACAGAGGACTCCTCACCATCCACTTCTTCAGTTTGCTTCATCTGTTTCGGATCATCTAAAGCCTCAGTCACAGGCGATACATCAGGCCCATCACCCGCCGTTGGCTCGCTTGTCTCTGAGTTCGCTTCGCGTACTGCTTCTTCAGCCGGGGGTTCGACTTCAGCAACGGAGTCTTCGGGTTGACTGCGTGCTGAATCCTCGGCCACATCAGGCTCAGGCCGATCGGCCGTCTTCACTTTCTTTTTTGCACGCTGACGATTCTTTCGCGTTGCCTTCGTTTTCCCAGGCTTGCTTTCTGGTTGCGAAGTTTCAGCCTGCTCTGGGGCGTCGGCGACCTGACCCTCCTCCTTTGGCTTCGAATCCCCTTTACTTGGCTTCAATTCTTCGCCGGCGGTTTGATCACTCTTTTCTTCCGACGCGGACTGCTCCGCGACAAGCATCTCTTCCCCAGCGGGTTCCTGCTTCGGCTTGGTTTCACCTGCATCGGTAAGGTTCTGCTTGTCGATCTCAGCCTGACTGGGCACAAGCTGCATCATGCCACACTTAGGGCACTTGACCTTTCGGCCATGCGACCCGTCGGGCACTTTCATCCGTGATTCACAAGCCTGACATAAAAAGCGTAAAGGCATCGGCATCATCCCTGATCTATGGTGTCTGTCACGGTAGATCGCCAACAGACAAAACGCAATCAATTTTAACACCCCTCAGCAGACTTTCCTGTATCCACAAAGTTTCCCAGTCGTGCGCACGCATGTGGCTTGTAGAATGGGTTAGGTGAGTCTTCGAGCCGTAACCCATCAGCAGAATACGCATGGCCATGTACTTCATTGATGGGTTACGCTACGCCAATAGGCTGCGCTAACCCATCCTACTCCCAATGCGCTGCGCGATGTGGGATCCTGAATCCCGTGCTTGCGTTCGACCTGGGTTTCCCAGCCGTGCTACGATTCTACAGGCGATATGAGATCAAGCGATGCATGAAAAGCTGATCATTGGCTGGCGCGAGTATGTCCACTTCCCCCAATGGGGGTTGGGCGATGTCCTGGCCAAGGCAGATACCGGGGCCCGTCGCAGTGCGATTGATGTCACCAATATGGTCGAGTTACCTGACCAGAAGGTTCGCTTCGACATCGCCTTGTCGCGGAAGAACCGCAAGAGAACACACACAGTCGAGCAAGCCATCGTGGATCGCATCCGCGTCCGCTCCAGTAATGGGCAAACCTCGGAACGGCTGGTCGTTGCCAGCGAAATTCAGATCGGCCACGTCAGGAAAACCATTGAACTCAGTCTCGTCAGCCGCAAAAGCATGCTCTGCCGATTGCTTCTTGGCCGACTCGCACTTGAAGACGACTTTCTGGTCGATTCCCTGCACAAGTTCATGTTCGGCAGGCCAAATTCATCCCAAAAGAGAAAAAGAAAACAGAAACCCTCAACGTGACTTGCGAAGTGCGCTGATTTACTGCTTAGAGAACAACATTGCCCCCTTACCCGGTGTTGTGGTTCAGATACTTATCCCCTTTTCTGAGACCGCAGATACTCCTCAATACCATCCGTTGCCCAAGATAGATTGAATACGCTTAGCTCAAATGGATGTGGATTATGTGTAGAATCGTTGAATGGATTGGGTAACATACTTTTTAATTCACTTGACAACTTATGTATTAAGGCAATATTCCATTGCTGGCATTTCAGTTGCCTAGCTATTCTATTTCCAATCAGTATTCTAGGATCATTGACTGCGATACCATTTATATGCATATATGACAGTATTTTAGTTTTAAATATAAACGATTCATAGTACACTAATAACAGATTTTCTATTTGGAAAAGATACTTATATGGCGGTTCGGGATTTTCAAGGTTTCCATAATCCGTATATAGCATTTTGAATCCTGCAATATCCTGATCTACGAGTATGCGAACATCATCAGGAACCGGTTGTATCTCCAAAGAGCACACCTTTTGCAGTATTGTCACTACTTCATCTGCGTACTGTACATTGGAATCGATTGCTGAATCTGCTGTCACCATAGCGAGGCATTCATTTGCGATGCTTTTCGATAATTCAATAGCAAACTTCGCATTCATTTGACCATCTCTTCAACGGTTTTAAGTGATTCGTAATTAGGCACATATACCTGTTGGGAAGAAGTGTGGGCGTGAGTCATTTCCGTTTTTCCTCTGCTTTACGGGGTCTGCCTCGTGCCCGCAGCGTTGACACCTAGCCGCGTGCCGTGGTCACTGGCGCAGCCATGACCACGAACTCACGACGTCAGAATATCATGGTTATCGCTTCGCGAGTAACCATACCACCCGCCACCCAGGGCGAACGCATGTGGCTTGTAGGATGGGTTAGGCGAGTCTTCGAGCCGTAACCTATCACCGGCGCATGCTTGGTCAAAGGCCTCATTGATGGGTTACGCTCCGCCAAGTGGCTCCGCTAACCCATCCTACCTCCGATGCTCAGCGCGATCTGCGCTCCTGAATTCCGTACATGCGTTCGCCCTGACCCACCACCCATCTTGCGCAACTCGGCCACGGGTTAAGCGGCCCAAACGCAACGACCACCACAATCCCGCTATGATCCTGTGATGCAATCGTTGCTCAGGCTCTTTGGTTATCTCAAGCCTTATCGCTGGTCTGTCCTGCTTGGTCTGGTGCTGATGCTCTTGGCCCAGCCCTTGACGTTGCTGCATCCGCTGTTCTGGAAGTTCGTCGTCGATGAAGTGCTGATAGCCGAACATCCTTCCATCCTCGGCTTTGACTTTGACCAGCCGCTGGTCGCGCTGGTGATGATTTGCGCGGCCATGCTCATCGTCCATGTCGCAGGTATCGCCATCTCAGCTATCCGAGGTTACGTGCTGGGGGTCGTCGCCCAACATGTCGGGTATGACATTCGCGATCAGCTCTATCAACGCTTGCAGGCGCATTCGCTGGGTTTTTTCCATGACCGCCGCAGCGGTGATTTGGTCAGCCGGGCCACCAGCGATGTCGATCGCATCCAGGGATTCGCCTCCAACAGCATCGATGAAATCCTCGGGCAAGGCCTGCAACTGCTCTTCGTCTGGGGCATCATCTTCATGCTCAGTTGGCAAGTGGCCGTCAGCCTGCTGGTGCCGATGAGCATCGTCGCCCTGCTGATTTATCGTTACAACAAGAAGGTGCGCCCGCTGTATCGTGAAGCCCGCGCCCGGCTGGGCGATGTCTCCGCCAAGGTGCAGGAAAATGTCAGCGGCATGAACGTCATCAAAGCCTTTGCTCGCGAAGCGGCTGAGTTGCATCAAGTCCGCGAAGAGAGCAAGCGTTATCTGCTGACCAGCATCAAGGCCATCCTCGCCCGCACCCGCTTCAACCCCACCATCCATGCCATCGGCTTTACCAGCAACATTCTCATGCTCGGGGTCGGAGGCTACTTCGTCCTGCAAGGACAATTCACCATCGGCGGGATCGTCGCTTTGCGCGGCTACTGGTGGCAGCTTTTCTCGCCAATCTGGTCGTTGGCACGCGTGAATGACATGCTGCAGCGATCCATGGCTGCGGCTGACCGTGTCTGGGAAGTCATGGACGAACCTTTGGAAATTGAAGACGCTCCGCACGCCATCGCACTGCAACGCGGCGGAGGCATCGTCTCGTTTGAACACGTCACTTTTCGCTACAAGCCTGACCTGGCCCCGGTATTGACAGACGTGTCCTTCACAGTGGAGTCGGGGCAGATGCTGGGCGTGGTTGGTTCGTCCGGCGCGGGCAAGAGTACATTGCTTGGCTTGACCCTGCGTTTCTTTGATCCTGAGTCGGGCAGAGTGGTGATCGACGGGCAGGATGTGCGCGAGGTGACTCAGGAGTCGTTGCGCCAGCGCATGGCCATCGTCACGCAGGAGTCTTTCCTCTTTGCCGGGACGGTGCGCGAGAACCTGCTGTTCAGCAATCCGGATGCAACCGAAGAATTGATGCTCGAGGCCACGCGCCAGGCTAATGCAGAAGCTTTCATCCTCGACCTGCCCGAAGGCTTCGACACGACCGTCGGCGAGCGAGGCGTCAAACTGTCAGGCGGGCAAAAGCAGCGTATCTGCATTGCCCGCGCGTTTTTGGCTGATCCGGAAATTCTGCTACTGGATGAAGCAACCGCGAGTGTTGAGCCCGAGAGCGAAGCCATCATTCAGGCTGCCCTTGAACGGCTCATGGCCGGGCGCACCAGCATCGTCGTATCCCATCGCTTGTCGATGGTCCGCGGTGCCCATCAGATCCTCGTCATCGACCACGGCGGGGTCGTCGAACGAGGCATCCACGATGAACTGATGTCGTACGACGGGTGGTACAGTCGAATGTATCGCCTGCAGATGGGGGAAGATATCATCAATGCTTAGCGGCTAGTTTTCATCAATGGCAACGAACAGCTTGCCATCCAACTCCCTTGAGACCGACTCTCACCAGCCCTGAAAAAAATGGCCTGACTGGTGAATCCTGGATTCCTCTTTGTGATACCTTAGACCTTTGTATCTGGAGCTACCTATGCGTATTGCCATCCCCGTTGTTGATGAAATGTTCTCTCCCCACTTTGGCCGATCGACAGGCATCTACCTGGCTGAGGTTGATCTGGAATCGAAGCAGGTGACTCAGCCTCGCATGCTGGACCGTCAGACCAAGGGCTGCGAATCTTTGCCTCAGTGGTTGCGTGACTTGGCTGTGGACATGGTCGTGGCTGGGGGGATCGGCGGAGCTGCGGTGCAATCGTTGCGCGACAAGGGGATCAACGTCTCGGCTGGTCACCGAGGGCAATCACCTCAGGATGTCGTCAGCAGTTTTCTTGACTCGCCAGAAGGTGATGCGAGCAATGTCTGCAACCACGACGAACATGAAAACCATCACTGTCGAAACCATTAACCCGACCATCATGCGGCAAACGGCGAACCATCAATTGGCTGCAACGCGCGCAGCATTTCATCATGCCTGCTGTATCTGTTCAGACAGTACCCCCCATTCCTGGGATTTGCGTTGTGAAGTCTCCGGGCCAGACGAGGTGGAAGGATTCTTTACGCCGCAGCATTGGATGACTGGCTATGACAACTTGCTGCATGGCGGCGTGATTGCCTCGCTGCTGGACAGCGCCATGACGCAATGCCTGTTTGCCAAGGGCAAACCTTACCTCACCGCTTTATTCAACATTCGCTATCGCAAGCCAGCGTTGGCAGGCGCGACCTATCGCGTCACAGCAAACATTGACGCATTACAAAGCAATCGCGCCAAGCTGCATGCAACATTGATCAATCATGATGAAGGTTTCGTGGTCGCCGAGGCAGAGTCTGTCTTCGTTGAAGGGAAACAAGTCATCAGTGCGAAACCTGTCACATCCTCATGTCATGAAAGCCGATTCGATGACAGATGAACTGCGCATCACAATACTCGTTGAAAACACCGCCCATGGACGAGGCATCCTTGGCGAGCATGGCTTGAGTTATTTCATTGAATTGACTGGCCGACGTGTTCTGTTTGACACAGGCCAAACGGCCTCTGTTTTTCAGCACAACACCCGTCAACTCGGTTGCGACTTAACACGACTCGACGCCGTTGTGCTTTCACACGGGCATTACGATCACACCGGCGGTTTGCCTTATGCGCTCAACGCAAGTCCTCAGGCCGATGTCTTCCTGCATCCTGCTGCCCTTGAAGACCGCTACAGCGGACAGGCCGATGGCAGGATCGTCCCGGCTGGGATGCCTGTAGAGTCGCGACGCGCCTTAGAAGCTCATGCCGGGCAGGTTCATCTTTGCGATCAGGTGAAAGAGATTATGCCAGGCATGTTCTGCACCGGATCGATTCCCCGGCTCAACTCATTCGAAGATACCGGCGGGGACTTCTATCTTGATGACCAAGGCCAAATCACTGACCCCATCACCGACGACCAGGCCATCTACATCCCCACTTCCAAAGGTCTGGTCATTATTCTTGGCTGCGCTCACGCGGGGATCATCAATACGACTCAGCACATTCAGGCGCACTCTAAAGAAACGCGCGTGCATGCCTTGATTGGCGGGATGCATCTGCTTCACGCAAGCAAGGAGAGAATGCAGAACACGATCAAAGCGTTAAAAGACATCGTCCCTGAGATATTATTACCGATGCATTGCACCGGTGCCCGACAGAATGCAGAACTGCATCACGCTTTTGTAAACACTTGGCAATCTGCCGGGGCCGGTCGCAAACTGACTTTTCTTCTTTAAGATCATGCAGGTCATGGCATGTTGACTTGTTGATATTCATTCATTGCACAGTCACCTTTTGAAGGATCGCAGCTTCATCTTTGGCTACACTTTCACCCATCACACGAGCGACAGTGCCTCCAAACATCTTGCCCATCAGTCCTGTGTTCATTCCCGTGATATAAACCTTGCCATCCTTTCCTTCATACACGCCAAAGGCGCAAGGCATCAGTGTTGACATCTCCGGATTATCAGCAAGCACGTCGTGGGCATATTCTGCTTTGCATAGTTCAACGATGCGGTAAGGAGTCTCTGCTGGGTAGCCGCCCTCCTCCATCGCTGTGTTCATGTTGCGTATCGCCGGACAACGCCAGCCTGCTTCTTCGATGGCTGTTTTCAGCGCTTCTGTGGTTTCATCCACTGTCGCATATCGACTCTGATGCGTTGTCAGCATCATGGAAGGCATCATCAGCCAGCCGACGGCAATAGTCCCACCCACGCCAAGAACAATCCCGATAATCAATCCCATGAACTCAGGCATCCTTGAGCAGACCATTCGCTTCCCAGATGCTTTGGTGGGTTGGGTTTGGTTTTCAGATGCAACACTTTCCTGTGGCTCAGTCATCTCCTAAACATCCTTTCCTTTCATCATTTGATGAAATCTTGTTGGGTTATTGTGCAAAGGGGCAGGTTCCTGTAGGGCAACTCATTCCCGACGCAGATTGTGAACTGCCTGAATTGGCCGATGAACCGCTGACCGCAAAAGTGGATAACAACTTGTGCGTATGTCGCGACCCACACGCTTCGCATACATGCGGCTCTTTACTGTCGGCAGACTCAAGAAATGTCGTGACATGCGAACACTTCTCACATTGATACTCATACATGGGCATAGTCAATCTCCTTAAACTTATGCAGGCTGTTGTTCAGCCTTCTTGCCATATACCAACCAATACACCACAGGCACCACAACGAGTGTGAACGCAGTGGAGACCAGTAGGCCGAAGATCAATGACCATGCCAGACCTGAGAAGATCGGGTCCAGGGTGATGGGAACCGCGGCCAGCATCGCGGTGCTGGTGGTGAGGAAAATCGGTTTCATACGCACCGCCCCGGAATCCAGAATCGCCTGTTGCAGACCCATCCCTTGCTTCTGGGCAACATGAATGAAGTCAATTAAAAGAATGGCGTTGCGGACGGCAATCCCGGATAGCGCGATCATGCCGATCATCGCCGTTGCAGTAAAGAACACCGGATTGCCAAAGCCACCGACTGGGGTATCCCAAAGCAGGTTGAGCACCCAGAAGCCGGGCATGATGCCGATGACTGTCAATGGAATTGAAATCATCAGCACCAAAGGCATGAAGTAGCTGTCCGTCTCGTAAACGAGCAGGATGTAGATGCCGATGCACGCCGCCGCGAAAGCCAGGCCAAGGTCACGAAAGACATCGACGGTAATTTTCCATTCCCCTTCACCCGCCCAGTGAAGTTCAATGTCTTCAGGGATCAGACCGCTTTGCGAACCTGAAGATAAGTCGCCGATGGTGGCCAGGATCGCTTCCGCCGGGGTAATACCCACCGTTTCAGCAAAAACGTAAGCCACGCGTTGAAGATTCTTGTGGTAGATGGTCTGTTCGACAACATCCTCCTGGAATCTGCCTAGTTCACCAAGTTGCACTGGCACTCCCGAGGACGTGGTAATGTATAGCCGTTCCAGTCGCGACAGATCATTGCGATCACCTTCAGCCAACCGGATTTCAATCTCTGGCGCGTTGACTTCTTCAGACTGATGCAAGTGTCCAGCAATCTCGCCTTTGACTGCCGAACTGAGTTGGTGGGCAATGTCCAACGTCTGAAGCCCGGACATGGAAGCCTTCTCTTTATCAACCACAAACACCACCTTGCGCTGATTGGCTTCCGCGCTAGTATCCACATCTTCGATACCGGGTTCTTGCTCAAAAAGTAGGGCGACTTTCTCTGCTGCTGCCTGAAGGTCAGCGTAGTTGTGATAAAGCTGACCATACACTTCCACCGTGAGAGTCGAGATCACCGGCGGACCGGGGGGCAACTCCACAATCTGCAGCTTCGCATCATGTCTGGCAGCGATTGCTTCCAGATCATGACGGACGCGCATCGCGATCTCATGACTCTGATGTACGCGCTCGCGTTTTCCGACCAGGTTGATGCGTACATCTCCGACATTTGGCCCTTGTCTGAGATAGTAATGCCGAACCATCCCGTTGAAATCCATCGGACTGGCGGTGCCGGTAAAGGTGGTCACGTCCGTCACTTCATTCTGCTTCTGCATGTATTGGGCAATGTCCTGTACCGCAGCCTGCGTCATCTCCAGCGTGGCGGTCTCAGGCATGTTCACGATGACCTGCAGTTCCGTCTTGTTATCGAAAGGCAGCATCTTCAAGGGCACCAGTCGAAACATCGCCAGCAGACAGGAGGCAATAAAGAGCATGCCCACCATGCCAAGCATCAGCAAAGCTTTGCGGTTGGATCGAAGCAAAGGCCTGGTAATTGCAGCATAAATACGATAGATCGCGGTCCTGTGCAGATCGTAAGGCTGGTCATCTTCCGTGTGTGGCTGATGATTCTTCAGTGCGTGGTAAGCCAGCCAGGGCGTCACCGTGAACGCGACAATCAGACTCATCAGCATCGCCAGCGGAACATTCAAAGCCATCGGCCTCATGTACGGGCCCATCATGCCCGTAATGAAAAACATCGGCACAAAACTGACGATCACCGCCAGCGTGGCCATGATGATTGGAGGCCTGACCTCATTCACCGCAGTCAGAACCGCATCCATCGGCTTCTGCAAGCGCATTTTCAAGTGACGGTGAATGTTCTCCACATCCACGATCGGGTCATCTACTACCAGGCCCAGCGCGAGGATCAACGCGAACAGAGTCACGCGATTGATGCTGTAGCCCGTGAGATAATTGATCAGCAGCGTCAGCGCGAAGGTCAAAGGCACCGCCAAGGCTACGACCAATGCCTCGCGCCAACCCATGACCAAAGCCAATAAGCCTACGACGATGACAATCGCCACAGCCAAGGCTTCGACCAATTCGTTGACTTTATGATCGGCGGTTTCACCATAGTTTCGCGTGATGCGATACTCCACCCCATCAGGCAGCAGTACCGGGACCAATTCCTTGACACGTTCTTCGACGCGATCGGCCACCCAGACAGCATTGCTCCCCTTGCGCTTGGCGACAGCTATGGTCACGGCAGGATGCAACGATGGATCCTCTTGCGCATTGAAACCAAGCTGCGTATAGGTTTCTACTTCCGCAGGCTCATAACTGACCGTAGCCACATCACGCATATACACCGGTGAACCGTCGGCCACGCCCACAACGAGTTGTTCGACATCCTCGACTGAGATCAAGGCCTTGCCCGTCTCCAAAACAATCTCTTCGCTTTGCTGCTGAATTTGACCGGCAGGAAGATGAATATTCCCTGCTGCTAATGCACGTGACAAATCTGCAATGCTCAAGCCTCGGCCTGACAGTTTCTCAGCATCGACCTTGACACGCACTTGCTCTGCCCGACCACCCACGATGTTCGTTCGCCCGGTGTTCTGGACAGCTTGCAACTGGAGCTCGAGTTCTTCCGCGATTCGACGCAGATCAACATCGTCCGCGCTTTCCCCTTTGGCATAAAGCGCGACATTGACAATGGGGACGTCATCAATTTCCACAGGCTTGATCGCCCAGCCAGCGACATTGGCGGGAATCTCATCACTGTGCATCGCCAGTTTGGTTTGCAACTTGACCAGGCTGTCCTCGCGGTCTTCACCGACGTAAAATCGCACGGTCACGATGGCCCGGTTGGGCTTACTCATGGAATAAACGTATTCCACGCCGTCGATCTGGTAGAGCAATTTCTCCAGCCGACTGGTGACCTGCCTTTCCACTTCCTCTGCCGATGCGCCGGGCACTTCGACGAACAAGTCAGCTAAAGGCACGACGATCTGCGGCTCTTCCTCGCGAGGGGTGACAAGTAAAGCCACCGCTCCAGCCAGCAGCGAAATCACAATCAGCATCGGCGAAAGATTGCCACGCAGGAAGATTTCCACGGTACGCTGAACGAAGCCTTTCGACTCAGCCAGCTTCGGGGTTGCAGGGGTTGTGTCACTCATGATTGCCCCCCGCGAGTTTGGCGTCACTGAGCACCCAATCGCCAGATTCCAACCCGGAGAGAACTTCGACGTGTTGATCATCAATCCTGGCCGTACGCACAAAACGTTTAGCCAGGCCAACGATGGCAGCATCCGATGATTCATCGGGTTTCTTGGTTGCGGCAAAGACGATTTCCAGTTGACCCACCCGACGAACAGCCTGACTTGGGATCACCAGACGTTCCCGCTCGCCGCGCGGCAGCAACATCCGGCCGAACATGCCACTGATGACGCCAGGTGGGCATGGGCCAGACACCTTCACCGTAAATGATCGACTCAAAGGGGAAGCCTGGGCGATGATTTCACTGACTGTTCCTTCACACCGAAGGCCCAACGCATCGACTTCCACCTGCACTTTGTCATTCAACGACAAATCCATCGCCACCGACTCAGGCACGGAGGCAACCAGTTGCAGACGGCTTTCCATCAACACCAATGGCTGGCCCGGCTGAGCCAGGTCACCCGGGTCGACCAGGATATCGATCACTTTGCCTTGCATCGGCGCCCGGATCGTGGCGTAATCCAACAGTGTCTTCGCTTCAGACAGTGCTTCGTTGGCCTGACGACTTTGCGCTTTCGCTACCGCCAACTGACGCTGGGCATCTTCAAATTCACGTTGGTTGGCAGCCTCGGTCTCTACCATCAGCTTGAGTTTTTCATAATCGCTTTGTGCCTGTGCCAGCCTTGCCTGAGCTGCTTCAAGATTAGCCTCGGCCTGGGCGACACGGGCTTGCAGATCGCGGTCATCCAGCTCAATCAAGACCTGCTGATTGCCAGCCGTCCCGCCTGGCTGTATCAGAATCTTTTTGACCTCCGCCAGGACGCGCGAACTGACCGACACTTCTTCCATCGCCTGGACTGAACCGACCACGCGAAGCATGGCAGGATGGATTTCACGCTGAACTTGAACCAGGAACTTCGCAGGTCCAGTCAGTTTCATTTCAGCCTTGACCTGGCCGGGCGGCAATTTCTCAACAAACCATCCACTCAACCACGCCACGATCAGGACCAACACGACCGATGCACCAGCCCACATCAGAAGCTGACGAACCAGTCGAAATAGATTTTTCCGTCCTGCTGGTTGGCCAACAGGCTTTTGGCTCGATTCAGTCATGAAGATTCATTCCTTTCATTGTGATTGATGCACAAACCATTGGACAGAATGCACCGCAGCACAGCCCGTGCGATGGGATGATGCACCCGGTAATAGACACAGGCCCCATCTCGTTCCGGATGAACCAGCCCGGCAGCTTTCATCTTCGACAGATGCTGACTGACCCCCGCTTGAGGCAACCCAAGCAATTCAGACAGCTCGCCTACGGTCAGCCTTTCTCGCATCAATTGAAGCACCATCGCCAACCTGCTCCGGTGCGATAGCACACGCAGAATCTCTGCCACCTGATCGAAATCGTCAGGATTTACAGGTTGTGATTCTACGGACCGATGAGGACTCATATACTCAATTTATCATGACATTTGAATAAGTCAATATGGTTTGTTCGATCGTGAGTCGCTCATAGCAATCGGCGACTCTCTTCAGATATCCGGTTTGGGGACTTTTTTAGTATCCAATACCACTTTGGCCAGACTGAATATAGCCTTGTGCAGACCTGCCAGCAGAAAGTCATCTGCCAACGATTACAAACCATCACGCTGAACGGCAGGCATTGATTCACTGGCCAAACCTTATAACGCCATGCGCGCAAGCTGCGGAATCAACCTTGCCCTGGCAGGCATCCCTTTGATTGAAGTGGCCGGCCACATGGGGCATACCGTCGAAACCGCATCCCGTCACTACCTCAACAACGCCGCGAAGGAACCGGGCATCACCCGCGAACAACCCTTCACCTCAGCGAAGTCAGACCGTGACCACAAAATTGACACCCCACACTGCACGACAGAGCATGACAGCAACCGTCACGCCAATAACGACGAAACCGGATTAAGCCGATAAACACAGGAAATTGACGGGAATTGTCAGACCGTGTCGCAACCGGTCATGTCTGAAAAACACCGCCAATACACCCGGGAGGGCTCGAACCCCCAACCTGCTGATCCGAAGTCAGCCGCTCTATCCAATTGAGCTACGGGTGCAACAGCAACGATTATCCCCGGTATTGCCCGTGGGTCAAACAAGCCGTGGCGCATCACGCTCGCATTGGCTGTTTCCAGCCAGTACCATCGCATTCACGTCGACTGTTTGACTCATCAATACACCAAGAGGAGGCAATCCCATGACATCCCCTCAACTTGACGAAGTCCGCTGGGGCATCATCGGCTGCGGCAATGTCTGCGAAAGAAAAGCCGGCCCGGCGCTCTACGGCGTTAACAGCTCGAAGCTCGTCGCGGTCATGCGTCGCAACGGCGAACTCGCAGCCGACTACGCCAAGCGACACAACGTGCCTAAGCACTACGACAATGTCGATGCCATCCTGGCTGATGATGAGATCAACTGCATTTACGTGGCGACGCCTGACCAAGCCCATTGCGAAATGACATTGCGCGCGGCAGAAGCAGGCAAACATGTGCTGGTCGAAAAGGCCATGGCCATGAACGCGGGGGATTGCACACGAATGATCGACACCTGCCAGAAGCAAGGCGTGATCCTTGCCGTGGCTTACTATCGTCGCGGCTATCCGACCGTGCTTCGCGCCAAGCAATTGATCGACAAAGGCGCGATCGGCAAAGTCACCGACATCTGGCTCAACGACGAATTCCCCCTGAGTCATCGGCTGGACCTGTTTCATTTTTTCAACGGGGATGTTGCCGAGGTCACATCGAAGATTCAACCACTTTCGCCCTGCAGCGCGGAACTCACCGGCCCGGTGCTGGAACTGACCCACCACAATGGGAGCAAGGGATACACCAACGCCTGCTGGGATGAGAACCTGGTGGCAGAAACGATCGACATCCGAGGCACCGCAGGACGCATCGTGGTGCATGATCTCAAAGCCGGCCTGCTGGTCTGGCATGATGAGCAAGGCAGGAAAAACCGCGAGGAGTTGGGGCCTTTGCCTGCAACACACTGGGGACTGGTGGATAACTTCGTCAAGCACACCACCGACGGCACATCCTTGGCCTGCGACGGCGTGGAAGGTCGTAAGAGTACGGTCATTCTCGATATCGTCGCCGAATTGCAACACGACGGCACGGCTGTACGTGTAGAATATTGAGCAGGCTGACAGATTGATGTCGGCTGCGGTCACTCAAACATGGAGCGATCAACATGTCGATTCTTTCGCGACTGCTTACCTCCCCTTCCCCGGCCACGCTTGCCGGCCAGAACCTGGCGATGGGGTTCAGTGCATTGGCAACCGTCTTCATGATCGCACTGGTCGGTGTCGCTGCAATGCAGCAGATCAATGCTAGTTCAAACCAGGTCACCGCGCCGGAAAACGAAAAGACCACCGAACAACAGAACCAAGCGAGCAAAGATCAGCAACCCTTGATGCTGGCCGGTGTTCCTGTGGCTGCTTTGCATACAGACACTGCGTCAGTAATCACACTTGACCTGCAGGATTTAGATCAGGCAAGGATCGAAACTCTGCTTCGCCTGTGGTTTGGCGGGGCGTATGACGTTGCGATTGCAGAACGTGTCAAGCCTTTCGTTGCGTCCACCAGTTGGCTTACGGATCGCGGCATTCAGCGCGTCGCGATGGTCGTGACAGATTATCACGCGCCTGATGAGTTTGAGTATTTCTTCATCATCACGGTGAAGAGTGACGCATCACAGGCTGAGTTGGCAAACGATTTGAATGTGAATCTATTGAAACCACGCTGGCCGGGGCTTGAAGCGGTCGTGACTGACATCAGTTTGAACCAGGATGACAAAGTAGCCGCAGTGGTCGTTAAGCCTTTACGCCGCGTCCCTCACATGGTCAATAGCGAGACAGAGGTGAATCCACTTTGGCGCGAGTTACTGATGATGGAAGTGAGCGAGGAAAGCAACGAGGCCGACGATCTGGTACTCATCATGGCCCCGGATGAAGCAACTCGATCGCGCATTCGTACGCTAAGTGACACCCCAGCCGATTCACAACTGGCTTTGCGTGACCTGGCCCAATGGTCCCTGGCTGCAAGTGCTTTACAAGCCAGCGTCGATGCTGACACAGGCAAGGTTGAAGTTCGATTCCATACGCCAGCAAGTGATGTGGAAATGTTTGCCACCAACATTCAATTGCTGCAAAACAATGCGAAGCAGGTGGCCGCATCATTCGATCAACCGGCTGAATCGCTTCAGGCCATGGCTGAGCAGATCAAGGCATCGAAGTATCAATTGAAAGAACTCTGGTTGGCCGATGCGGTCATTGTTGTGACTTCCTCAGAAACTGAGAACCACATCAAGGCGACATTATCTCCCGAGGCGATCAAAACATTTGCCGGCCGGGCTTTGCTGCCCAAGTACATCGTCGAAAGCGATTGATCTGTAGCATGCTAAAAAATATTCCTCGCGGGGATGCCACATTTTGTCCGAGTCCGCGAGGCAAACTGTGCTGTCCTTCATCAGCACAGCTTACCGCGTTTCCCCTTCGCTTTGCTCAGAAAAACACGGTCAAGCCGTGGCACCCCGATATGGGCGAAGCGATAACCATGATATTTAGGATGTGAGTTCATGGTCATGCCTGCGGCAGTGACCATGGCACCCACCAAACATCCCCTCAACTTTTCTATCAGGCAGGATCGGATAAGATGAAATCGATACGAAAGCGCCTGTAGCTCAACCGGATAGAGCAGCGGCCTTCTAAGCCGCAGGTTGCAGGTTCGAGTCCTGCCGGGCGTATTGCGACGAAATACCACCAGCCAATATCCTTCCCCGTGAATTATCCTGCATTATTCTCCTGCAGCACCCTCTGAAGACTGGTTTTCTTGATCCATCATCTGTTCCCGGACATCGCGAAGATGAATGTCGCCACGTACCAGTAAGCCAGCGCCGATCATGCTATAGACCAACTGGTAAATTCGAATCAAAAGCAACATCGTGACGATCTGATTGCCTGTCGCTGTTATGCTGACATCCCCCACCCCCTGCCCCAGCAAAGGCAGCGCGACCAACTCCATCAACCCAAACCCCATATAACTGACAGGCAACGCCCCAGCCAGGAAAACCACTGGAATCACCGTCATCAACAGCAGCAACGGGGCATCCATCCCCAAGGCATATCCCGCCAACGCGGTGGCCAATGCCAGCGTCAAATGCACCGGCACACTGACAAGCACAGCAGCCACCACTTCACGCCAATGATCGCGATACACAGCAACGGCATCATCCACCTTGCGCAACGCCCCGCCGCCCGGCAGCTTGATCAGCCAGTCATGCCAGGGGAACACCTGCCTGACACTGCGCGAAAGATACAACCCTCCAAGCACTGTCAGCAGCAGCATGCCAGCCCAGACAAAAATAGTCACCCACTTGGCGGTGTCGTGCCAAAGCACAAGCAGGCCCACGAGCCCGGCTGTCAGCACAAGGCCGATCAAACCCGTCATGCGGTCGAGGAAGATGGTGATGATGGCATCCGTCCGGCGCTCGCCCCGCTTGGCTGCGTAGAACGCGCGGATGACATCGCCTCCCGTCATGCCTGGCATGCAGAAATTGAAAAACGTGCCCACCATGACCAGCCGAAAAGCCTGCCTGTAACCGACTCCCAACTGCCTGGCCCGCATCAACATCCACCATCGAAAACACTGAACGGGGTAGATCAAACCCGTCATCAGCAGACCCGCAGCCAGCAAAGGCCAATGTTCACTGGCTGCCAGTCGAATCGTTCGCGACACACTGGGGTGCAGTTCGATACGCTGGGCATCTTCACTGGCAGGAGCATAGAGAATCTCGAACTGCTTAGGCTTGCCTTCACCGGCATCTGCCTTGACCAGCAGCAGGTGAACGACCGTCTTGTCATCGGCAGCCAATGCCTCGGCCATGCCATTGATGACGCGGTACCGAACCTGCTCATCCTTCTCGACCAGCAGCTTGCCATCGACCGATTCGATCGGCCCGGTCAACGCCACCGTGTCACGCCAGTTCAGCACGTAAAGGATGAAAGCCACCCCAGCCGCTGCTACGAGGAGCCGTAGCACGAGACCAAGCCTCAGCTTCCGTTTTTTGGGGGGATCACTCATCACCAGCGAGGCAGTTTACCAAGGAGTAGGCCAAGTGACTTGCCGTGCTTAAAGCACAGCCAATCCGAATGAAGTTGGCCCCGGCCACGGCATGTCCCGCATCTTCGTCATGAACCCTACAGGCCGCACCATCTGTTGCGTAAAACAAACATTCGTTGCAATCGCTACAACCGGCAAAATCGTCATAACCCGAAGCGTGTTTGCAAACCACGCGCAGCCAGCAGGTTGTGTGAGCCCAACGCGTCAGCAACCGGCAGGTCCAACACAGGCTATCGTTTTGCCACATGCCATGCATGATCGGCAGCGAACAGAATCTGTCCATCGAAGTGATCGACTACTACCGCTTCGGCCCGGGTCGCTTTGAAGCGACCAATCCCGCTTATGCCCGGGCGATCCATGTCCGCCGTGTCTTGTCAGGCTTCACCCCATCGGATTTGTCACTGACGGATCGCGTCGATCTATCCAACCCCATCGACTTCTTCCTGAGTGAGCCGGGCCCGACTTCTGTTGCTGAGTCGCTACCCGCGCTGGTGTATCAACCGCCTTGGTTATGGGAGGAAGAGTCGCCCGATTGGGCTCAACTGGCGATTGACACGATCCTTGGTTCCAATAAGCAATATCTCGCTCCAGACCCGTCTGTGATTGGCCAGATCGCCACCAACCCAGCCGACATCGTTAATGGGTTGGCCAGGCCAGCCCTGGTGGATATCTTCGCTTGAGTGTTGGGGCCGTTGCTCTCAGGCGAAACCAACGCAGCGTCACACCAACATTGGGGCGGAATTCATGACCACACCTATGCTGACTGATCCAGACTCTGTCACCACAGATGAACTGATCCACCACATCGCCAACGCTACACCTGCTCAGTGCAAAGCCATGCTTCGTAGGCTGGACTGCCCCTGGCTGGACTTCTCAGATGCTTATCTGAATCGCTTGTCGTTGGATCAGCTTCGCCACATCACTGCCGCAGCTTGCCTGCAAGTCTATTCATCGAAATGAGTCAGACACCATAGATTGCAATCGGCGTCATCTGTGGACACAAACACTCTACTGCTTCAACCGTTCCAGCATCACTTTCTCAAACACCTCTGCCGGGGCAGTGCGTTGTGTCCATAATTCAAACTGGCCGACGGCCTGACGCACGAACATTTCCGTGCCGGAGATGGCAATGCAGCCGCGTTCTTTCGCGTCGCGCAGCAGCTTCGTTTCGATTGGATTGTAAATCGTGTCGAATACCACCACGCCCTCAGGCACTTCCTCCATCGGGGATGCATCGACATTCGGATGCATGCCGATCGGCGTGCAGTTGATGTAAATCTCGCAGCAGGAGTCGCACAGTTTCTCCATGCGAGCTGCCACCACCTTGCCCGGCGAGCCGTTGAACTCATTCGCCAAGGCCTCCGCCCGGTCCAACGTCCGGTTGTACACCACCACCGTCCCCCCAGCCGCCGCAAACCCCGCGACCACTGCCCGGGCCGCACCACCAGCCCCGATCACTGCCACCCGCTTGCCAGCCAGTTGCGTGCGCGGAATGTCCATGCCGTCACACACCGCATCAAGCGCAGCTGCGTAATCCGTATTACTTGCATACAGCGAACCATCCGCCCGACGCGTCAACGTGTTGGCCGCACCAATCTGCTCAGCCAAAGGCTCAATTTTGCCCCCTTGCTCACGCACGAATCGCAGCAGATTCTCCTTATGCGGAATCGTCACCGAGGCCCCATTAAATTGCAGCGACTCCATCGCCAGCCAGGTACTGACCGTGGCTTTGAAATGCTCATACTCAGGCGGGATTGGCATCAGCAGATACACACCCGGGAAATCAATCGCATCAAACCCTGCATTATGAATCGCTGGCGACATCGAATGCGCCACCGGATGCCCGATCACGCCGAACACCTGCGTCTTGGCCGACAGCTTGTCCCAGCGATACCCCTGCTTGAGCTGCGCGATCGTCGCCTGGCCGGGGGCTGTCCCTTTGCCAACGCTCGATGAAGCAAAGGTCAGAAACCCGCCAAACTTCTTCGCGAGAATCCGCGAGGGCTGGCCCACATCTTCCATGCACAGTGCGACCATCGGCTTGGTACGCATCTGCAACAACTCAAACGCCTCAAGGTTGTCACGCAGCGACCGAGCGCGATACGCAAACTTGATCACGTGGCACGCAGGTTCGTCGGCCATGGCTTGAATCCGCTGAAGCAGATCGCGAGGCCTGCCATCGAAATCATGGGTCGAAAGAATCAGCCCCGGCCGATCTGACTGCGACTGCTCATCACCACGAATCAACTCCCGCTTCACAAACTCGCGTAATTCGCCATCCCCCAGCCAGGCTTTGAGCTCGTAGTCGATATACGCCGGTTTCTGCCTGCCGGAACAAGCCAGGGCATATTTCTGCAGGCGTTCATCTTCGTTCCCGCCGAACAAACCGCCTTCATCGGACGAGCGACATGTCAGGATGCAAGGCAAGGGTGAGTTCTCAACAAGCTCGACCATCTCACCCGGCCCATCGTCAAAAGCATCGATGCGATACTCAGCAAGGTCCGCGCCTTCTTCACCTGCGCGCGCAGCCGTCGCATGCGCCTGGGGTAACGAATCAACCATGATGCTGGCAGCAATTTGCGTCATGCCAAAGAGGATAAGGGGGCATGCGGAGATTGGCGAACAGGAGCGTTGGATCGTGGCGTTTACTGGTGCGGTGGTCGTCTCGCACACTACCTTCTCCGGTGGGGTAAGCGTCTCGCCCTCACTCCCCACGAGCCGCGACCGTGAGGGAGCGGGATCTGTTAGTCCAGGCTGTGTTATTGCGACAAGGTCATGACCTTGATCCACTGCGCGCTTCTCATCGACCTGCTTCTTCGGTGGGGTGGGCGTCTGGCGAGATATTTTCCCGTTTATGTTTGCGTGCACACTTTCCACACTTGAGTCCGCACGCAACGCTTTTCCAATAGTTACGCTGTCTTTATGAAGAATCCGCTCCCTCACGGTCGCGGCTCGTGGGGAGAAATATTTTACGCGACTCGAAGCGCGATCTATCTCCACCTCTAATCGAGATCGGGACAACTTCGCTTCCACCGGGGGCGACACTGGCTTGGGCCGGTACCCCCATGAGCCAGGCACATGCTCAATGGTTTGTCGCAAGGCTTCGACATCAAGTCGAGGCAGAGTGTGGCATCGGGTGCGCGGTTGGCTGAGTTTGTTACGTCGGGCAGGTCGCTTTCGTTTCCTTAAGTCACATTTCAGTAAATCGACGCTGGCTTTGCGGGATAGTTCGCGTAATGAATCATCCTGCGATAGTTCAATCAATCGGGCCACGGCTGACATCCTGCTGCGCGAAAGCAACACCTGCGCCTGACGGTCAGCCAGGTCTGCCAGGTGGTTCATGGCATCGATCTGACGCGTCTGCGTTGCCCATTGGGCAAGTTCAGTGATCGAGAGTTGGTGACGGCTGGCGTGCGCACTCAAGTCGTCCGGCTGAGTCACCAGGTCATGCAACAAAGCTTCGTCCAAGGCCCGGCTGCGGGTACCCGCGTCGAGTGAATCAGCCGCGGTTTGGTGATGAGGTGAGTGGTTGTCATAAGCAGCGATCATACCCTTGCCCGGCTGGCATGGTTCATGCGCATGAGTGTGGAGACAAGTCGGATTGGGAGAAGGAGGGATTCACCACAGAGTCACCGAGGCACGGAGGTGCAGAGAGGGAACGAGAATTTAGCCTGCGAAGCGCGCCCTGATCGAAGTCGAAGGGCCTGCTCGCTGTTGAGGGTGAAATGAATATCAAAGCACAGAGAACGCCGAGGACACGGAGCAAGAGAAAGACAATTCGCGCAAAGGCGCTAAGCTGGATCGTCGCGTCCATTAGCCTTGGTGCCTGCACCAAGGTCTTTTTAACCTCACGAGCCGCGTTACCGGGGGCTGTGAAGGAGCGGAATCTTTTTGTCGCTACATTCATGGTCATGCCTGCGGCAGTGACCATGGCACCCGGCTTTAACGGAGAAGAATCAACTACAGCCGATGGTTATGCCGCACCTCCGTGGATGGCGAAACCACCCCGAAACCAAGTCGGTGCTGAAGCTTCATCTCCAAACCATCCCCAGTCGTTCAAGGCTTCAATGAACGTTTCACGGTCATATGGCTCGTAATGGTGTGGGCTGAGGGCAGACTGAAAGTAGTCCGTGTCATCCGCAATGACGGCAAGCGATTCGTCATCAAACCTACAGAGTAACAGAGCGCCATCGGGAGACCCGAAGTCAGGCAGGAAGACCCCAACTGTCGTTGCCCTTTGGCCGGAACGGTTCTGAAACGTGAAAGGGTGGATCACACTGATGCCGAGATCGACCGCCGCGTCGAGCCACGCCTTAGCCATGGGGTTGGATTGTTGCGGCATAACTATGATTGACTGGCGCAGGTTTCCGACCAACGCAGCCGGATTTTGATGCCCTTGATGTAGTTATATCTTGACATGCCGTAATATGTCAACGAGTTCGTCGGAATCTTCAGGGCGAACGCATGTATTGCGTAGGATGGGTTAGGCGAGTCTTCGAGCCGTAACCCATCAGCAGAAGCGCACGGACGACTGGCCAAGGGTGGGCGCGCTTATAACGTATCAAACACCCTATTGATGGGTTACGCTTCGCCAAGAGGCTGCGCTAACCCATCCTACTTGCTACCGAAGAAAAGATTCCGCTTACTGACGTGCGCCCTTCGACTTTGTTCAGAACCTTGCTGGCTCGTGGGGAGTGAAAGAACTTGGTGCAAGCACCAAGGCTAAGGGGCAAGAAACCGCCGGGTGCCATGGTCACTGCCCAGTCCTGAGTTTCGCGAAGGACGCAGGCATGACCATGAATGACACATGTCATGATACCCTTAAACGATGCCTCTCAAACGCGCCAATATAGATGGTCACGCTCGCTTCATCACGTTCTCCTGTTTCCGCAGACAGAACTTCCTGAAGTCTGGCCGTGCCTGTCAATGGTTTGCGGATTCACTGCTCGAAGCGAAATCACTTTACTCTTTCTCACTCTGGGCTTATGTCATCATGCCCAACCATGTCCATCTCCTGATTCTGCCCAGGCAAGGTAAAGATGCTTCCAAACTTCTCGCTCACGCGAAAGTCAGCACTACCCATCGCTGCTTCGCTTGGTTGAGAGAACACAACCCTGCGGGTTTACCTCGGATGGCCGACGCGCAACCCAACGGCAAGATTGCCTACCGATTCTGGCAACGCGGCGGAGGGTATGACCGCAACCTTCTCTCACCTGAACAAGTTCATGAAAAGACGCAATACATTCATCAAAATCCGGTTCGGGCAGGTTTGGTCAAGTTGCCCGGCGATTGGCATTGGTCGAGTGATGCAGATTGGCAGGAGGGGAGAAACGGCCCAATTGCGATTGATCGAGAGGACTTTCCGGCATTGAAATGTTGATGGGCATCTCAAGTTCATGGTCATGCCTGCGGCAGTGACCATGGCACCGGGCTTATAACGTATCAAACACCCTATTGATGGGTTACGCTTCGCCAAGAGGCTGCGCTAACCCATCCTACTTGCTGCGAGCAGGCTCGCAGGCTAAGGCGTGCGCCCTTCGACAAGGTCAGGACTTCGCTGGCTCGTGGGGAGTGAAAGAACTTGGTGCAAGCACTAAGGCTAAGGGGCAAGAATCCGCTTCCTTACGGAGCGCGGCTCGTGGGGACATGGCGGGCGGGACGTCTGGCCCACCGAAGAAAAGCAACCTCACGCTTCTAGTGCGGCCATCTCTTCATCGGGGATATCGAAGTTGGCGTGAACCTTCTGCACATCGTCGTGGTCTTCCAGATCTTCAACAAGTTCAAAGACGCGTTTGGCATCGCTACCCGTGCAGGCCACGGTGTTATTGGGGATCATGGTGATGCCTGCGTTTTCCAGCGTGAAGCCTGCCTCTTCCAAAGCTTCTTTGACGGGCAGGTACGCGCTCGGGTCGGTGATGATCTGCCAGGCTTCATCTTCGTCGGCCACATCTTCGGCACCGGCTTCGAGCGCGATGTCCATCAGCTTTTCTTCATCGACGTTTTCCTTCTCGACATACATCTGCCCCTTGTTGTCGAAAATGTAAGCGACGCAGCCGGTCGAGCCGAGGTTGCCTCCGCGTTTCTCGAAGATCTTGCGGATTTCGCCGGCGGTGCGGTTGCGATTGTCGGTGAGGATTTCGAGCATGACGGCCACGCCGTTGGCTCCATAGCCTTCATAGACGATGGATTCGTAGTCGGCTCCGCCAGCGGCGCCCGTGCCTTTTTTGATGGCGTTGGTGATCGTGTCCTTGGGCATGTTCTGTGCTTTGGCATCTTCGATGGCATAGCGCAGCGTGAGGTTGGCAGCCGGGTCACCTCCGCCAGCCTTGGCAGCGACGATGATCGCGCGGGAACACTTGCTCCAGACTTTGCTTCGCTTGGCGTCCTGGCGCCCTTTGCGGTGCTTGATATTTGCCCATTTACTGTGGCCGGCCATGGTTCGTTACTCCTGAGATGAACGCGGCCTCGCATTGTAAAGCAGGAAGGCGAAAGGGTCATCTTGGCCAGGTGCGGCATCAAGGGCGAACGCATGTGGCTTGTAGGATGGGTTAGGCGAGTCTTCGAGCCGTAACC
>CAZJJN010000010.1:0-13021 GCA_964546335.1 uncultured Phycisphaeraceae bacterium
TACTTCTTCTGCGGCGGACTCAACCTCTACCCACAATAATTCCGGAAGGACCTTATTTCAGAACGATGCAATCAAACAAGTTTTTCTTCTTCAGCTTGAACGCACGACAAATCGTCTGAGTTATTGCGTGTATGCATGGGTCATCATGCCTGACCATATTCACGTCCTGGTAAGGCCTCCAAGTGATCATCCAGAAATTGCTCGATATCTCGCTGCTTTGAAGAGACCTTTTTCAAGACGAGTGTTACAACGTTGGCGAGATTTACGCGCACCAATTCTTAAGCGCATCACTGACTCATCAGGACGCCCCCACTTCTGGCAGCAAGGAGGAGGATACGACCGCAACATCTTCAGTGAAGCTGAACTTTACGAGAAGATCGACTATATCCATGACAATCCCTGTCGGCGGGGTCTGGTAAAACGCGCGATCGATTGGCCCTGGTCTTCTGCAAGACAACACCTTTTGGGTGAGGTTGATCCTCGCGTGACTTTATCGCCGTTACCGTTGTAATTTTGTCAGCACAAGAAAAGTTGGTGGTGCGATACCTTAAACGGCATGCCCTCCACGAGGGCACACTACGCTGATGTGTTTAGCAATCCAGTTTTGGGTGCCACAGCTTGACCGGCGAGTCTTCGAGTCGGCAAGCTGTGCCGGGGACGAGTTGAGGTTACGCCATCAATCATTCGCGTCCATACCTGGAGAAAGTCGAGAGAATACGGCAACAACATGTGATCGAAAACAGGCACACCTTGCGCCACCCTCACTGCGTTCGGTTCTCGTCAAGGTGTGGCACCCGGCTGCGATCTTCCTTGCATGGCCAAGATACACTGCAAGACCAGCATGGCGGTCAGAGCAATCCAAAAGCTGACAAACAGGCAGATGCCGACCAACCAATGTCCCCACCAGAAGATCGTCATGGCGACTTCCACCCATTGAGGCCAGGGCGCGACGTTGGTGAAAGCGATGGAAAGGATTGTCAATCCAACCAGGCACACAATCATGCCAGCAAGTTGAAGCAACGCTCCCCCCAGCGCATATCTGAAGATGCCGCGCGTGACCGTCTGCTTCGTGGTCATATCCCGCAGGATCCACATGGCCAGTGTCACAGCCGAGGCAAAGGACAGAAAACGTACAAACAGAATGATCCACTCAGGCCAATGAAATGGAATGACGTGGGTGTATTCGAGTAACGGCCAAGGGAAGGCAAGCAGGATCACGAAAAACAATGAGCGTATCCACGCCATAACATAAGGCAATGAACTGTAGCGCAAGCCAATGAGAGCCAATGCCAAAGCGACGATCAACCAAAGAGCACTAGGAACAACTTCCTGCTGCACAGGCGTCAGTGATTGCCGGGCTATGACAAGACCCAGCTGGCGAAAGAGAAACAATCCAATGATGTCTGCGACCAACATCAGCCACATGCCCAGATTCGCGATGAGCAGGAGAACCAGGTCGAGGCGGGAGGTGGTTGGCAAAGTTGGTTGCTGTGGCACTCTAATACCGATCAATACTGTCACAGAATTCATCATCAATGCCATCATCTCGCCGTAATCGGTTCTCCACACCGGGGGTGAACCCTTGATTCACCGTGGCTACAGCCAGTTTGCGCGGGCCTTGCAGTCGGCAGCAGGATTCCATGTGCAGCACTGCCGCGATGCGGTCGGGTAAGTCACCATCCACCTTCACACGCAGGTTGTTGGCCTTCAGTCGCGTGAGTCTGCCGCCTTGCGACACCTCGAAGAAGACGTCGGCTGCGGTGTCACCGTTACGCGGGCGCGACTGCTGAATCAGGCTGCGTAATGCCTGCAACTCGCCGTTGAGTCGCATCATGCGGCCGTTCCCGTTGTCATTGGCGCGCGGGTTGGGGTCGCGCAGACTGATGGTCACGGCTTCAGTCAGCTTTTCCCGCGCCTCCTCCAGCGCGATCACATCATTCACGATCAGACTCGGCTCCTCGCGACGACGATCCACCTTCCCCTTGAAGAAAAGGATGGCATCGGTTTCCAACAGCGGCGCGACCACGGCATAGGTGTCCGAAAAAATCACGCCATCCAGTTTTTCACCTGATGCATCCTCGATGGTGATCATCGCCATCTTCGAGCCGGCGGACTTACCCTTCTTCGTAAAGGTCGGCCTCAGTCGAGTCAGCATCGCGCCAACGGTTGCCTGGACTTCACCTGTCAATTGCTTGATCTGCGCGATATTGGCGTTGCTGTACGTGTCGATCAACTCGCGGTGTTCATCCAACGGGTTGCTGCTGAGATAGAAACCCAGCACCTGCTTTTCGTGATCCAACTGCACCTTGGTGGACCAGGGCTTCACATCAGGCAAGGGCACACTCACCGGCTTGGATGAACCAGCCCCCCCTGCTTCTGCTGCCATCCCGCCAAAGAAGTTCATCTGCCCCGAGCTGCGGTCGGCGGCAGCGCGTTGGCCTGCCTGAATGGCGCTGTCCAGGCCTTCCACCATCGCGGATCGCTTCTCCATGCCATGAACATCATCGAACGCACCGGCTTTGATCAGCGCTTCAATCGTTGAACGATTCACCGCACGTAAGTCCACCCGTTCGCAGAAGTCATACAGCGAATCAAACGCCCCATCCTTCTCGCGCGATGCGATGATGGCCAGGATCGCCTTTTCCCCGACTCCCTTGACAGCGCCAAGGCCGAAACGAATGTGGCCATGGTTGGCATCATGCGCTTCCCCATCATTGAACACGACGGTAAAGCCCACGTGCGATTGATTGATACTTGGAGGCTTGACCTCGATGCCACGCGTCCCGCCAGGCCGCAGCACACGGCGACATTCATCCATGTACTTGACGACCTTGTCCGTATCGTGCGATTCATAGGTGAGCACGGCAGCCATGTACTGCACGGGGAAGTAAGTCTTCAGGTAAGCGGTCTGATAGGCAACGATGGAGTAGCCTGCGGAGTGCGACTTGTTGAAGCCGTAGCCTGCGAAATTGAGGATCAGGTCGAAGAGGTGTTCACCGCGGTCTCGGCTGAGGCCTTGCTTTTCCGCGCCATCGAGGAACTGGGCGCGGTTGGCATTGATGATTTTCTCTTTCTTCTTGCTGATGGCTTTAATCAGCGAGTAGGCCTGTCGCAAGGGGATGCCGCCCAACTCGTGGACGATCTGCATGACCTGTTCCTGATAGACCATGATGCCGTAGGTCGGCGCGGTGAACTTATCGACGATGGGGTGTTCTTCGGGGACTTTCTCGACGCCATGCTTGCGGTCGCAGTAGTCATCGATCAATGCCATCGGCCCGGGACGGAAGAGCGCGTTGCCTGCGATGAGGTCTTCCAACCGGTCAGGCTTCATCTGCAAGAGCATGTTACGCATGCCGTCCGACTCAAACTGGAACGTGCCTGCGGTTTCGGCGCGTTGATACAGCGCGAAGACTTTCGGGTCTTCATAGGTCAGCCGCTCCAGGTCCAGCGGATCCCAGTTGGCTGGTTCTTCGGTTGGAGCGCCGTCACTGGCCGTGGTCGTGCGGCCGGCGCGCACGGTCTGGCGGATGGTGTGTGGCTCAAGGGTCGCACGAATGAATTGGCGCGCCCGCTCGATGATCGACAGCGTCCGCAGGCCGAGGAAGTCCATCTTCAACAGGCCGACCGATTCACACGTCGGGCCGTCCCATTGCGTGACGGTGATGGTTTTCTGCCCCTGCTTGCTGATCGCCAAAGGGACGATGTTCTGCAAAGGCTGCGTCGCGAGGATCACGCCTGCCGCATGCACGCCGGAGTGTCGGCTGATGCCTTCCAATCGCTTGGCTGTGCCGATGACCTCGCGAACCTGAACATCTTCATCGTAAAGCTTCTTAAGGTCAGGCTCCTGTTCGAGGGCCTTGTTCAGCGTGACGCCCAAGCCATCACCGATCAGCTTGCAGACCTTGTCCACATCACTGAGTGGCAGGTTGTGCACGCGTCCGACGTCGCGGATGGCGGCCCGGGCTTTCATGGTTCCGAAGGTGATGATCTGCGCGACGTAGCCATACTTCTCCCTGACATACTCGATGATCTCCTGGCGACCATCCTGGCACATGTCGATATCGATGTCGGGGTATTCCGAGCGATCGGGGTCAGTAAAGCGTTCAAAGAGCAGGCCATACTCGACCGGGCAGGCATTGGACAGACCCAACACATAGCCAACCATGGTGCCCACGCCGGAGCCACGGGCGTTGGCTGGAATGCCTCGACTTCTCGCTTCGTTGACGAAGTCCCAGACGATCAGGAAGTAGGCGCTGATGAGCTTGTCCGCCAGGATGCCCAGTTCGCGTTCGAGCCGGGCGCGGTGGTCATCGGTGATGTGGTCGCCGTAGCGCCAGACCAGGCCTGCCTCGCAGAGTTCGCGCAACGCAGCATCGCATTGCGCTTTCAATTCCTCAGCCGACTCGCTGTCTTTGCTGCTGTCGAAAGGCACCAACTCAAACTGAGCGCAGAAAGCCTTGTACCACTCCGTGCTGCCGCGCGGGTGTTTGTCCAGATCGCTGGCCTGCTTACGCATGATTTTCACGACCGGCGCGTGGTTGGCTTCAAAGTCGAGTTCAACTTCGCAGCGGTCAGCGATCTTGATCGTGTTCTCCAACACGTCTGGCCGATCCGCGAAACGTTCCCACATCTGCTGTGGGCTTTTGACGTAAAGCTCTTTGGGGTAATGCAGCCGGTCTTCATCTTCCTTAAGCTTGCCCATCGACACGCAGATCAACGTGTCGTGCGCATCCCAATCTTCCGCGGTCATGAAGTGGGCATCGTTATCGCAGACCACGGGGATGCCCGTCTCTTCGCTCAGTCGGTAAATGTGAGGGTTGATGGCATCCTGCTCAGGCACGCCATGACTTTGCACTTCCAGATAGAAGCAAGGCTCATCCTGTTCGTTGGTGCCAAAGGTATCGCGATGCCAGATCGCCTCGGCCCGGGCGCGTTCAAAGTGTTCCTCGTGGCCGGTGCGTTCAAAGTTGGTCAGGTGGTGAGCCAGCGAAGAACCAAGGTGCCCGTTGATGGCAATAATGCCTTGCGACCATTCCGCAAGCGTCTGCTTGTCCATGCGAGGCTTGAAGTAGAAGCCTTCGATGTAGGCATCACTGGATAGTTTGAGCAGGTTCTGCCAGCCGAGGTTGTTCTCCGCCAGCAGCACGAGGTGGAACCCGCCGTCGGATACGCCGGTGAATTCTTTATTGCGGCGGTCGCTGACCTGGCCGTTGATATCCGGGGCGACGTAAGCCTCGATACCGAGGATGGGTTTGATGTCGTTGGCTTTACAGGCTTTGTAGAAGGCCACCGCGCCGAACAGGTTGCCGTGGTCGGTGATGGCACAGGAAGTCATGCCCAGCGATTTGATGTGCTGGACGAGTTTGTCGATGCGGTTGCCCCCGTCGAGTAGTGAGTACTCCGAGTGCAGGTGAAGGTGGGCGAAGGTTTGGGTCTGAGTCTTGGCTGCCATCCGTGGTTGCCTTGAAAAACAGGGTTTTGTGAGTTTTAAGAAGCGCTGCCTCGGGCATCATATGCGGGCAGGCTGAACCGTTGAAGTTTATCCGACTGGAGTAGATGGGCCAACGAGAAACTGCGCTCAGGGAGAAGTTGTCGGTAACGGTTTGGCCTTCGCGTCGGGGAGGGACATATTTG
Source organism: uncultured Phycisphaeraceae bacterium (assembly GCA_964546335.1). Lineage (GTDB taxonomy): Bacteria > Planctomycetota > Phycisphaerae > Phycisphaerales > Phycisphaeraceae > CAZJJN01. The sequence continues at coordinate 5,635 of CAZJJN010000010.1, forward strand.
TAATCAATCCGTAGCATTGCGCTGCTAATAAAAAGTATATTTATTCTTTTTTTAAGGTGATTACCCCATAATCGGGGGTTGGATTCACGTCGATGCCTTTATCTGTGCTGGCAAGTGTGTACTTGCCAAAGGGATGTGTCATTCATCCAACCATTAGGGGACTTTGCGATGAAAATGTCAATTGGCATGAAGTTGGGTGCGGGTTTTGGTGTCGTCATTCTGCTGGTGGCAATACTGTTTGCTGCCTCCTGGTACATGGGAGGCCAGGTCGGGCACGCAGTACACCACGCCGAGGCGACAGGCAATCATGCAAGGTTCATGGTGGAAAAACTGGTCGATCACTACAAGTGGTTGGATGGGCTGAACAAGACCGTCGTCTTTAACAAAGAGCATGTTGACGTCGCCACCGACGCCAGCGAGTGCGCACTGGGGAAATGGCTTGCCAGCGATGAAGCGAAACAATTGGCAGCGGAAGATCCTGAAGTGGCGCGCATTTTCAAAGCTATGGAAGAACCGCATCGTCGTCTGCATCACACCGCACACAAGGTGGATCAGCTTTGGACACAGAAGCATGAAGGCTTTGCCGAGAAGCTGTACGTCATCAAGGAAGCGCATCAACTGTGGGCGGCTGAAGTCGCCAATGCCTTGATCCGCAAGGATACGGAGCTTCATGTACAAACCGATCCGAACAAATGCGCGCTGGGCAAGTTCCTTGAATCATCTGAAGCGCAGAAATGGGTTCGCGAGTTTGATGCCTTTGCCCAGGCCTTGCGGAAGCTGGATCAGCCTCATCGTCAGTTGCATGAATCTGCCATTGACATTGAAAAAGCAATGAAAGCCGGTGACTGGGACCAGGCCAACGCCATCTACCGCGATGTCAGCCTGGTCTGTCTGGAACAGGTTGGCACTCAACTCGATGCTGCTGTGCAAGCCGAACAGGAAATCCTGCACAACCAGGAAAAAGCCAGAGAAATCATTCAAACCGAAACAGCCGCGGCTCTTGATGAAACTCAGGCTTTACTTGTCGAACTGCGCGATCATCTGTCAAACTCCGTCAAACAGCGCAATGCAGAAGCCAACGGCCAACTGGCGACGATGTCCTGGACGAACCTGGTCATCTTCCTGCTGGCATCGGCTATCTCTGTCGTCGTCGCAGTGGTGATCACACGGGGAATCATTGCTGGTATTCGCTGTGTGTTGGGCGGCTTTGCCAAGATTGCGGATGGCGATCTGACCGCCAGTTGCCCAGCCCAAGCCAAAGACGAAATTGGTGACCTGGCTCGAGGCTTCAACAAACTGGTCGGTGACCTGCGCGCCATCATCATGGAAGTCAGCTCCTCAGCGGACGAAGTGGCCAGCGCATCAACGGAAATCGCTTCCTCCAGCGAAGAGATGGCTTCCAGCATGGAAGAACAAACGGCCCAAGTGGTGGAAGTCGCCAGTGCGGTCGAAGAAATCAACTCCAGCTTGTCCGAGGTGGCGACCCAGACTGCCCACGCCAACGAAACGGCCAGTGAATCAGGCAAAGTCGCAGAAGATGGCGGCGACGCTGTCCGCGCGACAGCCGAGGGAATGGAATCCATCCGTGACACCGTTAACAAAGCAGCCAGCATGGTCGAGCAACTGGGCGAGCGTAGCGAGGCCATCGGCGCAATTGTTGAGACCATCAATGATATTGCCGACCAGACGAACTTGCTGGCGTTGAACGCAGCCATCGAAGCTGCCCGTGCCGGCGAGCATGGTCGAGGCTTCGCGGTCGTGGCGGATGAAGTTCGCAAACTGGCTGACCGCACGACCAAGGCGACGGCCGAGATCAGTGAATCGATTACCACGATTCAGGATGAAACCAGGCAGGCCGTCGAAGGCATGCAAAGCGGTGAGGAACATGTGAATCGCGGTACGGAACTGGCAGCCCAGGCAACGCAACACCTGCAACGTATTGTCGGCGGTGCCAAGGAAATTCGTGAACTGATTTCCTCTATCTCGGCTGCAACGGAGCAACAGACCACTGCCAGTGGCCAGATTTCTCAAGGCATGTCGCAGATGGAATCGGCCACGACCCAAGCCAACGAAGGTGCCCGACAGGCAGCCATGGCCGCGACGAATCTATCGCACAAAGCCGAGAGCCTGCGGACGCTGGTCAGTCGTTTTCGTTATGACGTGAAAGAAGCCAAAACCGCTACCCACAAGCCGTGCTCGAAAGATCAAGGCTGAATTTCTGCTTCAGGTCTTGCAGGCCGGTGATCCCTTCGTCGAGCGTGTCGGCGAACTGATCGACGCCGGTCATGACCTGGCGAAGTGTTGCCAGCCTGGTTTCCAAGGCTGCCATCGCTTCGCGAGACCGCTGGGTTCGCTGCTGGATCGCCTGCTTCGCCTGCTGGGCAATTTCAGCAAGGTACGCCTGAACCAATGCAGGCGCCTGATGCTCAGCCAAGTGTGTGAGTTGCTGCCTGAAGCGGAACTTGATCTCCTCGACCATGGCTTCACGCCCGGTGTTCCCCAACCGCCGGGCTTTTTCATTTGCCTTGACTGGGCGCGAGCCATCGACCCCGAACAACCGCCTGCGACAACGCGACTCGGTTCGTAAAAGCAACCAGTCAAACCATCGGCGACGCACCGGAATGCTCTCCGCCTCGACCTGCAAACTCGGGCCTGAGGCAGCAGCAGGCATGTTAAGCTGACGGGCGGCAGCAGCAGCTTGGTCGCGCAAGTTCAGGCCGGTCGCAGCCAGGTCACGCATCACATCCACAGCCAGCGACAATCCACCAGCATCGCCTGATATCCGAGCACGCAGTTCCTCAAGTAACCGCACGCCGGCTTTTTTGAGAAAGTCGCGCTGAATGGATTGCATCACCTGCGTGTTAAGGTCAGCCAAAGAATCATCACTGGCCAGCCAACGGCCAATCGCTTCATCGACTTGGGTCTGCAGTTGGTCAGCTAATTCAAACAAGTCATTGCGAGCCCCGGCAAAGAGCGAGTCGCGCAAGGGTTCTCCATGCTGACGCCAGGGCAGTTGAGCCAGGCGATCCAACGCCGCGAGATCGCGTTGATGACGTTGGTACTCATCCTGCTGTCGCTGCAAGGTGTCTGCCAGATTGAGAAACGCCTCGCCTTCGATGGTGTTGGCAAAATCCTGAGTCAGACTCAACCCTCGACGAACGGTATCGGCCATGAAAGTCTGGACGTAGTCGCTGCTGTTTAGAAACTCGGTCAAGTCGCTGACCAGCGTGTTGAAGCCCATCGCAACATTTCGGTCGATGCGAGGCTTGCCCTCAGCCAACTCGTGCAAGGATTGGGCCGGGCCTTCCTCTTCCAGTTCAAGTGGTGCAGGGCTGTCGGCCTCACGTCCTGCTCCATCCGATGCCTGCTGCATCCGCATGCGATCACTGGCAGCAGTCAATAAATCCACCGCATAAACCGAGAGTCTGCCATCATTCAAAGCCTCCTTAATCGGCGCGCTCATCACCAATGTGCGAAACGCATCGACCACCTGCTGCGGATCAGTCTGCTCCAGCGAAGGCTTAAGCTGGCCATCAGGCATCAGATCGCGCTTGGTGCTGTCAACATTCACAACCAGAAAAATGCGGCTGAACAAGTCGAGTAACTGCTCAAACTCGGCAAAGACCTGTTCGAGGAACAGGTTGTCGGCCTTGACAACAAACACCGTGCAGGCAGCGGTCTGCTGGAAGTCGCGCGTCATGCGGTCGTAACCGAACTTCATCCGACTATACAAACCGGGCGTATCGACCAGCACCGCACCAGACCGTTCCAGCGAGGCAACCGGCATCTTGATATCAATCCGTTGGATGGCTTGAGGCAGGTCATTGATGGCGTCAAAAACCCGCCCTTCATTTTCACATTGCCTGACCGCTTCAATCAATTGCAGATGCGCCTCAGCGACGAATTCCTGCAACGCATCGTGGCTCTCCAGTTCACGCCGCTTGCCGTTGTACAGTGAAGCCACGTAACTGGCCGTTTCCGCGTAACTGACATGCACCAGGCAGGGATAAGCAGGGAGCGACGTCACCTCACTGACATAGCTGCTGCAAAGGGCGTTCATGAAGGTTGATTTGCCTGACTTGAGCGGGCCGAAGATCAGCACGAATGCCTGCTGTTGCTCGACGCGATCCAACAGTTGCAGCAGTTGCTGATGCTCGAAGGCGACGGCCTGCTTGGCCGAGGGATCGAAGTCGGCGTCCTCACATTGTTCGAGTAAAGCGAGCAGGGAATCACTTTGCGAGCGCACAGGCTGAGTCAGGTCAAGGAACTGCTCGCAGAACTGCTTGAGCATGGATTCGGACGGGTTGCCACCTGTCTTTTTTGCATCGGTCTGCCCGAGTTCGAATAGTGACGTGGAATGATCGAGATGCACCTCGCCGGACTTTTGCTGCATGGCAAACCTCCCTGTTGTTGGCCGCATTTTATCGGTCTTGGCGGAAAATAGGAAGACTCAGCCAACTTTCGACTGCAAATTCTTCAATGTTGGACAAATTGGTGTCCTGAATCTGAACAGACAAGGCTGATAAGTCGATTCTTATTGAAGTGTGTGTTACCCCTTCGCGGGGGATCTGTTGAATTGTGATCAACCATGGGCGATGCGATCAAGGACAATCCTGATAGCCGCATGAAACTGTGCGAGCAATTTCTGGAGGCATTGGATTGCCCGGCAATGCTGATCAATCGCGAGCTTGAAGTAGTCGCGCGCAATAGTCGCGTGGTTCAGATGGTGGACAAGAAAGTCACCCATGCTTGTGACTTTGGCAAGCAGTTGTTCGCCCAAGATTCGGTTGAGTGTGGGTTCAACGTCGGCCAATGTCTGATTCCCAAGGTGTTTGAGACTGGAAAAATAGTTCGCAGCCGAATGAGTTCCCCGGTGTGTAAGAAGGATGGGCAGCAGGAGAATCGGGAGATTGAATGTACTTTCTCGCTGATGCAAGGCAGTGACAAGCAATCACTGGTGTTGTATTGCTACCGGGATGTGACCGACCTGATGCGCATGTCGGATTCCCTTCGCCAGAGCGAAGAGCGCTTTGCCGCTGCATCGGCTTATGCCAGCGGAGGTATCTGGGATTATGACCTCAAGGCAGACAAGATTTATTACTCGCCACGCTTTGCGGAGATCGCTGGTCAGCCCTGGTCGGTACTGGGGGACAACCTGACGGGTTGGCTTGACCTGGTCCATCCAGAAGATGCGGATGACCTGCAATCTGACATGATTATGCATCTGGAGGGAAAGAGCGAACGCTTCGAAAGCGAACATCGGCTGAAGAATACTCACGGAGATTATCACTGGGTGATGTGCCGTGGCAGTGCCATGCGCGATCAGGAAGGATTCGCATATCGACTGGTCGGGTCGATTACGGATATCAATGACAAAAAACTACTTGAAGAGGAGCTTCGCTTTCGAGCCTATCACGATACGTTGACAGGCCTGCTGAACAGGACGGCATTTCTGGAGAAAATATCGGAAGCCATTGGACGCGCCCAGCAAGGCGACGGCTACCAATTCTCACTTCTGTTGCTGGATATCGACGACTTCAAACGTGCCAACGATGCCCTTGGACCTGAGCAGGCGGACGAATATCTCAAGGCCGTTGGAGACTGGCTGAAAAGTGAAATCAAGAGTGATGAGATCAAGCAACTTTCAGGCGAGCGTAATGTGGTCTCTCGTTTGAATGGCGATGAGTTTGCTGTGTTGTTGGATGGGTCAGGCGCAGAGTCTGGCCGAACCATTGCCACGATCCTGCAGCAGAAACTCATGCAGGATGATCCCTTACTTGCGTTCGGCATCACCACTTCCATGTCCATAGGTATTGCCAGCTCACATGGGGAAATTAACGATCCACTTGAATTGCTCAGCCACGCCGACACGGCCCAGGAACGAGCCAAGCACAACGGCAAGGCCTGCCAGGTCGTCTTCGATGAGGCCATGCAAAAAGAAGTGCAGGATGCCGTGCAAACCGAAGCCGATCTACGCGCAGCTTTGGGCAAGAACCAGTTTGAACTCTACTACCAGCCGGTGGTGAATCTTTCCGATGGTCAACTGGTGGGTTTCGAGAGTCTGCTTCGTTGGAACCATCCCACACGAGGGTTAGTCCCCCCAGACAAGTTTATTCCCGTCGCTGAAAAAACACGTTTGATCTTGCCCATCGGTGAATGGGTGTTAGGCGAATCCTGTCGCAGACTGGCGGATTGGCAAAATCGCATCCCCGGCTGCGAGCAACTTTTTGTCAGTGTGAATCTATCCAAGAGACAATTCCGGGCACCAGACCTGGTCGATGCCTTGCGCATCATCATCGCCCATGCGGGCATTGATCCCCGGACACTGAAACTGGAGATCACTGAGAGTACGATGATGGAGAACCCGGCAGCGATCATGTATGGCTTAAATGAGTTGCGCGCACTGGGGGTCCAGCTCATGATGGATGACTTTGGCACCGGCCATTCTTCCCTGGCCAAGCTTCATGAATTCCCGATTGACTGGTTGAAAATTGACAAGTCATTTGTCCGCGAGATGGAGTCCACGCGTGATTTCTCAGCCATCATCCAGGCGATTATCAACCTGGCTCAAAACTTTAATCTGCAGGTGGTAGCTGAAGGCATCGAATCAAAGAACCAACTGGCGCAACTCATGGCTTTGGATTGTGGCTACGGGCAAGGCTATTACTTCTCAAAACCGGTACCTGCCCACGAAGCAGAGCGCCTGCTGACTCATGGATGGGTTCAATCCGCGGTGGCTTAGTGCAGGGCGGATGCATGTACCCCATCTCACGATTTTAAGCGGCATTTGAGCCTGAACCCGTCGGTATGGTTTGAAACCGAGTCAAAATGGGGGTGCCACGGCTTGACCGTGTTTTCAGAGCAAAGCGAAGGAAAAACGCGGCAAGCTGTGCTGACAAACATGGTGTGATGATTGATCAGCGTCACCGCTGACCGCTGAAACTTCTCTGAAGAAGGACACACCTTGCGCCACTCTCGCTCCGCTCGAGTGTCGGCAAGATGTGGCAACCACCCGGGCAAATCTGTGCACTTTGCTCGAATCATGTCTATGCGTTCGCCCTGTGGCTTAGTGCAGCCTGCGATGCACAACGTAGAATGCGACCTCTGCCCGAATCAAGGAGTGCAGAAGTTGTCCAATCTGGCGCAGTTGATCCTGGAGCAACAGCCCTCTGCCGATGCCCAAGCCATCGAGCGTTTTCTTGCTCTTTGGGGAGAGGATTACCAGCAGAACTTCGAGCCCGCCACCATCGCGCAGCACTATCAATTGATCAGTCAGCTTACTGCCGACGACGCCGTCGTCGTGAGTGTCGAATCCGAAACGACAGAAGACTGGCTGATTACCATCGCAACCTATGATCAGGCCTATCTTTTCTCGATTCTGTGTGGC
>CAZJJN010000010.1:13121-82118 GCA_964546335.1 uncultured Phycisphaeraceae bacterium
CGCTTTGCCGTGCTCCTGACCAAGCATTTTGGTTATCACCTTTTCTCCGCCCCGGATCCATTGGCTGCGTTGCAACGGTTTGAGCAGATCTGTCGGGACCAACTCGGTGGCGAGATCGAGCAGTATTTCTCCAAGCTGCTTGAAACACCCAGAAGCATGGCCAGGTTGGCGCGGGTACTCGGGGCCAGCGATTATCTGTTTGAAGACTTCATCCGCGCCCATGCTGAAGCATTGCAACCACTGTTTGACACGGTAACAAACGATAGCGCGGCGGGTTTCGACCTGACCAACATGCGAGAAAGGCTCAGGCAAAGGCTCGATGGTGCGGTCGGGCTGGCTCAGATCATGGACCGCATCAACAACTTCAAAAACGATGAGCTTTACCGCATTGATGTGGATCAGATCACCAATCCAAACACGACTTTCACTGAGTTCAGTGAACACCTGACGCAGTTGGCTGACCTGCTGCTTGAAACAGCAGTCGAGGCGGTTTACCAGGACCTGGTGACTTCGTTTGGCCAACCCGAAGTAAAGAATCATGCGTGTGGCTATGCCCTCTTTGCGCTGGGTAAGTTGGGTGGCCGAGCGCTAGGCTACGCATCAGACATCGAAATCCTCATGGTGTACGAAGGCACCGGCCAAACGACTGGCGGGAAACGACAACGCATCAGCAACAGCGAGTTCTTCATCACCCTCATGCAGGACCTGACGCGCTATCTGAAAACCAAGCGTGAAGGCATCTTTGAAATCGATCTTCGGCTCAGGCCTTATGGCAAAGAAGGCCCACTCGCCTGCACACTAAGACATTTCCGTGAGTATTACGCCAAGGGTGGGCAGGCCCATGATGTCGAGCGCATTGCGATGGTTCGGCTGCGGCCTTTGATGGGAGATGAAAAGCTGATCAACGCGGTGTTGCACGAGCGTGATGAGTTCCTGTTTCAGTCGGGCAGTATTGATCCCGCTGCCAACTGGGAACTCCGCCGAAAGCAATACCAGCAGAAAGTGTCCGGACAGAAAGCCAACGTCAAGTATGCCTGTGGCGGGTTGGTTGATCTGGAATATGCCACGCAGCTCCTGCAAATCAAGCATGGAGCCAGAGTACCTTCACTGCGCATGACAGGTACGTATGAGTTGATTGATGAATTTTTAGCTGGCGGGATTCTTAATCCCGCGCAGGCAACCTTCCTGCACGATGCTTACCGATACTTCCGTGAAGTGATCAACGGCCTGCGCATGCTGCGGGGCAATGCCAGGGACTTGGTCCTGCCCGAGCGAGACTCCTACGAAGCTCAACACCTGGCCCGTCGTGTGGGCTACGAAGCGGATGGCTGGTTGGATGCGGACACCCGCCTGAGAATCGACTTTGCACGATTGACTGCGGTCACTCGACAATTCGTCATCGGTTTCTTTGGCTCAGAGGCCTTGGCGGATGAGAAAGAGATAACAGCCGTGGATGAGCATGCCCGGCAACTCTGGCAGCCAAAAGAGGAGCAGACGAACCATGATGATGCCCACACAACCGCGTGGGCATTGCAGGTAGCTGCGGTTGCGGAGATCTGTGAAAGCAAACTCGATGAAAAGCAGTTGCAGCACATCATCCAACTGGTTCGGCAGGTATTCGGCCACGAGATGAATCGCTTAAAAGACTTATGCACGCTGTCGGACATGAGTTACTGGCTTCAGCCAGCCATCTGGATGCTTCTGCAATCCCACAACATGCGCAAACAGTTTCAATCGCAAGCGGAACTGCAAATAAGCATCCTTCAGACGCTCAAGCAAGGGCCTGATGAATCATGCCCTGACTTGATGGCTTTGGAAGAGCAACACGTCAGTCGAAGTTAACCGTTCAATCTCAGGTCGGCCTGACTCTTCAACAAGCACTGGAAGCAATCTACCCAACACGAGTTACGCAAGAAAAATCAAAAAGCACTTGACGCGCATGCACACCCAATGAACAATACTTGAAGTCAAGTCAATCAAGCGAGTTGAGCTGGACGCGCCACGCTGGCTCCTCTCGCTTTTTTCATGCGCACAGATCACTACCGGTAAGACCATGCGCATCAAAGTCAAGAAGCTGAAATCAATCACCCGGGCGGATGGTGAACTTGGCTGTCAATCGTTCGCCATTGGTTTGTGTGAAGGTCACCACGATGATGCTGGGTTCGCCGGTGCCTTCCAGATCATCCATCTTCAACCGCAACAGATAGGCACGAGTGATCGGGTCATAGAACGTGCGGTTCTGCCTCATGCTGACCATGGGCACTTCCCACTTGTAAAGGCGTCGCCCGGTCGGGTTGCTGCCTGAACGATCCACACGAAAAAGCTCGACGCGAAAGTTGCCCGTTGCTTTAATCGAGTCACCCAGCGCATCGACGAACTCGACCCGCGCTTCCAGCACCGGCGTACCTTCCACAATCACAAACCGCGTCGAAGGATAGACCCGCATCTCCACGGGTTCGATCGACCAAACCTGATCCTGCGGGTCCGTCGTGCCCGGCACGACATCCGGCATCTTCCAACTCAGACAGCCAACATTCAAAAGGAAGGTAATCACCAACAGTGAAGCTGCCACGAGTTGTCTTGGGTTCAGGTTCATAAGCTAAAGATAGAGCGCGACTGCAGCAGCATCAACCACCCACCCATCGCCGCACGTGTTAATCCTGTGGCATGGCTGACCCCTGCCGATCGCGCCAATGATCCAGCATCTCACACAGCCGGGTCTGGGTCTTGTCGAACCCCTCGATGGTTCGCGTGTTTCTTTCGATCAACTCGGTCAGTACCTTCAATTCCTCACGCTGGCGCATCATGTGCTCGTGGCTTTGCGTCAGTTGCTGCTCGCGTGTGCGAGACATCCATCTTTCCCAAAGCCAAAGTACCCCCATCAACCCCGCCACGCCGGTCTGCATCATCTGGTCAATCAGTTGCTCAGTCATGGCTGCCCCTATCTGCGTATGTAACGAATGTTGCCCAGGTCACGAAAACCATCAGCCACGCCGTCACCATCCAGGTCAATTGACACGCGTAACTGATTCAGCTTCTGTTTGAACTGTTGGCTGTAATAGGTGGCCTTGAGTCGTTGATTGTCCGGATTGCTGCTTGATGCATCCTCGGCTGCGATGCGATAGATCGTGGACAGGACTCCCAGACATTCGGCTGCTTTCAATTGGTCATTCACCACAATCTGCTCAGCAGCAAGCTCATCACTGCCCCCAAGCAGGCGATCCTGAATGTGCTGAGACACGACGGTTCGTATGGCTTCAAAGCTGAAGATCGTCAACGCTTGTGATGAACCATCGCCCGGAGGCAGGACATCCGCTTCATCGTTCGCGCGAGGCCTGGACACCGTCAACTGACCCGCAGCATCAATGCTGATGACTTCGATCACATTGGCGACACCCAGGATGCCGATCATACCTGGCTGAACGCCAGCGTCTTCAAAGTCTGCTGTGGCTGAGGTTAACGTCGTGCCGGTGGTGACAGCATCGGTCAGATCGATGATGGCAACTTCAGGCCAATCAATATCGGTAAGCAGTAAAGGTTCGAATCGCAGAAGATGTTGGTCGTTTGAAAAAGTCATGATGATTCTCCTGTTGAATGTGTTCGAGACGGTTTCCCATCTCGAACACTTGTCTCGCAGCCGCAGTCTTCGGGCACGCGAGGGGATAAGGCTTAGCTGGTACCCAGCAGACGGATCAGGCCGTGCGCTTCGGGGTTACGAATCTCTGCGGTGTATTCACCGATCAGTTGGCCGACTTCGCTGTCTCCGGTTGAGGCCAATTTCTTGAAGTGGAAGCTGCGTCCAGCCAGGGGGACGACCGAGATGCGCGAGCTGTCAAGCAGCAGCACACTGTCGGCAGGCATAGCTCGACTGAGTACGACTCGACAGACGCCAAAGTCCGACTCATAGAAACTGACCATGTCGCGGAAAGTGGTGTCATGGCTGTCATACCCCCGAGTGGAGGTGATGAAATTGTTGACACGACGCTTCTGGAAGCCATTGACGACGATGGTGTCAATGTTGGACCCGCTCGTTTCCCAGATGCGTCGCAAGGCGGTGTTAACCTGCTCTTCAGTGAGCAGGTTGGTGCTGGTTCCTTCACCTGCAGGGAAGCCACTGCCGTTAAAAAACATGTTGCCCGGCGCGGAGGCTGTGATCGAAGCGACAATACCCCGCATGGTGCGGCGAACCGTGCCGCTGCCTTGCGGGTTGCTTGGTGGGGACGCGCCATTGATCAGGCAGAACTCCAGATCACGCAAAAGTTCGCGCAGATGTTCCTGACGTTGATACTCCATCTCGTCATCAACGCCGATGGCATTGGCAGCCATGTGCGTACCCGAAACCTCAATGGTGGAAGTGAAAATCTGGGTGTAGTTGGAACGGCGGGTACGGTTGCGGAACCGGGCATTGGGACGTTCAGCCCCTTCCAGGGCAGCGTTACCCAGAATGATAAGAGTCGCCCCATCAGTTATGGATTGCACGGAAGTGCCGCCATAGTTTCGCGTGACTGTGATATCACCGCCTCCGACATCGACGGCTGTGACCAGCATCACTTCTTTGGCCGTACTGACACGAATCTGATCACCAACTTCAAACCGATCCGGGTTCGCCACGCCAAAGGTCGTTGCGGTACCGGGGTTGCTGCCGTGGTCAACGACATCCGTATTCGGCTGAACTTCATCTTCCAGCCATTCGTGGATGGTGCTGCTGGCTGCCCGTTGGGGATCGCCCAGGTAATCCAGCAATGGCGTTTCATATGGGCCGATGATGCTGATGATGTCGGATACATCCTCAGCCAGTTCCGGGAGCGTGGCCCCCGCAGAGTAGGTTGCTTTTCCTGTAAAACTCATGATGAACCTTTCTTGTTGAGTTGTTGATGGAATGGGAAATTGACTCAGGCCTGCCGACGCAAGCGCAGGTAATGCAGCAGGTCCCTACGATGGCCAGTGGCTTTGGCTTGTTCAGCCGCTGTACTCACTTCCGTGGGGACAGCCTGCGGACGGGCGGACATGTTGTGGCTGCGAGTTCCCCGCCGAAACAGGAAAGGCTTCTCTCGCTTGAGCTCTTCCACAGCCAGTTCAATGTCAGGCTCATCCAGATCGGCAATGGCGATCTCGGTCAGCAACCGCGCCGTCTCCAGGTCGATGGCTTCTGCCTGCTGAAGAGACTGATCCACACGTTGCCTGCGCTCGAGATACTCAATCGTTTCGCGCGAAATCTGCAAGTCGTTCTGAAGTCTGCTCTGTTCCTGCTGCAATTGCTCCAGTTCACGCTCTGCTGTCTGGGCGCGCTTGCGGTATCGCACCGCTTCACTCACAGGCACCAGCTTTGGCTCGTTGGCATCGCTCGATGCTTCTGCCTCAGTCAATGCCTGATCGCTTGTTTCCGTTGAAGATGTCTCGGCTGCCCTGTCCTTGCTTTCAACGGTTTCATGGACTTGTTCATTTTGTTCAGTCATGGGGATATCTCCGGATTCAGAAAAGTGTTGAGTTAGAAGGCGTGTTTACTGGGTGGGCTTCATCCCGACGTAACCGAGCTCCGCGAGGACTTCGTTGGCTGGGACACCGAGTTGAATCTTCGTCATCGCGTTTTCGAGTTGCTGCTTTTCATCATCAAGGAGGCTGTTTGGCCAGTCGATGCGGAAAAGTCGTTCATCTGGTGAGGTTCGCAGCAGCTTCTGATGATCGGCGACACGAAGAATCTGCTCCGCGAGTTTGAGTAAGCCCCCGCCATACGTCATGCGCTTACGTTCTGTCTTGATCATCAATCCGAGCATGACGATGCGTAAGGCATTCTCACTGGTCAGGTTGCCAACCTTATCTTTGAGGATGCCGGCTGCGATGGCATTAACCCCACTGGCTTTGTCCAAGGCATCGCGCAGTTCCTCAATGTGACGATCTTCGGAAGGACTGGCTGCATCGCCACCAAACTCGACAATGTTCGCGTCCGGATTATCCGTCGCCCACATCTGGCCTGGGCCGACCGGCTTCTCCGTGAAATTCTCGACCCCCTTACCCAGGTACATCTTGAATGACTGGAAGGTGACACGATTAGCGCGATCCGACAGTCGTGTGTTCAACTCATCCTGCAACGGAATCAAAGGCTCTACCTCGCTGATCCCTTCATAATGGAATGGTTGTGGCAGATTCTGAACATGCACCACCGGAATATGTCCCATCGCATTCACCTGCTCCTGGACAAGCTGCAGCTTGCCCTGCTCAAGCTGGTAATGAGCCAGCGAATGGTTTGTCCACACTTCAATATGCGCAGGTACCAATGGCGCTTTGTTCTTAACGCGTCCAAGCAAGCGCTCGGCCAGTGTCTGCAAGCGCGATGTTGCTGTCTGCTGAGGTTCAAAAGGATTGCAGATGATGTACGCATCGAGTTGGCGATAGTCGTGAGGATTCAACACAGGAATCACTCGGCTGGGATCCACCAATTCAATCGTGGGCAAGCTGCCTGAAGTGATGCCGGGACGCACGACCAGATCAGCAAAGCCATAGATGCTGCCCATCAGCGCCATGTCGAGCAGCAAAAGCAGGCCGCCGTTGGCTTCGAGAGTTTGATCCACGAGCAGTTCAATTTCGCTGGCGCGTCGGGGATTGCGATGTCGTGACTTGAGCGACACAGGCCGACCAAACAGAAAGTCCACGATGGTGTGCAACCGCCAGGCGATGTCGTTCTCGATCACGATTTCGCGGGAGGGGTTGGGCGAGTTCAGCCCACCATCGGGTGTTAGACCCTTCAGGCGGGTGGGCAGCCCTTCCATCTGTGGCAGGCGATGGGTGACCGATTGGTGGGGATGGGCTGAGGCAGGCTCATTGCGGTAGTACCGCCAGTACCTTTCCAGACGAGGCAGGCGCTCTGCCCGGTGTTTCTCAATTCGCTCAAGTATCTCCGCAGGATAGAGCGGATGTTGCATGGTGTGAGGTGACATGGCTGGCTCCTTTGCTTGCAATCGCCTGTTGACACCCACACCGCAGAATGCTTTCTGGTGCGCACCAGGCAGGGATCAGAAAACTTAATTGATTGAATAGAAATAACTTGCGCGCATTATTTTCCAGAAAACCCCAATCCACCTCCCCGACCAAGGCGCGCAAGAAAATGGTAAGGGACTTGAGTTTTCTACTGAATGTTGATTTAATAGGCAGTCTATGGAGCGAGCTGAACAAGAATTAGACATTCTGGAAAGCATTAGTCAGATTCTCGGCGACGGCATGGAGATGAGCCAAGTCTTTCAGCGAGCGACCAAGCTGCTTAGTGAAAGATTAGGTATTCGACGAGCGGCGTTGACCCTTCTGGATGAAGCGTCGGGCGAGTTACGTATCGTCGCAGCGGTCGGCCTGAACCGGGACGAGATCGAACGTGGCCGATATGCCATAGGCGAAGGTGTGACAGGCCAGGTCGTCGCGACGGGAGAGTCGGCTATCATCCCCGACATCTCGCGCCACCCGGATTTTCTCAATCGCACCGGCTCACGCGAGATCGCCTCCGAAAAGGAACCGCGATCCAGTGAAATCACCAGCTTCATCTGCGTGCCTGTGAAAGATGGCGACCGTTATGTGGGCGCGATCAGCGTGGACAAGCCTTTCGTGGATGAAATCTCACTCGCTGCCGACTCGCGACTGCTTCGCATCATTGCGGGTTCGATCGCGCAAACGATTCGCATTCATCATCTGGTTCAGCAGGAAAAGGATCAGATGCTGGCCGAGCGCCGCGAGCTACTCGACAACCTGCACAGCAAGTACAAGTTCGACAACATCATCGGCTCGAGCCCGGCCATGCAGGATGTGCTGGCCACCATCGGGCAGGTCGCCACCAGCCGGGCGACGGTGCTGCTTCTCGGCGAGACCGGCGTGGGCAAGGAACTGATTGCCAAGGCGCTTCATTACAACTCTGACCGTCGCGACAAACCTTTGATCCGCGTGAACTGTGGTGCCTTGTCGCAGCAGTTGCTGGAGTCGGAATTGTTTGGCCATGTCAAGGGTGCGTTCACCGGCGCGGTACGCGACAAGGTTGGTCGATTTGAAGCCGCGGATGGTGGCACGATCTTCCTTGACGAGATTGGCACGCTCGATCTGCAACTCCAGGTCAAGCTGCTGCGCGTGCTTCAGGAACGCGAGTTTGAAAGGGTCGGCGACCATCGCACGGTAAAAGTCGATGTGCGCGTCATTGCTGCTACCAACCTGAACCTTGAAGAAGAAATACGCAAGCAGACTTTCCGCGAAGACCTTTATTACCGGTTGAATGTCGTCACCATCAACATCCCCCCCTTGCGTAGCCGACGCGAAGATATTCCTCGTTTGATCGACCACTTCCTGGATCGCTACAACAAGGAGAACAGCCGAAGCCTGCGAAAGATCAGCCGGGATGTGCTCAACACACTGGTACGTTATCCGTGGTCAGGCAATGTGCGCGAGTTGGAAAACTGTATTGAGCGTGCGGTCGTGCTATCGCAGAGTGAAGAGTTCACGGACGATCTGCTGCCCTTGCAGATACGCATGTTCGCCCAGCAGGTGCGGGGCGATTCGCAGGATCAATCCATCGAAGCCATCGCCCAGAAACTGGCTGAGCATGGCGTCAAACAACTGGCTGCCTACGAAGGCAGCATTTATGAAATGATCGTCGGCGAGCTTGAAAAACAACTCATCGTCGAGGCGCTCGAATCGAACGATGGCGTCAAGACGCGCACAGCCGACTTCCTGGGCATCAATCGCAACACGCTGAATAAGAAGGTGAAAGATTACGGCATTGATGAAAGTTGAGGGCTTGTGACTCCCTCTTCAATCCGATCCTAAAGTTGTCTGGATGATTCACCATCAAGCCGACGAAGCATGGAATTTTCTTAAATTCATCCCACGCAAGCATTGCGTGGGCTTTGCCTTTCTTTCCGTAAACTTTGTTTATCTCTGTATTCCACGCGTCTCGGTATGATGCCCTTGACTTCACTCCACTTGCTCGGTACCTCTGTGGTTTAATCTGTATGATTCCAAAGTGTATTTGCATCCGATCACTTGACCCCTCGGAGCCTGGCTATGCACTCCTGCGAAAACTGCACCTTACGCGCGAAGTATGACAAGAACCCCAGATCGCTGCTCGGTCGATTCTGGCGTTGGCATATCCGTTTCTGTCCAGGCTGGAAGCAGTATTTCCGTTCCCTGCCTGAAGAAAAACAGGAATCGCTGATTCAACAGTACAACCTCCCCGCTCGCACCAAAGTCAAGTAATCATTTCAGCACACATGCGAGGGATCGTCGCGCCTCGTGCATGTTAACTTGGCCGAGTTTCAGGTCATATTGAAGTCATGACGACCACGATGATCGCAACAAGTCCAACTCCCATCACAATCAGCCCGACAGTTCTGAATCTTCGATCAAAGCAAAGCAACACGATCCCGCTGATGGCAGAGACCAGCAGAAAGATTGCCACGACATCAACAACCAATTGCCAGGTTGGACCTGCATCTTTCGCGCGATGAAGGGCCATGAGGATGGACGCGACACCTTCCTGTTCGATGGTCAGGTTGCCTTCCCCGAACTCGCGGTCAATGAACACATCCGCCCGATAGCCAGGCTTACGAAAACTTACCGCCACTTCATAGTCATCGATTTCAACTTCTGCCTGCCCTGACAATTGATATTCCTTACGCAGTTGTTCGACAAGACTGAATCGATCCGCTTCCCCATCCTGCGGGAGAGTCAGTTTGATCTGCTGTTCCGTCACGACAGGCTGGGAGGCAAACCAGTCGGGATGGTTCAACATGAATCCGGTCACCGCAAAGAAAACGATGGCCAGTAGGGCAAACATGCTCAGATAGACGTGCAGCCATTGGTTGAGTTTGTAGAGTTTTTTTACCGCTGGTCTCAAGGCCAAACACCTTCAAAGGAAACGATGACTAACGATCCGTTTTGATCGTGACACTCACTTTGCCCAGTTCCTTGTCGCCTTGGGCGGTGCCCGCTTCCCCTGTTCGGGTTGTATTGATCTTGATAGTTTCGTGTTCTCTGCCAGCGTCTTCGCGAACCACTTCGACATGCACGACATAGTCGCCAGGCTTGACGGACTTGTCGTCATGATCCTTCCCATCCCATGTGAGGGTGTAGGTGCCTGCTGGGCGCGTGGCGCGGCTGACAGCATCCAACATTTCACGATCCCGCCCGATTTTCTGGTACCAGGCACGAAGGTCTCTCTGATACTTACGATGGTCGCCCCACACTTCCAATGTGCGCACATGGTTGCCCGAGGCATCCTCAATCCAGACCGCGACATAAGGACGGGGTCTTTGGCGAGGCAGCACAAAGGTAACTTCAACAATGTTGGCTTGGTCTGCATCAGTCTCAGTTGCTTCATCCGTGTTGCCAACCTGAACAAGCTTGGTTGCGCCGGGTGTCATGATCGGCTTACCTTCAGGCACAACGACCAAGAACTCCAAATCTTGCATCGCGGTGGTGCGCGACATGGCCAAGGATTGCTGGGGCTTGAGCACACATAAAGCCGTGGCCCAGGCGTCGGCAAGGACGGCCTGCCTGGCGATGACGGTCGCACCTGCGACGTGATCGACAGGTTGGCCCACGCGGGGGTCGATGATGTGGGAGTACTGCTTGCCTTCGATGGTGTGAAAGCGTGCGTAATGTCCGCTGCTGGCCACAGCCAAACCCGAAGGCAAGTCAATCACAGCCAACGGTTTTTCATTGTCCGCAGGTTTGGAGGGATCCGTGATGGCGATTTTCCACGTCGGCGGATTCGTCAAACCCTCACGTTGTCGGCTGGCGACATCGCCTCCGATATCCACCAGCACCGCATCAATCTTTGGCGAAGCCTCAAGCGCTTTTCCCGCAGCTTTGTCGAGAATGTATCCCTTGCCCATGGCATCCAGTCGCAATTTCGTATCCGCCAGCTTGCGCACTTGTGTCGAGGACTGAATCACAAAGCCGGTGCGCTTGGCGTTGCGGACACCTTTGGCAATGTCAGCCTGACTCGGCAGTTTTTCAGCCTCGTAGGCTTGGTTCCATGTCTCCAGCAAAGGCTCAATCTGAATGTTGAAAGCTGAGCCAGTCTTCTTCTGGATTTCCTGGGCGATGGTGAGGACTTCCATCAAATCTTCACTGATAGTGACAGTTCCTTCCGACCGGTTGAACTTGGATACCTCACTGTCATCGTCGTAGTGACTGAAAATTTTGGTCAGCCGATCAATCTCGTTCAGGCAGGCTTTCTCAGCTTCAGCCGCAGCTTGTTTGTCTTCCGCTATCACGGTCAGATTGAACGAAGTGCCCAGCACACCCTCCGCTGAAAACTTGAACGTGCGATCTGAATTGGCAGTCGTTTGATTCTCCGCAGGTTCGCCCGTGAGTTTTTCCTGTTCTTTCTCAACCTTCTTATTGCGCTCTTCGTTCTTCTTCTCCAGATCGCGGATGGCATCGAACCCCAGCGCGTGAAGACTGGCTGTAAACAGCAATGACAACGCGACCAGCAGGCAGACAAAACTAGACTGAGGTAAAGAAACGGGTGGATGATTCTTCAATGTTCGGGTGATGGCAAAAATGTGCATGAGGAACTCCTTCACGCGTATTCTAGATAATGCAGCAGGTTGCGAGCATGGCTTTGCGCAAGGCAGGTTCGACAGTTCCATGAAACAACGGGAAACTGTCGAGTCTGATGCTGAACCCGCAAGCACCTGAGTCTGAATCGCGATTCCCCTGGCTGGCCTTGGCTGGGTTATTGCTTGGCGTCACCTTGCTCAGGCTGGTCTACCTGGCCTGGCTGTGTCCTTACGACCTGGTAGGCGATGAGGCTCATTACTGGGAATGGTCGCGTCGGCTGGACTGGTCTTACTACAGCAAAGGGCCGGGCATTGCCTGGGCCATCGCTGCGGGGACGAAGGTGTTCGGGAATGCCAGTTTTGTCAACCAGGAATTTGGTGTGCGCTGGTTGGCACCAATCTTCAGCATGCTGGCCGCCTTATGCAGCAGCGTGCTGGCCTGGCGGATCAGTCGCGATCGACTGGCAGCCATGCTTGCTGCTTTACTCTGGCTGCTGGTACCTGCGTTTCAGGCGCTCGCGTTATTGATGACCATTGATGGGCCGATGCTGGCCATGACCATGCTGGGAACTCTCCTGGCTTGGTTGGGCGTTGAACGCCTGCGCCATTCTGCCCATCGCGACACAGGGGAATCGCAGTTACTGACCTATATCCTTTTTGCCTTGTCAGGCTTGATGCTTGGCATCGGTTTTCTTTTCAAATACGTGGTCATTCTGGTCGTGCCCGGCGTGTTGCTGTTTCTGCTTCTGGTGAATTGCAAACAAAAGCGCGATGGCAAGTCAGCAAATTCAGTTGCAATCAAGTCGCGCCTGCTGGCTGGTAGTCTGTTGCTGATCGTCTTTGCGACAAGTTGCCTGCCGGTGCTGATCTGGAATATCCAGAATGATTGGCCGACGGTCAGACACCTGCTAGGCCAGGTGCATTTACCCGGGGGGGATCGTGGCGAAGGGAAGGGATGGTCCATCCTGCATCCACTGGATTTCTTTGGCGCCCAGTTAGGCATGGTCGGGCCTTTCCTCTTTGTGCTGTTGATGCTGGCGTTGTTCAAAGTGGGATGGGGTTGGCTTCGAAGTGCGCGTGGTCCATCCATGGCAGATGAACGTGCCATGCATTATCAACACAGTGCGGGATCGCCTCACACGCTTGCCGAGTTGGGCAACCGCTTCCTGTTTTGCATGGCGCTGCCAACCATCCTGTTTTACTTCATCCTGGCGTTATTCAAGAAAAGCGAAGGCAACTGGGCTTTTGCTGGCTATGCCCCGCTGATTCCACTGGTCGCGCTGCTGCTTGCCCCGCGACTGCGTGATTGGAAACAGCGCGTCATGACTTGGCGGGCGCTACCCAAGCCGCGACCCAAGGCCGGCCTCTTGCGTAAGCAGCCCGAATCTTTCTATCAGGTGCTTTGGCACGGCCAAGTCGTAGTCGGTGTGTTGACCGGTTTGTCTATGCTTTTCCTGACCTGGCTTGCTTATCTGCCAGTGGTCGGGGAGATGGTGCCCCTGTCGCGTTTCACGGGTCAATCGAAGCTGGCAGCTCAGGTGGATCAGTTCGTGGATGAGGTGGAACAGGAAACGGGGGATCGGCCGATCGTGATTGCTGGGCACTACCAGACTGCGGGTTGGTTGGCGTTTTACATGCAAGGCCAACCTGTTGTTTACAGTGCCCAGCATCAGTTGGGTGGCCGCAAGTCGTCTTATGATTTCTTTGCGGACACCGACATCACCAAGGCTCTTACCCAATCGCGGGATGCCATCCTGGTTAAATCGCAACCTGAGATTTGGCAGCAGCATTTTCAATGGACAAAGCTTGAAATTCTCGCTGCCCCGGATGCCAATAGCCCAATTTATTTTGCAGAAAATCTGCAACTGAAGCAAAAAGACATTCAACCTACGGAGGAGGAATGAGGCAGCGACGACTCGAGCAACCGTTGTAATTTGCGTGGTAAGAATTGATGAAGCAACAGGCCTAAGCTTGCGTGTTCATAGGTGAATCAAGAGCGCACAGAAAAAGGAGTTGGTGATGGGCAAGAAGAAATCAGCGAAGAAGAAAGTTGTGAAGAAGAAGGTTGCGAAGCAAGCTGCGGCCACGGGAATGATTGAGCCGGGCAAGCCAGCCAAGGCTTTCAGTCTGCCTGATCAGTCAGGCAAGGTTCACAAGTTGAAGGACTACGCCGGCCGTTGGCTGGTGATCTATTTCTACCCCAAGGACAATACCTCCGGCTGCACCAAGGAGGCTTGCCAGTTCCGCGATGATCTGCCTGACTTCGAAAAGGTTGGAGCCAGCGTGTTAGGCGTCAGCCCGGACAGCGAGAAAAGCCATGCCGGGTTCGCGGAGAAGTATGAGCTGCCTTTCCCGCTGTTGGCGGATACGGAAAAGAAGATGCTTGAAGCCTACGGCGTGTGGCAGGAAAAGAGCATGTATGGCAGGAAATACATGGGCGTGGTGCGCACCACGTACCTGATCGATCCTAAAGGCAAGGTGGCAGCGCGATGGGACAAAGTGAAAGTACCCGGCCACGCTTCGGCTGTTCGTGATAAGATACGGGAGTTGACAAGCTGACTGACCGCACAGGTCTTCACTCATAAAGACTTCGATCGGCTGGCTGGTTGATACGGGCTTGGATTGATCAAGCTCGTTGGTGGAGTGGACATGGACGCAAAGCAATAAGGCTTTCGCTCAATACATCAGGGAATCTAAAGTCAGGGGAATCGACATGGGTAAAAAGAAATCAGCCAAGAAGAAAACGACAAAGAAAAAGGCTGCTAAGAAAGTAACCAAGAAGCCAGCGAAGAAAGCTGCCACTTCATCATCAGGCAGTAAGAAGAGAAGCAAGAAGAAGATTGCGGTTTCTCACAACCTGCCGACGACAGAAGAGATCGCCACCCGCGCTTTTGAAATCTGGGAGCGCAAGGGCAAGCCGCAAGGCCTGGACGAGATCAACTGGAAGGAAGCCGAGGCCGAGTTACTGGCCGAGCGCAGCGGTTGAGACCTGATCGCGCCGCAGGTCATGATGCCAGGCAACTGGTGTAGGTCTGCCACCATACGCCGGGTGTTCACCCCAGCCTGAATTTCGATAACTTCACTGATATCAGTGATCTAGGGAACCTCACCCATTTCGCCCAAATATGGTGGTTTTCCTGTCTTAACTATTGACCATCCTGTGAAGGGGGATAAGCTGTCGATTGATGGCTGATATTTCATCGCGTCAGCCAGGTAGGGTGAGTTGTGTGGTCCCCTAGGCAAGAGGAAAAGACGGAACGGCAGGTGGTTCAGGGACGAACAGAAGCTGACTTAACTCAGCTCGTTGTCTGCTGGAGCCATTCTGATGAATATTTCAGTTGGAGACGTGACCTACAAAGTTCGATTTTCTGAACAGCAGCTCTTGCTGAATCGTGAACCGGTTCAGGCCATCTGCGATCACCGACGCAAAGATGTCCTGGTCTATGCAGGTTTGGATGCTGCCCTGATGAAGCAAGTCATGTCAGAATGCTTCAGCCGCATCTGGGCTTACTGGTACAGCGAGTGTGAATGCCAATCTGACAACACCGGCTTTCGATCACACAAAGATCAACTTTCTCAATCGCTGGATTGGCAACTTGAGTGAATCCAGCACTCCATAACCGAGTTTTCTATCGCTGAAACATCTGGATTGATCACCGAATGACTAAGGCACAGAGAATTGCAAGAAAACAACCCATGCAAAACTTGCGCGGGTTTTTTCTTTCATGTTTCTGTATCACTGCATCTTAAGTGCCTTTGTGTATAGCTCTACCTAATGCCCTCTTGCTTTGTGTCTCGCTGATTCTGTGGTTTACTCTGACTGAGTTGGATTGTCGTGTAGCTGGCAAAGACCACCCAAAGGCCTTGATTTCTCTGCATTTGAACCCGATTCACCATTCACGTTCCCCCCCTGAATTGGCCGATGAAACAGATAGTCAGCGTCCGATAGCTGGGTTGTCCCGTGCGCAGGTGACTGATTCATCATGGCAGAAGTAACCGCATCCAACGAAGCCGTTGTCGAAGCAGAGGAAACTGCCCAATCATGGGCATCGACCTGGCAGTTGCCGGTGTTGCTGCTTGGGTTATCGCTGCTGGCCATCTCGGTCTGGTTTGCCTTACCAGACACGACGCCTGAGCCATTGAATGTGGGCTTTGATACGGTTCGGGCGGAGATCAAGGCTGCCAATCTGGATCGAGCCGACGAACTCTTGAAGAAAATGGAGGATTCGGTCAATCAACGCGCGACCCCGCTTGAGCGCGGCGAGTACATGGCCATCTGGGGGAACCTGGTTTACGCCCAGCAGAATCTGAATAAATGGGACAATGAAGCCAACAATCGAAAAATCAATGAATACTACGGGGAAGCGGAAAAGCTCGGTTACAAACTTGCCCCCGTGCAGTACGAACGCTGGGCCGAGGCATTGGTCGGCCTGGATCGCTACGAGGAAGCGCGTAAGCGGATCGACAAGCTCACTGGCAATGATCGGCAGACGCGGTTCAAGATACTCAAGTCCATCATCCATCGGCGGATGGATCGCGGCGCCAACCCTGAAGAATTGTTTGTTCTGCTCGAAGATTACTACCACGAGTTGATGGCAGAAGGTGATCAGAAATTCGTCCGCCGGGAAGTGATCTGGGCGACGGTGACCAAGGCAGGCATCCTGCTGGAGATGGATTCGGTGGATGCGGCAGGTCAGGCCAAGGATTTACTGGTCAGTCGCCTGACGCGATTGAAGATTGATGGTCGAACCGATGATCTTGCCCCGATTGAGGTCAAGCTGGCGCAGGCTTACCAGGCTTTGGGAGAGTTGTCGCAAGCTGAAACGTATTTCAATGTGGCAGCGAAAAGGCTTTCACCGACCGAT
Organism: uncultured Phycisphaeraceae bacterium; assembly: GCA_964546335.1. GTDB lineage: Bacteria > Planctomycetota > Phycisphaerae > Phycisphaerales > Phycisphaeraceae > CAZJJN01. The sequence continues at coordinate 29,524 of CAZJJN010000010.1, forward strand.
GCACTCAATGCGACCATTCTGGTCGGCCTGGGGCAGATCAAGCTGGTGCAGATCGACTTTTCGCAGTTGGATGGTGTACAGGATGCGCTGATGCTGTTCAAAGATGCGGAAGAGCGTTTCCCGACCACCCCCGCACATTTGGCGGCGTTGATCGGTCGGGCACATTGCGAGGCCTTGTTAAGTCGCGACTCTGATGCCATCGAGCACTTTGCCGAGGCTGTGGACGAACTGGTCGAGCATGGATTAACCCCCGAGCGCACGCGTGTGCAGTTGGCCAACCGCTTACGCGACCACCATGATCTGAAAGATGACAAAGGCGAATACGAGACGGCTTTGAGTTATCTCGAAAAGGTGCATCCGTTGTATCCCAAGGAGTTGCCTCGTGAGCTGCTGGGTCGATTTGCCGTGACCCACAGCAAGATAGCCGAGGAAAAGAAGGCCGCGACGGAACAGGTGCAGCTTGAGTTGGGGATGACGGATGAGCAGCGCCAGCGTGCGACAGAAGCACGCCGGGCATTGAACATTGCCTCCAATAAGAGTTTTGATGCAGCAGGTGATTATTACCTCAGGCATGCTGAGTCGAGTTTCAGTATTGGTGATCTGGATGCCTTTGCCGACACGTTGTGGAAGGCGGCTGAGGCTTATGACGCGGCTGAACGATGGACGAAATCCATCAATGCCTATCGCCAGTTTGCTTCAACTCTGGAGTCGCATCCTCTGAGACTGGAAGCCGCCCGCCGCCTGGGCATGGCTTATCTTTCCAAGGGGATTGATGGCACGAAAGAGGACTTTCGCACGGCACGCGACCAGTTCCTCAAACTGATTAAAGAACACCCCAACACTGAACCTGCCATCCGCAGCCTGGTGCCCTTGGCGCAGGCTTATGTCAACCTTGGCGAAGATGAAGATGCAGAGCGGACACTGCGCTATGTGGTGGAAGACCACGAAACCATTGGGCCGGAGAATCAGGAATATCGCAAGGCCTTGATTGAGTTGGGCAAGTTGCTGTATCGACAGGGGCGTTATGCCCGAGCCATCGAGAAGCTGGACGTTGCTGTGACGCGGTTTGGCGATACACGGGATGGGCCGGTGCTGAAGTATCTGCTGGCAGACGCGTATCGGCGGAGTGTGGATGAGATATCGGAAGAGATGAAGAAGCCGATGCCACAGTCGCGTCTGTTGGCGCTCAATGAGCAGCGGACGGTTCGGCTGGAGAAAGCTCAGTCGCTCTATACGGATGTGGTCAACGCGTTGGAAGCGATGCCGACCGACATGCAAAGTAACCTTGAGAAGGTATATCACCGCAATGCTTACTTCTTCCGGGGTGACTGTGCCTATGAACTTCAGCGATGGGATGAAGCACGTCGGCTTTACTCACGGGCAGCCAAGCGATTCGAGCATGATCCGGCTTCTTTGATTGCTTACATTCAGATCGTCAATGCTTACTCGGCAGAAGGCCGGGTCAAGGATGCACGCGTGGCCAACAAGGTGGCACGCTGGGCCTTGGAGCGGTTTGACGAAGCATCTTTTGATGATCCCAATCTGCCCATGCCTTACAAGTACTGGGAAGAATGGCTGCGCTGGTCGAATGAGCTGAATCTGGTCGATTCGGTTTCCCCAGCCAGCTTGCTGACTCAGGAATAAATGGCTGGGCAAACGCATGCACCCGACCTCACATTTTTAAGCCACGTTCGAGCCTGACCTGCCAGCATCGACTGAAACCAAGTCAAAATGGGGGTGCCACGGCTTGACCGAGTTTTTCTGAGCAAAGCGAAGGTAAAACGCGGCAAGCTGTGCTGACAAACCTGGTGTGATGATTGATTGGCGTCGCCGCTGACCGTCGAAACTTCTCTGAAGAAAGACACACCTTGCGCCACTCTCGCTTCGCACGAGTGTCGTCAAGATGTGGCACCCATCCTGGCAAATCCGTCCACTGTCTGGAATGAGGTAGATGCGTTCGCTCAGGAATAAATGGCTGGCTTGCGGTCGTCCGCGGGTAATTGCGTTACAATTCGTCTGCTTCCTGCCAACGGACTGTAACACTGTCATGCCTTGGACGCTTTATCGCTACATCTTATGGGACATCCTCAAGCTGATGGCGTTCTGGACGCTGCTGCTGTCGCTTCTGGTCAGCGTGGCGTTGTCGGTGAAGCCTTTGAGTGATGGGTTGTTGCAGCCGATCGATTTCGCTCGTTTCATCATGTATACCCTGCCGACGCTAGTGGTCTTCACGGCCCCTTTTGCCGGGGCCTTGGCTGCGACGCTGGTGTTCTGTCGGCTGAGTGCGGATAACGAGATCGTGGCAGCGCTGGCGTGTGGCCTGAGCTATCGGCGGATTCTGCTGCCCATTGCGGTCATGGGCTGGTGTCTGTCCATGGGGCTTTTCTATATGAGTAACTGGGTCGTGCCTCGGTATTACCAGGACAGCGCCCGCATCATCCAACGCGACATCATGCGCACACTGGCGCGACAACTTAATGAGAACAAAGCCCTTAAGCTGGATGACATGGTGATCTATGCCAACGATTTTCGCATGGCTTCGCCAGAGGAAATCCGCAAGCGACAGCGTTTGGGGCAAGTGCCCGAGGGACTTGGGGTCAACGTCATCAACCTGATGGGGGTCGCGATCGGCGAGATCGATTCAACCAAGCGCACGACGAGATGGGACCTGACGGCTGAACGCGCCGATGGCATGACGTATGAAGATGCCTCAGGCGCGCCACTGCTGTTAATCAAGTTCGAAAATGCATCACATTTTGAGGCTGGCAAGGAAGAGACTGGCGGGAGTTTGGCCACGGTTCAAAGGCTGCCACTGATTGTTGAGTTGCCCCGCACACTGGAGGACAAGCCCAAGTATCTGACGTGGAATGAACTGATTGACTTACAGGACAGGCCTGAGAATGTGTCATCGGTGGCAGATCGAAAACGCGAGCTGGTTCAGGTGCTCGCGGCTGATAAAGTGCTCAAAAACCTTGAAGAACAGTTGAAGCAGCGGCCACAGGTCGGACTCAGAGACCCGGTCGATGATCGCATCATTTACTGGTTCAGCAATGCGACTCCCAGTAGGCAGGGCGATCAGTTAAAGCTGTTACCCTCGACGCAGGCAGGCGAGATCGACCCCTCTTCAGGTTCGTCGCGCGTTCTCGTCGAGGTGGCGGAGCGGGGCACGCCGCGCATTCAGTACCAGCCTCGCGCGGCTGAGATCCGCATCAATCCATACAAGACCGGGCAGGAGCCACGCATTGAGATTGAATTGATAGACGTGCGCGTCTTTAAGGATGGCATTCTGACCAATGAGTTTGACCGCTTTGAGCTGCCCCCATTGAATTGGTCTGAATCTTATATCAAGGAGTTCCAGGACAAGTTGTCGCTGAAATTAATTGAAGGTGTTGCCGAGCGCGTGCGAAAGAGTCAGGAGGGGGCTGAGCCAACGGTGCGCCCGGTTGTCGTTGAAGCCGCGAATCGGCTGGATGATCAGATTGCCCGGCTGGATCACCGCGTGCAGGCGATCCTCAATCGCAGGGCAGCGACCAGCCTGGGTTGCATGCTCGTGCTGTTGCTCGGGGCGGTGCTTTCGTTGAAGTCGCAGGGTAAGCCGCCTTTGGTGATTTTCATCTTCCCATTCCTCATGTGCGTATTGATGATCGTCCTCGTGCATAGCGGGGAGAACTTTGTGCTCGACATTGAAGATTCGCTTGGCCTGATCAAGGGATTAGGTGTGATCTGGTCAGCCAACCTGCTGCTGCTATTGGCCATCGCTTTGGCTTATTGGAGACTGCGACGGAATTGATGAACTGATTGTGACATGACCACACTGGACCGTTACATCATCCGCCTGTTCCTGACCAACCTGGTCATTCTTTTTGCTGTGCTGTTCCTGCTGTTCATGGTCATGGACATGATGGCAGATTTCGATGAATTCATTCAGGCGGGTGAGGTTTTCAAGGACAAGTATGGCGCGGGGTATTCCGATTCGGCTGCGAAGTTGATCGCTATTCTCGCAGTCGCGGCGGATTACTACGGCCCGATTATTCTGTTGATGTACACCTACTTCTCGGGGCTGGTGATCTTCGGGGCCATGGGCTTTACCTTTATCGCCATGGTACGCAGCCGTGAATTGGTCGCGATGGTGACCAGCGGTATCAGCATGCACCGACTGGCAGCTCCGGTGCTGATTATCGGTGGCCTGCTCAACCTGGCGACGCTCCCCTTGCAGGAGTTTGCCATCCCACCCTTGGCTGAGAAACTCTCTCGCAATAAAAGTGAGTTGAAAAGTACCGAGAGTACGAAGTATCAATTCTGGTATGCCCCGGACGGCAAAGGCAATCTCTTTTCCGCTGGGGAGTTTGATTTGCAGAACGGCCTGCTGCAACAAGTCACCATTCTCGAGCGCACCGATAAGGGAACGCTCACGCGACGTATCGAAGCGCAACAGGCCATCTGGGTGCAGACGGGGGAATCGACGGGTTACTGGGATTTGATCAACGGCCGGGCCTTGCTGCCGGGCGACCCCAATCGTCCGATTGTCACGGAGTTTGCCACAGATCTTTCGCCTGAGGTGCTGTTTGCCCGACGGGCGGAGATTTATGCAGCCGTGATCAGTTTGCGCGATCTTTACCGCATGCTGGGCAAGGAATCTGCCAGCCATGAGCGCATCGTGCGCATCATGCACGGGCGATTCAGTTTCGCCATCGTGAATATTCTGATTCTCCTGATGGGCACCCCTTTCTACATGCTGCGCGAGCCGCGCAACATACTCGCTGAAGGAGGTAAGGCTGCCTTGGTCGGCTTTGCCACCTGGGGGCTGGCGATTCTTGTGATTCAAGTCGGCTTCCAGCAATACATGTCGCCGGAAACCAATGCCTGGCTGCCTGTGGTGGTTTACCTGCCCGTCTCCGCGTGGCTGCTCTCGCGCGTCAGGACTTGAGTGTACTGGGATTGGTGATCCTTTATCATGCGGCGATGGATGCCATTCACGTTCTGTTTCGCGTCATGCATATTTCGGGCATTGCCTTGCTCGTGGCCGGGGTCATTCTGGGGCTGTTGAGCCATTTGAGAATCAAGCGTTGCCTGAAAGAGATTGCAGGCGAGAAGGATGGCGGTCTTAAGTCTGACGAACAGGACAAGTCTTCACGCGAGAAGGATGTTCTTTGGGTGCTTGAGCCACTCAAGAAGCGTGGCTGGATGATCACGAATATCGCGGCAGCGATGATTATCATCAGTGGGGTTTACCAATGGGTGCGCTCCACTCCAGCCTATGCTGATGTGGGTTCGTATGTCACACAAACCATCCTGCTGAAGATAGCCTTGGGCGTGACTACGCTGGCGTTGATCTATCTGCAAGCAGTTGATCTGTTGGCAGGTCGGCGCACCCGGACATGGCTGGTGGTGAATCTGCTGCTGATCCTGCTGGTGATGATGCTGGGTGCTTATGTCAGGCATTGGCGGTTGGCGGATCAATTTCTGTAACGTCTTTTAGCCGGGTGCGCATGCCAAAGCGAAAAACTTCAACTCGAAGAAAGGGGCCAACTCAGCCTCGTCCGGAACAGATGCTGCGACTGAGCCGACGCAGATGGATCGGCATCGCGGCTGTCGTGCTGGCTGTTCTTGTTTCGGTCATCGCAGCCGACCGCAACGGGTGGTTGATTTATCGTGGCAGCGACCTGTCGCGCTACGATGGGAGGGCGGTCACGGTCGTGCATGTCATTGATGGGGACACGGTGGATGTGGACGTGCCGGATGGCGACAAACCGACGACGCGCATCCGCTTCTGGGGGATCGATGCGCCTGAGGTAGCCAAGCCTTGGCGCAATGAGCCAGGCGAACCGGGAGCAGACGAGGCGACACATTTCGTCAAGGAGCGGATACTGAATCAGAAGGTGACGTTAAGGCTCGAAGCGCATCGGCCAAGGGATAAATTTGGCCGGCTGCTGGCGTTTCTGGTGTTGGAGAATGGCAAATCCATCAATCTGGTGATGGTGGAAAAGGGCTATGCTCCTGCCGACCTGCGCTGGCCTCACCATGCGATGGAGGCGTTCGCTGAGGCAGAGCAACAGGCTAAACGAAATCAGCTTGGGATATGGGCTGAATAGTGACTGTTTGGCAGCGTCATCGATCGCTTAAGAAATTGCGTTGGCAGAGAGGATTGACCTAGACCCAAAAGCAGGCATCCCCTAACCTACATCGTGGAGTTCATTTCTGATTGGGAACATTGCCATAGGAGCCTGTGATGCCAGGGCGTAAGAACGAAATCCGCGACTTAAGACGGGACATGATTCAGGATACGAACCGTTTCCTCACATGGGCATTGCAGCAGGAACGGGAGATGCCTCGCATCCCCATTCGCCGAGTTGAAAAAGGGGGATTTGATCGGCTGATGTCGATTCCCGGGGCCAGCAAACTGGCTGGGAGATGGTGGGGACGGACTCTGGACTTGATTCGCAAGGATTGATGCGAAGCTGGTATTTTTAGGGCCAAGGCATTGAAGGGTGCGCATGGAGTCAAGGCCTGATGGAGAAGGCGATGGATTTTGCCGATTCTTGCTTGGGGAGAGTTGCTGCAGGGCTTAAAGAGCGAAGTTTGGTCTGAATCAGGCAGTATGGAAACCCATCCATCACTCGACGGTGCGGATCAATTAGGCATATGATCCGCGGAATCGCTACTATTTGTTCAATCAATCGCCAAGTCACGTGGACTTCCAGTTTCCCGGAGAGCATAAATCGATGGAAGACAACCCGACACAGGAAATACAGGCCGAGGAACAGGCATCTGCCTCGGCGATCAGTCTGGACAAAGTCGTCGCCAAGCCGGCCCGTGGTTATCTGATCCGGATCGCATTGATCGCGGTGCTTGTAGCGGGGTTTTCTGCTTACTTTCTCTACGATGGATATATCGCTTATCCCCGTAGTACAGAAATCTTTAATGCCTACGAACAATATAAAGAAAATTATCCTCAGAATTTTTCTGCGGCCTGGCGTCAGGATATTGCCGACCCGAACTCGGATGTCTATGGCATGCCCTCGGACCAGTCGGGGCACCCAGGTAAATACCATGACGAAACGGATATCTTCACCCAAAAGTTGCTTGGCTTCGGCTTAGCCCCCATCGGCTTGTTCATGATCTACTATCTTCTCGTCTTCCTGAGTCGCTCAGTCCGAGTGGATGGCAACCAGATTAAAGCCTATGGCAGGATCAACATCACCTTCGATGACATCACCACCATCGACCGTACCCGCTGGGCCAAGAAAGGCATTGCCATCGTCCACTACAAGAAAGATGGCAAGGCTGGCAAACTCACCCTCGATGACTGGAAGTTTGATCGCAACCCGACCAAACTCATCATGGCTGCCATCGAAGCCAATGTGGATGAATCCAAATTCGTTGATCCTGACGATCTCACAGCCACCGCAGTGAAAGATGAATCCTCTTCCGCGCTGCATGAAAAAGCTGATGATGAGCCACAGGAAGACTCCAGGTAATCTCGTCCGTCAAGCTGCGTCCAGCGCTTCGTATGGTGTTCTCTTTCGCGCGAACTTTTTAGCAGATCGCCAACATGGCTGAACCCGCGTGCTATCTCGAATTCGGTCACTACTCGGATTTAGCCAACATACTTTGCCGACTTCGAACGCCCTCGAATCTTCCTGCTCTGGATAGAGCTTTGTGGTTTGATCTGCCGGACCACTCTCTCAAGGCCAAGGTCATTGATGAATCCATCCGCGAAGGCTTATCCATACAGACGCTGGAATGGTCGGTCGGTTACGGACCTGTCACGCAGGCGTATCTGATTCATCCTGCCGAGGGCGCTGGGCCCTGGCCCGGCGTGGTGGCGTTGCACGATCACGGGGGCTTTCGTTGGCTGGGGAAGGAGAAGATCGCGGACGGGCCAGAGGGGGGCGATGCTGTGCTTTCATGGTTCCCGCATGTGCGCGCGGCCTATGACGACCGGGCTTGGGCCAACGAGCTGGCGAGAAAAGGCTTTGCGGTATTGGTGCATGATGTGTTCTCATGGGGCAGTCGTCGCTTTGAACCAGCCTGTCTGACGGAACTGGCCTGGACGGGGCAGACGTGTCCCGACCCGGCGTTGAATATGTCCATGGAAAGCGTTGATCAATACAACGTCTGGGCAAACGCGCGCGAAAGCACTTGTGTGAAATGGCTGAGCATGGCCAGCGTCAATCTCGCAGCAATGCTTGCGTGGGAAGATCGCTTGGCAACCAAGGTCCTTCTGCAGCAGAGCTGCGTGTGCGATAAAGGCTTGGCTTGCATTGGTTTTTCAGGTGGAGGTGCGCGAGCGGCCGCGCTGGCTGCGACTTGTGATCAAGTCAAAGCGTCAGCCATCGTCTGCATGATGAGTACCTATGCCTCGCTGATGCAGCATCGTACCGCGATCCATACTTTCCAGCTCATGCCCTTTGGCCTGCATCCTGCGTATGACTATCCAGACATCGCAGCATCAACCTGCCCCAATCCCCTGTTCGTCTGCTTTGGCAGTCATGATCCCGGCTTTGCCAGGTCAGGCATGACAGAGGCAGACCAATTCCTGCGCGAGCGATACGAGCAAGTGGATGCGACGGAAAATTATGTCGGGGAATTCTTCAAGGCGGGGCACGAATTCAATCGTAAGATGCAGGAACGAATCGCCAACTGGCTGTTGGCGGGAAATCATCCTGCGGTCGGCTAACTAAGCTTTGTTTTCATCTTCATCCTTTTGATTCAACCTTCTTAGTTTCCTGGCTTTCTCAAGCATATCGGGGTTAACCTCAATGTAAGGTTGAGGCTTATGGTGTGGCGACTGACGAAATTCCACTGCATCCAACAGGATGGTGAAGAAGTCGTCATTCAAGCGGGTGCGAACATCCAAGTTCAACAGTTCGCCTACATCTTCATCGCGCAGGTGATCGACGTAGCGCTGGACGGTCAACGACACATCCATCATCATGGCTGCAAGCCTGCGGTTGCCCTCGGAAGAAGACATTCCATAGTCGTGGCGCGGTCTCATGTTGCCTCCCTCTGGCGGGATCGCCTTCTCTGCCCCCATTCTGGACGATCCCTGAGACCAACATGACTCGAGATGCGATTAAGAACAACAATATCCAACAACGACGTACCTGAATTGTTGACACCTAACCCGCAAAGTCAAACCTGTGAAACCATGACGGTTGTAACGGTTGGTCAGTCGCAGAGATTTAGTCACGCAACATCTTGGGATCGGCAGGCCAGTTGCTTCATGATCTTGGTTAAGAAGGCCTGTGAATATTCTAAGAACCAGTTTGTCTCAAGATATCATGTCAGCTCGGGTGTTTGGGGTTTGTCGTTGAAACTTCAACAGTCTCCCGCCCAAGTAAAGACAGGCATAGTATGACTGAAACCAGGACTGCCCATGTATCCAATTTATAACTTAGAACAATCAGGGACAGATCTCTGCCAACCACATCACGTTGCAGGATAAGAATGACCAGACCAACAAATGCCAGACCCAGGTAACGCCAAGGACCCGCGCCGCCACGCGCGATGCCTGCTCGAATCACCAGATACAGCGCAGGCAGGATCAGGACGAAGTGTTGCAGCCAGGCGATCGGGGAGATGAGTGCAACGAAGGGAAGAACCGCGCAACCGACGATAATCAGCCGTTTCGTTTGCGCTGGTGTGTGAAGCCCGCCCCACAGAAGCCAGGCAAAACCTGCAGCAATCGTGAGCATGACCCCGGTATGGATCAGTTTCGCGCCGTGTGCAGAGAAAGGCCCAAACTCGAAGTAAAGCGAGTGGCCGATTAATGAATCTTGTTGATGGATGGGATGCTTTGGGCCAAAGGATGTTGTGTAGCGTGCGATCATCATGCGCAGCGATTGATTCTGCTGACGGGGAGGCTCGAAGCCCACGTCGGTCAGGTCGTCACTTTGTGCGGAAGTGATGATGCGGTTGAACCATTGTTGATTGGCATTGAGCGTGGCGTCGAAGCCGATCAGTGGTGCGGGGGCAAGATTCAGCAGCGTGACAGCCAGAAGCATTGCAACGGCTACGACCCATTGCCTTTTCCAAAGCAGCACAGGCAGGAAGAGGATGGGCGTGGTTTTCAAAACAGTCGCCAGGCCGAGTGCTAAGCCAGCCAGCCACTGTTTATGTTGAACCAACCAATACACACCAAGCGAAAGGACAAACAGAAGCATGGCCTGTAAGCCGATGTCGTCCATGTCGCGCATGACATAAGGGAAGGTCAGGCCGAGGGTAAAGAGTGCAGCCATGCGATCGTCGGCGTGCGAGGCATCAGCCAAGCCTGCCTGTCGCGCAAGCTTCCGCCAGATCAAAAAAGTACCCGCCCATGCCGCCAAGGCCAGCGGGAACAGCACCAGGCGAGGCCCGGGGGCAGGAAGCCAGGCAACCAGCGCATTGATGGCAAACCGCCCGGGGGGATACCAGTTCTTGATGTGTTCATAATCGCTGCCCGCGGTGAGCAGACTGCGTCCCTGCTCGATATGCCAATCAAAATCCTGCCCGGATTGGCGGAAGAAAAACACCATCATGATCTGCCCAGCCAAAGCGACAAGCAGGCATACCAAGGCCAGCTTTCTGATCCATGGGCGATCAAACCAGCGCTGAGTGGGCGCGCTGTCTGACGGCGGAGTTGAGTTTGGTAATTGGCCGGGATTGGGCATGCCATCAGCATACGTCATCCCCACAGCCAGGGAGAAGTGAAGTACCATGCCCACATGGGCAATCCCGACTATTTACAACCGTATGTCGAATCACAACGCCAGCATGGCAGCGGGTTTGACGTGACGCTCTGGGCCAGCGAAAAGACCCAGCGCCGGCGTTTTGAAGTCATGGCCGAGATGACCTATTTGCAGGACAAGGTCATTCTGGATGCAGGTTGCTCGCGGGGCGACTTCGCTGCATTCCTGAATGAGCGACGAATTGCTTATCGACAATACATCGGCGTGGATGCCTTGCCTGAGGTGATTGAGTTTGCAGCTTCGCGCGAGTTGCCAAATACACAGTTTGCTGAAGTCGATCTGATCAGAGAGGGGAATCGCTTGCGACAGTACCGCGCGCAGGTGGTCTGTCTCAGTGGGACTTTGAATACCATGACCATGCCTGATGTGCTTGCGACGTTAGACAATTGCTGGCAGGCGGCTGGGCAGTGTTTCCTGTTCAATTTTCTGCCTGATACGGCTGGGCCGGGGGCGCCAAGGCAAACCCACCCCGCCCGTCGATTATCTACCTATGAATTGCTGGACTGGGCATTTCGTCAGACGCCGATCGTTTCCTATCGTCAGGATTACTTACCTGATGGCCACGATGGCACGGTGATGATGCAACGGGTCAGGTGATTGCTCTTAGACAAGCTGCGTCGTGAAAGTGGGCCTTGCCACTGGCGAATCTTTGCATCACACCATGTTGATTCAGAGCAACATCCGGCAAGTTCGGCAAAACCACGCATCCCGCAATGCATTCCCAAATCCATTAAATACAAATACTTAAAGTTATTTTGGAGAGATTCCAGCCAGCCGGAACGGGCTGTGCCAATTCCCTTGGTGTCGAGAAACCTACACAGGGGAATGAATGATGAGCAATATCGGAAACATCAACTCAATCGGTGCCAGCCAGTACATGACCGGCATGTCACCCGCGATGGGTGGCAGCCAGGCCGGGATGCAGGCGATGACCAGTCTGGCCTCTGGCGGTTCGCAGGTTGGCAGTGCCATGCAAACGCAGACCGCTTCGCTTGTCGATCTCAACGGCCAGGACATGCTGGGTGACATGCTCGCCTTCGCGTTGCTGGATATGTTGTCCGGCGGGGAGAAGGAAGATGACAAACAGAACGGCATGGCCGCGATGCTCATCATGGCGATGATGGCAGCAGGTGGGGGCAACAACACAGCCGTGACTTCCACGCAGAACACCTATCAGTCCATCAATGTCGAAGGGGGCAGCCAGGTATCGATGAACAATCAAATGCCCACGCAAGGCACGATGGTGAATACAGTCGCCTGAACATTTCAGAGGATTCACCTCGAATGACAACGGCATGGCGGCCATACTCATCGTGGCCATGAGGGTACTAGGAGGGGCAACAACCCAGCTGCCTGTAGTGAATCACCCGAATTGCCGGGATTACCTTACTCAATCAATCCCATACGCATCGCGGCTTGCTGGCCCAGCCTGGTGAGGTAAGCCCCGTCGGCTCCGCGCGCCAAGGCCTCAATCGTCTGCTGCGAACGCTCGTCATTGATCGCTTCCAGCACCTGAATCGCTCGTGCGTCGCGCTTATCCGTATCCGAATTGGTGACCCGGCCTTCAACCATGCCCATCAACAGTTCACACCGCCAGCGCACTTCCGCGGAGGTGGACACCCGTAATGCCTGAGCTAGGTAAGGAAGCACCGCTGCTCCCTCTCTGGCCAAGGCCTTGCTCGCCTTTTCTCGCGTGTAAAAATCATCATCATCCAATTGCGCGATCAACCCTTCGATCCGGACGTTTTCGATACGAGCCGGGGTAAGCTTTTCAGCCAGGAAATTGGATGTCAGGTCACCGCTGGCGATGAGTTGCTGCTTCACACGGTTGGCGTCCCGGCCATTGCTTGTGCGCAATTGATTCCATAGATCGTCGATCTGATCCTTCTCCTGGGCCATCCTGTTTCTGTCTGGCAGATCGATCGGCTCCCAGAGCAAGGCCACGCCTTCCTCACTGCCCGTCAATATGCGACCAGAGTCCGCATCAATCGTCAGGGACGTGATGTCATTGTCATGGCCCCGCAGTCGGGCAAGATCGCGCTCATGGTAAATATCACGCACGATCAATACATTCCGCTGCGTGTAAACCAGAATGTCGCTGCGGCCCGGCCAGAACTGGAATGGGCGCATCACCTGATTGCCAGCACCATCCCCATTGATACCAGCAATCAACGCACCGGTCGGCGATTCAAAAAGGTGAATCCGCCGATCGTATCCAGTGACCGCCACCACCAGGCCGTCGTCGCTGATGTCAACCGCACTGCGTGTGCTGTTCACGCTGGAAGCCGGGCTGCGAAACAGACGCTCTTCTTCATTGACCAGCCAAAGGCTGACGAAGTTATTCTCCGCTATCGCGACAAGATGGCCGGTAGGTGATAAGGCAACACCGCCGGGATAGGTGTCATTCGGCAACGTCATGATTTTCTTCTGGTTGAAGCGCGAGGCGTCAGTCAGGAAAGTAAGTGTCCGCATCGGCTGGCTGGCAACCACGATGGTTTTGCCATCTTCGGTGGCATCAAACCCGCGTGGATGGCGGTCGTTCAGCGTCGTTTCCTTCACCTCTTTGCCGTTCTCGTCGAAGCTAACCAGGTCTGAAGTATTCGGGTTCAAACCGCAGTAAAGCACTTTCCCATCGACGATTTTCAAGTCGCTGCCATATCTCCCGATGGGGATATCCTGCGCGACCATCGCTTCGCCGGTTGCGACATTCCAGAAATAAAGCGTGCCGTCCATGCCGCTGGTCGCCACGGTTTTGTCATTGACAATCGCAGTGCCCAGGATCGGGCCTGCATGACTTTTGCGTTCTCCGATCTGCTTTGCAGTAGGAATCTCATAGAACTGAACGCTTTTCCGGGAAATAGGCACTGCGAACCAGCTTCCATCGCCAGCCACGGCGAAAAGATTCTGCAGGTTCGGCATCCCCTGAGTCGGAGCAGTGATGTCTTCAAGTTGTTTGTTCTTCTCAAAGTCGTAGATGACGACGTTGGAATATTGCCCACGAACGATCATGTATTTCTCGTCCGGAGTCAATGACACATTGTTGCTGTAGTTAGGAATCCCCGAAATGTTGCGCACAGGCAAAAGTGTGTCGGCTTCCAACACCTGAGCGGAGTTATAACCATTCAGGCAGAGCAGGTGCTTGCCATCCTTCATCAGAACCATGTCCATCACACGCCCGGGCTGGCGATGAGCCATCTGCTTCTGATTGTTCGGGCGAACGATGTTGCCATTGACGACATTGGCCCCCATCTTCTTGTACGCTTCATTCAACGCTTCATCAGTGGGGTACATGTCCTTCTTCTCTTTGCCCGAGTCCACATCAAAGGCTTTGAGATACATGTCATACGAACCGGTGTAAAGCGTCTTTCCATCCGCGCTGAAAGCCAGTGCCGTCACCAACTGGGAATGGATGTTATTGAGCGCGTTCTTCAGTTCACCTGTCTTAAGGTCAAAGATAGATACTGTGCGGTTGCCACCCACAGCCAGGAGTTTGCCGTCCGGTGAAACCGCGTGCGACGTCAGATTGGACGCCTTCGCGGTGAGCTTATGCAGCAGCTTTTTTTCAACCAGGTCAAAGACGAGAACCTGATTGTGCGTGCCCGTCACCATCATCTTTTTGCCATCGTCGAAGAAGGTGATGCGCGATGCCGTGCCCGGGCCAGCATCCAACCGATACGCCACCTTACGGTCGGCCATGTTGATGACGGTGATCCTGCCATTCGATTCACCGATGGCCAGTTGCTTGCCGTCCGGCGAACCGGCGAGTGAGTAGATCTGGTTGACATCAAAGCTGCTGGCTTTCTCGCCGAAGCGCTGAAGCACCCCTTTGGGTAGGCCGTTCTCCTGAAGTTCGACCTTGCCGTCGTCATCTTCTGCTTGTGTCTCTTCCGCGGCTTCCACGATGCGGCCATCACGGATTTGGATGAATCGGCCATCAGGCATTTGGATCTGTTGAATCTGAATCTGCTGCCCTTGTTGAACTTGCAGACGAACAGCCTGTACTTGAGCCTGTACCTTGGCAGCCTTGACCTGGGCCTTGACCTTGTCCACATCGACCTTGGCTTCAACCTTGTCTGCCTGGACAGCGTGGCCCATAAGGAACAGACTGGCCAGCAGCATCAACAACTGGCTGATCTTGCGCCAACGGGGAGCCGGGGGAGCCTTACATTTGTGCTCTTGTGCGAACGGACGAGCGTTTCTATCCATCATGGTGTGATCCTAGGTCAGGAGCGGGTGGTCTGCTTTCGGCAACATGTTAAACCCACATCACGTAAAGACGCTCGAAACCGCGGTTTCATGTCAAAAAACGTCATGTTGACAGGGAATCCAACCGGAAACTGCGCCACTGTGTTAAGAGAATCATCAAAGCGGGTGCCTTATCCTGCAAATCCATTTTTAACAGTTGTTTACGATCTATCAACCGCTGGACTCATAATCTGCAATAACTTTCTGCGGTTTCTTCATTCGCTGCAATAGGCTCATCGTCCGCAGCGTCATATCGTTAGGCGTGGCGTGCGCAGGCGAAAGGGTTCTCTCATGAAACAGGCCTTTACCTTGATTGAACTGCTGGTGGTGATCTCCATTATCGCCCTCCTGATGGGACTTTTGCTGCCCGCCATCGGAGCAGTCCAAAAGGCCGCCAATCGCTCCGTTTGCCAGAACAACATGAGACAGGCCGGCCTGAGTCTGCGGATGTACGCCGATGAGAACAAAGGGTTCATGCCCGATGCCGCTGCCATGCCTTCTCTGAACCTCAACAGTAAAAAAAGCCTGGCCGACCTGCTCAGCCCATATTACGACGAGCCACGTATGCTGGCCTGCCCGATGGATTCGCAAATCCCCTACTTCTTTCGCGAAGGCAGCAGCTACACCTTGCTTGGGCCGATGGTCGGACAGAAGGTCGAAAACTCATTCTTCACCAAGCGTTTTGGTGAGCCCAACACGCCAGTCATGCACGAGTATGAGCCTTTCCATGGCGATGCTGGCGAGCAAGGCTCCATGAACTATCTCTTTGCCGATGGTCACGTCGCTGACATCACGAGTATCAAAGATTAAAAGGAAGGAATCACCACCCATGTCGTCATCCATGCAAAAAGGGGTCGTTGTCGGTCTCTGTGCATTTGGCCTGTTGGCTGTCGTTGTGATCACACTGTATTTCGTCTCTCCCGGCACCATCGGCATGGCCAGCGGTGACCCGGAAACCACGCGCGAACTCGCTGCACTGACCGAAGCCACCGCATCAGGCCAACCTCAAAGTCAGACGGCGGAACAATTCGTTTCCTTCATGGCCAAAGCCAATGTCCAAGCCATGACGCCGCAGCAACGCCAGCAAGTCAGTGAAATGATGCGCGAGCAGATTTGGCGGAGTGAAGAAGGACGCGAAGCATTTCGCCAGGTCATGGAAAATCTTCCTGAAGAACAACACGAGCAGATTCGCGAGAAGATGGATCAACTGCGTGAACTGACACGAGAAGATCGTGAAAAGACTGGCCCAACGCCCGAGCAGGTCGCTGAGCGTGAACAACGTCGCGCGGAAATGCTCAAGCGGCTTGATGAGTACTTTGAAGCCAGCCCCGAACAGCGCAAAGCCATCCTTGATGAGCGAATCGATGAAATGCAAAAAAGAAGGCAGGAATGGGAGCGCAGACGGGCAGAACGTGAAGCCAACATGACAGAAGCAGAAAAGAGAGAACGTGAAGAACGCCGGTCCCAACGCGAGCAGGAAGGGCAGAACAGCGACCGCCCCAGCCGAACCGATCGCATGGTCGATCACATGAAAGAACGCATTGAATCAAGCGATCCTGTCGTTCGCGCCAAGTTCACTGAATTCATGAACGACATGCGCAAGCGTATGGAAGAACGAGGCATTGAACCTTCCATGCGTGGCATGCGTGGGCCAAGGTGATGGCTGTTCGGTCAATGCGAGGCCATCGCATTCGTCCCCCTCGTGGATCACGCGATGGATCAGGAATTCTTTCACATAGCCAATCAATTTATTCTTACGTAGATATCACCATGAAACTGTAAACGCACAACATGTACCAGGTTTGGGATAGCCTCAAAGAGCAACCTTGAACCCGCGATTCAACCCGCGGGTTTTTCATTTCCCCATATAACCAAAACTTACCTAAGTCCCACGCGCCTTAACCCGCTTTGCACAGCAGCGCGCCCGGCAACACTCACCTTCTCCCACTTCGACAAACTGACCCGTTCATGCAACACGCGCTCAGGTTGCTGAATGATCTTGTCAAGAATCGCGCGGTAGATTCGCATCATCGCCCAGCATGTTGGCCGACAGTCAGGCGAGATACGCCCTTCCAAAGCCACGGATCGGTCGTAATAAGAACGGGCTCGGGCGATCTGTTTTCGCAGCAAGCGATCCAGCCGATGGTCCATCTTCTTCTGCTGCAAGAGCGAAAGAAAACTGTCATCATCCAGGCCGCACTCTGCGAGTTCATCCGCAGGGATATAAACCCGCCCACGCAGGCCATCTTCCACCACATCGCGAATGATGTTGGTCAGCTGCAGCGCGATGCCTCGATACTCCGCCAGCTTGCGTGTCTCCTCACCCCCTTCGTAACCCCACACGCTGATACTCACCAGGCCGACGGTCGAGGCCACCTGATAACAGTAGTGATACAACTCATCGAAGTTGGCGAAGCGTACTGTCTTTTGGTCAGCCAGTTGCCCATCAATGACTTCATGCAGCACAGCAGGTTCCACTGGGAAACGCGATAGTAAGTCCGTCACCGCAGGCCACATCTGGGGGTAATCTGACACGCCTGTATCAGCGGGCACTTCCCCAGCCGCGGCAATGTCGGTCAGTTGCCGAAACCGTTTCAGCCGAACGAGTTTGGCCTGCTCCTCACCGGGTTCGTCGGCCAGATCATCCGCCGCCCGCATCCAGGTATAAACCGCGTACATCGCCCGTCGGCGGTCACGAGGCGTCAACCGCATGCCATAGTAAAAATTACCGGCCTGCTTCTTCGCCACCTGCGCGCAAAAACGATAAGACTCTGTCAGGCTCGAGTTCGCATGGCTCAGCCCATCGGACGTTGCCTGTGGAGCGGGATGTGCTTCTCGTGTTGCAGTCAAGGACAGCTTCCTTTGTGGTAGCGGCGATTCATCGCGCACAACCTGACAGTTTAACCGAACACCTTGCCCAGCAAGGCTCGCATCATCAGCCCCAGCTTCTGCCCCTTGCTCAAACTCGGGCGATGCAACAATGTCGCGTAATCCACCCGCTCGATCATCTTCAGGATCGACTCCCCACCAAGCGTAAACAACTTGATATCCGTGCGATACCGCTGATCCAGCAAGGGCCAAAGCTCACGCCCCTTCTCAAACAAAGGCCAGGTTCGATCAACCAATGCCTGACAGGTCGGCTTGTATTGTTCCAACAGCGCTCGGCTGCCCAGCTTCGTCATCATGTCGCCTGATGCGCACGTCGTGCAATCCGCAGCGCCTTCACCTTCCGCTTTGACCACCGCCACCATCTGCTCAATGTCCAGGCCATGATCACGGGCGATTGCGCGCGGGATATAGACACGATCGCGCTCGACGATATCCCGCCGAACATCCTGCCAGAAGTTGGCCAGTTGCAGCGCGGTGCAAGTCGCATCGCTCAGCCGTTGGCATTCTTCATCACGGTAGCCACACATGTAGAGGACCAATCGCCCGACCGGGTCAGCACTGCGTGTGCAGTAATCGACAGTCTGCTCCCAGGTTTCGTATCGCGTCACCTGCTGATCCTGCACGAAAGCATCAATCAGATCATCGAAAGGCTTGCGCGGAATGTCGTGCTTCTCCACCGTCCGCGCCAAGGCGACATAAACAGGATGGCGAGGCTTACCTTCATAACAAAGTGTCAATTCCTGTCGCCACCAGTCCAGCAGTTCCAGACTCCGCTGGGGATCACCCGTCTCGTCCCCCAGATCATCCGCCCATCGACAAAAAGCATACACATGGCGGAAGTCATCGCGCAGCTCGCGAGGCAGCAGCCAGCTCACCACAGTGAAGTTTTCATAATGCGTCGCTGTGAGTTCGCGCGTGTATGCAGCCGCCTGTTCGTAAGTAGTCGGCTCACAGTGCTCCGGGCCGTAGGTCTCCAGTTGTTCGATCACCGCTTGCATACGTCGGTGCATGATAGCCGCCCAAGGCATAGTACGCGGCCAAACCGCCCGACTTCGCGCTGCGGTTTACCCTGAATCCCGCTTTTCCTTATACTCTTCGATCCCGCTATCAGCCCCGCCTGCACTGGAGAAAAGCATGGCCGAATCGTTCAAACGTGTGGGTCACCTCAAGACCCTTGAAGACTTCAAAGCCTACCTTAATGAGTTGGGAATCGACTTTCCCTTAGAGGAGAAGATTCTCTCCGCAGCCAATGGCTCACCTTTGGCGCAGCCAATGAAAGTGCGCGACTTCAACGTGGGCAATCGCTGGTGCATTCATCCGATGGAAGGCTGGGACACACACCCCGACGGCAGGCCCTCTGAGTACACCATCCGCCGATGGGAGCGGTTCGGCATCAGCGGTGCGAAACTGATCTGGGGCGGCGAAGCGTTCGCCGTACAACACGATGGCCGGGCCAACCCCAACCAGCTTTACTATCGCCCGGAAAACGTAGACCCGATGCGCGACCTGCTGGCTACACTCACCAACGCCCACGCCAAGCGCTTTGGCAATACCGATGACCTGCTCGTCGGCCTGCAACTGACGCACTCCGGTCGATTCTGCCGGCCCAATCGCAAAGACACGCTCGAGCCACGCATTGCCTACCACCATCCGCTGCTGGATGCGAAATTCAACATCGCGCCGGACGATGACTCATGCCTCATCAGTGACGATTACATCAAACAACTGATCGACCATTACATCGTCGCTGCGAAGATGGCAGAAAAGATTGGCTTCCGCTTTGTGGATGTCAAACATTGTCACGGCTACCTCGGGCATGAATTCCTCTCGGCCTACACCCGACCCGGCCCGTACGGCGGTAGCTTCGAGAACCGCACCCGCTTCATGCGCGAGATCGTCGAAGGCATCCGCAGCGAATGCCCAAACCTGATCATCGGCGTGCGACTCTCCCTCTTCGATCAACCGCCCTACCACCCCGACCCAGCCAAGGCGTCGGGTGGCAAACTCGGCCCGGGCATTCCGGACGATTACGCCAACATCAGCGACTACCCCGGCTTCGGCTGCGACCGCGACAACCCGCTGGAAATCGACCTGGCTGAACCCGTGCAACTGCTTGAACTCATGCGCGATGACCTCAAGGTGGACATGGTGAATCTCTCAGCCGGTTCACCCTACTACAACCCGCACATCCAACGCCCCGCTTACTTCCCCCCCAGCGATGGTTACCAGCCGCCTGAGGATCCGTTGGTGGGTTGCGCCCGACAGATCAAAGCCGTAGCCGACATCAAGCAGCGCGTGCCCGGCCTGCCCATCGTGGGTACGGCTTACAGCTACCTGCAGGAATGGTTGCCCCACGTCGCCCAAGCCGTCGTCCGTAATGACCTGGCTGACTTCGTTGGTTTGGGGCGCATGGTGCTGTCATATCCTGACCTGCCTGCAGACGTGATGGAGCATGGCGAGTTGCGCCAGCCTAAGCTGATCTGCCGCACTTTCAGCGACTGCACCACGGCCCCGCGCAATGGCATCATCTCAGGCTGCTACCCATTGGATGACCATTACAAACAGGCCGAGGAACACGACGAACTGAAAGTGAAGAAAAAAGAACTGCGCGAGAAGTTGAAGGTGTTGGAGGGGTGAGTACACCAACCAATGAGATACGCGTGGCTGTGGATATGTTATAAAAACGAGCACCCAATTGTGGTTCGTGCCTGACTGAGCACGAATTTGTTTGAGAAGTTACACCGTGAAAGTGTTCCATGGCAGATAACAATCCATTTTCATACCTCAAGAAACTACTTGTGAAACATGGTATCGAAAAGTGGTCAGTATATGACACTGTTATCAGGAATACACTCGACGCTGAGCGAAAACTCATTGATGCTATTCAATCTTCAAATGCCGACACTGGATCCTCAGCTGCCTTAATTCCTCCAGATGCCTCCTTAGTTGTTTCTGGGTCTTTCGCTCGTTATGAAATGACTGAAGGCAGTGATGTTGATTGGTGTCTATTGATTGATGGGGTTGTTGACAATCAACACCCTTCGCTAGCATCAATAATTAAAGAGGCGATTAAGCAAACACCTTTGAGTGACCCGGGCAATAGTGGCGTTTTTGGCAACCTTGTCTTCTCTCACAACCTCGTTCATCACATTGGCGGCGGAGCAGACTCTAATCGCAACCTCACTCAGCGTATGCTGATGCTGATTGAATCACGATGTTTACCCTTTGATGGTGACACACCCGACACTTCAGTCTGGGAGAATGTCCTCAAGAATATCTGTGAACGGTATTTTGAAGAAGACGTACACTTTAAAGCAACAGAGGAAGGCCAAGTACCCAGGTTTTTACTCAATGATATAACCCGATATTGGCGGACAATCTGTGTTGATTATGCTGCGAAGCATAAAGAGCAGGGCGAACACAAATGGGCAATAAGAAATGCGAAGCTGAGAACCAGTCGAAAATTACTATACGCAGCAGGACTAGCATTCTGTTTGAAGTGTAAACTATCACCACCAACTCCGGAGAAATGCAACAATCTGTTTGGTGGCTACGTTTCCGTTTCGAAACAGAACTTTATTGATGAGGCGATGAAGTTCGCAAGGACTCCGCCTCTGGAATATATCGCCATATTTATTGCTGATCTCGTGCATGATGATTCTACTCAGAAAACAATTACCGAACTACTGTTTGGATCGTATGCAGACTGGCTATCTTTACTAAACGATGGCGGCAAAAGAAATAAACTAAAAGAGTTGACTCATCAGAACTCACCGGAAGATGATGTATTCAATGAAGTGTGTAGTATGGGCACCAGGTTTGCTCAAGGTTTAGAACTTCTGTTTTTTGGATTCGACAGAGAACAGAAAGCAACAAATGATAATCTGATAGCCCATCTGTGTCTGCAATATGTGGGGTTTTAACAATGAAACATACATACTATGGTTTTTCAACAGGAGCGTTGGAAAAAGGTGCCTTCAAGAAAGCAATGGATTGGATGGTTAACCAGAATATCCGTGCGCTAGAATTATCAGCTTTGCGAATCGAAGAGCTTAAACCATTGATCGGTATGCTTCCGAACCTGAATTTGAGAGAATTCGATTATGTGTCTTTCCATGCCCCCAGTGCCTTTACAGACGATCAAGAAGATGAGGTAATACAATGCCTCAAACAAGTGAGCGGGTATGTAAATTACATTGTTGTTCATCCTGACGTTTTATATCACGTTGAAAAATGGAAAAGTGTCCAAGAATTTCTTTTAATCGAAAACATGGACCGTCGTAAAACAGTTGGCAAAGATGTTAGGCAACTAAAACAATTGTTCGAGCAGTTACCTCAAGCTCGCCTGTGTCTTGATCTCGCGCATGCAAGACAACTCGACACTACTTTAACACTACTTCGTAATTTAATTTCAACATTTATAACACGAATCGCTGAAATACATATCAGTGAATTGGATTCACGATGTCGACATCGAAGAATGACTCAATTAGCTTTGGAAGACTACAGACAAATTTCGAAACCGCTTTGCAACATTCCCGTGATTGTCGAATCTATGCTAGACACCTCGTCAGGAACATCGCGGCAAAATGAACTTCGCAGTGCTCAATATGCAATGAAGCAAGAACAAATGTGAAAATGATACTTGTTGTAGTATCCAATATGACCATTCGTGGCGACAGGTTCTTACTCAATTCGATTCATCGTTCAGTCTATCTTCCTGCCCTCAAACCTTTTCCACACATACATCGGCTATGATTCTGCCATGTTACAAGCCGTGATTTTTGATTTTGATGGATTGATCCTTAATACAGAGTGGCCTCACTTTGAAGTTTGGCGCGATATCTATGCCCAGCGGGGTTACACCCTACTCCTGGAGCAATACACCCAATGCGTCGGGGCTGACCATTCCCATTTCGATCCCTTTGGGAACCTAGAAGAGTTGACCGGCCAAACACTGAGCAAGGATGAGATCGACGCGATCAGGCTGCCTCGCCTGCGCGAAGCGGTGGCTGCGCTGGAAGTTATGCCCGGCGTGCGCGAGAGGATTGCCGAGGCGCAGGACATAGGGCTGAAACTGGCAGTGGCTTCGAGTTCCGATCACGGCTGGGTGGATGGGCACCTCAAAAGACTGGGGCTGTGGGATCACTTCCAGGCGGTGGTCGCACGCGATGATGTCGCTCAGGTGAAGCCTGCCCCGGATCTGTTCCTGCTGGCAGCAGCCCGGCTGGATGTTGAGCCCTCTGGCTGCGTGGTGTTCGAGGATTCCCACAACGGCATCGTCGCAGCCAAGCGAGCGGAAATGCTTGCCATCGCTGTGCCAAACCGGGTCACAGAAGTGTCCGACTTTAGCATGGCTGACGCGGTGCTGACCTCGCTGGACGACATCACGCTGGCTGATTTGAATGATCAGGCGATGAAACTGGCTACGGCGTCGGCGAATAAGTAAGTCCCAGAAATGTCGTGTTTGGTCATTTTCAGGCCAGTATCCTTGCCTATGCGGTCAACCCTTTATTATCAAACAGTAAATTTTTCTGGGCTATCAAATTTCTATTGACAAGCGAACACGGTTCCGATAATAAAGAGTTGGGTAAGGAGAGGGGCTCTTTGTACTAAGCTCCTTTGCCAATGAATCAAACTTCGGGGTTGAGTTGTGGCGCGATGAATTTGTCGCTGCCAGCTTGGATTTGCCTCCTAAATCCTCGCCAAACTCGTCTTCAGTTCGTGGCCTTTGTGAGAGAGGGTCGAAGAAGAGAGAGACGGCGAGAACCTTCGACCGCTCGGTGTTTGAGAGAGTACCGAGCGGTTTTTTTATTTCTACGTGGCCGATAACGCCCCATCACTGAGCTGGCCGCAGCGTACCTCGTCTTTGGTCGATGTTAATAGGCACAACAATTGACTGACCTACAGGAGCAGACAATGGTAGCCATCAACATGAGCTACAAGCAATGGCGGAACAAACTCGGGGCAGCGGTTCCCTTGAATCTCTTGCCCGAAGTGATGCGCAGACCTCGCACAGAGGTGGCAGCGCTGATCCGCCGTAAGGAAATTCAAGTCCACACCTTCAAGTTTCCCGACGGTCGCGTGGTTCGGCTGGTGCGCTTGTTCGACATCATGAAGTTCGGCCACAACCCGCTAACGATTGATGGCATGGCCCGGGCGCTCGAAACCATCGTCAGCCAACCCAAGCGGCAGGCTGCGTGAACAAGTCAGAATCTGTCGCGCGAATGACGACTTCCATTCATCACTCGGTCGGGACACTCGAAGACGTTGTCATCGCAGTCTGAATCTGCGCGACATGTGACTTGACGTTCGAATCACTTCGCACCCGCTGCCTGACTTTCGCTGATCCGACTTCGTCCCAAGCCAGTCTCGGCTGATCTTCACCCGGCTGGATAAACACCACCAGTTTGAAGTGCGTGCGTTCCAATCGGTCGAGCAACCGCGAGGGCATCAAGTCGATGGCAGAAAGCGCGCCCGGCCCGATGACCACATGCACACATCGCCAGGCATAAGCCCCGGTCTGGCAGCGCAGCTTGAGATAATCATTGAGTGATTGCCAGACTTCGCCTGCCTGATCGGCCGTCACAGCCAGGCAGGTCTTGCCGAACCACAGCCGAGGCCAAAGCTCCAGTTGCGTGAGTTCATTGGTGTCACTGAGTTGATGCCAACGGGCACTCGATCGCAAAGCTTCGTGGGTATTCGCATTGATCAGCAACACCGATTCGCCTCGATCACGTGTCAGGATGAGATAGCGTGACAGTTCAGCTTCACCGGCTTGGTCTATCCGCACGCGCATGGCTCGCCTCAGCCAATGCCTGGTCCATCGACCGGAGATGGGCAGCAATATTAACTTCGGGAAGGTATCTGCAAAGCGCGAAAAGTAATCAACGACAGCAACAGCCAACGCGAAAAGTAGCAACCAATCCAGCGCATGTTTCATCCAACCCGCTCGCGTGTAAGCCGGGCTGAGTTGATCACTGGTCATGCCTAATGAAGCATCCGCTTGTTCTTCTTCAGCTTCGCGAACCTCGTCGAACTCTTCCAGTTGTTCGGTCTTACCTGCTTCACGCTCCTGCTTGCCGCGCTGGCGGTAAGCCCGTGAATCGGCAGGTTGTTCGCTGACTTCATCTTCACCTGCATTGATGTCATGGGTGCCCATCTGCTGCTCTTGTGACTGAGGCTTAGCTGCATCAAAAGGCTGACTCGCAGCGATGGCAGATTCCTTGTCATATGCTGCGGACAACGCGCGATCAATCGCCGATTGATTCAATAACGCCAAAGGCAAAGCGATGATGACCAACGCACCGGCAAGCCACTGCAACCGATCCAACGTGAAGATTACCGCAGCGATCAACAGGCAAGCGAAGCCATAAATCACCAGCGAAGCGACCGTAGGCCCGGCATCCATCAATTGATCTTCAATCCAATGGAACGACGCCACGCAAGCAATGAAAAGCAACGCAGCAGCCAGTAGTTCACCCAGCCAACGTCGTTGAACCATTCGAATTGCCAACGCCGATAGCGCGACCACACCAGCCAGGATCGCCAGCCAGCCAAAGATCGAGATGTGAGGCCAAAGTGTCAGCATCGCTTAAAGTCAGTCAGTTGTTCATGTATTCGCGGTTGATTTTGATGTAGTGGTGGATGGCGTATCGGATCACGTTGACACCAAACTGGAAATGCCGGATCGCATCCTTCTCGCTCAAGCCTGACCGACCCGCTTTCCATGAGTCATTCAAGTCGCCGGGGAAGAAGATGATGGCCCAGCGTTTTTGATCTTCCTTGCGCCAACCGCGGACGCGTTTGTCACCCTTATAGTGATCGACGACCATGGGTATCCCATCGGGAAATTGGAAGGGCGCACGAAAGAGCGGGTCGCCGATGGAAATGATGCGCATCTGGTCGCCTTGCATGACCTGCTGCATGGCTCGGGCAGCATTGTGAGCGAAGGTGCGATTGCCGGGATCGACAAGAATCGTTCCCCCTTCTTCGATATATTTCCGGAGTATGTCGCGATCGCCAGAATTCAAGGAGAATGAGCCGTTGCCTGTCAGGTAGAGGAACGGTGGTTGCGTGCCTCGGTTAAACCTAGGGAGAGAGTTAACTCGATTGGCTTCGCCTTCGCGTGCGACTTTGAACTTCACACCAGTGGTTTTGCGGAACCAGTCCAGGAATCGGCGGTCGGCATCGCCGCGCCCCGCCATGCCATCGTTCCAGCCGCTACCGGCATGACGAATACGAATGAACCGCAGTTCCCCATCAGGCCAGCCGTCAGGCCAACCGCCATCGCCTTTTTTGCCTTCGCCCAGCGCACCGCGTGAAGCAAGGTCGGCTTCATACTCTGCCTGCGAGACCTGGTCGATCAATTTCTCGTAAGTGATCTCATCCAACTCAGGCAGGTCGAAGCGGATACTGCTGTTGGGGTTGAGGATTGGCCGCTGTTTCTGCTGCTTCTGACTGACAACCTGCACCGCGATGGTGGGTGAACCTTCACCAAGCGGTAGTTTGTATTGGCGCACGCAGCCGATCATGTCGAGCAGCATGGGGATGATGACGATGATGGCCAAGTGGGCAAAAGTGACGCCATAACCTGACTTGCGATAGGCCGGGTCGTTGCCATGTCTGCGAAGATTATTGAGTAGTCTCTCACCAAGCGGCGCATTGATGAGGCGCGCTCGGCGATACCCCTTGGGTACACGACTGCCAAAAAGGACAGAGACTCCCGCATGATTGCATAACGCCAGGCCAAGTATGGAGATCAAGGCAATGATGGCTGGGATGGAAACCAGATCAACGAAACGAAAGAAGCTTTCGCGCGTTAGGCCGCGCGCATCGACACCTTCGCCAGTCAACGCAAGCTCCTGACGGGTCACTTCCATGTTCAGCGAAGCTAAGGTGCCTGCCACGAATAAACTGGCAATGAATATCAAGCTGAATGTGATGAACAGAGCAAGTCTTGCCTTTTTACCTTTGACAATAAGCATCGGATACAAGGCGATAACTAGAATGAACACAAGCCAGGATTCAGGTGGAGATAAGTTACTCAGCCAAGCACCTTTGTAAGAGGCAGGGACTGGCAGAGGATACGTCCCGATCATCAGACTAGTCAGAACGACACCCGCAAGCCGCCATTTGAGTGCAAATCTTTCAAGTGCCAACAGGCAGCACCACAGCCCCATAGCTGCAAGGCAGATACTGGCCAATTTGGTGATGAATAAATATTGCGGCGTCGCACCCAGAATATCCCATGGATAATCGGTCGCTATTGGCAGCGTTTGATAAACCCAGATTGCTAACACTGAAGTCAGCAAGCCGAAGGCTGCAAACCACAGCGAAGCGAAGTTAAGAATTGGGCCGATTCGTTTCATGGGTTTCTATATCAATCACGTTAGCCTACTGGTTCACCGGTCCAAACCTTCAATGGGGTCAAGGGGAGGCAACCCATTATCAGGTTCTTCCTCAGTATCTTCGTCGGGGTTGTCTGTAATATTGCCCTCGGTCTCGTTCGCATTGTCTGGCTGTCGGGGATTGGTTGTTGCATCTGTTTCAGCATCGGGTAAGTCAGCAGGCGCTTGATTCGTCGATTTTTCTGTGGCTTGGCCGTCATTCTGCTTCGCATCTGCTTCAGGTTGTTCGCCGGCAAGCCAACTTGAGATGGTGGGATAACCCGTCCCGGCAAGGATTATCAAGTGCATGATTAAAGCCGCGCCGATGAACATGGCCCAGTTTCCCTTAGTGAAATGAGTCAGCAAGCCGTCCGGCGAGAGTTCCTGAATGTCCTGTTTTTCCTGGTCGCTCATAGTTCTACTTTCCATGTCAAAGCAGCTTGTTCTGCTCAGTTCAAGTTATTGCCAGTTCCTTTTTCACCCACGGCCTGGATGATGCCATTGGCTTCGGCGATGGCCTGAAAGACTTTGCTGAATACCGAATGCGGCACATCGCGATCCACACGCAGTTGCACCGTTCGGGCTTGCCTGCTTTCCTTACCAGCCAGAAACGCCTGGATCGACGAACCCAACGACTCGACATCCGGAAATTCCTGGCCGTTGAGGAATAGTTGTTGATCGCCGTTGATCGACACGGTCAACGCCGATTCCGATACTTTGTCAATTTCCTGAGCCACAGCCAATGTGAGATTTTCCACAGGATTCTTGATGAAATTCCCCGCCACGATGAAGAAGATGATCAGCAGAAAGGCGATGTCACCCATGCTGGCCAAGGGCACCATAATCTTTCGGCGGGATGCTTTTCGAGATCGTCTTGTCAAGGCCCACCCCCTTCCGCTTCATCCTCAGACATCGTGGCGACAATGCCTCCAGACTTCTGGATCAGCAACATCGTCAAGTAATAACGCTGCCAGGACACGTCCGGATGAGACTCAAGCAGAATCATGCGATCATTCTGCCTTTGCGGGTCCTTGATTTTGTCCAGCTCAAGCTTGGTCAGTTCCGCCCGTAGCTCCTCAGCAGTGATGGGCTTGTTGTTATAACGCATGCCAGACTGCAGGAGCGATACCGTGTTGCTCTTGTCTGTCTGTTTCGGGTCCTGCTTCCCGGCCGGAACTTCCATCTCGAAACCTTTGGTCTCTATCAGCGTTGTCGTCACGAGGAAAAATATAATCAGCAGAAACGCAATATCACTGAAAGATGCTACAGGCACCGCTTCGGAGGCGTCACGCTCTCTTGCCAATCTTGATCTTGCTCGCTTTCTGGCCATGCTTATTCCAAGGAATATTAATTCGTCTTCACAGTCGTGCGGTTATCCTGACCAGTCACTATAAATCTTTTCGAGTCACTTCCATCTGAGTGGCAATGAAATCAATCAATTGGGCCCGGCTTTCTTCAATCTCCAGTTCGATTTGATCTGCACGCGAGGTAAACCAGTTAAATGGGATCACCGCACACAAAGCAATGAACAAACCGACGCCGGTGGTAATTAACGCCACAGCAATGCCCACTGCCACCTTACCTGCATTCTCCCCGCTGACACCCCCAGACAGGCCCAGTTCTTCGAAGGACATGATCATGCCGATGACCGTCCCGAGCATCCCCAGCAAAGGGGCGGAGTTTCCGATGGTCTGAAGGATGTAAAGTCTTTTCTCAACAGCAGCTAAGGCGTGTTCCGTATAATCGGACATGGCTTTGTCCATGATGTCGGTGATCTCGCGCGTGTCCTGCGTCAACGGGCGATGGCGCTCATAGGCTTGCAAGCCGGACAGAAGAACCGCACTGATCGGCCCCGGTGTCGTACTGCATAGCAGAGCAGCATCACGCACACGATTCTCGCGCACCAGGCTGTGAACCTGTGCCCGCAATTCGCGTGCATCCACCTTGCTGTTCTTGTAGAAAGCCCAAGCACGTTCGAATACGACAGAAAAGGCAACCACGCTGCATGCCAACAAAGGCACCATCATCCAGCCGCCATCAATTACGATTTTAAGTAAGTCAGGCATATTTCAATCAGTCCTATGAGTTATACATTTTCTTCGTATCATGATTGAGCCTTGGCCTCAATCTGCTCTGTTTCCACTCGTGCGCGATGATTACAAGCGATCCATTCAAGCACCCTCTGGGCAGCGTCATAACTCATTCTGAGAGATTGCTCGGTGCCTGCAGCTTCTGCCGGAGCGAGAATCAATGAACTGGTCACATGGTTATACAAACTTTCCTGTAGATCACTTCTTTCAAGGGTTACGCGATGCAACTTTCGCCCTTGCGCCAGAATCAACAGTCGATCCTCACCCATCACCAGCCAGACTCGGCTGGACAACAACCAACCACCAAGGTCAAGCCTGGTTTGTGTGCGCACAATGTCCAGCATCTGGCCAGCCAAGGCTCGTTCAGCTACTTCGCGTAATCGCGAAGGTAGCGTTTGAATTTCACGAGAACTTTGCGTCATATGACTCTCGTATTCAAAGCATCACGATCATCAAATCGTTACTGAGCTTCTTTTGCACCAATCTTCATCAGTTCAGGCTCAAGCAGTTGAGCACGGGCCCACTTGGCCCACTTCGAGGCCGGGTAACTCCATTCCAGCATTTTGAAGGCACGATAAGCACGCGGATAGTCTGGCTCAGGCTTCTTCATATGCGTGACACCAAGCCAGTACATCGACTCAGCCAGCAACTCCTTGTCGTAATCTTCATTTCGTGAGATCGCTTCAAACACTTCAACCGCTTCTTTGAATGCTTCAGCCTGGACAAAGCACTTACCCGCTGCAATTTTCGTCTCAGCAGCCAACTGATGGCTGGGGAAGCGTTCGCTGAGTCGGCCAAGCACTTCGCCAGCCGTCTTGAGCATCTTGCGCGACTGCATACGAATCTTCTCAGCCTCGACAGGATCTTCTGTCGCATCGGCTTTGGCGCGCATGTCCCGGCCTTTGTTCAGGAAGTAGAAGCCGAGTCGCTGAATCGTGTTGGCCACAAGTTCATGATCCGGGTAGCGATACGACAGCTTGACATACTCTTCACTGGCGCGATCCACTTCACCTAATTTCTCAAAGACCAAGGCCTTCTTGAACTGAGCCTTGGGCGCGTAAGGACTTTCCGGATAGCTGGCCAGGATGTCGTTGAATCGACCGAGCGCTTGCAGATACTGTGACCTTTGATCCTTTTCATCCTTGGTGTCATCGCCGACTTCCATGGCCAGTTCTGCAAGCAGATACTCCGCCTGGGCGCGCAACTCAGTATTAGGAAAATCGCGGACAGCTTCATTCAGTAAT
The DNA here is from genome assembly GCA_964546335.1 of uncultured Phycisphaeraceae bacterium. GTDB lineage: Bacteria > Planctomycetota > Phycisphaerae > Phycisphaerales > Phycisphaeraceae > CAZJJN01. The sequence continues at coordinate 60,111 of CAZJJN010000010.1, forward strand.
TTCTCGCCATCCGCAATACCTTCCCGAGCCAATTCCTGCTCACCTAACTCGCGATGGCGCTTGGCCAATTCAAAGTGAGCCTCAGCAATGGTGAACTGGGTCTCGACTGCCAGTTCCGGATCCTTAAACCGCTTGGTGAAAGGCACCACACTGCCATCGCTGCCCTTAAAGACATTCACGCGGTGCAATATTCTTTCGGGTAAACCCGAAGGCTGGTAGGCGATTTCGATCTCGTCTCCATAATTAATCCCAAAGGTCGTGGCCTTATCCACTTCCGATTGATCTTCAAAGTAGGCCAGTTTGACCAGGCCTTTGAAGATACCTGAGTGGGCCAGGGTTTCCGTCAATTCAACCTTGGTTGTTTTGCCAGACGAAGTTTTCAGGTCGATGCTGACGCGGTCATTCTGATCTGTCTGGTCAGCACCGGGATGAATCACACGGAAGTAAATGGTCTCACCGATGTAAGCCTCATCGACCAATTGCTGATAGCGACGATCCATGACATGGAACATGGCATCACTTCCCAGTTGGGCTTCGCGCACTTCCCAGTGCACTTGCCCATTTGGATCGGTAAAGCGGAAGCCGACATACACTTTGTCCCCGCCGCGCACCGCCAAAGGCGTAGCAACCGCACCGGGTGTCTGGTCCGCGTTTTCATCAATCAGTGACTTGCCAGGCACCTTCCCCAAAGACATGGGAATGCTGGCGACGAATCGGCCATCTTCCAGAGCGGAACCACCGCCTCGGTTGCCAGTGACCACAGCCTGGCGATAACCCTCCGGCACTTCGATGCCACGCATGTCGCCGGGGCCGACTTGGACGCGAACCGTACCGGGCACCTCTGGATCAAACGAATCCTTGCCCTGTTGGTTGTTTTCCCCGTTCGCAGCTTTTGCCCTGCCAGACGAGGTTTGAGCAAACACTTCAACTTTGCTGGCCACGCTTTTAGCACTGGCTTTATGCGCTACTTCCACCACCAATGGGCCATCCAGCAGCAAGGGCATGACTTCCATCATGTTGCCATCGGTTGGTCTGGTCACCACCAGTCTGCGGGTTGAAGGCACATACTCGCCAGTCAAGGTTTCCAACTCGGGCTGCTGCTGATTCTGTGCTCCTTCGATTGCCTGCGATTCAACGCCATAGACGCGCAGCTTCGGCTGCTCCCACCAGACCTGCTCGATTCGAGCGACACGATCAATCGCCACGCCGGGGTCGGTGTTCTCTTTATCGAGGTAACGCAGTTCGATGTCCGCTCCGGGCTTGACTTGAATCTCCTCAGGTCTCGTCGGTTTCCCTTCCACCGGGAAAATGCGGGCCTCGAATACGCCAGAGTGCTCAGCCGTTTCCTTGGCTTTGAGCGTGACGGGTTCACCAGTCGATGTCTTGACGGTGAACTCAGCCAGGTCCAGTTGGTCGGACGTATCCAAGTCCGCATCATTAATAAACACCACCACGGCATCACCAGGCTCAAAGCGACGCATCGCGATGTAATAAGGCACGCGTTCGGCGCCTCGCGTTGAATACTCCACAAAAGCTGCGCTGAGCACCGCATTGTGATACGTCACATTCAACGCAGCTTCATGCAGCTCGGAGCCTTCGCTGATCGTCTGTGGGTCATCGTAAAGCACGGTGACTTTATCCCCGGGCACAATTTCCAAAGTTTCATTGTCGCGCAGCTTGCGATAATCCGAATCGGTCGGCAGCACGCGCTTGCCTTGGGCATCAGTCAGTTCAATTTTCTCGATCGCAGGAGCATCGGTTTCATAATCGGTCATCAGCAGCCGGACGACACGCGCCTGCGTGTCCTTGGCAAAAGTGACTTCGATATTGCCCTGCTCAGTGGTCTTTAACCTGGCCACACGCTGACTGCCAGCGACAGCTTGCTGCGCTTCCTGATTCTTAAAAGCCTCGGCAGGAATTGATTCTCGGAAAGGTTCTTTCTCCGTATCCCAAAGCACGCGGAACGATGGATCCTCCCGTCGATTACTGAGCATATACACTTCGATGACCACAGGCCCTTGAGGCAGTGTGCCTTCCCACTTTTGGCCATCGGTCTGAAATTCACCATTGACACTCAGGTAATACTGAGCCCACTCGCTTTTCTTGCGATTTTCCAATTCAAAGGTGCGGAGTTGACGGCGGGGTTGCATGATCACCGCGCGGTAACGAGCGATGTATCGGCCGCGCTCGCTGCTGTTTTCAAGATTCAACGCGCCAGTCTTGCCTTTGACGCCGTTGTCGATGCTGTCGGACAGGTCATCTGTCTCCATCGCAACTTTTTCATGCCCGAGCGTGCGATAGCTATGATCAAAGTATTCAAGTAAGTCAGGCAACCTGCTGCTGACATTGCGCTCCGTACGGTATTTGACGATTTCAACTTGTGGCGAACCATCCCACGCTGACAGATCACTGGGCCAATGTCCAACGGTTTCAAATTGCCGTCCATTCAACGAAGTTTGAATGAACAGGTCCTTGATCCGCCGACCTGCGGTATTGGAGTGAACCGTCATGGTTCCAAGATTCAGGCTTTCATTCAGATCGATCGCGAAGAACTTGGGTTTCACACTGTCGGGGATCGCTTCCCATGCTGCATAATCACCCGCGGAGATGGCATTGTTGGGGTCTCGCCCCGTGTTGCTGTCCGTTGAAAACGCCACCGCCTGCGCAGAGGCTGTCGGCACAGCCGCTTCAAAGATGCCGCTATGCGTACCCGTTTCCACAAGAGGGAAAGAGTCAATGCGATCACCACTGGAGGTGGTCAGCTTGATACTGATTCGATCGCGCTCATCGGACGTATTCCTGTCCGGGTCAATCACGCGCACATTGATGCTGTTGCCCGGCTTGACCTGTCGAGCACTGCGACGTGTGCTAAGCGCGCCCTGCTGCTGCTCGGGGTCTTCACCCTGGCCGATGCGTTCTCGTATCTGCTCTTCCAATGCGATCTCTGCCAATTCTTCCTTGGTCAGAATGCGACCTGAAGATGCGAGCAACGTTGCATCTGTTGCAACAGATAGCTCAAACGGTTCAGCCTCATCCAGATTGTTCGCCTCGCGGAACTTATCCGAGAAAGCGTAGTAAACGCGGTCGTTGCCGAAGAGTTGAAGTCGGCCATCCCCTTTCACTACCGGGCCCAGTTCCGTGCCGACCTGTCCCTGGAACTTGGTGCGTGAATCGCCGAAAGGCACCAGGTTGAACAGTTCCTCATCACCACGACTCGTCCAAGCGCGAAGCTCCACGTTCGTGGCCTTACCGACGACAGCCAGGTTGCGGTCTTCCAACTCAACATTCAAAGGCCTGCCGGGCACGATCAATCGTCGTCGTGTCACGGTTCCTACATTCACATCCGTCGATTCCTCCAGCTTCTTCAACTGAAGGTTCAATCGACCTTCGAGAATTCGGCCGTCCGCATGATCAGGCCTGCGTGCAAATACCTTTTCCAGAAAATCTGAAGCCGACTCAAACTGGCTCTGGTCAAACTTGGTCAAAGCCATGAGATAGTTAGCCTCAACCCGCAGGTAATCATCCTTGGAGCGTGTCAGTCTGTTCAGTTGGCGCTCGGCCTGATCGTAATTGCGTGAAAGTCGATCGACATTCGCAACCTGAAGTTGGGCATCACTGTGAGCACGGGTGCCTTCATATTCTTCTGATGATGCAACACGGGCATACCATGCGCGGGCGCGAATGAGATCTTCCTGCGCCAATGCCAGGTCGCCATAGGCCAACACAAGACTGGCGCGAATCTGTGGCTCGAAGCCAGCATCCTGATTTTCCGTCCATTGCGTCATCTGCTGGATCATGTCGCGAGCGCGATCGAACTGGCCAGTCTCAATGTTGCGACGGATCAGCCAGAGTGTGAAATTCGGGTCGAGTTCCTTGTAGTTGGTTTCGATCAAGCTGCGATTTTTCACGTAGCCTTCCCATGCGGTCTGAAGCCGACCTGTGACATACGCAGCCTGGGCGGCAAAGACAGGATAGCGCGGGTCGCTTTCATCCACAGGGATAATGCCACCAATGCTGGATAACGCTTTAGCGCGCGACGCGAGTAGCGCAGCCTTGCTGTCGCTGTTGAGTCGTGCACCTGCCATGTCCAGCCCCATCTGAGCAATCACAAAGGAAAGGTCATACAGGGATTGTTCACCAGCCTTCTGCGAAGCATCAGCCAGACGGGCAGCGGTTTGTTCCGCCCCGTTCATCGCCACCATCCGCCAGAGGTAAGGCAGAGCTTCCTGCAAGTCACCCCAGCGCTCCTGGGCAACCAAACCCTCGACCAGGAGTTTCCCAGCAACATCCTCGTGACCACGCCCATCCCACCATGTGGGCGCGACTGTCATCACGCTGAATACTGCGTCAATTTCACTTCTTGAAGCATCTTCACCACGCACATCACGCAGGCCTGCAAGGTGAGGCGCCCAGTCGCGCAAGGATGCGTCACGTGTCACAGCCATGTATTCCGCCAGGTCTTTGAAATACGCTTCGCGTTCCTGCTTGTTGTTCAGATTAGACTGCCAATCCACACGTTGCCTGCCACGGGCATAGGCATCGAAACGGGTCTTGCCGTAGTACTGACTCAGCTTATCCAGCAGCGCCTGTCGTTTGTCATTGGATGCGCCACCAACGCGATCATGCCACTCTTTCAACTCACTCCACGAATAGGCACGGTCACGATTCCCCTTATCCCAAATGGGCAGCTTGGTATAGCCAGCCAGGATTTCGGTTGCAGCATCGCGTACTTTACGCTCAGGGTCATCACTGAAATCGAAATAATGTTGATCCAGATAATCACGTTCGCGCGATTCAGCAATGAAGCGTTGTTCAAACCATTGCCGAGGTGGGTACTTCTTTTCAAGTGGATCAAACTCGCGGTCAACAAGGAACATCTGGCTGGTGGTGTAGCCGTTGACGTGATAGTCCATGTACCAGCCATTTTTCTTGAAGAGTTGATTCTGCACGATGGTGTCGATGACATCAATGCTGATTTCGGTGTCTCGCCATTGGTTCCCCATCACCGTGCCTCGATACCAACTGAAGAACTGCTCGGAAAATTCGCCTTTCTTCAAGCGCTCGCCCAGTTCCGCCGCGATGACGACGTGCAGGCGCAGCATCTTGTCTTTAACGCGTTTGTCTGTCCGCCAAAAGCTCATACCCCATTGGTCACTGACGACGCGGTTGATCAGTTCATCCACCATCAACTCATCGCTGCGATCTTTGATCGCTGCCAAAGCCTGGCCGATGACTTTCAACTGCAAGTCGTAATGTTTGTCGATGTGCTTGCGCGAGGCGAAGGCATAGTTGAACAAAGATTCTGCGTATGGTTGACGATCCTGTCCCGGCACGCCAACCCGACTCAGCAACGCCTCGCAGGCTTTCAGTTGAGCCTCGGCCTTATCATTCCCATCGCGGTCGGCTGCGAGCAACCGGGCAAAATCGTGCATGGTTTCTGTCGGAGCCTTGGCCACATCACCACTGCCACCTTCACGCACCTTGTTAAAAGCTTCATCAATGGCTGTGATCTGCTGTTGAATCGCTTCAGGCAAGGGTTTCTTGTCACGCTCGAACTGCTGCCTGACGTCCCTGGCCCAATTGCGATAAGAACCATAAGCCTGATTGAAAACTTCACGAGCCTGGTCGCGGTTATAAGGCACCCACTCGAAAGCCAGTACCAGTTCCGCATAACCTGACTTATCCTTGCCATCTTCATGAAGATGATTGAAGGCTGTCTCCAGATAATTCTCAGCCGCATCCGTGTCCCACACGGCTATCGGTGACTTGGAAAGATAATTCCTGCCAAACGTGATCCAAGCCTGGCGGTACTCCGCTTCACCTTTCTTTTCATCCCAGCCGTTGGCTTGAGTGATGTACCTTTGCAGGCGGTCACGAATGATCCAATCAAAATCTGAAGGATTCAGGTGCCAGCTTTCGTTCTCAGACAGGTGCTTCAGCGTCTTCGCCCAATCCCCGTTACCAGCCACAAACGACCGGACGATGGCTGCGTCGCGCGAAGGCACTTCCGCCACAGCCTGTTGCAAACTGCGAATCTCCTCAGGCTTTTCTTCGCCGGTCAGAAATTCGAGACGATGTCGGATGTCGGCCTGTACTGTATTCTTCGCAAATCGTTTGATAAGGTCAGCCCATTGCGGCCGCGTCATGATCCGTTCACTAGCAAAACCTGAGTAATGGAATCGCAAGTCCATCACCTGCTGCTGATCTTCAGCAGGCAGCAAAGCAAAGAGATCGTGCATCAGGGATTCGCGTGCGGACTGGGCCAGGCGCCAATGGTTGCCATCGAAGCGATTACCATCCCCTCCCGCCAAGACGATGGCGATGTCACGGAATGTACGAAATGTGCTGTCTGCTTTAAGGTATCTACGGGCCGCCTCATCCACCAGTTGAAATGCCTTGGCCAGTTCTTCATCGCTTTTGCCTTCGCGTGAAGCCATGAAAGCAAGGTAGGCGGCGCGGAAGCGTAACTTCTCTGCCCGTCGCGCATCTTCCCGGATGGACTTGGCCAATCTCTGAGCCTCGGCCATAGCCTGCATCTGAGCCTGCCCGGTTTCACTTAACTTCTCCGTCAACCAATCCAAGCTGTCCCAGTAGTTGAATTTCTCAAACTCAATCGGATGTTTCTCTTCAAAGATATCCGCCAATCGCGTTGCCAGGCCAACGTAATCTTCGCGCTCCCGCGCTTGCTGGAGAAACCAGCCGTCGAAAAGTTGTACTGTCTGGCTGTCACGAAAACGCGTGCCATGTTGCTTCATGGTTTCGTAAGCATCTTCATCAGCCGAGAGAAACTGCACCTGCACCTGATAAAGCCGCGCTGCCGCCTCGGGTGCTTGTTTCTGATTACCTGCCACAGCCAAGTATGACTTGTAACGTGCAACTGCGGTGCGGAAGTCACCAACCTGCCGGGCATTCTCGGCTGCTGACAACAACAGCGCGGGGGAAGACTTGGGGTGATACGTCAGGTAATTTCGTAGAGCCAATGATGCGGCATATGACCGATGAGCCTTCTCAGCCTGCTCCAGCATCTTCAGCACATTCGCCTCAGATTCATTTCGTGGATTGCTCTGCACCTGCCGTAACAACTGATCCAGTTGCGACGCGTCGGCTGTGTCTGCGGGGCCTTCTGCCTTGACCTGATCAACAGGCAGCAAAGCCAGCGTGGCTAACAGCCCCACGACCAGCAATCCAAGTAACAGACGTGTCATTGCACTTCCAGCTTGACTCAACATCATTTCGGCTCCTTCGCCATATCATTCCCCGGCTGATTCATTCCGCAACCTGCAGCATTTTTCATTCACACATCAACTGCCCTGCTGCTCCATCACTTGCTTGATGCGAGGCAAGTACGTCTGGGCTGTCTTGGCATATTTGCTGTTGGGAAACTCCACTAACAATTGCTGACATTTCTCATAGGCCTTGGCATAGTCGCCCATCTGGTAAGACACCGTCACCCACTGCAGCAGCATCTCATCTAAAAACTGGGCATCGGGGTAATCTTCAAACACACGCTCCAGCAACTCGTTGGCCTGAACCAGATCCTTTGTTTCAATGTAATGGCGGATCTCTTTCCCTAAGGCCTGGCCTGCGAATGCGCTGTCGCGATACTGCTTGGATACTTTGCGATACTCAATGATCGCAGCCTCGGGTGTCTTATCCCAAGCCCCGGCATCCACATCCTTGCCTTGAGCTTTCAACTGATCCAACCCATGCTTGTACTGCGCCACCAGAGTTTCACCGATCATGAACTGAGCCTCCGCATGGGCCTGCGACGACTCCATCTTCAGGATTTGACGATAGATCGCGATGCCTTCATTGAACTCATTCTGCTCCAGCTTGATAGAAGCAATGCTGAGCATGGCCTGATCCACCAGCGTACTCTTGGGAAACATGCGATGGAACAGTTGAATCGTGGCAATCGCCTGCTCGTAATCTTCCACTTCCTGATGCAGTTGCCATTTGATCTGGAAACCTTTCGCTCGCAGTTCGTCCGGAATCTGCTGCTCACGGATAACCAGTTCGACGCGGTCCAAGCCTTGCGCAGCCTTGTCTCGCGCGCCATCCATCAATCCCATGCTGCGGAAGATGCGGGTCAGCTCCAGATAAGCTTCCGCTTCGACCAAGTTCTTGCGAGAGCGCAAGACCGCGTCCGACACGACATTCTGCCTGGCGCGAGGCCTGGTCTCGACGGTACCTGCCACTTCGATGTTGGCCTGCACTTCGCGCGTCGATGTGCCCGCAATGTGAAAACCATCCACATAGGTGACGACCACCTGATCCCCCAAACGCACAGCCAGATCGCTGTCGGTCTTGTCAGCCGCGGTCTCACCGGTATGTTCCCGCACCATCAGGCTGCCGCCGAACCTGCCGGAGCGTACAGGCGAATCACCAAGTTCTTTCAACGTCAACGTGACTTCATCGCGCGTTTCCCAGCGGGTGTCGCCTGCGTCATCAATGCTGGCGAAATCCAGGGGTTGATCGGTGTCATCCACGCGATATCGGGAAATGACGTTGACATTCACTTCCTGTGCTTTGTCATCCAGATCAAGGTCTGCATCTTTGACCAGCACAAACAAGGGCTGATTCAAAAATGCAGCCACGGCCTGACCTTCATAGGTGCCCTGCGTCAGTGACACGCTACCCGTGGACACCACCTCGACGGTGCTCTCCCGTGCGATATTGGCTTCACCTGTTTCCGTGTTGGCATCGACATAGCGCGTGGTGATGCGGTCGCCTCCAAGCACTTGAAGTTTCTGGTCATCGGGAACAGGTTGGCCGATCTCGGTAGCAACAGAACCAATGAATATACCCTGCTGTTCAGACAAGGGGTTTATCTCAACCGTCACCCGATCCCCTTTGGAAGTCTGCACCACGACCGTGGCTGTTTTGCCTAGTCGGCGTAACACTGGAAGATCGGTATCCTGCACTTTGACATAGAAACGTCGCCCGGCCTCAGCATATTTGGCTGTCGGGCTATCCTCATCAATGAACGTCCCCACCAGATTCAGATTTTGAATCGCGCGATCCCAATTGCGCTGCATAAAATGGCTCATGCCGATGTAGTAATACGCCTGGTTGGCCCAGACTGTATGGGGATAATCACTCGTAATTTTTCGCAATGCAGGGAAGGCAGCAGCATAATTCTGCTGTTGATAATACATCACACCCGTCAGATAGAGCGATTCGATATATTGATCAAGCAAGTCACCTGCAAGATTATCTCGTCTCTCCAGGAGGCGCATCGACTTCAACTGAGCCTCGGCCTTGGGAAATTGAGCCTGCTCAAGGAAGTAACGGGCCAACCTCAAGTGGGCTGCAAAACGCGTATCTGTGTCCGGATACTGGGCGACGATGGTTTCCAGCATCTTTACGCCACGCTCTTCGTCACCGGCCACACTCAAAGCATCCTCTGCTTGGCGCAACAATCGCCTGGCAGCAAATTCATTCCGTCGATCATCCACCGCTTCTGTCTGATCTGTTGCCCCCTCTTGAGCCATGAGTACAGGGCAGACATCTGCGACCAGCAACAGCATCGGCAGCACCCACGCCAACCGCTTTAGACCGAACTGACAAAACATGATTTGCATCATCGACGACTCTCCTGTTAACCGGGAAAAGCATGGCTTACTGGTCGAACTCACCACCAATACGCACTCCAAGTGCCTCAAGCTCTTCGTGAGCCCGACTCGCTTGGGATGTCTTGCCATACTGTTGAACCACCGCACGCAAGGCAGCGATCCTTAATTTCTTTTCATCTGCCCGTTCATACACCTTGGCGACTTCATACGCAGCACGCGGGCCAAAGTCTTTCTGATTCTTGAAAAAGGCCTCGACCTGCTTCAATGTCGCCGCCGCCTGCTTCCATTGCCCTTTGCGTTCCTGGCACTTGGCCACCTGGAAACTGGAGTGTGGTTCATCATCCACCTGTCGCCAGGTCGCAATCGCTTCATCCCAGCGCTTGGCCACCTCAAACAACTCGGCCTTGATGCGCAGTGCATCATTCGCACGATCCGGAGACTTGGCGACTTCATCCGCCAAGGGCAGCCCCTTCTCGACATTGTCCTGATCATGATAAAACTTCAATAGCTCATGTTTGCCGAACATCTTGTCCGTGAACTGACTGCACACATATTCAACCTGCTCAGGTTCATGACGGCGGAGGAAGTAAGCCAACGATGCCTTCTCTTTGTCGCTGATCTTGGCCCACGGAATTTTGCGCAGTGCATTGCGCGCCCGATCTGCATTCTCTGTCGTTTCGTAAAGTGCTTCGACCAGATGAATGATCTGCTCTGCACTCATCTGCTCGAAGTTGATCTTCTCGTAGTACTTCTGCTGCTGATCATCATGCCCTTTGAATAAACGTATCCAACGAATGATGCGATCAAAATCTTTCGTATCACCTCGGGCAAACTGAGCATCAAGTGCCTGCTGCCAGGCAGACTCGTCTCCATTGGCTTGCAGTTTGATCCAGGCCAAGTCGATCTGGTAGTCATCTGATTTTTCAAATCGCCCACTGAGACTATTGCCCCAATAGCTGAAGAAGTTCTGCCTCTGCTGTTTCTGAGCATCATGGAAGCGGTTGTAATCACGGTGCATGACACGCCAGCGGATGCCGTTCCAGTAATCCCAGTCATTTTCCAGATCATCAGGCAGCTTTTGGGGGTTGCGATCAAATCCTTGCACTTCGCGGTAAAACTCGCGGAACTTGTCCTCGTTCGGATTCAGTCGAATGTAGTAATAGATCACTTTGCCGATCGCATATCGGGCTGCGTCACTGTTGATCTTGCGAAAGTTCACTGCAACCTGCTGGTAATACTTCACAGCCTCCTGCTGACGATCGCGTTCATCAAGATAGCCTGCAAGCTGATTCAAAGCGGAGGCGGCCAACGGACTCTTGGCATAGTCCTTGTCTTCAGCCATCTTCAGCCAGGTTTTGACGGCCTTGTCCTCGTCGCCGTTCTGCCAATGACATTGCCCGATGAAGTACATCGCAGGCCCGGCATAAGCGGTCTCGTTCGGAAAATAATCGACCACTTCCTGATACTCACGCATCGCCTCAAAACGCTTATTCATGCGTTGCAAAGAACGACCTTTGCGTACCAGGGCATAAGCCACCGCTTTACTCTGAGGAAACTCTGCGATGAAAGCGTCATACTCCGCCGCTGATTCTTTGAATTTATCCTTGCCATATGCTGCATCTGCCTTACCCAATACATGGGCTTCGAACGAGTTCAGCTTCTTGTAGGCTTCCTTGTCGAAATAAACTTCATCATCCGCAGCAACGGTTGATGTGAAAACAATCAACATTGCGATGGCCAGAAAGCTGACTAAAGCAAAGCGCCACCCGTCAGTGAAAGCATCAAGGGAATTCGTACGAGCGATCGAATGATGAAGGCCAGCTTTATAAGCAGGCCTGTGGTAAAAACTTATTTTCATCATTCGACTATCACCTCAAAAAAACGGACTAGTAATAGGGATCACGAATCACATCGGCTCCTGCAAGATTGGTAAAGCTCTGACTGGGAGCCGGGGAAGTCTTTCGTTCCTGCGTTCTTGCTGAGCCGTCGGCAAACCCCATGCTCACCTCAAGTGGCGATGTCTTGTTGTGCCATTGATAACGTGTGTTGCTGGCTGAAAAATCATTAGTAAAGACGATGGCGTCGGCAATGATCATTTTCTGGGATGGATATTGCACAGCCGTTGCTTTACGCTTGCCGTCCAGAAGAAAGATGCCACTGTTGGCTTGGTATTCGCTTGCAGTCAGCTTGCCATCAAGTGAAAGTGCTCCGTAATAGGAGGTGCCCTGACTGTTGTAAAGCTTGCCCCGATCCAGCGGACATTTGGCCACTTCGCCTGATTCAGCCATCATGTCACTGAGAACCCCAGTGCCGTCAATCTTGATCAAACCACTTCGGGTTGTGGTCGGGTACGTCTGGTGATTATCCATGTATCGACTCATGGCCAGATTGATCTGGGTCACATTGGCTCGGCAGCCAGATAACTTGGCAAAACTGCGAAACTGCCCAATCACAGGCACCGTCAGGCCAATCAATAAAATGATGATGCTGATCACCACCAGCAATTCAATCAGAGTGAACCCGACAGATCTTGCGTGTCTACAAGACATGGTGCAATTGGCCTGTTCATGCAGGGAGTGGTACTTCATGACGGATCGCTTTCGAATAGAGAATAGTGAACCCATTGAAGCATTCTATCAAGCCTTTTCCGCGCATCGCGATTGCGAAGACACGCAGATGCCAATTCAGGCAAGACAAGGCGCTAAAAACGACAGCCAAAACCAGTACTTTGAACCAGATTCACAATCAATAGAAAAGTATCTTTATTCAACCATTTCAATTCTGAGCGATATCAATATCTCCGGGCAATCATCCCACCTCCCTGTTAAACTGATATCAATCCGTTTGCGCTCGTAGCTCAGTAGGATAGAGCATCGGTTTCCTAAACCGGAGGTCGCAGGTTCGAATCCTGCCGGGCGCACTTTCTTCCAACAAGAGCCGCATCACTCCTTAAATCAATGGCCACAATGTGTTTACGAATATCAGCCGGCAGAATCATATCCACAAACAAATCCATTCTCACAGATGCATCCGCAGCGTGTAGAACGTCCACTCGGCCATGAGCATCACCACAGCAGCCACGGCAAACCACCACCAAACCTCCTGCTGCACCTGTAACCCTTCACCTTCGGCTTGAACCGGGGTCGCACCAATGTTGATCTGCTCCACGGCACGCGTGTCGCTCTCATGAATGTCCGTTAAGTTCACAGCCAGCGTTTCATAGCCAGGCCCAACCGCATTTTCCGTTTCCACTTCGTAAACCCCTGCCCGTTCAAACGTGGGCAGGACCGCCGTCTGCCGTTCCACTGTCGAGTTCAAAGGTTCAGGTCCGGTGTATCGCACCTGCTGGGTTGCTCCCAGCACCGGCACCACTGCTGTGTCACCGGTCAGGTAGCTGCGCCCCGCCGAACCGGATGCCCCCAGCCCCAGCACGGTCATGGCATTTTTCATGAAGACCGGGAAAGCCACTTCGCCAGGCAGATTGGAATTCAGACTGGAAAAGCTGACCATCAGATATTGCCTGCCATCGTGAGGCACCATGGCCATGACAGGCCCGCGTTCACTGACTGCCAGCATCACCGCATTCAAAGGCAGCGTGATCCGTCCCGCATCCTGAATCAGAATGTTGTCCAGCGCCACTTCATTCATCACCGGGTGATCCTTACGCCAATCCAGAATCGCCTCCGTCTCCTCACTGCGATTGACGATCTCAGCTTCACCAACCTTGGGTGCATCCCCAAAGAACAGACTGTTGACAGGCGGAATTTCGCTGGGCGCATAATTGTCAAAGACAATCACGTCATATCCCTCATCCGTCTCCAGCGAGCGCACCAGTGCGACTTCCGATTGATTCTCGTATTGCTCCGGGGTCATCTCCGTCAGTTGACGCAAGTCCATCATGTTCAGGATGCCATGCATGAAGCCGTTGCCTTGGGTCACCAGCAAGACGCGCAACTGACGAGGTGGCGTCAGGCGGACAGCCGCCTCGTTATCTGCCAGCAAGCTGTCGTTATTCAATAGTCGCGCCTTGATGGTGGCCCCTTGAGGCAGTACCAGCGGGATAGTCAAACCTGTGATGCCCGGTTCATTTTTCACGTTCACGGCGGGCACGACCAGGCTGGCCGGTGCGGTGGGCACGCCGTTGATCGAAAGTTCAAAGTTGCTGGCCACCTGCTCAGGCCCGAAGTTCACCACACGCAGAAAGACCTGCACTTTCTGAGGCTGCTCAAAGTCACGCCTCGCTGATAAGCCAACAATCGCCAGATTGTCCGTCGGCTGTTCGATGGCTGTCTTACCGATGCGTACAAAGCGCAACTCGCCGTCACTGAGCGTCAACGATTCCTCATCATTGACCTGGCCGTCGCTGAAGATGTAAACCGACAAGTCCTTGCCAGCCGCAACTTCCTTGGCAAAAGGATCAATCAGGCGCAAGGCCTCACCGATTCGGCTGGTCTGATGCGTCGGCTGAATATTCTCAATCGCGCGTAAGACCGCCTGTTTATCCGAAGTGAAAGACTGCACCACACGTGCCTGCGAAGCAAAGGTGACAACCATGATGTTGCTGCCATCTTCCGCCTGCTCCACGATCTTACGGGCCTGCTGTTTGGCTGCGACTAAGCGATTAGGCGATGTATCCGTCGCAGTCATTGAACCTGAGCGATCAATCAACACGATCAGTCGCGAACCCTCAACTGCCGACCCCATGATGTAAGGCCTGGCAATCATGAACAGCAATAACAGCAGCAGAAGAAGCTGAAGCAACAACAGCAGATTCCGCTTCAACTTCTGAAACGGGGCATTGACTTCCAGGTCCTGCACCGCGCGCTGCCAAAGCAGAGTCGAACTGATGGTTAATTCGCGGCGGCGGAGCTTGAGGAAATACAACAGCACCAGCGACGGGATCGTCACCGCAGCCGCAATCAGCCCAGCCATGATGGATAAAAAGCCCATGCGTTTTCCTCAGGCCAGTAAGCCTCGTCTCCTTAAATATTGCAGCACAAGAACATCAAAGGGCACACTCGTTTCACTCATCAGGTAAGCCACGCCACGCCTCGCACAGGCCTGCTTGATGTGTTCACAATAGGCTTGCAGTACCGCGCGGTATCGCTTCATCAGTGCCGGACCGACCGATACCTCCGCAACGTTGCCGTCTTCAAGATCGCGCAGTCGCAGGTCGCCGACCACGTTACCTTTCTCCGGGTCCACCTCCTGGGGCGATAGCACCTGAATGACATACGTATCAAACCGGTCACCCATGAGATAACGAAAAGCCGTGGACAGATCGCCCTTCTCCAGCAGATCGCTGATGACAATGACCACGCCTTTCTGTTTCTGCAGCAAGGCAAATTGTTTGAGCGACTGCTCCAGGTTGCCTGTCTTGGCAGCGGGAAGCGTGGACAGAAATTCCAGCATTTGGGGGATGGGCCGCCTGCCGCGCAGATTCATCTGTCTGTAAGTCAGGTCGGTCGTGAAGCCAAACAGTGAGACGCGGTTGTAATTCACCAAGCCGATGTATCCAAGTGCCGCAGCAATCTGCCGGGCGTAGTGCATCTTGGACGGGTCGCCATACTCCATCGAAGCAGAACAATCGACCAGCACGCTGACGGACAAGTCCTCCTCTTCCATGAACAGGCGAAGGAAAAGCTTGTCCAGCCGGGCATAGAGATTCCAGTCGATGAAGCGCAGGTCGTCGCCCATGACGTATTGGCGATAGTCGGCGAACTCCACGGATTGGCCGCGTTTCTTGCTGCGTCTTTCACCTTGCAACTTGCCAGAGAGAATTTTGCGCGACATGACATCCAACTGGTCGAGCTTGGCCATAAACGCGCCATTGAGCAGCTTCCGAGATGTGGTCGTTTCAGCCACGATGTCTCCAAATCACGTCGAAGTTCAGCGCACAGCCCCGGCCTCGGCAGGGAGCGCATCCAGCAAATCATTCAACACCATGTCCTGCGTGATGCCTTCTGCCTGACCTTCAAAGTTCAGCAAAATGCGATGCCGCAGCGCGGGTAAAGCGATGGCCTTGATGTCATCAATGCTCACATGCGCCCGCTGATCGAGCATGGCTTTGCACTTGCCCCCAAGCACCAATGCCTGCGCGGCGCGAGGTGATGCCCCGAACCTCAAAAACTGCTTACTCAAGCCAGAAGCAAACTCCCCTTCCGGATGCGTCGCCAAGACAACACGGATGGCATAATCCTGCACGTGCGGCGCGATCACCACCTGCCTTAACAGTTTCTGGAACTTGAGAATCGAAGCACCATCCAGCACCGGCTCAATCGTCGGCGAACTGGCTTTCGTCGTGCGATTCAAAATCTCATGCAGATCATCCCGGCTGGCGTAACCGACCAGCAGTTTGAACATGAAGCGGTCCAACTGCGCTTCAGGCAGCGGGTAAGTCCCCTCCTGCTCAATCGGGTTCTGCGTCGCCATCACGAAGAAAGGCTTCTCCAATGGATGCGTGCGACCTGCCACTGTCACCGCCCGTTCCTGCATGGCCTCGAGCATAGCCGACTGCGTCTTGGGCGTCGCGCGGTTGATTTCGTCGGCCAGCACAATCTGGGAAAACACCGGGCCCGGCTGAAAGCGAAATTCGCGATTGCCATCGGCTGATTCAGCCACGATCGTCGTACCCGTAATGTCCGCAGGCATCAGGTCTGGCGTGAACTGAATCCGATTGAACTTCAACGACAACGCTTCACTGAGCGAGCGAATCAATAACGTCTTGCCCAGGCCTGGCACACCTTCAAGCAGAGCATGCCCACCGACAAACAGGCAGGTCAACACCCCGTCAACGATCTCCTCCTGCCCGACGATCACCTTACCGATCTGCTCGCGCACCTTCTGATAAGCCAGGCGAAAATTGTCTGCCTCCTTCAGCAGGTCCTGTTCATCCACGGGTTGATTTCCAAACTGACTCATCACTTGCTCCTTGTTGCGATCCTGAGCATCGCTCGATTATTTCCCTTGTGAATCGTTGTCTTCCTGATGTTGTTTCAGCAATCGTTCACGTGCACGACGCTTGGCATCCAGCAGTTTGCTGGTCACTGGCCCATCGTCGGTCTGACTTTGCTTGTCGCCACGTCTGACTGATGTGTTCTGTTTCGCGGAAGCACCGCCGACCACTTCAGCAAGGTTACCACTGACTTTTGCATCCTCAGCCGCGACGAACTTGTGTTCTGCCCTCGCTTTGGCTGCAGCAGCATGGGCGGCGATCTCCTGTCTGCTTTCTTTCTGCGATGCCTGGCTGAGTCTGGATTCTGTCGCGGCCGACCTTCGCTTGAGCGCCTCCATGGTTTGGCCTGCCTCGACTTCGCGCGTCTCGAAGAGTGACAAAGTGTCGCGCATGCGAGCGCGGACGCCTTGCATGATCCCCGCGTAACTCCAGGCCAAGCGCCTGCAAGCCACGTCGAGCAGGAACAGGATGAGCAGCAAGACCAGCACAGGCCACCACATCGGGCGAAGCACTTCCGCCTTGACGACGTTGCTGCGGTCAAAGAGCGTGGCCGCATCCAACTCGCCCGGCTTCAACACGCGTCCGCCCGTGATGTCCGCGATCCGCTCAATCATCCCTCGGTTACTGGCATACTGTCTAAGCTCCGCACCCGGTGCCTTGGTCGCCCCACCAAGGATCGTGCCGCGATTGCCATCAGGCCCGGTGGTCAAAAGCGTCATCATGTAGCTGCCTGCCTGCGGCGCGGGCATTGACGTTTCATAAATGCCAGGGCCAGTCTGTTCCAGCGTTACGGGGATGCTCTCGCCACTTGGGCCGGTGACCATGCCTCGCACCGTCAGCCCGGTAACGAAAGCTTCATCTCGGGCATCGTCATAAGCATCCAGCCGAACGCGCAAGGTGTCTCCCTCGACGGTGGCTTTCAGATCGTACGCGCTGCTGGCGATGGGTCGGGAGACCCAGTCCATCGTCGCCTTCCAGAAGTCGGCGTAGCCTGGCCAGTTGATCCAATTGGCTGCCCAGCGACTCGTTGCATCCGACGTAAACGCAGCCGACCTGCCCAAACCAGACTGCCAGTGTGCGAAGATCGGTTCATTCTCAGGCCCCAGCCAGGCCAGTTTCGCACGCGGGTCTGCCTTGCGCCCGGTCAGGACAAAACCTTTCAACTCAGGCAATGAACCCAGACCTTGCGTGATAGGCGAAGACTGGAACGTGCGCGGCACAAAGTTTTCTTCCTTCACCAGATTCTTGCGGATGCGGATCGCTTCCTTGATGAAAATCTGAGGCAACATCGCCGGGTTGGTAATCCGATGATGCTGACCGCCAGCAATATGCGAAAGCTGGCCGAGGGTTTGGTGATCCGCACTGCTCCCGACGCCGACGGTGGAGAGCGTGATGCCCGCCTGCTTGAGTTGCTGCGCCAAAGGCAGGCCATCCTGCTGAAAGTCCCCTTCGGAGTAGCCATCGGTCAGGAGGATGATGTGCCTGATGGCTGCATCACGTTCGTTCAATTGAGCCAGCGCGCGATACGCCGCATTCAACCCTTCATACATGTTGGTTCCACCGCCAGTCTGCAACGCTCCAATCGACTGGTCGATGGCTTTGCCGTCCCCGCGCTTCTGCAATTTCACGATCCAGTGCGCACTGGAGTCGAATGCAATCACACCAATGTAATCCTGCGGGAATAATGTCTGTGCCGATTGTCGTGCGGACTGCTTGGCCAACTGCAGGTTGGTCAGGGTCGTGCCCTGCTCACTGGCTTCCATCGAACCCGACCGGTCGATCACAATGACCAACGCTCCCGATGGCAGAATGGTCTGGCTGGGCAGGTTGCATTCAATTGGCAGAATCTTATCCACCGCGGAGTTAGTCCATCCGCCAGCAGCGAAGCTGTTCGGCCCGCCGACCATCACCATGCCGCCGCCAAGATTATTGACATACTCAGCCAGTCGCTTGGCCTTGGCTGGGCCAACCTGATCGTAAGACACATCCTGCAGGATGATCGCGTCGTAACGATTCATCTCCGCGATGCTGATGGGTAGCCCCGACGGAGGCACGGTTTTGATGTCGATACCTTCGCGTTCCAATGTGTTGCCGAGGATATCCCCAGCAGGTCCTTCGACGCCGTTGACGATGAGGGTGCGGCCCTTGCCTTGCACAATCGTAAATGTTTCAGCGGTGTTGTTGCTGGTCAGGCGATCCTGCCCGTCAGCGGCCTCGAAGTAGGCTTCAAAACGATTCGCTCCCGATGCCGCTGCGGGAAGACTGATCGAACGCACCAAGCCGAACTTGCCCCCACGTTCATCGCGGGGTTGCCATTCGCTGGCTTCGACAGGCAGGCCGACCGAATCGCGCGACAAGCGCACCGGCACGCCGTCGTGCTTCAGGTACAACTTGCCATCTGCCGGGGCCGAGGCACTGAGCACCGCGCGCAGCCGCAGACTCTGCTCCTTACGTGCTGCCTCCGGGGCATACAACGCTTCGACCATCACTTCGCGATCGACCTTGTATTCCAGCGGAAAGACATCAATCGGCACACCTGCTGCCTTGGCTTCGTACGCCGCCTGTTCGACCGCAGCGACAGAGTCAGCATGCCCATCCCAGAAAACCACCAGACGCTTGCCACTGTTGGGCGGCAGCAACGCCAATGCTGTACGAATCGCCTCCGCCGGATCAGAGCCCTCCCGACCGGCAACATCTTCACCAAACTGCAACTCGCCCGGCTCAGATCGTGGCACACCCGTTACCTTCGCCTTGCCATCAAAAACCACCAGCCCGACTGTGTCTTCGCTGCGCTTGCCTTCGACAGCCTGCTTCAGTTGCTGACGGACCAACTGCTCAATCGACAAGGGCTGGCCTGTCTGCTCATCCAAAGGCGTCTGGTAGAAAGACCGCACTGAGTCCGACGTGTCCACCACTGCCACGACCGACAATGACTCATACCTTTGGATCCATTGGAAGCCAGCCAGCAAGGTGACCAGCAGCAGAAGGACGACCAGTCGCAAGACCATGGCGGTCACCCGCCGAGTCATATCCAGCGTGTTCAGCCCCCACCAGCCCAAAGCCACAATCGGCAAGGCCAGCAGCAGCAACCAAAGCCAGTCCGGGCGATCAAACGCAAAGCCGGGCCACCACTGCTCCGCATAACCAAACAGGTATTCCACGCTCCGGTAAGTCAACAGCAAGAGAGCAAAGACCAACAACGCCAACGGAGCCGGCAGCAACCAGGTGATCAGGGCGTCTGTTCGTTCCTTCGATGTCACCGAGAACTGCGCTCCTGTTCAACCGGCCTGTGCAAAGTCAATCTATCCATGGCCCGATTCATGCCACCATCTCGCCAACACTCAACGCGGTGCGGCTGGGGCCCGGCTGCGGGTGGCTTCTTCCGCATTGGCGGGTAAGTGGTCAAAGTAGTTCTTGATCAGGTCATGATACTGGCGGGATACCGCGTCGTCGGCCATGGCCCGTTCGGCTGTTTCCTTCGCTTCCGTGATCGCTTCATCAAACTCCACCGTCGGCTCGCCTTCGACATGATCCCCTTCGGAAAGCCAGGAGGCGATCACGCGACCCTTGCCCTGCTGCAAGTGTTCAACCTGCTCCGTCTGATGGCCAGCCAATTTTTCAGGTCGACCCATGATATTGGGATCCGTGCCATGACCTGCTTCTTTACCACCCGTGCCTGCAGCCTGTTGCGGCTGATTCTGGTTGTTCTGTGGTTGCTGGCCGTTGCCATTCAACTTATTCGCCGCCTGCTGCAAAGCCTGCCGCTGCTTTTTCATCTGCTGGGCTTGCTTCTGTTGTTTCAGGAGTTCCTGCAGTTCCTGCTGCGTCATTTGTGACCCTTGGCCAAACTGCTGCCCTTGTCCCGGCTGATTGCCTTGGCCTTGTTGGTTTCCTTGGCCTGGTTGCTGACCTTGTCCCGGCTGTTGGCCGGGCTGATTCTGCTGCTGGCCGGGTTGGCCTTGTTGCTGCTGTGGTTGCCCTTGCTGTTGCTGCCCCGGTTGACCCTGCTGCTGTTGGGGCTGGCCTTGTTGTTGGTTTTGCTGGTTCTGACCCGGATTGTTGTTCTGTTGGTTGCCGGGTTGATTCTGATTTTGATTCTGCGGATTGTTTTGATTCTGGTTGTTGTTCTGATTTTGATTCGACTGGTTCTGGTTGTTGTTGGCGTTGTTATTCTGGTTGTTCTGCGGATTCTGATTGTTTTGCGGATTCTGCTGTGGTGGGTTTGGGTTCGCAGCCTGGCTCATGTTTCGCATGCCCTGCGACATGTTCTTCATAGCCTGCGGGTTGTTGCTCTGCTTGGCCTTGGCGTCCAACTGGTCGGCCATGTTCTCCAACTGCTTGGCCAGTGCCTCTTTCTCTTCGTCGGTCATTCCTTCAAAGTCCGACTCCAGTTGAGACAACGCTTCTGCCGCACTCTCAAAATCACCGCGGCGCATGGCATTGGCAAAATCATCGGCCGGCCCCGAATCCTTCGGATCGACCCCCGACAACGTATTCGACATGCTTTCCACCTCGCGCTGTTTGCGGTCAGCTTCTTCACCCAACTCGCGAGCCACATCCGTCACCCGCGCCGCAGCCTCTTCGCGGAACTTGGGGTTGGATAAGTCCGCTTCCGTCGGCTGAGCCAAGTCAAACATATCCTTCATCGACTCATCGAGGTCAGCATTGTTCGTCGTGGTGAATTCAATCTGCTTCAGGTCGTCACTCACCTGGCGCACCAGTTCCTGCATCTCCCGCCGATCCTGCTCCTCCTGCTTGGCCAACTCGCGCTGAGCATGCACACCAAACATGTCCGTCACAGGCAATAGCCAATACCCCAAGCCAAAGATCAACAGAAACACAGGCAGGCCACCCCATGCTTTATTCAGCTTCATGGGAATCTGATGGCGGAGCGAAACACCCGTTGCCTTGCGCCCGGCATCTTCGATGATTTTGCAGGAAACCGCATCCTCGCGACCGGCCATGTTGAGATGCAATGCGGTACTGAGAAAATCCTTCAGACCGACACGATGATCCACCAGCGCTGCTGTCTCATAAGCGCCCGGCCAGCGCAACATCGCCCAGATCAAAGCCGCAACAATCGCAACCCCAACAGGCACCAGATACGCCCACCACACCCAAGGCGACACCAGCATCCAACGCTCAGCCAGCAACATCACACACACCAACCCACCCGCAACCAGCAGCAACACCCCCAGCTTGTTGAGCATCTGCTGGAAAACCAGTCGAACGGTGGCAGCACGTAATACCCTGCGGATGGCGATCATGGGTCACCTCATTAAAACCACAGAACCACTCAATCATATCGGCTGCCGCACTGCGAAACTACCCGGCACCCCCTGTCATACCCCAAACAGGTGCAAAAGGTTCTGTAAAAAAAGGTAAAGTGGATTCAATCCCCAAGTTGGATGCGACATCAGCTTCCTAATACGCATCCCGCTCTAAGCTTTCGTTAATCAAGGTAGCCACATCGGCAGA
>CAZJJN010000011.1:0-80751 GCA_964546335.1 uncultured Phycisphaeraceae bacterium
GGCGCAACCCAAATAGATACCTAACTTGCGCGCAGTGTAAGAGTGGGATGCGTATCACAGCAAGAATGAGGCTTACTGTTTGGCAAATGCGTCGCAGGTTGCGGTCTTTTCGCCGGATGGGTGTGATTGTCGAGTGAAACTGCCTGAGTCATTCGATCGACCTCAGGTTGCGTGGATGAACATTCTGGCAGGTCGTTGGGGAGAACCGGTGCCGATGGAAGAGATGGGATCGGGGCAAGCGAAAGCCGTGCGGGTCGTGTCACCCGAGGCGGCGGGATATTGGGTGGGGATCCTCGCAGGGAGTTGATCGCCATAGTCATCTATCTGTGGTCATTCACTGCTCTTCCAGTGCCCGTTGCATTTCTGTCAACGACAGAATCGACATGGCTGTGGGTGGGGCTGCGAGTTGATTGTCAAAGAGTGCTGCCTTGACGCCACCAAGGGTTTCCTCGCCGCTTTGGCTGTAGAAGCAGCTTGGGCTGTCGAACATCAGTTGGCCGAGGAAACGGGCAGCCATAGCCGACCCGACGATCCATTCATCGCGCATTTCTTTGTTTTCGATAACGCCTTGAGTGCGAAGCCCAAGTGAGAACAGGCTCAGGCCGTAGCTGGTCTGCCATGTCGGGTTGGGGGCGGAGCTTTGTGCCTGGGTGGGGTCGAAGAGGATGCCGCCGAGTACATCCTTAGGCCCAAGTTTGGGGGCTTTGCGCACCTGTCGCGAAAGAAGCGTTTTGCCCAAGGCGCGAATCTTCTCCGCGACGATGGCCTGTCTGACCGCCACGCCGGGTTGCTCGGCATCATCGCGGGTCTGCATCATCACCTCGGCCATACCCAGCCAGGGCATGGTGTTGAAGAGTTTCTCGCCATCCAGCTTGGTCCACATCACGGAGCGGGCGCGGTTGACGGCCCTCAGCGCTGCCGCATCTCCCGTGTCTCGGTAGTACGTCGCCAACGCCAGTGTGATCAAGCCCTGCACGGGTTCATCGAGCAACTTGCCCGACTCATGATCGACCACGAAGTAGCCTTGATCGTTCTGCAGATCGACAAAGCTCGCAGCCAATCTGTCGCGCAGACTTTTTTGCTCGGCCGAGAGTTCTGCCGACTCGCAGATCGCCAGCAGCAGCAGGCTGCCCACTTCGGGCGTAATGTCAGCCTGGTTGCGCGTCCAACGGAAGATCAGATACTTGGCTGTGCGCATCGCCAAGCGATTGGCTTGCACCAGAGCAGGCTGCCGGGGGTTCTGATGTTTCTCCGCCAGCCAGCGACCACGATGGGCTGCGACGTACGACACCAGCGCGATCTCCCGCAACGAGGCATCGGCTGGGTCATTGCGATTACGGCTGGGCAGGTAAGTGCCGGCCAGTGAGCCATCATCGCGCACCTTGGAGCTGAGATGGTCGATCATGCGCTCAGCCATGCTGTCAATCGTCGCCACGCGAATCGCATCCTCCGGCAGGTAACGCACGCCTCGCTCCAGCGATGTGATCGGCTTGCCACGCCCGGCGCGATTCAGGTGAATGACTTCGAAGCGCTCGACGCGTGGCCCATTGCTGCGATTGATGCTTTGAAACGCTTTGCGCTGCTTCTCAACAGAAACCATGTCGTAACCTGCATCCGTCATCAGCCGGCGGATCATGCTGCGTTGGCCCAGGTTGTTGGCTTGGACGGTGCCCGGCCAGGTGATAAGGGTTTTCCCTTCGGTACCTTCACCGCCGGTAACTGCGATGCCGTGGTAGCCCCACGCCCAGTCGTCATAGATCGCTTCTTCTCCCAGCGCCCCCGGGGCTGCGATCAACTTCGGACTGCGCGCGATCTGATAGTCAATCAGCAATTGCTTTCGGATATTTTCAAATTCTTCCGCGGTTGGGACTCGCCCCGCGTTCGCGGCCTTGAGTTTCAATGCGCGTTCCAGATCACTTAATGCTGCGCCAAGAACCTGCTGCGACAGTTTGCCCAAGTCCACGACCTGGTTGCCATCGCCCAGCCACGCTTCTGCATCGGCCAGGTGAATCCCCACCGGCAGCCCCTGCCAGCGCAGGTCGATTCTGACCCCTGCCACATCGCGCACCATGACCTTCGGGAAAGGCTTATCCATTTCCCCCTCGGCTGCGAGTTCCAGGTAACGGTAAAGCCGGGATGCATCCGCCTCGTCCACGATCGGGGCCGTTGCCTTGGCCTGCTCCTGCTCTGGCTTTGCCTGCTCTGCCTGCACATGGTCAGCACCCCACCCCCAACCAACAGCCAACACAGTGACGAGCAGCAACATCCAGCCAGCTTTGATGTTGCGTTCAGGCATCACCCGGCAAATCCGGTGGATCGTTCGCGACGGGAAACCGTTACGTAAATACTTGTCATACATTAATTTGCTCCCGTTGGGGTAAGGGCGGGTAACTGTGGCATCGTGCATGCTCAAGGCCTAATAGTCAAGCAAGGAGTCCAGTCATGATGACGATTCTGAATCTCGACAACACACCACTGGCTGACCGTAAGCGTATCCTGATTCTCGCGCTTCTGGTATTCGCAGCCCTTTGCTAGACCCCGATTGTTCCGCGCTTACTTATCCATGCCGATCTGCTGGCGCACCTTGGCCGCTTCATTCTCACGCCCTGCAGCCTCCAACGCCTTCGCCAGCCTGACGCCGACCTGATACCAGTTGCTCTGATCGTTGAAAGCGGATTGAGGCGGTTGTTTGATGCGCTGCCAGGTCTGCTCATAGAGCGCGGGGATCATCTGCTCCCGCCCCATGTCAATCAACAGCTTTTCAGATTTCTGCAAAGCCGTGAGGACAAACGGCCCGGCATTGGCAAAGCGTTTGATCACATCTTCATAGCATTGGCCAGCGTTGCTTTGGTTGCCCGCTATCTCCCACATCTCGGCCTGTTCCATGCGGATGGCCGCAGCCAGGTCAGCCCGCCTGCTGAAAAAACTGAACGCGCGGTTCCAGAGTATGTTCTGCTCTTTGACATCCTCCACCGTGCGGATCATGGCTATTAAAATGTAAGCGGCAAAGTCCGGGTACTTCTGCCCGGCCAGTTTCTCCACTTCACCAGCCCAGATGCGGATGTCTTTCATCTCCATCTGCCCGCGCTCTGCCAACTCACGAAGCAGCAGCCAGGCATCACGGTTGGCTGGGTTCTGATCCAGCGATTGGCCGATCAAAGCCAGGATGTCTTTTGTTGTCGGGCTGCGCAAAGCTTCCTTGCCACGTCCGTTTGCCAGGTCGAAAGGCTCCGCTTCCATGGCCTTCTCGTCTGCTTGATGTTTCATCAGACGGCTGGCTGCATCTGAAAACGCGACTGAGATTTGTCTGCCCTTGGGTGTGGTCGTGCGCATTTCAGCTTGCAGGCCGATGACACTGTCGGGCAGGTTTCGGCGGACTTGCGGGTCCATGACATTGCCTCGTATGCCCTGATACTCGGGGTAGCGACCGGAATCGAAATTCCAACGGGCTTCTCTGCCCTGCGTTTGAAAGAAGCCGACCCACGCGTGGCCGACTTCACCACTTTGGGCCACGGTGTACGTCGTCGGCACGCCGATGCTCTTGCCCACGGTCATGGCAAAGTAGGCCTGATCGGCGCACACCCCGCCGAACTTGGCGATGTTCATCAGGTTAAAGCCTTCCTGCGTCACCTTCTTCTGCGCGCCGAACCGGTAATGGTCGTAGTCGTATTTGATGTCGAAGAAACGCTTGCCGACATTGCGATCTCCCTGGAAGTTCTTCAGCGCCCAAGCCATCTCCTGCAGGCTGGCGTTGTTATCCACCACATACACCAGCATGGAGACAGGCACATCTTTCACGCCATACAGCATGCGCTTCTCGTTCTTCATGTAGAACTCGAAAATTTTCTCAGCCGGTTCAGCGGTCACGCGATTCTCATTGATGTGTCGTGACAGGGGCACATCGTGCACCAGGCAGATCGCCGCAGCGAGGTTGGCATAACTGTTCAGCGCCTTGCCATGATGTGAATGCAGATTCACGACCGCCTTGGCGACGTTGAATGGTCGATCCCCTTGCGGGTCCATATTGAAAAGCAAGGCCGCGGCAAAGTCGGGGTTTTCCTCCAGGATTTCTCGCGTCTTAGCCTGCAACTCTGCCTTGTGCGCGCCATGCAGAAGCATCATCTTGCGCAGGTTGAAATCGACTTTGTGAAAAGCATCCTGCTCGCGATCAGAAGCATAGACCATCACCCGGTCAAACAACCGCGTCGAACTTTGCAGCGCTTTCTCGTAATCCTTGTCTTTCTCAAGTGCGCCAGCGATGGAAGCAATCTCAGCGTCCACCGCTTCAAGGATGGACTTTGGCTTTACCTCGACCGTCTGCGTGTCCTGCGCCAGCGCGGAATTCACGACCAGCAGTAAGACAGCGAACAGTCCAATTCCATACCATCGACGGCCAATCCTGTTCATCATCATCGCAACCTCCGAAAGCAGTGTCTCACCGCATTCTACCCGAGGCTGACGCGAAGGATGCTACTTTCAACTGTCCAGGTCAGGGCAAACGCATGTGGCTTGTAGGATGGGTTAGGCGAGTCTTCGAGCCGTAACCCATCACCGGCGCATGCTTGGTCAAAGGCCTCATTGATGGGTTACGCTCCGCCAAGTGGCTCCGCTAACCCATCCTACCTCCGATGCTCAGCGCGATTTGCGCTCCTGAATTCCGTACATGCGTTCGCCCTGCTGTCCAGGTGCCATTGATACACATGGTCAGCCACATATCGGGCCGCGTTCACCAGTTCCGCATGGGGTTGATCGGTAATATCCACAAACCCGATGGTTTGACATTCCCCGTCCATGCCACGCCCGGTCAGGGGTTGGTCGGCATGCTGGAACCAATGGCAGCCGAGGCCGAACTTCATCGAAGCCAAGGCCTTGTGATATCCAATGTAATACTCATGCCTCTGCTGCTCGGTGAAGTTGGGATACAGCGGAGGCAACTGTCGAGGACTGTCCAACGGCGTGTGGTGCTCACCAATCATGATCGGTTTGCCACCGGCACATTCATGCCAGTACCCGAAGCGCTCCGCGTCCGGCTCCCACGAATAACAGTTCACTGTCATCGCTTCCACGGCGCGCCCGCAAGCCGCGGTGATCAGCGGATGTACAGGGTTCTGTGTGAATCGACAGCCCAGGTACATATGGTTCGGGTCATTTTGGCGGAAGTACGTATTCACCGTGGAGAAATACTTGTCCGCATAACGTCCATCAAGGGCATACATGGCTTCCCCCGCAGCCCCTTCACGGTCGCGTCCTTTGGCGCTTTCAGGTACATCGTCCATCGTCATCTTCGCCACATCTGCCCAGTCGGCGCACTGCGTTTCGAAGGCAGTGTTAAAGGCCTTGATGTCATCCTTGAATTGCTCGCGTGCGACTTCAACCCAGACTTTCCGCACGGGTGAGTCTGCTGCCGCATCCAGCAATTTCAAATTCGACCAAGGCCATTCGTTGTCTGTAAACCAACCGATTAGCCAGGGGTTATCCTTTGAGGGGGGCACCAACTCAGCCATGCGCTCATTGACTGCCTTCTCCCAGTTGGGGTCGAACACGTCCGGCTGCTTACCAATCAGGCGGAACTCATCATTCGTTGGGGTTCGCGTATTCACGGTACGCACATGAGGCAGTTGTTGCTGGTCGAACATTTCCGGGCAAGACCAGTTGGCCACGGTGTTGAAGCCCCACTTCTTGAAGCGATCGATCACACGGTCGCGCCAGGCTTCGATGCTGCCATACTTTCGCATGACGTTCCATGCGTAGTACACCACGCCGCCTTCGTTCATCTGCTTCAACCCACCGCGTACATGCTTCTCATACTTCACAAAGCCTGCACCACCACTGGCTTCTCCTTCTTTCCCTTCAGTCTCCGCGCCAGGCAGCGCTTCATAAATATCCTCGCGGCCCTCGCAGGGCGTGCTGTCGCTCAGTCTTACGCCCGTTGTGCCCATCGACCAGAAAGGATTGCCCGCCGGGTCGATCAGCCACCAGCGATCGTTGTCATCTTGCTCGACATGGAAGAAGCCGGTGGCATTGAAAGACAAACCATGTGCCTTGTGCCCTGTCCAGCCGCCGTACTCATCGCGGTCGGCTGGGGGCACTGTGCGTGCCAACACCTCGGCCTCACGGTCGCGATGTTCGAGCATGTCTTCGACCTTCTTCACTTTGCCCGGCCAGTTCTTGCTGGCACGCTGGCCGAACTTATCCACGACAAACTTGCCTTCGTTGCTGCCATCGGCAATCAACTCCAGCTTGCTGACGATGACTGTCCGCGTCGCTTCGCCACCTTCCCAGTTGGCTTGCAGGCGAATGCCCGTCGGCTCGTACATGGAGCGGATACCCGCTGTCAGGGGCAGGTCGCGCAGATCGACCACAATCGCATCCGACCGATCCCCCGCCATCTCTTCGCGGTCGGCCAGCAGGCAGCGTGCCCCAACCACAAGCAGACTCACCGTGGCAGGCCCACCTTTCAATTCCACCTCCCCCCGCAACTTGTCGTAGCCTTTCCATGCGCCGGGCAGGTTCCACGCCTTGCTGGTGGCCTCGAAGCTGGCATCGGGCTTCTCAAAGTTGATCTGGAGTTTGTCCTCCACCAGTTCAGAAGTGACATCTTTCTGCTTCACAGCCTCGCGTGCGACCATGCCCCCGCCACCGGCCTGGAAACCTTCATACTTTTCAACCACGGCTTCGGCGTGACGGAACACACCGGGTAAATCTGCTGCGACGCTTTTCATGATGTCCTCACTTTGGATCTCGGGAGTATCAGGTACAAAATTTCGATTCTAGCGGCTGAACCGCGAGGGGAAAGTCAGCCCATCAATTCCGGGTGTTGGTAAACGTAATTTTGGATTTACAATGCCTCCGTGCCCTTCAGCCGTACCATCCTGTATGTAGATATGGACGTGTTTTTTAACGTCAAATGAAGTACTCGACACCCACGGCTTCACAAAGCCTGATGTGTTACTCTGTTGGGCCGACAGAAAGGGCTTGATATGAGCGACTGGATACCGCGAATCGTGATCCTGGCTTTGCTGGGTGTGGTGGTGGGCGTGCCTTTTGCCATGAAACCGGCATCTTCGTTGACCGAGGAGAAGCCTCGGCAGTTGACGCTGGTCATCATGTCACCTCACAACGAGCAGATTCGCTACGAATTCTCCCGGGCGTTTAATGAATGGCGCAAAGCCCAGGGCAAGCCGACCGTCGCCTTTGACTGGCGCTCGTCCGGCGGCACAAGCGAACAACGTAAGCAGGTGCTCAGCGAGTATGAATTGGTCGCTAGAAAAGTGCTGCCCATCGAGATTGAAATCAAACAGGAACTGATCAACATAACCGGGATCAGCGAGGCTCAAGCGACTGCTATTGTTCACGAACTGGACCGAGTGCGCGAAGCTGTGCTGGAACTGGAAAACGCCAATGCCGTAGCCAAAGCGGAAGGCAAGTCGCCCGCGCATGATGATGCGGCGATGGAGGTTGCCCAACGCGACACTTTCGCGGTGATCCTCAAAGAAGTGAATCCTGAACTTGATACCAAGGCGATCACAGAGGCGTTGATGCCTTTGCTCAAGAGTCATGATGAAGCCCTGGCCGGGACGTATGACTTGTTTTTTGGTGGCGGGGCATATGACCACGGCAAACTCGCCAGTGGCAACACCGTCGATATCGGGGGCCAGAAGATGGTTTACCGAATCACACGTTCACCTCGACTCGACCCCGACTTTTTCAAAGCGGTCTATCCCGAGCCCACCATCAGTGGCGAACCCTTGTACAAGCTGGACAAGGAGACCGGGCAACTGCAATGGGCCGGGGCCGCGCTTTCAAGCTTTGGCATCATCTACAACACCGACGCGGTGGACACCATCAATCTCACCTTGAAGAAGCGGGGGGAAACGCGCCAGCTTGAGATGCCGACCAACTGGAGTGATCTGGCAGACCCGGCTTACGAAGGGTGGGTTGGTCTGGCTGATCCATTGCGATCCAGTTCCACGGCAGCGGCTTTTGAAATCCTCGTCAAACGCATGGGCTGGGACGATGGCTGGGCGACCCTCCGCCGGGCTTATGCCAACGCCCGTTACTTTTCCGACTCAGCGACCAAGGTGCCTCTCGATGTGAGTTACGGCCACGCCGGGCTAGGTGTCTGCATCGACTTCTATGGCCGATACCAGGCGCAGGCTGTCCCCAACGGCAGGGCGGGATATGTCGAACCGCCATTCATGACGTCGATCACCGCCGACCCGATCACGATGATGCGCGGTGCGCCCAATGATGTCGTTGCTCGCGAGTTCTTCCGCTTTGTCTTGTCGAAAGAAGGCCAGCGCATCTGGCAGCGTCACGCAGGTTCAGAGGGTGGCCCGGAAAAGTATGAGCTGCGTCGATTGCCTGTGCGTTATGACATGTATCACCAGATGGTCGAGCCGGGCAAGGTTCAACCCAAGCTGGACCCGGTCAATACCGAGGAGATGGCCAGTTGGACGGACGATGTGTTGCCTTGGCGAATCACCGAGCCGATGTCCGATGGCACGCCGGGCTATTACAGTGTGATCGCGCCGGTCAGTGCGGCGATCGGCATCGACAGCCACGAGGATCTGAACGCAGCGTGGCGTGCGATCATTCGCGAGAAAGACCCCGCAGTGAAGGCGGAGATGTTGAAGCTGTTTGATGCCATGCCCGAGGATTTGCAACTGAACTGGCCTGCCGATTTCCCCGCCGATCAATGGCGGGACGTCATGAAAGATGAAAACCATCCGTTGCATGAGCAGGCGAAGATTCTTCTAAATATTCATGTTTTCAGCATCTATGGTTATCATTTGAGGGCCTCGGGTATTGATAAAGAGTTAAAAGATATTACCAAAGAACAAAAACTGACTAGAAATCTTGTTGATGACAAGATATGGATAATCATCAGTATGCGTAAAAAGCATCGCGACGCCTTCGAAGCCACGCTGGATGAAAATCTCAAGAAAATCTGGGCCGAAGCCATGGCGAATTCTGAGCACGCCCAGCATCAGGTCGTGATGGACAAGGCCAGGCCTTTCGTGACGGAGTTGCTCAATAATTGGGATGACAAGCAACACGTCATGCAGGATCGTCTGGAGTGGACTGCTTATTTCCGCGCGAATTATCGCAAGATTGTGGAGATGAGTACGCAGTGATTTAATTGATCAGCCACTGGAGCGTACCCAAATTATTCTTCCCGGGGTGCCACAGTTTGATCGAGTTTTACTGAGCAAAGCGAAGGAAAACGCGGCAAGCTGTGCTGTCGATGACAAACCAAAATGTGTCGGGTGACTGTGTCAACTCTTGACCGCAGGGAGAGAATTAACACAGATATGCTCGATCCTTACTCATATCATGGCCATGCTTCGCGATGGCCATGCCACCCACCTCAAGATCTTGCCGGCTCGTGGGGAAAATGGCGGACGAGACGTCCGCCCCACTGAAGAAAAGAATCCGCTTACTCACGTGCGCGGCTCGTGGGGAGAAGAAAGAGGTTACGCTGTGTCGCTTCACTCCTCGGCGTATCCACAGCCAGCCCACCTCAATTTATCAGCACACCTTGCTCCCTTCTCGCGATGCCCCCTTCGACAAGCTCAGGGCCAAGCTTCGACTGCGCTCAGGACTTCGCTCGAATGGCGTCAAGGCGTGGCACCTGGGACGCGACGATTGAACTCAGCCTGCTCTAAGCCAATCTGATGTCATCTTTCTACAGCATCTCCTCGCCGATCTCTTTGCCCACGCGTTCATAGAGTTTCTTGATGTCCTGGGCGCGCTCCTTGGGGCAGACCAGTGTGGCTTTGTCGGTGTGGATGATGATCATGTCTTCGCAGCCGATGGTCGCGATTAAGTGCTCGGGATCGTTGGAAGCCACCAGCGTATGTTGCGTGTCCATGAGCACGTTTTTCGCTGCCAAGGCATTGCCTTGATCATCCTGCTGACAGGTCTCGGCATAGCTGGGCCAACTGCCCACATCCAACCATTGCAGGGGCATGGGTACCGCTGCCACGGCAAAGTCAGCATCGGTCGCGGCCGGCTCCATCACGGCAAAGTCCACACTGATTTTCTTCAAGGTTGGATAGATATCAGCCAACACCTTTGGCCCGGCATCTGTGCCCCACGCTTCGGCGATCTGCATCAGTCCCGCATAATTCTCGGGGGCAAACTTTTCGATGGCTTTGAGTAGCGTGGCAGCCTTCCAGACAAACATGCCGCTGTTCCAAAGGTAAGCCTCGGGTCCGGCAGCCAGGTATTGTTCGGCCAATGCCTGCTCGGGCTTTTCTTTGAAGGCACTGACCCGCCGGGCGTTCAGCGATTCATCTCCCACGGTTTCAGCCAGTTCCAGATAGCCAAAGCCTGTGGCCGGGTGTGTTGGGGAGATGCCAAACGTGACCAGCACGTTGTCCAACTGTTCAGCCAGGGCAAAGCCTTGACTGACGATCTGTTGAAACTGATCGACGGGTTCAATGATGTGGTCAGCAGTGAAGGTGCCGATGACAGCATCCGCGTCTTGCTTGGCGATCACGGCTGCGGACAGGCCGACGGCATTGAGCGTGTCGCGGCCTTCCGGCTCACCGAGGTAGTTGGCGTCGCCACAGTCTGGTAATGATTGCTGAATGCCGGGCTTATGAGATTGGCCGGCGCAGATGAACTGGTTAGCCGGATCAATCAAGCCATCCAATCGACCGGCTGCGATCTGGATCAGGCTTTTGCCTTGGATAAAGGGGATCAACTGCTTGGGTTGCCTGCCTCGGCTCATCGGCCAAAGTCGCGTGCCGCTACCCCCAGCCATGATGACGGAATATCGCATGATTCACCCTTTCGGTTTTTGCCAAGAGGGGTCATGCTAACAGATCAGCCCGCGCCTTCCGCAGCGGCATCGGCCGCGGCCGCGTTACCAATCTCTTTGTCGGCAAAGAGCAGGGCGGTGGCGTCACTGCCCACCCGCTCGAGCAGGGCAGTATGGTCCTGGCACCACTTCTCTTCTTCGACCTGTTCATCGATGAACCATTGCAGGTGGGTCATGGTGGCGTAATCGTTTTTGTCCCGAGCCATGCCGAACAGTTCGTGAATTGAGGCGGTGTTCTGCTTTTCCAATTCGTAGGACAACTGAAACACAGCCAGTGGAGAAGCATATTGGGATTTCGGTTCGCGGATGCTGCCAAGCGAAACGCGGGCGCCGCGATCGAGCATGTAGTCAAACAGCTTGATGGCATGGGCACGTTCCTCGTTGGACTGCTTACGCATCCATGCAGCCATGCCTGGGAAGCTTTCATCCTCGAAATACGCGGCCATGGCCAGATATTCATGCGAGGCGGTCAGTTCCTGTTGAATCTGTTGATTGATCGCATCTTCGATTTGCTTGTCCATCTTGAAAGTCTCCACCAAAGTTAGCCAACGATAGGTTGACTTGTTGGTTTTTTCCATTGGGCGTGTCGCGACTATGCTTGTCGAATGTTTGTTGCGATCCGTCTGCAGTACCTGTTTACCTTTTCTGTGATGGGCAGTTTGCTGCCGATCCTCTCGGCTTATCTTGAAAATGAGCGGGGCATGACGCTGCAGCAGGTCGGCTGGGTCTTTGCCATTCAGGGGGCGGCTTTTGTCTTTTCTCCCATTTTGGCGACGTATTTGGCAGATACCCGGCTGGATGCCCGGCGGATTCTGGCGACGCTCTATCTTGTTGCTGGTCTGATGCTGCTGGCCACGCTGTATGTGGTTGATTACCGCTGGATTTACCTGACGTTTGGCATCTACGCCATCGCCTGGGTGCCGATCATGAGTTTGCAGGACTCGGTTTTGTTCGGGCTGTCCAAGGTGGCGGAGCGACAAGGCGGACAAGCGCCGTCTTACCACACGGTGCGCATCTTCGGCACGATCGGCTTTCTGATTCCGTCGCTTGTGCTTTATCTCGCTATGGCCGACCAACCCTTGGCTGGCTTTCATCTCGGCTGGAACCTGCCCATGTCCTCCTGCCTGGTAGTGGGCAGCATCTTTGCATTCGGAGCATTTCTCAATACGTGGTTCCTGACTGATCCTCAGTTACGTACACGCCAAACAATTGGCAAGGACGCGCCAGGCAAGGAAGCCACGTCCCCTACGAAAGCTGCCCACGGGCGACGGCGATTGGTCGCGCCACCGACGCTCGAAGCGTTGCGCGTGGTGCTCAAGCGGGAAGTGCTGGTTTTTCTCGCGGCCATGTTCCTGCTGCATATGTCGGCAGCAGCTTATTACAACTTTTACCCCAACTACCTCAAACAGCTTGGCATTGACCCGGCTTACTTTGCCATCATTTCTGCAGCGGGGGTGGCCATCGAACTGGCGTACATGGCTTCGTTCGGTTGGATGAAGAAGCGCTTCGGCTGGAAATGGCTGGTCATCATCGGGGCCTGCTTCATTGCTTTACGCGGCGGGTTGCTGGCTGCATTCCCGTTGCCCGGCGTGGCGATTGGTATCCAGATTCTGCACGGCATGACGGTCCTGACGCTCCATGTCATGGCCCCGGTCTTTCTCGAAAGCCTGGCTGCGCATGGCTATCGCAGTTCCATCCAAGGCCTGTATCAGACCTTCATCATCGGCGGGGGGCGCATGATCGGCAGCCCACTGGCTGGACTGATTGCGGAGCACAGTTACTTCTGGCTATATGTCTATGCAGGTGCGCTGGGCATCCTCGCAGCCGTATTGATTCTGATTGGTTTCCCGACCAAGTCGCAACCAGGCGCGGCACAGGTTGATGATGAAGCGTTGACCAAGTCGTCGCCAGGTGAAGCCTTGCTCGATACGCATGAGGAGCAGCAATAATCACGGCAAGACATCTGCCGCGATTGCTTAAATCTGATGAACTGGCAGCGATGCCTGATGTCCCGTGAATCCATCCGGGGCCAGGCCTGCATCGATCACGCGTTCTTTGAAAGCCTCGGGCGACAAGGCTTCCCAGCGGTCAGCCCGATCCAGCATCTGCTCAAACGTGTGTTGCTTGCGTTGGCGATAACCCGAAACCGTTTCGGCCAAGGCCAGGACTGCCAACTGCTGATCGCGCACCGGGCCGGGCGCATCAGACAAGGCGTTCAACTTCTCAACAAACCATCGGGCAAATCGTCGGTCGATCCGGTGGAAGTAAGGCGTGACCAGGCGGATCGGCCTGAGCCCGGCCAAGAGTTGCAGGTGCCAACGGCGGGCGCGCCAGGTGTAGCGATGTCTGCGGTGCAACAGGGGTAGTTCGATACGCACGGGATATCGCATCAAGGGTTTCTGGGAGTGTCGCGAATAGGCTGGCAATGGTTGCTCGTCTGCTGCTTTGTCTGTCAATTGTCTTGCGACCAGTAATTCGTCCGGGGCAAACCAGGCGCGCGCCAGACCAGCGATGGCAATGCGTGCGATGCGCTCCAGATCGGGCGACTCTGCAAATCGACTCAGCGTCGCTTCCACCTGTTGCAGGTATTGGCGCAAAGCTCGTCGCCCTCCCCATTGCAGCGCATCAAACCCACCCACGATGAGTGATTGCTGAATCTCAACCGAAAGCTCGCGCAACGACGTGTTGCGAAAGAGCAGGAGAACCTGTTCACGGAAGTGGTCGGCCAATTTCTCGTGGCGTCTATGACCCGGCAGCAATGCTCCAGTGCCTAGCCTGATTTTTTGAAGGCAGAGTCGCAGCGTTTTACGGGGTGAAGGGATCGGCTTTGCCGGTGGCTGCATGCGCGCGCTGGCCAAGGCTCGGCCCCAGCGGAACGCCAGTGAGCAACGGGCTGCCGCTTTGGGCAGGCTGGATTCTATGGCTTTGGTCAAAGCCCACTCGGTCAGGGGTAGCAAACCCGCCTGATAAGCCCAACCCAGCATCACCATGTTGGCCAGTCGTACATCCTTCAATCGGGTACGGGCAAACTCCGCGAAGCCAAACGCCACACTCGCTTTGGGGTGGGTTACTGCCAGGGTTTGCTGCAAGACATCTTCTGCCATGGTTGATTGACCAAGCGCACGCTCGTCGGCAGTGGGGTGCGAAAGTGTTTCGCTCACCAGGATGGTTCGGTTGCCAGCGACACGATGCGATGCGGTGGAGGTGGCAGCGCGGGCAGCTTCGATCGGATCAAGCGCAAGCAACACATCTGCCCGGGCGAAGGGGATTTCCGCCGCGAGGAAGTCGGCCTCGCGGGGTGTTGGATCTTTGGGGGGCAGTTGCTGACGGGCCACCTGCAAGCCGAACTGCGTATCGCCCACCGGCTTGGCGCGCGACACCACCACCTGGGCGGAGACGCTGCCAGCGGGCGCGGGGATTCGGCCATCAAAGGTGTACTGCACGTGGTAATCCATCAACTGCGCCGCACGCGAGATGACTTGCAGCAGGCGCGACATGCCTTGCCCGCCCACACCCGCCAAATGCAACCGCCAAATCTCCTGCCGAGCATGGATGGGAGGTGTCGGTTCAGTCAATTGCCTGGGGCCTGTCGGCAGTGGTTTGATGGACTCGTCGCTAGTTCCCGATTCTGCGTTTTCAGCAATTTCAAAAGCCGGGCAGATCAACAAACTCGTGCAAGGCCCATCGTTCGAACAACTGGTTTCATCAATCTGCCAGCGTGTGCCTTTGACGGTAAGAATCGGTTGCAGTGACGAGCAACCAGTCAACTGCACGCAGCCGAGGCAATTCACGCATGCTTCTGCGTTGATTCGCACGCGGTATCGCTGGTTCGGGCCGGGTGTGTGCGATGTTGCAGCGCGTCGAAGCTGAGGCCGGGGCGCCAGTCCATTAGGCCCGCGTGGTGGCTTAAGGTGAATGACATGCAAGCCCGGCTGGTTGATTTTGCTGCAAAGAATACGCATCAGCAGATCGCGCTGGTCGGCATACACCTGCGTGACATCTTCTGTCTGATATCGTCGGGCAACCTGATTGGTTGAGGCCGAAGGCGTGTCGTCGTCTGGGTCGCTTGGCCGCGAGATCACCTTGCTGGGTTGGCAGGCAACACGATCGTGCACGACGACCGTCAAACTGCGCTCTGCCAGAGTTGGCAAGGCATCGGCCAGACCATTCACTTCCCCGGCCTGTTTGCCATCGGTCAGGATGATGACCGGTTGCCCATCTTCGCTGCTTTCGCCTGCGAGCAACCCGACCGCGCTTTCCATGTCCCAGTGCTTGATTTCCAGTTGATCGAATGGCGCCGCATGTGTGAAGGCTGCACAATCCCCCTGGGCGAAGATCATGCTGTCGCCAAGTCGCTGCACCATCTCTGAGGATTGATTGCTCCACCGCCCATCGCGCAGATGCACCAAAGCAGATAGGGAATGCCGCCACAGGCAAGGCTGACAGAGCGTCGGCTGGCGGTCGGGTAATCTCAAATTCAGCGTTGACAGCGCTTCAATTCTTCGTGCTTCGCGCTCGGCTCGTGGTTCAGCAATGTCCTGCAATTCCCTGGGTAAATGCTCGATCAAGGGCAGCAGCAGGCGCAGGATCACGCCCGGCGATAATGGCTCATCCGCAGGCAACGCCACCCCGGATTCCGCATGCTGCCTGCCAAAGACTTCCGTCACCGGATCGGCCTGGCCTTGCAGCGTGGTGACCAGATTGCGCACCTGCTGTTCAATCAGCGGGTTGCCATTCTCCAGCACCACCAGGTCCCGGCATTGGCCTGCAAAGCGAAACACTGCCTCCTGATCCAAAGGCTCGACCATCCCCAGCTTAAGAATGGGAAGTCTGCCCCGCAGCCGAAGATCCCCCAGCGCTTGGTTGAGCCAGGCGTAGCACCGTCCTGCTGCAATGATGCCCAGCGGCGCCACCTCGTGTCGCTGCGGCTTATGCAACAGACGATTCAAGCCTGACTCTGCGACGCCTTCGTTCAGCCGGGCGAGCAATTGCAGTCGCGGACTGACGCCGGTCTGCTGCTCCCATAACGTTTCCGCGATGGGGGTCGGCTCCGTGTAGTGATCTGGCTCGACAGGTAAGTTGGCGGGGGCGAAAGGTTTGGCGTGCGCAGACAATTCTGCAAACGGATACGTCTGCGCCGTGCCACCGCCCGAGGCCAGTGACGCGGGTATGCGCAGGCCGACCGGCGACCCGGCAGCGCGACTCAACTGCAAAGCCAATCCCACCCAATCCTTCACTTCCTGCGGACACGCTGGCTCAAGCAGGGGCAACTGCACATCACGGGCCGCGAAGCGGATGTCATGTAACCGACTGTCCCGCCGATTTGGATGATCCTCCACCACGACAAGACAAAGCGGGGCCCCTTGCCCGGTGGCGTGTTTGGTCAGACGGTGAATGTTCAACGCTGCCCGGGGCCAGTGTGACGCTGCGAGGATGCCGATGGCAGGTCGGCCCCCAAGCCCGGCCCCCAGCAAAGCCGCCACCATCAGCGACGCGTCGGGCAGCATCTGCCATTGTCGATTCAATCCCTCAGCCACGGGTTGATAACGCTCCGCCTCGCGCATGAACGTGAACAGGCGATTGGTCGGATACAGGAGAATCGCCCCCGTGCCGACCTGTGCTTCCAACGCGCCGCGCAACACCAACTCGGCGGTGGAAAGTAGCTGCGGGCCTGAAGTTGAGGCCGGAAAATCGCCCTCAACCATGTCAGGCGGGCTATCGGTTAGAATCGCCATGTCGTCAACATACTCGCTCGCTCATGGCAGCGGCAACACCAACCAAGCAAAGAAAGATGACGTACCCTCCATCAGCAGGCTGTGAAATCGCCGGTGTCGGCCTGGTCACCTCACTGGGTGACTCCGCCAGGCAGACATTTCGCGCGCTCCTTGAGGGCCGACACATCACCGATCGGCTGGACAATGACCGCCTGCAACTGCCCCTTCCGGCACGTATCGCTTCCATCGGTTCCTGTGCCTCCTCCGTGCGCAGCAGCCTGGACCCCAGCATCGACCTGGCAGAAAAAGCATGTCGTCAGGCACTGGGAGAAGCAGGGGAGACGGGGCGCGACCTTCCGATGTTCCTTGGCATCAGCAAAGGGGCGATGCATGCATGGTCGAAGTTGGTTGCGATGGTTGAGCACGGCCGCCCCCTTGACGCACTGCCTGCACCTTTAGCGGAAGTGATTTCACTTGGGCCAACGGGTGTCGTTGCGGAGCATCTTCGCCGACGATTGGGCTTGGGTGTCGTCGAGCCGATGATTGCAGCGTGTGCTTCGAGCCTGATCGCGCTGCATCGTGCCCGATGTGCCCTGATGCAGCCGGACGGTCCACGCGTGGTGGTGGTCGCGACCAGCGAGGCGGCTTTGCTTCCCACGTTCATCGGCAGTTACCAGCGGCTGGGTGTCCTGCCACGCGACCATGACTTTCACCCGCGCCCCCTGGATGAGCGCAGGCAGGGGTTCATCCCCGCGGAAATGGCCGCCGCGGTTGTGCTCAGGCGTGCCGGTCAAACTTCGACACCTCCAGCCAACCAGCGCGACGGGCTAACCAACATCAAGAAGCGCGCCTGGCTGATCCACACCGCCTGCGCCAACGAATCGCATGATCTGGTTCAACCTGCGCCGGGCATGCCTGCTTTGGATCATGTTGCGCGTCAACTCTTGTCTGAGCCGGTTGATGTCTTACATCCTCACGCAACAGGCACGCGCGAGCACGACCCGGAAGAACTGTCGATCTATGCCCGTCACTTGAAGCTGCGCGAAGAAGGCAGGCCGACCCAGGTCTATGCAGCCAAGGGGGCGATTGGCCACGGCCTGGGAGCGGCAGGTCTGGTCTCGGCTGTCCTCGCGGTCATGATGGGACGCACCGGCAAGTGTCCGCCGATGCCTTGGCTGGAGCAGCCGATTGAGGTGGATCGCCAGCGATTTGCGTTATCGCATGAGTTGGCCACAGGTGAATTCGCCCGGCACGCCATCTTCGCTGCGGGTTTCGGCGGGCACACTGCGGGGGCAGTGGTGGAGGTCGATCGCGATGGACGGTGAATAACGCAGCCCGTCATCTGTTGTTGAAAATCATTTGTTTTCTGTAAAAGCCTGCCATTCCCATTTGCTTCCCCGAGGGGATTCACGGACGATACAGGCTTGTTCGGATCGTTTTCGTTTCCTTCTGCAAGGGGGCATTTCATGCCACGTCTGATTCACCAACTTTTCGTGCTGGTCGCGGCTGTCGCGTTTACCTTTACCTCGGCCCAGGCCCAACCTTTGGCCAATGCCATCCCTGATGATGCCCTCATCTACGTGGGCTGGTCGGGAGCCAGCAACCTCGGGCCAGACTATGACGCGTCGCATCTGAAAGCCTTCCTCGACAAATCATCGATCCGCCCATTCATTGAACGCACCATTCCAGCCGCGGCTGGCAAGATCGCCGCATTGCCTGACTCGCAACTGCCCGTCGGCCCAATGGAAATGCAGATGATCGCCACCATCGCCAAACAGTACGGCGACCAACTGCTCAACCGCCCGATGGCGATCTACATCGGCAAGCCCACCTACCAGCGCGATTCGTTACCGATCATGAAAATGGCTTTGATCTTTGACGATGTCGAACAGCCCGAAGCTGTTGCTGCAATGATCGCGCCCGGCATTGCCCAGATGAACCAACATCGCGAATTAAGGCGAGCGCCTTTCAAGTTCGTGCTGACACGCGAGAGCAAACGTATCGTGATCCACACCGACGTACTCTCTAAGGAAGAGGTTGAACAACTCACCAAAAGTCAAGGCAAGACCAACATCACGACCACTACGCGCTTCAAGCAAGCCAGCAAATCAATAGGTAAGCACCCGGCGTTTGTTGCGTATGCGGATATCGCTATGTTGAATGAATTTCTGGACGGCGCTTTGGCTGAAGCAATGGATATTCAAAGGTTTAAAAAAGCCAATGTTATCCGTACCCAACAGATTAAAGAAAACCTGGGTCTTAACGATCTGCACAGCATCACTTTTTCTGCAAGGCTGGACGGTAAAGGTTGGCGAACATCATTACATCTTGCAGCGCCTGGACAGCGCAGTGGTTTGCTGAAACTGATTGATTTAAAGCCGTTGGATTATACATTGATCTCTCTTGTGCCGCGGGACGCGGAAGCAGCTAGCACTATTCAGTTAGATGTGGCTGCATTGGCTCGGGAGACAATAAAATTTATTGAGCGGACCGATTGGGATGGCAACGAGGCAGAGCAATTCAAGCAGGCCCTTCAGCAGGCAGACCAGTTCCTGGGCATGTCGATCATGGATGAAGCCTTGCCAGCCTTCGGCCAGCACTGGCTTTACTACTACGATGCCCAGACCACCGGCACCGGCTCGTTTGCCCTTGGTGGGGTGATGATTAACAACCTGCGCGACCCAGCCAAGGCCTCTGCCATCCTCGACAAGCTGCAACTGCTCGCAGGCGCAGCGATGGCGCAAGCCCCGCCCATGCAGGACGGCTACATCAAGCTCAAGTTCCGCAAGGAAAAGGTTGGCGACGTTGAGATCAACTACCTGGCGCTGCCTTTGGGTGCTCCAACCTGGGCGATTCACAAGGGGAATCTGTACTTCAGCCTTCAGCCGGAGTCCGTGGTCAGTGCGGTGAAGTTTGCCGACTCAGGTAAGCCTTCGCTGGTGGATCACCCGTTCTTCAAAGCTCAGATGAAGCGCCTGGCCGACAACAAGATCGCAGGCTTCTCGTGGTATGACTCGCCGAAGATGATGACCTCGGCTTATCCGCTCTGGCAGATTGTTGGTCGCACACTCGTTGGTTTTGCGGACATGCTGGGGGTGGAAGACACGCCGGTGATGTTGCTGCCAACCTTGCCTGAGATCTTGGAAATCACCGAACCGAGTATAGGTTTTATGGTCGCTGATGAGGCGGGTGTGACCTTCATGAATTACGAGTCTTACCCGTTTGCCACGGCGATGGCATCTACACAGCAGAGCGCGCTAACAGGCCTTAATCCCGCGGCTGCCGGTCTTGTGGTTGGTGCGATTTTGCCTGCACTCGAAGCAGCGCGAACTGCAGCACAAAAAGTGACCGATATGAGCAAAATGCGAGGGGTTGTACAAATTGCCACTACCTATGCTGTTATGGATACCAACCAAAATCTTCCCAAAGATCTAGGGCAAATGTATTCAGAAGCACAACTCGATCCGGAATTAATTTTCTCCGAGTTTGGGTCACAGCAAGATGTGCCACCAGGCTTTTATCAGTGGTCAGATCAGAAACAGCGCGATTGGATTAACGACAATTCTGATTTTCTTTACATTGGCAATGGTATGAAATGGGAAACGAGTGCCAGCCAGATCCTGGTCGTCAGCAAACCACATATTGCCAGAAAAATGGAGGGCATTCATGCCGGTTTTGCGGATGGCCACGTTGAATTCATAGAAGATGTTGATGAAGTCATGACTGTGGTGAACAAATACGGCGGGGATTACAAAAAGTATCGTGAAGCCCAACGCCGCGCCCCGGTTGAATGATTTCTCCGAACGACACTCTGTTTCCCCACGAGCCGCGCTCCGTAAGGAAGCGGATTCTTAGGCTGGTGGCATGGCCATCGCGAAGCATGGCCATGATATTCGGTGGGGCGGTGCGTCTCGCCCGCCATTCGAGCGAAGCTCAAAATCTCCCCACGAGCCACGACCGTGAGGGAGTGGATTCTTTGCCATCATTCATTCCTGGCCATGTCTCTGGCCCTTCGACAGGCCCGGGACAAGACCTTGGCCACAGCACCTGGCGGAGAATAAGCACAGAGTTCACAAAGGACACAGAGAGGGTCACGAAGAGCAGGCAAAACTCACGCAACCTTACATGGGTTGCTGTGACATGCCAGCTCGCTGTACAAGTATGGCTGGCGGGACGCTGCCCCACTGAAGAAATGAATTCGCTTACTGAAGTGCGCAGCTCGTGGGCATTAAATTGAATCACCCTAATTCTCGCCCGGCTCAAAGTAATACTCAAAACGAATTGAGTCGGGCGTGAAATGGATGGCTGTAAAGTGAATCCCTCGGCCGCCTTGCTTTTCAATCACCGGCTCGATGGGTTGCTTATCAAACGCAGCCTGTAAAAGTTTGCTGGTCGTCGCGTCGCTCGCGTTGTGATCGGCCAGTTGTGCCCCAAGCATCTCTTCAAACAGATCAAGTCGCCCAGCCATGACGCGGTCGATATGGATCAACAGTTTGCCATCTTCCTGAAACTGCGGGCGAAACGCGATCGTGCCAAACCTTCCCTGCTCAGGCAGATAGACGCTGAAGTACAGGCTTTGCTCGTTGGCCCAGATACGCGGAGCCTGGATGGCTTGCTCGCTTTTGCTGCCAGCCTGATTCTTCAGCCAGGCTTCATAGCGTTCAGAGAACCAGATGTTCAGATCAGCCAGGCTGACTTCGATCTGCTGGGTGACAAAGCTCTCGGCCCGTTCGGGCAAAGTTTCGATGATGATGCGCGTCTGTCCCGCGTCGTCCGTGATATCCTTCGCGCGATGGGTCACTTCGCCGCCAAATGCATTCCAGAACTGGGCCTGTACACGCTCTGCAGCTCGGATGCGTTGCTCGCGTGACAGTGCTGCGATCTGCTTGTTGATCAGTTGGCGTTGCTGTGGTTCGGCACCGGCCAGTTGCCAGGCGTAGGCCACGAGCACACCCAGCCCGATGCCAACAAGCGCCAGCGCGATCAGAAAATAACGCGTGATGGTTCCCCACCTGGACCTGGGTTTCTCGCTGATGGGTGCGGGTTCGGTCATGCTTTCATCCCCGGCCAGCATCAGCAGACTCGCGCGCCAACGCCCGAACCGTCTCGAACAAAGTCTGATGGATGATTTCGTGATCCGTCACGACGGAAAGACAGGCTTCCAGATGCGCCACCTGACCAGCCAATGATTGTCCCTTGTCCATCTTCGCCAGTACGGCG
This sequence comes from uncultured Phycisphaeraceae bacterium, assembly GCA_964546335.1. GTDB lineage: Bacteria > Planctomycetota > Phycisphaerae > Phycisphaerales > Phycisphaeraceae > CAZJJN01. The sequence goes on from CAZJJN010000011.1 coordinate 21,763, forward strand.
TCGCCCAACTTCTCCGAAGCAGCCAAGAGCCAACCGGCTGGGTCGCGCTGCTGGGCATCGGTCGGTAATGACTTCAATTGCTCGTTCGAGATCGGCCTGTTCAGCCAATCACCGGGCGGGGCGGGCATCTCACGGGTCGCGTGAAGCGTGCCAGTCGATTCAAAAACCCAACGCGACTCGCCCGGAAGGGCAAAGAACACCTCTGCATAAGCCTGTTGGTCATGCAACTTGCTGGCCAATGTGTTGACCTGCTCGGTTGACCAGGGCGGGGTCAACACGATTGCCCCAGCGGCAGGCGCGCCCAATGCTGCGAGCAGTTGGGCCTCATCCATGTCAGGGGCGATCAGCAGCGTGCCTTCCATGGCGATCATGCGGCGTTGCCTGCGACTTTCCTGCAAAGGCATCAGAATGCGCGCGTAAGCCCACCAGTCCTGTGCCTGACGAGCCTGCGCCAAAGCTTGTAGCGACAGCGACTCGCAACGCAGATACGCCATCCGCTGCAAGGCAACGCTGGCCTGCTCCATGAGTTCATTGGTTTCCATTTGCGAGGGCATGACGCCATTGTAATGCGCAGGCAATGGCGCTTGATGGCTGTGCATGAAAAAAGCAGGCCTTGCGACCTGCTTCTTCGTATTAATGACATGTAAAGTGCCTTGTGATGGGTTACGCTCCGCCAAGAGGCTACGCTAACCCATCCTACTTACACCGCGACAGTCGCGGCCACTTCCAAGGCCTGGCTCAAGTCTGCAATGATGTCGTCCACATCTTCCGTACCCACACTGACACGGATGTATTCCGGACGAACACCGGTTTCGGCCTGTTCCTCTGCACTGAGCTGTTGGTGCGTGGTGCTGGCTGGGTGAATCACCAGCGTTTTGGAATCGCCGATGTTAGCCAGGTGTGAGCAGAGCTGGCAACTGTCGATGAATTTCTTACCTGCTTCCATGCCACCGCGGATGCCGAAGCCCATGATCGCGCCTTGGCCGTTTGGCAGGTACTTCTGCGCGCTGGCGTGATCCTTGTGACTTTCCAGGCCGGGGTAGTTGACCCACTCCACCGCATCATGGGCCTCAAGGAATTTGGCCACCTTCAATGCATTCTCGCAATGGCGGGGCATGCGCAGGTGCAGCGTCTCCAGCCCTTGCAGGAAGAGGAATGCTGCGAATGGACTCATGCACGCGCCCGTGTCGCGCAACCAGTGCGTCATGACGTGAGCACAGAACACGATGTTGCCAAAGGGCTTCAAGTGTTCCGCAAATACGGCTCCGTGATAGCTAGGTGCGGGCGAGCAGAACTCAGGCCACTTCTCGGGATTATCCGTCCACTGGAAGTTGCCGCTGTCCACGATCGCGCCGCCGATGTGCGTGCCATGTCCGCCGATGAACTTGGTGCAGGAATAAACGTTGATGTCGATGCCATGCTCAAAGGTCTTGAGCAGGGCGGGGGTCATTACCGTGTTGTCGCAGATGACAGGGATCGCCCCATGCTTGGCATTGTGGGCCTGGTTGGCGATGGCTTTGAAGTCAGGCACGTCATTCTTGGGGTTGCCCAGTGATTCCATGTACACCAGTCGGGTGTTTTCGTCGACAAGGTCGGCGATCTGCTCGGGGTGTGAGGGGTCAAAGAAGCGCACTTCGATGCCCAGGTTCTTGAAGGTCTGGGTAAAGAGTGTCCATGTCCCGCCATAGAGGGAAGTGGAACTGATGAAGTTCTGCCCACTGTGGCAGATGGTGGATATCGCAGCGGTGATGGCCGCCTGACCCGAGGCAAGGCAGAGGCCGTTGACGCCACCATCGAGGGCAACCAGTCGTTTCTGGAGGACATCGACGGTGGGGTTCATGAGTCGGCTGTAGATGTTGCCAAACTCCTGCAGGCCGAACAGGGCCGCTGCGTGGTCGGTGTTATTGAACACGTAGCTGGTGGTAGCGTAAATGGGCACCGCCCGGGAGTTGGTGGCCGGGTCAGGGGATTGGCCGCCATGCAATGCGAGGGTACCTAGCTTCAATGTCGATTCATCAAGCGCCATAGCAGTTTTCTCCAGTCAGTTGGCTGGGGTGAATAAGGGTTTTCTGTCAAACCAATACGCGAACCCCAAATGATAGCGGAGTTTGAACCGGGGGGGAAGAAGGGAATTGTGTGCTTATTGTTGTCATACCCCTCGGCTATGGGCTAAGCTTATTCTTTCAGACGACGCGACAGATTAAAGAGGCAGTGCACCGATAACCGCAATGAGCTCATCCCTCGACTTGCCGGAAGTGAATCAAAGCCTGGCTGGCCAATCCGCCCAGGATATCGTGCGCTTTGCGCACGAACAGTTCGGCAAGGGGATGGTGCTCACCTCCAGTTTCGGGGCACAGGCGGCGGTGATGCTGCATCTGGTCACGCGCATCGTGCCCGACATCCCGGTCATCTGGGTGGATACCGGCTATCTCTTTCCCGAGACTTATCAATTCGCCCACGAGTTGGCCGACCGTTTGAAGCTGAACCTGAAGGTGTATCAATCGCACATGAGTCCGGCCCACATGGAAGCCATCGAGGGCAGGTTATGGGAAGGGGATCTGGACGACTTGAATCGGTACGACCGCTTGCGCAAGGTTGAGCCGATGAACCGGGCACTGGATGACTTGAACGCGACGGCATGGTTGTCGGGCGTCCGCCGTCAGCAGACCCAGCATCGGTCAGGGATGGATTACATCGGCAAGCGGGGTGAGCTATACAAGATTCACCCGATTCTGGACTGGTCCACCAAAGATGTGCATGAGTATCTCAAGGCCCATGATCTGCCTTATCACCCGCTGTATTTTCAGGGGTATGCCTCGATTGGTGACTGGCACTCCACACGGGCGATTCTTGATGGCGAGGATGAACGCGCCGGTCGCTTCCAGGGCAGAAAACAGGAGTGCGGTTTGCACCTGCCTGAAACAACCGATGAAAGCCAAAGCCGCGATTCGTCCGGGCTTTAATTTTCGTGATCGTGTTGATGGGCGCGCATCGATGAGCCACCTTGCTGCAACTGCTACAATTCACTCATGGCAGGCAATACTTTCGGACAACTCTTCCGCGTGACCACGGCTGGTGAAAGCCACGGCCCGGGGAATGTGTGCATTATTGATGGCATCCCGGCAGGACTCGAGCTTTCAGAAGCAGACCTTCAGCCGGACCTGGATCGCCGACGTCCCGGCCAAAGCAAGGTGACGACGCAACGCCAGGAAGCAGACCGGCCACGCATTCTTTCCGGCGTGTTTGAGGGGCGCACCACGGGCACCAGCCTTGCCATCCTCATCGAAAATCAGGATCAACGCAGCAAAGATTACAGCGACATCAAGGACAAGTATCGACCCGGCCACGCCGATTACACCTTCGACTCGAAGTATGGCTTCCGTGATTATCGCGGTGGCGGGCGCAGTTCCGCACGCGAGACCAACGTCCGTGTCGCTGCCGGTGCGGTGGCCAAGAAACTGCTGGCTGAACTGTATGGCGTGCGCATCGTCGGATACGTCCGGCAGGTGGGTGACATCATTGCGGATATCCCCATCCCCGAAGCGATCACACTGAAAGAGGTGGAAACCAACATCGTGCGTTGTCCGGATGCAGCCGTGGCAGAGAAGATGGTCGCGCTCATCGAAAAGATGCGAGCCGAGCGCGATTCCATTGGTGGCGTGGCGGAACTGGTCGCGATCAGCGTGCCGCCCGGCTGGGGTGAACCGGTGTTCGACAAACTCAAGGCCGACCTTGGCAAAGCGATGTTCTCCCTGCCTGCGGTGCTGGGCGTGGAGTACGGGGCTGGGTTCGACGTCGCTCGAATGCGAGGCAGCCAGAATAATGATCTGTTTGAACCGGTGCCGTCAGAACGGCCTGGGGTAAAAGCGGGCATCCGCACGCGCAGCAATCGGCATGGTGGGATGTTGGGTGGCATCAGCTCGGGCCAGCCCATTGTGATGCGCTGTGCCATCAAACCCACCAGTTCTTTGCCCCAAGCTCAGGACACGGTCACCAAGGCAGGCGAAGCAACGACCATCGAAACCAAGGGACGACATGATCCCTGCCTGCTGCCTCGGTTTGTGCCGATGGGTGAGGCGATGATGGCTCTGGTTCTGGCAGATCACGCACTGCGACAGCGTTGCTCGAAGTTGTAAGTGACGGGCTCAGCCTTACTTGATCAAACTCTGACCCGTCATCTCCTTGGGTTGTTCCAGACCCATCATGGCCAACAACGTCGGCACCACATCAGCCAGCTTGCCATCATCATTCAGACCCGTGCTGGGTGAGTTGGCATCGCCGCCAGCCAGGTCTTTCTTGCCATCATCAACGAGAATGCACTCGACGTCATAAAGCGTGTGTGCGGTGTGGGCCGAGTTGTTTTCGGGCGACCACATCTGCTCAGCATTGCCATGGTCGGCCGTGACGATCAGCACGCCCCCTTTGGCTTGCGTTGCCTTGACGATCTGGCCGACGCAGTCGTCCACGGTTTCCACGGCCTTGATCGCGGCTTCGAGCGAACCGGTGTGACCCACCATGTCGCCGTTGGCAAAGTTAACGATGATGACATCCTCGCAATCATCCGCAGCCAATCGGCCCAGCACGATCTTGCAGATTTCCGGCGCGCTCATCTCCGGCTGAAGGTCATAGGTTGCCACCTTGGGGGACTGAGCCATCTGCCTTGACTCGCCGGGGAAGGGTTCCTCGCGGTAATCATTAAAGAAGAACGTCACATGCGGGAACTTCTCCGTCTCTGCACAGCGGAACTGTGTCAAGCCTTTCTCCGCGAGATAGGCTCCGCAGATGTTGGTCATCTTCGGCGGTTTGGGGTAAGCCACATTTACGTACTGGTTCAGTTCTTCCTCGTATCCGGTGAGGGTGACGTAGGTGACATTCAGTTTCTTCGTGCGGTTGAAGCCTTGGTTCCCGGTGTCGGGTGAAGGCTTGACCTTGGCCCATTGATCATCGGGCAGGACAAAGGCGCGGGTGATTTCGCGCGGGCGATCTCCACGATAGTTGTAGAAGATCACGGAGTCGCCATCGACGATGCGGTCAGCCAGGGCTGCATCCAGCGTGTCGCCAATCATGGTGGGCACGATGAATTCATCGCCTTTCATCGAGTCGCCTGTGGGGTTGTCGTAGTAACGCTGGATCGCTTCTTCCGCACTGGTCGCGTAAGGAAGTTCGAGCTTGCGCGCGTGGATGCCGGTCAGACAGGCATAGGCTTTCTCCACGCGTTCCCAGCGATTGTCGCGGTCCATCGCGTAGTACCTGCCACAGATGGAAGCCACCTTGCCGACGCCCAACTCTTTGCACTTGGCTTCGATCTGTTTGACATAGTTCATGCCGGTGAATGGGCCGGTGTCGCGCCCATCGGTAAAGAGGTGCAGCGATAGCTTGTCGTGATCGAGTTTCTTGCAAAGTTCGATGCAGGCATAAAGGTGAGTCATCAGGCCGTGCACACCCGCATCGGAGGCGATGCCCAGCAGGTGCACATACCGGCCGGTTTCCTTGGCCTGTTTGACCGCGCCGGTTAGCGCTTCATTTTCGAAGAATTCACCGTTTCGGATGGCCTTGGTGATGCGGACGGATTCCTGATCGACGATGCGACCGGCCCCGATGTTCTGATGGCCGACCTCGCTGTTGCCCATCGTCCCTTCGGGCAGGCCGACGTCTTCACTGCTGGTTTTGATCAGCGTCCAAGGGTAGGTCTTGAGCAGTTCATCGCCGATGGGCGTGTTGGCCAATTTGATGGCATTGAACTTGTCGTGTTCAGGATTGGGGTTGCGGCCCCAGCCGTCGCGAATAATCAACACCGCAGGGGTGGTCAGGTTCGACATCGTCAGGCTCCAATCGTTCGGTTGGGAATCTTGCGGCATCAAAACCGCAACACCCCCGATTGTAGTGAATCCTGCGACTCACGCAGAGATAACACACCGGTTTCGGCGATGGAAATAAATCAATCCATGGCCCCGTTCTCGCGTCAAGGTCAAGAACATGGATGGGTCGTGAATAACGTCCGGGTGTGTGCTGTTGCGGTATATAAGCATCCTGCAATTGTTGCACACACAAATAAAAGTAAAAACAATGAATAACTAAATGTATAGGTTTTGTATTATCTCATTTATCGGGTATATGTGAAATAAACTGTTATTTTATTGTTTACTGACCCATGTTGATGAGTTCTCAAGTGTATGCAAGTTGTGTGAAATTAATAATTTTATTATATTAAATTCTATGCAATGCATTATCTGCATCGCGATGATCCTGTGTGTTAAGGTGCTTCGCAGGAAGAGAGAGGGCCTCGTCTCGAACAGCGGTTGTTCACTCAGAGGCTTATCTCCAGGACTTTTTAAGGAGTAGTCTGATGAAGAGTAGAGCGACTTTGTGTTTGTGCAATCTGGCAACCCTGGCTGTGGCTTCAGGTGGGGTATTGGCGGATATCCCTGCCCCGATGCTGGAGTACCAGTTCAACGGGGCTGGCACCACCTCCATGAGTACCGGCACCGTGGCTGCCGACGTCACCCTGGTGAACTACGATCCTTCCGGATGGGTTGCCAGCGATTTGCACAGCGATTACGGCCTGGGTGTGACCGGCCAGCCTTGGGACCGCGCTTTTGATAACACCGGCTCCGAAGGTATGGGTTCGCAAACCCCGGATTGGCAAGGTGTTGTCTATCATGGTGGGGCCGCAGTCTATGCTTCCGCAGCACCTTGGATGCAGAATCTCGAATCGTGGACGGTGTCTGGCTGGTACAAAACCTCGAACGTGGCCATGGGCTATGGCGCTCCACGCTTGTTCCAGACGATGGATACCGCCGGGGGTGGTTTGCGAGCCAGCGGCGGGTTCAGTGATGGCACCATGCGCGTGCTGGTCAATGGCACTAACGCGGAAAATGAATCCACCGGCTGGGACGACATCGACAAGTGGGTCTTTTTCGCCATGACCTACACCGCGACCGAAGACCCGAATGAATACAACGTCAACTTCTATCGAGGCTATCGCAATGCACTTGAAGCCGAGGGAAATCCAGAGGAAGTGACGCTCATGTTCAGCACGAAACTGACAGGCAAGGGGGCTGCTTCTTCGGATGGCAGCTATGGGTTCAGCATTGGCAATGATGCCAACCTGTCCACCTACAACCTGTCGCGTCCGTTTGATGGCTTGCTGGACAACGTGCGTTTCTTTGGCTCAACCCTGGGCAGCGATGGTGCTTTGAGCGGAGCGGACCTTGAAGCTTTCCGCTCTGGCGATGTCAGCGTTATTCCCGAACCGGCCTCGCTGGCCTTGCTGGCAGTGGGTGGTGTCGGTGTGCTTCGTCGCCGAGGCGCTGCGTTCAACCGTTAATTTCCTCACGAGCAAGTGAGTCCATATGTTTTGCAAAGCAAAACTGAATCCTCACAGGACCGAACCGGCACCGGGTATGCCGCGGAAGATATACCCGGCTGCCGGGAAGGTCTTTGATGACATTCTGGGTGAGCAAAGGCCAGGCTTCACCTTGATAGAACTTCTGGTTGTGATGGGCTGTATTGTCTTGCTGATCGGTTTGTTGTTGCCCGCATTGGGAGCCGCGCTGGAAGCTTCACGGGCTACGGCCTGCATGTCCAACACCAGGCAACTGGCCAATGCCGCGGTCAACTTCGCCATCGACAACGATGGGGGCATGATCCCTTTCAACGGTGGCGTTGATACCCACAAGATCGATGGCGTCGAGAAAACGGTTTCACGCTATTGGTACGGTGGCAACATTCCTCAACTCGGGCGAAGGCCGATCTATTACGAACCAGCAGGCATGTTGTACGACGCGCTGGGCGGCTCGATGAAGGTGGCAGAATGCCCGTCACTCGATATCCCGCAAGACGATCCCACCCCGGAGTATGGCAAGGTCGGCTATGCCTACAGCCTGGCCATGGGCACGCTGGGCCCGGAAGGTGGGGGAGTCATGCTCAGCCGGATCGTCAAACCTTCGGTCAAGGCGACATTCTGGGATGCAGCCAACATTGAACCGCAGTGGTCGCCGCGTGTGACCAGAACCACCATCGGCAGACCGACCAGTGGTAATCCGGGATCAGTACGACCTAACTTCCATGGCAGGCACAACGGCAAGGGTCATGTCGCCTGGGTCGATGGGCATGCCTCGAATTTCACGCCTTACTGTTTCGACTCCTATGCCGGCGGATCGGCTGTCTCAGCCAGTGATGCGGTTTTGTTGAAGAAAGAAAAGATTGGCAACATCGACAGTGATGCAAACAGAGCAACGGATGAACACTATGACCCAGATGAATAATAAGATACGTACCATTACTTCACTATTGATACTTTCTGGCTATTGCTTTTTATCGGGTTGTCAAACCTCGCAGAAAGCGAATCCCACCAGCCGGTATGACGTGGTCTATTCCTCTTTTATTGGCGGGACCAACCACGAACAAGCCAGGGGAATCGCAACGGACAGTGAGGGCAACACCTATATCGCAGGCAGTACGGGATCATCAGATTTTCCCACGACGCCGGGTGTCGTTCAGCCTGAGTATGCTGGGGGAAAGTCGGATGCTTTCATTTGCAAATTTGATCCTTCGGGAAAGTTGGTTTGGTCTACTTTGTTGGGCGGACATGACTTTGACAAGATATATACCATCAAACTTGACAAAAAAGGATTCCTCTATGTGTCCGGCAGAGGGGGAGCGGGTTTCCCAACAACACGAGACACTTTTCAAAGCGATTATCAGGGAAGCAGTTGGGGTGGGTTCTATGGCGAACAGAACGGCTTCGTCGCAAAGTTGACGCCTGATGCATCTCGCGTGGTCTGGGCCAGTTACGTCGGTCTGGGGCATGAGGTGCGCGATATGGCACTTGATGACCGTGGCGATATTTACATGACTCTTTCTTATGCCGAAGGTACGAAACACCAGCTACCTGCAGACTGGACGCGTCATGCCTTTCACGCCAAGCCTTCAGGTAAACAGGACATGGGCGTGATCAAGGTGTCGAATGATGGCAGGAAGGTTTATTGGGCGACATTCATCGGGGGAACTGGCGAAAACTTTCAGGATGCGAGTCTTTGTGTTGGGCCTGACCGCTGCCCGGTGCTGTTTATGGGGACACGATCGACCGACCTGCCAACCACGCCCGGCGCGTTCAAACGAACGCCCGACAGTTCATGGGTGGGCAAACTTTCTGCAGATGGATCGAAGTTGCTCTTTGGTACATACATTGGTGACAGTGAGCGCACCATGCCGCGCACACATGCGGTGGCTGTCGACAGCAAAGGCAATGTCTTCGTCGGGCTAGCACCAACTGGAAACTGGCCTGTCACGCGAGATGCATTTCAAACGACCTATGGCGGGGGGAAGACGGACTTTGGCATCGCCAAGTTCTCGCCGACGGGGCAACTGCTGGCTGCGACTTATGTTGGTGGTTCCGGCCATGAGTGTAATGGGCCTGACACGGTGATGGTTGATGACAACGATAACGTGCTTTTTGTCAGTACATCAGATTCAGTCAACTATCCTGTCACAGCCAATGCCTACCAGAAAGACAACGCGGGTCGATTTGATGGCGTATTGACTATCCTTGACAACGATCTTTCCCAACTCGTCTATTCAACGTACTTCGGTGGGAATGGCGATGACATGCTGCGCGTGGCTTGCACGGATACGGCTGGTCATATTCATCTGACCGGTTGCTCAGGTGCACCGGAAAAAAACACGTTTCCTGTCATCAATGCGTATCAACCCGAGTATCATGACACGCAAGGGTATAAGGATCTGTTTCACAATTGGGCTTCAGGTGACACAATCGTGCTGAAATTGAAGCCTGAATAGGCAAACGCCCATATCTGGCAGCCATACCTTTTATCTTCTGGACGAATGGGCTGCGATGACAGGCATGACCATTGAGCAGGCAAGACAGGCGGTGAAAGAAGGCAGGCTGCAAGCCACCGAAAGGGAAGGCCAGACTTATGTTGTTCCCCCGCGTGTTCATTAGCAAGCCATCCACTGACCATCTCAGCCAGCGGAATAACTCCGTCCAACTCTGGCATCACTTTTGCTGATATGTCTAACAGCAACGCATGGGGCCGTCAGCGCAAGGCTGATGTTGTAACCAAGCCCCGAACTGATTTTAAAACAGCCAGAAGCCGCTGCTTGTGCTTGAGATGTTGCTGCGCGATCAAGGCTTGATGAAAGGGTGGACGATGTTTGGATTTCTGATTGATATGGATGGCGTGATTTATCGTTCGAGCGAGTTGATTCCCGGTGCGCGCGAATTCATCAATGAACTCAAGGCCGAGCGCATCCCCTTCATGTTCCTGACCAACAACAGCCAGCGAACAAGACGGGATGTGATGATGAAACTGCGGCGGATGGGCATTGATGTCGAGGAACAGCACATTTTCACCTGTGCCATGGCCACGGCTCGCTTTCTCGCCAAGCAGAAGCCCAACGGCACAGCCTACGTCATCGGCGAGGGAGGCCTGCTCCAGGCATTGCACGCCAACGGGTATGCGATCGTCGATCATGAGCCAGACTATGTCGTCGTCGGCGAAGGGCGGTCGATCTCGTTTGAGATGCTGGAAAATGCAGTGAACTTCATTCGAGGCGGCGCCCGCCTGATCGCGACCAATCCTGACCCGAACTGCCCGACGTCCAAGGGGTCGCGGCCTGGCGCTGGGGCGGTGGTCGCGCTGTTGGAGTCAGCGACAGGACGCAGTGCCTTTTCTGTAGGCAAGCCTAACCCGGTGATGATGCGGGCAGCACGCAAGGAACTCGGCTTGCAGGCGGACGAAACCATCATGATCGGCGACACGATGGATACCGACATCCTCGGCGGAGTGCAGATGGGTTACACGACCGTGCTGACGCTGACGGGCACCACTTCACGCGAGGCCATCGAAGACTTTGCGTTCAGGCCTGACCATGTGGTGGAGTCGATCGCGGAACTGTGTCGTGGCGGTTGGCATCGTGTCCTGCCTGAGTTGACTGAACATGCCGCGGCGTGATGGTTGGGTGAATGACATGATCGCGAATGAATGCCTCATCGCCGATGATTATGGATGTATAAACACAACACGCATCAGATGCTGCCTTTAGCCCCGGTGCCTGCACCGGGTGTTTTCTATCTATTTTAAGTGCAATAAATGAGATCAGATGAGCCAGCATGTTTCAGCGTCATAGCCGTCTAGGTTTGTTTCGCTGGTACCACGAAATTTGGGGTTTTAATCAGAAAGAGGATCTGTAGTATTGCAACGAGAATGATGCCGCCAAGCATCAACGCACCATAGCTGTTGATCATCCATCGACTCAGCATTGAGTCCGGCGGATTCCAGTCTGAGTACTTCTCTCTGACCGGACGCTCCATCAAGTGGGCAATCGTCTGGCCGTCGAGTGTCTGCTCGTTTCTAACCGCAATCAACAGTTCTTCCGTCACAGACGGGTGCACCGATTTGAGTGCTTCATACAGCGATGGCTCAGCCCCGATGTAATCGGTTGGCCCGACATAGAGGAAGATGCTGATTGGTTCTGAGCCATCGGGAGGTAGGTACTTGCCCCAAAGAAATGATATTTCATACACCATCAAGTCGCCGCCTACAGAAAACCGCCACTCTTCCCTTGTTTCATTGATATGGTCAAACTCGAAAGTGCCACTGCCCTGGGCTGCAACCGGTCCCAACCGTGCATACATGGGCTGAACCCTGGCCCAGCGCGGCATGGCGATCCAAACCACACAGAGATTGATCATCATTACAAGTAAGATCAGTGCGTAGCCGGGAAAGCGCACCCGATGCAGTGGCCTGACATAGGGCTCGCGCTCAGTTCGGTCCGTGCCACACTCTGGGCAGCAATCCGTGCTCCAGCCTTTGATTGGATATCGACACTTGCCACACAATGGTTCCGCGAATCGTGCCTGTGCACGACGAACGAGCAATCGCCAGCCGCGCAGGACTACCATGTGAAAAGCCAGTACCCACAAGCCGTACACCAGAAAGATAATTACCAGCCCTGTCCACATTGAGCAAAGACTCCCGTTTTATGGTTCTTGTGATTATCCGGCTTCCATGGTGAATTCACAAACGTGTACCTATGCCGTTGAACACAAACTATTGTGGCATTTTTGAAAAAACCCGGTGCAGGCACCGGGGCTAAACGGGTTCATTATTTAAGGGACATCACTCGCGAAGATCACCCATCTCGCAACGACTTTAGAAAATCGCCCGATTCGATTCTTACCAGTCGCGCTACATCAAACTGATAAATATAAACCCAGCAAGGCAGCTTCGCGCCTGACTCAAGCATCACCTCGCGGATCACCCGGCGATACTCACAACCCGCCAGCTCACTTTTGGAATAACCCTCAAACTCATCCAGCCAATCCAAAGCCTTGGCATCATGGAGAAGAAACACATCGCCCAGCACGGCCGCGCCCGGCTGATCTGTCTCAACCAATCCGGGGTACCAACTCACGCGATAAAGCAACCCCGGCAAGTGGCCTGACCCAACATGATTGGCAGCTTGCATCAACTGTTCATGCTTTGGGTGGTTGCTGCCCACACGCAACGTGCCATAGACAAAAAGATGTGGGCATTGGTCGAGGTCAGTCATCAATGATTCCCCATGCTGAAAGTGGGCTTCTACAGGGCGAAAGCATATACGTATTCGGGTGCACAAATCACGCCTAACTTTGGGTAGGGTGGGTTAGCGAAGCTTTTGGGCGAAGCGTAACTCATCAATTATGCCCATGACCATTGACGCTCTGGTTGATGGGTTACGGCTCGAAGACTCACCTAACCCATCCTACACGCCACATGCTTCCACAGCACTTTCATTTATGCCCCTCGGGACCGGCCCCGTCAAGGTATTTACGCGCTAGCGCACTAGCCAGGTCAATGTCGTTGATATTCGCCAGCGTGCACAACCAGGCGATGACATCGGCAAATTCTTCTTCCAGATTTTCACCGCCTGAGGTGTTGCCTCCTTCGCCGGTTGCTTTATGCAATGCGGTAGCGAGTTCGCCCACCTCTTCGATCAGCCACATGAACGTGCCCGGCGTGCCTCGAGCTTTGTCCGTTTCGTAATAACGCTCGCGGATAAATTGCTGAAAGCCAGCGATGGTTAATTGATCGACATTTGTGTCAGGCATGACTAACTCCACTTTGTTGCTTTTGTAAGCGAATGAATCAGTTGGGTCATTCTGTCTTTTCGGGGTTCTGCAATTGAGCATCCGTTAACGGGGCCCGGCTCATGGCCTGCATCGGCGTCACCTCGGGCATCTCCCAGCGATCCAGATCTTCCCTGATTTCCAACAGATACGCAGCGACGCGAAATCCTTTCTGGTATTGCTCGCCACGCTCCCCTCGCGAGTAACTGCTCTTGTCCACCTCGACGACTTGGCCAAATTGATGCAGACGAGGCTCATCGCGTTGGCGTGTGATGAGTAACACCTTGCCTCGGGGGGCATCGTTGTCGTGGAGAAATTCCAGCGAGTGGATGGCTTTCGTTTCGCGAGGCAGGTAGAAAAGGAATCGACAGAAGTCCATGGAGTTCAGATCAGCATTCACCACGATGGGGATGTTTGCATCGCGCGACTTTTGCTCCACCCGCTGGATCAGTTCAATGTCAGGCCCGGTCTGATCCGTCGCGGGAAACAGAAACTGATGCACAGAGAGGTAGGTGATGAAAACGAGTATTGCGATGGATGCGAAGATGACTTGCCGAACGCGCCGTTTGAGATGCAGCCGGGCTATGAGCCAATGCCCAGCCAAGGCGGCGAGCAAGGCATAGGCAGGGGTGATGTGCAACAGGTAATGGTGATGCTTGCCTGAGGGGATGTGGAACATGGCGGTCGGCACCACAGCGAGAAGAAAAATCACCCACCACTTGGAATGGGACAGTTGACGCAGACGATGCGCGAATGGGCCTGTTTGCTGGTCGCGCAACAGCTTTACGAGCGCGAGGCCTGTCAGGATCAGCGCCAGAGGGAGTAACAGAATCCATGGCGCTGTGATTTCAGGCAGATGCCTGGCGTAATACCACCAGGGCTCGTTGATCGCGGTGTAGTCTCCTGTCACCCGCCCGGCGCTATCAAACCACCAGACTTCCAAGGCACCGGGCTCGCGCCAGATCGCAGCCACCGGCCAGGCCAAAGCAATCAGGCTGGTGAGCATCACGCCCGGCAACCAAAGCCAATGCTTCAGTTGAGTCTGAGGCTGGCTGGCCCACCACCGCACCAAGGCATCGAAGGCCAGCCAGGTGAAGATCGGGGCCAACACGATCGCCATGCCAAAGCCGATGCCTTTGACCAGGTTGGTCAGTCCCAGCACGATGAAGAAGCCGGTGGTCGTCCAGCCGCGCCAGCCGAGAAGAAAATGCCGCCATGTCATGTGTTCTATCGCGCGCGTTTCATTCGCTTCGGCCAGTTTTTCTGTCGCGCCATCAACACGATAGGCCTGCATGAAGAAAAGCAAGGTCGCGAGGACGACCCAAGGCGTCAGGTAGATTTCATCTTCCGCCAGCCAAGTGTACTCGGCGAACTTGTACATGGTGCCCAGCATGAAGCTGGCCAACCAACCCACGCGCGGGCCAGCCAATCGCGTCCCGAGCAGGACGGTGAAGATGACAGCCAGCAGCCCGGCGAGGAATGAGGGGATGCGAACCAGCCAATCGGTGGGTTGGGTCAGGCCTGACCACTGGCCAAGTTGCATCGCGGTCATGACACACCACTGGGGCAACGGCGGATTTTCCACCCATGGCCGACCTGCATTCATGGGTACTACAAACTCACCCGCCAGCCACATTTCGCGGGCCGATTGGGGCAGCACGGCTTCATGCATGGTCAGCAGGCGCGGCGCGACCACGCCGATGCCCAGCGTCGGAAGCACCAATAGCATCAACCCAAGCCAGGCCGGGCAACTTAAAGAACGCCTTCGGGGGTTACTGGCTGATGTTGCAGAATTGGGTGGATTGGAGGTGGTCACCCTTGCAGATTACGCAAAGATGGCTGTTAAAGAAAAACCGCTGCATGGTTGGCAGCGGCTGGTTGCGGGACTCGGGGCTGTGATACCGTTCGTCCGAACCCATCGCGTGGGCGCCTTACTTACGCGGTCAGGTCACTGAGCAATTCATCGATCGCCTGTTCGATTTTGTCAGGTGTTTCGTAAGAGCCTTGGGCAATCTCTTCCTTGATCCTGTCCACCAGGTCCTGGCGGACGTCGGGGAGCTGTTTCAACTTGGAAAGCCATTGCGAGCGTTGGGAAATTTCGATGCGGTCCACATCTCGCGTTGGGGTGGTGGAAGCATTGACCTGCGATCGGCTCCCCCTCTCGCCGGTGCGCAAGGACAAAGGTTGACTCGAATTCATGGGGGCAATGTCATTCATCCGGAGTAGTCTCCTTGAAGCCGACGCCTCCGTGCGTAGTGGCTTTTTCTCTTTAGCCGAAACTGTCCATGTTTCGGTTTGGTGCTATCGGGCCTCGGGGCTGGTTCGCGGCCAATATCGGACGCTGTTTTGCCCTTCCCTTACATGTATCGCCCAAGCTGTGGTTGTCTCTGGAAAGATTTTTGGCCAGGGGTATAACACAATAATTACCTGTTAATTATAAGGTTAGATTGAGCAAGGCTTGATACCCGTCCGGTAAGGCGCATTAAAAAAAATGGGACAGCGGGCGAATCGCAGTTAAGTCTTAAAAAACGTCCATAAACTTTTGATCGCAGGAACAAACGCGCTCTGACTTGATGGAGGGTGGGTGATTGATTTCTCTGCATAAGTCAATTGAAGCCAGGATCACCAGCCGGTGCCTGAGCAGTAAACCAAGGCACCTGCAGATCGTTGCTGTACTCGAAACCGTGGCCGGATGATTCTCAAATTCGGGAAATCAACGCGTGGAAAATTGATAACTTTCGCCCAACTGTCTGACTCACGTTGCAATCAGATCGGAGTTTCCTAACATATGCGGAACTGTTTGTGGACAAACCTATTCACGCTTCAAGGAGCAAACACATGCGTAACTTCGGAATTCTATTGAGCGTTCTCGCAATGCTGGCTTTCGGTCTTCAGGCTTGCGGCGGTGGCGATGGTGATGGCACTGATGCAACCACCAAGACTGGTACCAGCACCGGCACTGGCACCGCAACTGAGTAATTGCGACTGAGCAAACTCAACACAAACATCGGATCTTAAGCAGACGGGCTGCTGAGAGTCTGGCCTAACCACCAGGCAGTCTCAGCAGCCTGTTTGCTTTTGTGAACCTCATGCACGCGATGCAGCCACACCCCTTGACTCACCGCCCAGCCGGTGATCGCAGACGTGACCTGATCCAACGCTTCAATTGATGCTGGCTGCTTCGTCCCATCCTCTGACAATCGTTCAATCGTCTCGCGCACGAATCGCTTGCGGCTGACACCCAGCAGCAACGGATAACCCAACTCGGCCAACTGCTTCAAGGCACGCAGCAAAGCCAGATTGTGCTCATACGTTTTACCAAAGCCGATGCCGGGATCGAGCAGGAGGCGAGACTTCCTGACCCCGGCAGCCAGAGCAGCTTCAACGCGCGCAGCCAGGAAAGCCTTCACTTCGCGGACAACATCGTCATACATCGGCGACTGCTGCATCGTCTCCGGCGACCCTTGCATATGCATCAGAATGATGGGCACACCAGTCTCCGCTGCCAAAGGGAGCATGGCCGGGTCACGACCGGCAGACACATCGTTAATCAAGCCGGCCCCCACAGCAATCGCTTTGCTGGCGACCGCAGCTTTGCTGGTATCGACACTGATCAAGACGGGCTGATTCTGACGCGCCTGCTCCTGCGAGATCGCTGAAATCACAGGCAGCACCCGCGCCAACTCATCTTCGCATGAGACAGGTGCCGCGCCAGGCCGGGTGCTTTCACCGCCGACATCAATGATTGCTGCCCCTTGTTCAATCATTTGTCGGGCATGTTTCACCGCAGCCGCGGTTGAATCATGCTGCCCGCCATCGGAAAAACTGTCGGGCGTGACATTCAGGATGCCCATGATCTTCGGGCGATCAATCTGCCAGAGTCTGCCATCAGCCAATTCAATCTGCATGCTTCAATCTTAGCGATCAGCAACAAGGTGTGGACGATTTCGTGCGCATGATGGTCGGCACGAAACCAGCCGGTCACCTGTCGAAGGATCGCTGTCATTCCAGTACTTGAATGGTGTCTACCAATTCCATGCGCATCTTTCTGTCACACGGGTCATGAGTGAAACCCATTGCCAGTACATGGAGAACCTGCTCATGCGACTCACCAACCGGCCTTTATTGCTCCTTGCCTGTCTGTTGCTTCCGATACTTGCCATCGGCTGCCAATCTCTGCCCGTGGATGATCTACAAGACTTTGGGCAGACGATTCGCCTGACACGCGAGGCAGCAGAGATGACTTTGACTGAACTCTCAGCCAGCCTGGTTGCCAATGCACAAGACAAAGAGGCATTGGCGCAACAGGCAAGGCTTGATGATCCTGCCAATTTCTCGCTGGCAGAGCATCTTGAACTTTCCTTCGATGCAGAAGTGACGCCCAACCAGCCACCCAACTGGTTGGCTATCACGACCAGCCGATTGCAGACGTTGGATGTGGTTCTTGAGTATCAGCAGGCCTTAGTCGCGCTGGCGCAAGGTCAATCTGCCGATGATGAAGCGCATCATCTTTTGCAAAGTTTCTCACTGCTTGCATCACTGCCAAGATTCACTCTGGCTGACGGACTTGAACAGCTTCATCCTGCAGCAGCGCTGGCAGCACAGGTGTTGCGCGAGATGCGTTACCAGCTTGACCAGAAGCGAGGCAGGGAGGCCATTCTCGCAGCCGACCCCATCATTCAGAAACTCATTGATCTACTCTTGCAGGATGCCGCGACGTATGCCCGGATCGAAATGCAACGGCGACAACTTGCGCATGACCTGATCCACAGCCGGGTCACAGAGTTGCTTGTGCTGATCGAGGCGCCAAACACAGATGCCAACTCAGCCGATGCCCGTCAACAAGCGACGGCGACCTGCAACGAATTGCTCAGGCAGTATGACCCCTTGCAGTTTCACCCGTTGCTTACTGGTCACACGGAGGAGTCGCAGGCAACACAAGACGCGGGTAAATCGCCTACGCAAGCGGATTACCAGGCCTGGCTGGTTGAAGTGGAGCGCTTGCTCAAGCAGGCTCAATCTGAGCGCAACAAACTGAAACAGTATCACCAGCTTTGGCAGCAGTACGTGGCCTTGCTGCATCAACTGCGCGATCAACACACGCGACTGTTCACTGCTGTGGTCCAAGACGAATCCCACCTCGACGTTGATCTGCAGGCACTCAAGCAGACTGCCTTGCGATTGCATGCTGCATATCGGATTTACAAGGAGCAAAGTCATGACTGAGAAAAATCAGGATCGCCAGATGCTTTTGCAAGCTTACAAGAAGCTGGCCAACGTCAGCCGTTCTCGTAAGGCAACAAGCGAGCAGAGACAGCTTGCCCGGACGGGGATGAAACGGATCACCACGCAATACCTAGACCTGCTGGAAGATGACCTGGTGACGCGAACCGAACTTTTCCGGCAGTTGGCTGATGAGCTGCAGCAACTGGTGGACAAGCTCAAGCATGGGCCGATCACGCTGGCCGTCCGCAGACTTCACGACTTTGTCGAAGGCTTGACGACTGATCCGAACCGAGCCAACGACAACTAACTCGAATCATCCGGAGTAATCGCCTTCATTTTCTCTCCTCCTTCTCTGCTCCCTTACGGGCTTCCGGGTTTTGGGGAGCGCCCTCGGAACTCTCTTCCGAGGGTTTTTTACTTGGGCACAGTACGGGACTTGGCTGGAACACTGGCCCGGGACGAGGCGCGTCCGGGGAATTTGTTACCCTTGTTGCCCGACAGGAGTGACGCATGAAAGACTTTGACCCGAACAACGCCATCAAGACGGTTTACCAACTGACCTGCCCGGCCAAAGAGGTTGAAAGCTTCGCTCGGGATTTGAATCTGGAGCAGACGGTCGAGGTGCCTGAATCCATCGTGGCCGATCCCTGGATTCGCGAGAATGTGGTGGGGCGCATTGAACGCATCGAGCAGGTCGATGACCATCAGCACCTGGCCATGATCCTGTACAACAGTGAACTGGCCAACGGGCAACTGCCTCAACTGCTCAACCTGATTTTTGGCAATATCTCCATCAAGCAAGGCATGCGACTGGTGGAGCTTTCCCTGCCAGACGCATTCCTTGCCAACTTCCCCGGCCCGCGCTTTGGCAGCGAAGGGGTGCGGCAACTCATCGGCGCGTGGGATCGTCCTCTGTTGGCCACGGCCATCAAACCGCGAGGCAGCAGCAACGAAACCTTTGCCCGGATCGCCCACGACTTTGCACTGGGTGGCGGCGATCTGGTGAAGGATGACCACAATCTCGTGGACAACGACCTGGCCCAGTTTCGTGAGCGCATCCTCGCCTGCCATGATGCGGTGCAACAAGCCAATGCCAAGACTGGCCATCGCTGTCTGTACCTGCCCAATGTCTGCGCCCCGGCTGGTCAACTGGAACGCCAGGTCGAGCTTGCAGCGCAGGCAGGACTGCCCGGCGTGTTGATTTCGCCTCTGCTGCATGGGATTGACACGGTGCGCGATTTGGCCGGCCGATACCCACTCGTCTTCATGTCTCATCCGACATTCACCGGCACATTTTTCCATGACAAGTCGCATGGCATCTGCCCATCCATTTACCTGGGTACGCTCTTTCGACTGGCTGGCTGCGACATCTCCGTCTTCCCCAACTCCGGTGGACGGTTCGGCTTCACCGCAGAAGAGTGTGGCAAGCTGGCGCAGCGGTTGGCTGAACCTTTGGGGCAACTCAAACCAGCATTGCCTTCACCTGCGGGGGGCATGAAGCAGGAGCGCATCCCCGACATGGCGAGGCAGTATGGCACGGAAAGTGTCCTGCTCATCGGCGGGGCACTGCTTTCACACAGCAGCGATCTTGCTGCATCAACGGCCGAGTTCAAAGCGGCTTTGCTCGAATGCTTCCCCTCCGTCCCCGGAAGCGCTCCCGCCTCCGGTAGTATTTCAGAGCAAGCGTCCAGTGATCGGGTGGGGTTCGCCAGCGCATGTGAGTTACCTACTGATGGCGCGGCCACCCCCGACGATCTTGGCAGCCAGTTGCAGCATCTGGTTTTTGAGAATTTCAACTGGCAGGGGCGTGAGCCTGTTGCTTACAAGGCTGATGAAGCTTTGCCTTTTGCCGGGGTCAGCCGACATGAATTGCTGGGCAAGACTGGCGAAAAGGCAGCGTTTGACCTGCGTTATTTCGAGTTGGCTGCGGAGGGGTACACCAGTCACGAGAAGCATGGCCACACTCATGCGGTGGTCTGCCTGCGAGGAGAAGGCTCGCTGCAATGCCAGGGGCAGACGCTGCAACTCAAGCCCATGGATGTGGCTTATGTGCCCCCATTTGAGGCCCATCAGTTGCGTAATGCCGGGTCTGAGCCGTTTGGCTTCCTGTGTATTGTGGACCATCACCGGGATCGGCCGATGGCTCCGTAGGTGGAAAAATGAGAAATTTGATGCAATTTTCGCACGATGCATGAAATAGGCTGGGCCTTTGCCCCGTCCTACCTGAAGCAGTTGTTACCGTTATCTCATGCGCCGCGGCAATGCGGCTTCTCATGCCTGATTGAAAGAAAAGAGGACTCCAATGAAACGAACCTTACGGAACTGGACACTGGCTCTTGTGCTGTTTTCCAGCGTTGGCTTGGGCAGTCAGATTCTCCGCGCGGACGAGGCGGACGTGATTCCCGATCATGCCAAGTACTATGTCGAGCCTTTTGATGAGGCCCGTCATCAGCTCAACTTCATTCAATTGGCTGGCGATGACTTCCAGTTGGATGCCGATGAGTTTGCGGCTGGCATCAAGAAAGCGGGCGGTTTCGTCAAGCCTTTCGATGATTTCAAGCTGGTCTTGAAGTTCGACAGCGACAAGAACGAGAAAGTGGATTGGCTCGAAGCCCGCGAGTATCGCAAGTATGTCGCCAAGCTGGTCATGGCTGAGTTTGATGCGGATAAGAATGGCAAGCTCGAAGGCGAAGAGCGCGACAAAGCCAATGCCTTGCTCAATGAAGGCAAACTGCCAGCCGAACCTGAGGAAGGTTTGAAGGACACTCCTAAGGCTGAAGAAAAGGCGGATGGCGAGACGGACAGCATTGAAGAACTGCGCGAAAAGATTCGCAAGGAACATGATGAAGATGGCGACGGCAAGCTTTCCGACGAGGAATACAACAAGGCCAACCGTGCCTTCCAGCAGGCCCTGCGGGATTTGATGATTAAAAAATATGACAAGGATGGTGATGGCGAACTGAATCGCGAAGAACGTCGCACCGCGTGGCGCGAACGAGCCAAGGAACGCGAAAAGCAAATGCTCAAGGAGTATGACAAGGATGGCGACGGCGAACTGAGTCGTGAGGAAAGACGCGAGGCTCGCCAGTCTGAAATGCGTAAGGCTTGGCAACGTCGATACGACCGCGATGGTGATGGCGAGATCAGCAAGGAAGAACAGAAAGAAATGGACGAGGCTCGCGAAGCCATGCGCAAGCAGCGCGAAGAACAGCAGAAACGCATGTTAGAGCAGTTCGATAAGAATAAGAACGGCCAGATGGATCGCGAAGAATGGGAAGAAGCCCGTAAGCAATGGCGCGACCGTCAACGCCAACAGCCGCAAGGCGATCCGATGGGCGAAGATGGCGCGGTGGATTAAGAGAGGTCGGTTGACCTGATGAACTCGAATATCAGTCAAAGCGCGTGACAGGAGCGACTCGCATATCGTTGTAGCGTGTATGGAATTTCCCTCCCTTGCAGGGAGGGATTAAGGGAGGGTGTCAATTCAGTATTTACCCATGGCCTTTCCCACAGTTTGCCATACACCCCCTCCCAGCCTCCCCCTTAAAGGTGGAGGGGTTCCCAAAGTTACTGAGATTTCGAACGCGCTCTAACCACCACGCGTTTTTTCAATCCACTTGGCCAGTTCCGCCTGCGAAAGGCAATTGATGACATGGTCAGCCTCTGCCCCGGCTCGACGGGCGGTCAACACGCCAAAGCGCAACTGGTCGAAATCGGCAGCGCCGTGAGCATCGGTATTGATCGCCAACTTCACGCCCGAGTCGATGGCCAACTTCGCATGGGTATCGCGCAGGTCCAGACGATAATGATTGGCGTTGATCTCCAGCGCGATGCCTCGCTCTTTTGCCGCGGTGATGATCTGTTTCATGTCAGGCGACAAACCTTCGCGACGGTTAATCAGTCGTCCGGTGGGATGTCCAAGGATGGTGACATACGGATTGTGGATGGCTTTCAGCAGGCGTGCGGTCGCTTTCTTCGAGTCCTGCGTCAAGGCTGCGTGGGGTGAAGCCACGACAATGTCCAGTTCTTTCAGCAGGCTGTTGCTGTAATCCAGGCGACCATCTGCGAGGATATCCACTTCACTGCCTGCGAGAACGCGGATGTTGTCCTTGAATCCATCAGCCACTTCGCGGATGGCTTCGATGTGGGCTTCGAGCCTTTTTTCATCCAGGCCGTGCGCCTGCACCTGCCCCTTGCTATGGTCGGTGATGGCAATGGTGTGGTAGCCGAGGTCGGCGGCGAGCATGACCATTTCGCGAATGGACATCGTGCCATCGCTGGCGGTGGTGTGGCAGTGCAGTTCCGCGCGGATATCTGACAATTCAATCAGCTTGGGCAGTTTGCCTTTTTCTGCTTGGGCAATCTCGCCACGATCTTCGCGCATCTCGGGGGGGATCCACGCCAAACCGAGTTTCTCGTAAATTTCCTCTTCGGTCTTGCTTGCCACGATTGTTTCGGAGTCTGACTGCGTCAGGGCATACTCGTTGAGCGAGTAGCCTTGTTTGATGGCCCGTTCGCGCAGGCGGACGTTGTGTTCCTTGCTGCCGGTGAAGTACATCAAGGCTGCGCCGTATTGGTCGGGCTCGATCATGCGCAGGTCGACTTGTATGTTCTGATCGGTGCGCACGGAGCACTTGGTCTTGCCCTGGCCGAGAATGTCGGTCACGACTTCGAGTTTGACGAATTTTTCTGCAATCGTTTCGCGGTCTTTTTCTTTGGCTGCGACGATGATGTCCACATCGCCGATGGTTTCCTTACCTCGCCGAAGGCTCCCCGCGTAGCTGATCTGCTCAACGCCTTTGACTTGGCGCATCTGCTGCACGACCCATGTCGCCAGGGCCATGGCTGTGCCCAATCGCACTCGTTGTCCCGCAGCTTCAGCAAACGCCAGACTCTTACGTATGTTGTCCAGTGTTTTCTTGCCCATCCCAGGTAGATTCGTGAGTTTGTCGGTTTCGAGTGCGGCCTTCAGGTCAGCTTTGGATTCGATATCAGCCTCGCGCCAGAGCAACGCGATTTTCTTTGGCCCCAGTCCCTGCACATCAAGCAACTCAAGCAGGCCGGGCGGGATCTTGGTCAGCAGTTTCTGATGGTCTTCGATTTTGCCGGTGTCCAGATATTCGGCGATGCGTTCAGCGGTTCCCTTGCCGATGCCTTCAAATTGCTGCAAGGCTTTG
Source organism: uncultured Phycisphaeraceae bacterium (assembly GCA_964546335.1). GTDB lineage: Bacteria > Planctomycetota > Phycisphaerae > Phycisphaerales > Phycisphaeraceae > CAZJJN01. Next base: position 45,298 of record CAZJJN010000011.1, read on the forward strand.
ATGTCGCTGCCGACCGAGGCCAGGTCTTCTGCCAGCTCACCGATGACCCGGGCCGCCTTGCTGAAGGCATTGATGCGGAAACGGTCGCCTTCGAGGATTTCGAGAATCTTGGCCATCTGATTGAAGATGGCTTCCAGTTGCTGGTTGGCAGATGGCATAAGACGGGCATTGTACGTCAACTGAACAGGATGATTGCTGCAATCCTCGCCGATTCTGCCTATACTTCCCGCATAGCGGCGACAGGAGCCCCTGTGACGACGCTCCGAAAACTGGGACTTTTTGTTCTAAGACTTGGAGACGTTGTGACTGTTTTGAGTAATCAACCTGTGCCATCCCATTCATCGACCCATGCCACCCAACCCACCCACCGGTGGGACAGCTTTCTCAGTCGGCACCTTGGGCCGGGACCGGAGGACATCGAACGCATGCTGGCGGTGGTCGGCTACGACTCGCTGGATGCGCTGACTGACGCGGCTGTGCCCGAGTCAATCCGCATCGAGCAGCCATTGGCTGTCGGTGACCCGATGCCAGAGCACGAAGCATTGGCGAAGCTGAAGGCCATCGCTTCGAAGAACAAGGTCGTGCGCTCGCTGATTGGCATGGGGTATTACGACACCATCACCCCGGCAGTCATTCAGCGGAACATCCTGGAAAACCCCGGATGGTACACGCAGTACACCCCATATCAGGCAGAGATCGCTCAAGGCAGACTCGAAGCACTGCTCAACTTCCAGACAATGATCTCGGAGTTGACTGGCGTCCCGGTCGCTAATGCGTCTCTGCTTGATGAAGCCACCGCTGCGGCGGAAGCCATGGCCATCTGCTTTAGTCAGGGGCGTGGCAAGAAGCCGACCTTCCTGCTCGACCAACACTGTCATCCGCAGACGATCAATGTCGTGAAAACCCGTGGCCGATCCATGGGCGTCGTCATCGAAGTGGCGGATGTCACTGCTGCGGACTTTTCCTCTGGTCAATACTGCGGCGTGCTGGTGCAGTACCCCAACACACTCGGCGATATCAACGATTGGCAGGCGACTGCCGACGCGATTCACGAAGCAGGTGGCCTGTTTTGCGTGTCGGCCGATCCACTGGCGTTGACACTGCTCAAGGCTCCCGGTGAATTCGGCGCGGATGTTGCGATTGGCAGCACCCAGCGGTTTGGCGTGCCTCTGGGCTTTGGTGGGCCTCACGCAGCTTACATGGCTGTGACCGAGAAACTGGTACGCAAGCTGCCCGGACGATTGGTCGGCGTGTCGAAAGATGCCAACGGCAACCCGGCGTTGCGTCTGGCGATCCAGACACGCGAGCAGCACATCAAGCGCGACCGTGCTACCTCCAACATCTGCACCGCCCAGGTTCTGCTGGCCATCATCGCAGGGATGTATGGCACGTATCACGGGCCTGATGGCCTGAAACGCATCGCCCAGCGCGTGCAAGGCTTCACGACAGCGCTGGCTGAAGCCGTACGCGGCACCGGCCTGGAAGTCGTTAATGCGCATTGGTTCGACACCCTTGCCGTACGCGTGGACTCGGCAGACAAAGCGCTAGCCGATGCTTTGGCTGCTGGCTTCAACCTTCGTAAGATTGATGACACCACGGTCGGCATCTCGCTGGATGAACGAACCACAGGTGATGAGTTGGTCAAACTGGTGCGCGCCATCGCGCCCAAGGCAACAATCCCAACCGGCAGCGGGACGAGTGACACCATCCCGCAGGCCTTGTCGCGTTCAAGTGAATTCATGACGCAGACAGTTTTCCATCGCTACCGGGCGGAGCATGAAATGCTGCGTTACCTGCATCGGCTGCAGTCGCGCGATCTGTCGCTGACTAGTGCCATGATCCCGCTTGGTTCGTGCACGATGAAGCTCAACGCTTCGTCGGAAATGCTGCCGATCAGTTGGCCTGAGTTTGCCGGGCTGCATCCTTATGTGCCCAGCGAGCAGTCGGCGGGTTACAGCGAACTTTTTGCCAATCTTGAAGCCTGGCTGGGAGATATCACCGGCTTTGATTGTGTTTCGCTTCAGCCTAACGCCGGCTCGCAAGGTGAATATGCCGGGTTGCTTGCCATCCGCGGTTATCACGAATCGCGAGGCGACACGCACCGCAACATCTGCCTGATTCCCGTCAGTGCGCATGGCACGAATCCTGCCAGCGCGGTGATCGCAGGCATGAAGGTCGTTGGTGTGGACTGCAACCGCCAGGGCGATATCGACTTGAATGACCTCAAGGCCAAGGCTTCGCAGCATGCGGAGAATCTCGCTGCGTTGATGATTACTTACCCTTCCACGCATGGCGTGTTTGAGACGCAAATCAAGGAAGTCTGCCAGATCGTGCATGAGCATGGCGGGCAGGTTTACATGGACGGGGCGAACATGAACGCGCAGGTCGGCTTGTGTAAGCCGGGCGAAATCGGCGCGGATGTCTGCCACCTCAACCTGCACAAGACTTTCTGTATTCCGCACGGCGGCGGTGGGCCTGGCATGGGGCCGATCGCAGCCAAGTCGCACCTCGAGCCGTTCCTTCCCGGTGATCCGCTCGGTGAAGATCGCGATGAGGCGGGTTTTGTCGGGCCTGTGTCGGCCACGATGTTTGGCAGTGCGAGCATTCTGCCCATCAGTTGGATGTACATTGCCATGATGGGAAGTGAAGGATTACGACGGGCGACGCAGGTCGCCATCCTGAACGCCAACTATCTGGCCAAGCGTTTGGGTGAGCAGTACCAGGTGCTTTACACCGGGCCGAGTGATGCGGTGGCGCACGAGTTCATTCTTGACACCAGGCCTTTCCATGTGACGGCAGGGATCGAAGTCGATGACTTGGCCAAGCGATTGATGGACTACGGCTTCCATGCGCCGACGATGAGTTGGCCCGTGGCAGGCACGTTGATGATCGAGCCGACCGAGAGCGAGTCGAAGTATGAGTTGGATCGCTTTGTGGATGCGATGCTTCAGATTCGCGAGGAAATCCGTGTGATTGAGCAGGGACAAGCCGACCCGGAAAACAATGTGTTGAAGGGCGCCCCCCACACGGCTGAGGCATGCACTGCCAACCTGTGGACAGCAGCCTACTCGCGTGAAGAAGCGGCCTATCCTGTGCCCAGCCTGAAACAATTCAAGTTCTGGCCTGCGGTGGCACGCATCGACAATCCGTATGGCGACCGCAATCTCGCCTGCACCTGTGACTCGGTGGAAAGCTATGCGTCCTGAATTGTTTGAGTTGCCTTAGTGCGATTGCGATGTACAATTCTCGTGTATTTTCTGCTGGGGTGTCTAATGAACAAATTGCCAAGAATTCGAAAGCCAATTCCGGTTGATACGATAAGCGAACGACTTTCATATGTTCAATTTCTCTGGAGGGAACAATGTGAGATGGCAAAAACTCTCCGAGATCAGGCAAGGCAATTGTTTACTTACATCGCCGTGTTTATTGGGGCGGGTATTTTATTCGAATGGACATACGATATTTCACAGAAATCGCCGTTGAGCCCCGTAAATACGATCTACATAATTAAGGGGGGTATTATTTTTGCGTTGCTTTGCTTATCTGTTGCTGCCTTTGAAGCTTACCGCAGTCTCGACACTGGTAGAAATCGTAATCGCCAAATAGCTTCAAACGATAATGAAGGTGACGAACAGCAAGCAGCTAGCACCGACTACCTTTTTTGGTGTAGATGGGGTTTTGTTGCATTAACGGGTGCGGTCGGAGTCTTTGGATTTGTGCATTTTCATATCCCAAGTGTCTATATTGCCCTGTCCTGTATATTCTGTTTTGTTGGTTTGCTCAAACTGGCCTTGGCAATACCTTATTTTCGCGATAACGAAAAGCAGGAGTTGGAGGAATATCAAGCTGATTTCCCTTTTGCTTCAAGCACAATGATCCAGAGTGAGGAAGTTTTTGAGGTTTTGCTTGACACAACCGCACCACGCCGCAATTTACAAGCCTTGATTGAGAGCACATATGAGGCGGTCATGCAACTCCACATACGCAATATTCTCAGAAAAAAAAGGCTAAAGAATGCCAATTTTTTTGTTTGTGTGGCCGCAACCGCTTTGGTAATTGCATTTATTACGTATATTTGGTCAAGATATCCGAGCCTGAACACGATATAGTATAGTGGTACATCAACTGGGAAGGCTGTAATATGACTAGAAAACCTGATGCAAAAGCTCCCGTTAATGAAACTGGAGAACTAGATCACTCCTCTCGTAACTTTGCGGTACTGAGAGAAAAACGAATACAACGCATACGTCGCGCTCGAAAATTTGCGAGACACTTGGGGCGGTCAAAGAATGGACTTGAAAAACTCATTCCAAATGACCTTGAAATGTCTGCTGTATGAACACCTCTGATTGCCAGTAGTTTATTACAGGACCGTTACCCCGCTTCCCGCCGTCCACTGCTTCAACTACACTGGTTGGTTGCTTATGACTGCAACCGATAGCTTCCAAAGTTCAGACGACTGCCGCAGCAGCAGACCCCTGCTTCATGCTCGGCAGTATCAACTCGAAGGCCCACTGACCTTGACCAGTGGGCAGTCGCTGCCTGACGTCTGCGTCACGTACGAAACGTATGGCCAGCTTAATGCTGACCGATCGAATGCTGTCCTCGTCTGCCACGCTTTGTCTGGCGACTCCCATGTTGCCCAGCACACGCCTGACGACGAACCGGGCTGGTGGGAGATCATGGTCGGGCCGGGTAAACCGATCGACACCGACCGCTACTTCGTCATCGGCTCGAATGTGCTGGGAGGCTGTCGAGGCACGACCGGGCCTAACTCGGTCAACCCGGAAACGGGTAAGCCTTATGGCCGGGACTTTCCGGTGGTGACGGTCGATGACATGGTGGCTGTGCAGAGGAAGCTGATCGATCACTTGGAGATCAGGCAACTCTTGGCTGTGGTGGGTGGCTCACTGGGCGGGCACCAGGCCTTGGCCTGGGCTACGCGTTACCCCGATAGCGTCGCAGCCACCTGCTTGCTGGCGACCAGTCCGCACCTGACCAGCCAGGCCCTGGCATTCGATGTGGTGGGTCGAAACGCGATCCTCAGCGACCCCGACTTTGCTGGCGGGGAGTATTACTACAAGAAGGATAAACCTGACTCAGGCTTGGCCATCGCGCGGATGCTGGCCCACATCACCTATCTCTCGCCTCAGGCCATGGCTCAGAAGTTCGACAAAGATCGACTCAACCCGCGTGACATTGCCACCGAGTTTGAGAAGAAGTTTTCCGTCGGCTCGTACCTGGCTTATCAGGGCAACAAGTTCGTCGAGCGCTTCGATGCCAACAGTTACTGCGTGTTGAGCATGGCCATGGATCTGTTCGAACTGGGCCGCACCCATGAAGACCTGGTCAGCCGTTTCAAAGTTACCACGTGTGACTGGATGGTGGTGAGTTTCACCAGCGACTGGCTGTTCCCTGCATTTCAAAGTCAGACGATGGTCGATGCCTTGCTGGCGGCGCGCAAGCCGGTCAGTTACTGCAATGTCAACAGTCCATCCGGCCACGATGCGTTCCTTTTGGAAGACAGTTTCGCGACGTATGGCGAGATGGCCCGCGCGTTTCTCGACCAGCAATACAAGCGTTGCTGTGGCGACACGGGTACGGTGTCGCTTGCCCTGACCGAACCCGCGGACGAGATGGAAGGCTACGACGAAACGAGCATCTTCCATGGCGAACGTGTGGACTTTGCCCTGCTGCTGGCCTTGATCGAAAAGAACGCCAGCGTGCTGGACCTGGGCTGCGGCAACGGCATTTTCCTGCGCAAGCTCAAGGAGCGAGGCCACCGTGATCTGGTCGGCCTGGAGTTGGACGAGCCGCAGATCGTCAAGGCCATGCAGGCGGGATTGAACGTCATCCAGGGGGACTTGAACGAGGGCTTGCCCGGTTTCGATGACAAGCAATTTGACTATGTCGTGCTGTCGCAGACGTTGCAGACGATTGTGGAAACTGAAGCCATCGTCAACGAGATTCTGCGCGTGGGCAGGCGGTGCATCGTCAGCTTCCCGAACTTCGCCTATCGTCGGCTGCGCGAGGCCATGACCGACTACGGCCGATCTCCCGCGACGGAGAAAGGCTTGCTGCCTTATCACTGGTATGACACGCCAAACCGTCGTTTCCTCTCGGTGAAAGACTGGGAATCCTTCTGCGAAGATCGCAATATCCGCATCCACCACGAGGTTTTCTTCGACACCGAAGAGGGTGAAGCGGTCACGGACAACCCCAATCTCAATGCGGACTTGGCGATTTATGTCATCAGCCGATGATTGGCCGGTGTCATAGTCGCAGGGCTTTTCCAAAGCATTTTCGTTAGACTTTCAGACATGGACAGGTTTATGAAATATCAAACGGCAATCGGGTTAGGACTCATCTGTGGCTTCACGCTGCTGCTGGCAGGATGCAAATCCGAAACAGGCAAGGTGGAACCGCCTGATGGCCGAGAACTTTCTGCCAGCGACTTCGTTGAACAAGGCACGGCCAACGCCTCGCCAACGCGCGATCCTCAAGACAAGAATAACAACGTGCCCGCCAGTCAGGCGACCGGCGAAATCGCTGAAAATGTTGAGGCTGTTGATCCAATCGATGAGACAGTGACGGGTGACATGCTCGATCAGGATCGGCGGGTGAATTCGCTGAAGGAGTTGGGTATCGAAGCGCCGATCATCGAGGCGATGCCTACCGTGTCCAGCGATGGGGCCTGGGTGGTCGATGCCATGGTCGGGCAGGTGAATAACCAGGCGATCTATGCCTCGCGTGTGTTCGAGCCGATTGAGGAAGTGCTTCGCCGGCGTGGGCAGGAACTGCCTGCAGATGAGTTTCGCACCAAGGCCAACGAGTTGATCGGTCTGAGGCTGACACAGATGGTGCTGGACAAGCTGATCCTTGGCGAGGCCGAGCGCAATCTCAAGGAAGGCGAACGCAGAGCAGTGGAAGGCATTGTTGAGGAGTATCGAGCGGAACTGCTTCGCCAGTATGGCCGGGGTTCTGCCAGTCTCGCCAGCGCCACGTTGGAGGAACAGACAGGCAAGAACCTGGCGCGCACATTGAGCGAGCATCGTCAGGCGGTCGTGGTGCAGCGTTTCCTGCAGATGAAGCTGTTCCCCAAGATCAAGGTGACCAAACGGCGTGTCCGTCAGTATTACGATGAAGACCCGGAGAACATTTACCATCCCGAGCTGACGCGAGAGATTCGTCTGATCCGTGTCGATACGGAGCGCGACCGCGACGCCATCGTGGCTGGTATCAAGAAGGCTGGTTTCCTTGATGCAGCAGAAAACCCCAAGAACAAAAACAGGCCTGACCAGCAGGGGAGATTCGGCAAGGTGACGGGAAATGCACCGCTGCCTTATGAGCAAGTCAATCAAGCCATCGCCTCACTCAAGGAGGGTGAACACAGCGAAGCTCTTGAAGTGGCGCTACCCAATAACCAGAAGGAGTACTGGTGGGTTTATGTCGAGCAGATCAATGTGCCTGAACCGGTACCTTTCGATAGTGATGTGCAGGTGAAGATCACTGAGAAACTTCGGGCTGAGCGTTTTCAATATCTGACCACCGAGTACCGCCGAAGCCTGCTTGAAGAAGGCAACTATGAATCCATGAATAAAATGATGGAGCAGTTGATGCAGGTGGCTTTCAGTCGATACTACCGGCCTAAGGAGTAGGGGACATGCGGGGGTGGCCTGACTCATGGTGGTGGCGCGATCAGCTTTATCGTTGGCGTGTCCCCTCGCTGGCGCGTGAAACGACAGGCCAGCGTGGCGAGCGCGAAGCCAGGCATTTTCTAAGAAACGCAGGATACAGAATCATCGCTGCCAACTTGCGCCTGCGCGTCGGCGAGATTGATCTGCTTGTCGAGCCACGCGAGAGGAACTGTCTTGTGTTGGTGGAAGTGAAGTCACGTCAGTTAAAAGCTGAACATGATGACAAAACTTTGCCTGAATGGCGGGTTGGGTCGCGAAAGCAACGGAAACTTCAACTGCTGGCTTCGCAATTGATCAAGCAATATCGTCTGCGCGATCAGCCGATACGCCTGGATGTGGTCGGTGTGGACTTGCCCGTGGAGGCAACGGGGCAGGCGGCGGTGCGCCATTACCCTTGCGCATTTGAGAGTCGGTATTGAATGCCACAGTCTGGTTCGCGAAAATCAAAAAAAGCCGCGACGATCTGCCGCGGCTTTCTCATTTTTAAGTTGTCAGTGAGCTCACATCATCAAAGCTGTTCACAATTGTTTCAACGGCGTGAACTTGCCCCTCATCGCTTTCAGCGACGACGAATCAAAGCCAACCCACCCAAAGCCAGCACACTCAGGCTGGCAGGTTCAGGGATGGATTGAGTGTCAACATAGACCTTGTAGGGATCAGCCGGGGCAGGGAAGAAGATCTGGATCTGTTCCCAGTCTGGGTTCGGCGATGCAACGAATTCAAGGTAGCTGTGGTAAAGATTGGTTTCGCCGGGTACCAGTTCGCCGGGGCCGAACTCGAAGGGAGGCACGGCTGACAGGACAAAGGTTTCGCCAGCCACGCTATCGAATTGACGGTAGCCCACGATCTGAGGTGGATCACTTTGAGCTGTAGGACTGGCATACCACAGGGCCTGCACGCGGTAGAACTTCCAAGGCTCGTCATCAACATAGTTTGGCATGTTAATGGTGTAGACAATGCCATTATCGAGTACCGCACTCTGAATGCTGATTGGGGTAGGATCAAGCGGATAAGCGCTTGGGCCGACAACAGGATCAGCGGTTACAACTGATCCATTCCCCCCCAGATCAAACTCGAACAGCAGACTGTTTTGTTCACCGCGCCAAGGCGCAGGCGACAAATCCGTCGCAGCCGAAGCGACAGAAACCAACCCTAAACACGCAATCATCGCGCACACAATAAAATGTCTCATCTCTACTCTCCTCATATAAGAGTCCAAGTTGTAGTGGGGGCTCTCAAACCCCTCTCTTCCTACGCAGCCGCCGGTCCCACACCATTGGCCACTCTGATCATATCAATAAAAATGAAAGCGCCAACACCAATTATCGGAATCAAACCAAAATCATACAATTTATAGAATACTCATTTATATTATTACCAATTATTGCTCTAATAATGCGGTTTGAAGCAAAATTAATTTTGAGAATGTTGGTGCGTTTGCTGCCGATGTCCCGGCACAAAACCCGTGATTACCAAAATAACCAGATCAGCCAGACCAAGTAAAGAGGAATAGTCAACAAGAACAAGATCATGCAAGTGTATACATATGAAATGCTACACAACACTCGTGCATATTTCCCAAAAGAATGCTACTTGAGCTAAGGCTTCAAAGATTGTTCCGCCAGCGCGACAGCCTTGGCCATGGCCGCTGCCTTATTGACCGTTTCGACATGTTCCAGGTGCGGGTCACTGTCCGCGACGATGCCTGCCCCAGCTTGAATATGCACCTGCCAACGGTTGGGTAATTGATTCGGCACGACCACCATCGTGCGCAAAGCGATGGCCATGTCCATGTTGCCCGTCAGATCAACGTGGCCCACAGCCCCGGCGTAAGGCCCCCGCCTTACCGTCTCCAACTCATCAATGATCTGCATCGCCCGAACCTTGGGCGCGCCGCTGACCGTGCCCACCGGCAAGCTGTACTGCAACGCATCCCAACAGGTCAATCCTTCCTGCAACTGCCCGGTCACAGTGCTGCTCAAGTGCATCACATGGCTGTAACGTTCAACGACCAACACCTCAGGCAGCGCAATGCTCCCCGGGTCGGCCACGCGCCCAACATCATTGCGCGCCAAGTCCACGAGCATGATGTGCTCGGCCCGGTCTTTGGGATCGCCGACCAACTCTTCTTCCAGTTGCTTATCTTCAGACTCAGTCTTGCCGCGATGACGCGTGCCTGCCAACGGGCGATTGGTGACTTGCCCATCCTGCACATGGCAGAGGATCTCGGGGCTTGAGCCGACCAACATCCCCCCTTCAATCTGCAGGTAGAACATGTAAGGCGACGGGTTCACCACGCGCAACGCACGATACACATCAAAGGGATCGGCCCCGGTCTCCAACACAAACCGCTGGCTGGGCACCACTTGAAAGATGTCCCCCGCAGCGATGTATTCTTTCGCTTTCTCGACGGCTTTTTCGTAGCCTCCTTCGCCAAGGTTACTTACGGGCAATTCCGGCGGAGGCGCATGCAAGTCCAACTCACCCATAGGCATTTCGGGTTGCCCCGCGATCGTGGGTAAGGGCGTTTGCAACTTGTGCACCATCTCGTCCAGTCGCTCGCAACCGGCTTCGTACGCTGCTGCCAGATCATCACCCGGCTCGACATGCAGGTGCGTGATTACCAAGATGCATTTCTGCGCCTGATCGAACGCAACCACATCCAGATAAAGCTGCATCTCCAAGTCAGGCAGATGGCGATCATCATTCGGCGGCGAGGGCAGGCTTTCGCCTTCAAGATAGCGCACGGTGTCATAACCTGCATAGCCGACCCATCCACCGGTGAAGGCTGGCCAATCCAACTTGCCCAAGGCCTGTGGCGGAGCGAAGCGATATCGCTCGGTCAGTCGTGGCAACTCGCGCAAGGGATCTGCCGCTTCATACATCCGGGCTGCGGTGGCTTCATCCTGATTTTCAATGCACACATGATTGCCACGCGCGGTCACACGCATCACCGGCTGACTGCCAAGAAAGCTGTAACGGGCGATGCGGTCGCCTCCCACGACGGACTCAAGCAGAAAACTGGGAGCATCACGGGCATCGTCTTTCACCAGCCGACGGTAAGCCAGCACCGGCGTGAGTTGATCGCTCATCACTCGGCGGCAGATCGGCAGCAGGTTCGCCCCGCCAGCGTGCAACTGACGTAACTGCTCCAGCGATGGTTCAACGTGAGTGTGAGGCATGGCTATCGACTCAGACATCAGTCCAGTTTCTCAGCGTAGATGTTGGCAGATTCGCCGGCCTTCTTCTTCTCGACATACTTGCGCAGCCAGGTTTCCCAGCTCTTGCCTGCAGCGGTGTCGCGCCCGGTAAAGGACAGTGATTGAATGTCATCGTAAGCCACGACCTGTTTCTCGCCGGTGCTGCTGAGCATGAGGCGCAGGTGGGGTCGGCCATCAATCGGGCGACGATCGAAGACATAGCCTTCGATTTCCTGGCCATCGGTCAGCTTCAGGGTGATGTCGCCTCGGTAGTCGATGGCCTGGTCGATGGCCTGGTCGCGACTGGCGGGTTGGTGAAAGTCAAAGTCCTTGCCTTGCAGTGTTTTTTCATCTGGGGTCTCTGTCATCAACGTAGTGTAGTCTGCGGCTTGGGTTTTGCAGAAATATGGGCGGGTCGGTCGGTGACCGGCTAGACTATTGAACAGCGATATCGCCAAACAGGGGCTTGCCAATGAACGTTGAGTCATTTCTGCGACACCACGGACTGGACACCAATCCTTTCGATGCCGAGGAGGCCAGGCACGATCCGGTCTTTGACCGCATCTCAGGTGTCTCCAGCCAGCACCCGGACTTCGGCAAGATTCTGGGCAATGTCAATCAGCCAGCCACGGCTGTGGTCTTCGGCGAGAAAGGCAGCGGCAAGACCGCCATCCGCCTGATGATTGGGCGGCGGGTGGCGGAACACAACGAAAGCCGGGAAAGCCAACGCTGCCTGCTCGTGGCCTATGACGATTTCAATCCATATCTCGATCGGTTGATGAATCGCGCTCAACGCAAGGGCCAACCACTCTCGGATGCACGGGTTTCCAAGATTCTGCAAGGCGTGCGACTGGAAGATCATCAGGATGCGATTCTTTCATTGGCGGTGACGAAGATTGTGGATGCTGTGGTGGGCGATCCTGACCCCGAGCCGGAAGATGGCGGCGCTTTCTTGTTTAAGGAGCCTCCGCGCAAGCAATTCAAAACAGTGTCGCGTCAGACGCGATCCGATCTGGCGGTGCTGGCTGCGATGTATGACCAACCCCGCCGAGGCTCGACGGATCAACGCTGGGGCAAGCTGAAAAGCAGCCTGAGGCTGGGAGGCCCACGTCTGCACAAGATGCTGCTGACGTTGGCAGTCATCCTGCTGATCTCGGCTGGGGGCTTGCTCGTGGCAGACTGGTGGACAGGCAGGCAGCCGATCTGGTGGCTGGTGGGAGCGGTCGCCAGTCTGATCGCGGCTACGGCTTGTGGCGGATTCTGGCTTTGGTATCAATTCAAGCTCTGGTTGCTGACGCGACGGGTCACGCGCGAACTGCACACCATCGGCAGAACCCGCTCTGAACTGTCCTGGTTGCTCAATAGCCTCAAGCCCGGCGATCTGGCTGGCAAACCCTGGCCTCGCACGGGGGATCGCGATGCCCGGTATCAATTGACCCACCGCTTGATCGGCATACTCAAAGCCTGCGAGTATGCGGGCCTGATGGTGATGGTGGATCGCGTCGATGAGCCGACGAGTGTGGCAGGCCAGCCCGAACGCATGATGAACGTCGTTTGGCCGATGCTGGACAATAAATTCCTCCAGCAGCGGAATGTGGGTATCAAGTTGTTGTTGCCGATCGAGCTTCGCCACGCGCTGCATCGCGAATCGCCCACCTTTTTCCAGGAAGCCCGTTTGGATAAGCAATCACTGGTCGATCGCTTGAGTTGGTCAGGAAGCACTTTGTTTGACTTGGCCACACAACGGCTGCGTGCCTGTGCATCAGCGGAGGTGACCAATCCTTACGACATGACGTTGCTAGGGCTTTTCGACAGTGATGTGGACAGGCAGGTGTTGATTGATGCGTTGGATCAGATGCAGCAACCGCGCGATGCCTTCAAGTTTCTGTACGCGGTGGTGCAGGAACATTGCAAAAGCGTGTCGGATGAGGATGAAGCGTATAAAATACCGGCATTGACGCTGAATACGGTGCGTCGAGTGCAGGCTCAGCGGGTGACGGATCTGTACCGCGGGGCGACTCCAGCATAAGCTGGGCTAATATCCCTAAGGGGCCGATAATAAGATGATGCTTGAACGAATAGCAAAGTTTGGAAAATGCTCAAGCTTTGGGCAGTGATGGTGACGATATAAGAGTTCAACATGCGGTAGGCGGAGCCTTTTCTTTGGACGGAAGGGGCAATGCACGAGTCATGAGCAGATTTTGGGAGGGTCGGTTTGACGACCGGCACGACCTTTGCTGAAATAACCACTCGATCGTCGCGTGGGCGATCGTGGGTCGATAGGGTTCCCAATGGTTTGGTAAGGAGACTTCGAAATGTCTACAGGACGCAAAATGTTTGGCCTCGGTGCGCTCGTCGCAGCCGTGGCAATGATGATTGCCCCACAGCAGGCCAAGGCTGTCTCAGCCGAAATGGTTTCTGTGGATGCAGGTGTTGATATTGTTTCTTCGTATTACTTCCGTGGTATTGCTCAGGAGAACGCAGGCCTCATCGTTCAACCGTCGATTGCAATCGGCTTTGACGTATGGAGCTTTGATATCTCTGAAGGCAATACCTTCTCGTTCTCACCTTATGTCGCAACCTGGCTGAGCCTGCATGACGCTGGCCTGACCGGTACGATCTATGAGGCTGATTACACCTTTGGTGTCGCCATCGGTATGCCTGCGGGCTTCTATGGCGACCTCTCCTACATCTTCCTGACGAACCCCGCCGGTGGTGCTGAGTTCGCCCAGGAAATCGATGTGTTGATTGGCTATGACGCCAGCGCTCTGACCGATCAGGTTGTTGAAGGACTGACCTGGGATATCAATATCCTGTTCGCCTTCGAAACCTCAAACGGTTCAGACGGCCTGGGTGGCCCCGTGGGCGACCAGGGCATCTACTGGCAGTTCAATACCAGCCTCGGCTACACCTTCATGCCGGACAGCGATTTCCCGCTGACCGTCAGCGTTGGTGCAACCGTTGGCTTGAGCATCAGTAACTACTACGAAACCGTCACCGCTGGTGGTGTTGTCACCGACAACACATTTGGTTTCGCAGCATTTGACCTTGGCGTTTCAACGCCTCTGTCAGCTCTGATCCCCACCGAGAAGTACGGCGCATGGGAATTGCACGGCGGTGTCACTCTGTTGATCCCCGGCAACGGCCCAGAAGCTATCGGTGGCCCAGCAACAGCCGCTGTTGCTAACGGCTTCGGTATCACTGATGGTAGCGAAGACGTGCAGATCATCGGCACCGTCGGTATCGGCGTGTCGTTCTAATGTTTGACTGGTTAGCGAGCGTTTCGGAAAACGCTCGCAGAGGCACACGAAAGGCTTAAAGGAACCCGAGCCGTCAATTCAAGTGCCAGCTTATTCAAAAGGCTCGACCACTGTGGACCTGGTCGAGCCTTTTTTCATGCGCATAGGACGAAGACATTTCCCCATTGGAAATGATTTCAAACCCCCCGTTGCATCGGGTCCCAGATCAACTTGTGCAACTGCGTTTGTAAAATCACGGGCAGGTGATCCGCAAGAATCCATTCAGCCAGATCGCGAAACGGCAAACCCGGTGTCCCTTGGATGTGCTCGCCCGGTGCGACTTCATGCACACTGCTCATGAGAATCGCGCCGACGCGTGAAGCCAGATCATGTTTCTCGATGATCTGCCGCGCCCATTCATAATCACCACGCGAGCAAAGCACGAACTTCACCTCATCGCGCTCAGTCAGGTGATCGAGATTCGACATCAGGTTACGATCAACTTCTCCGCTGTCAGGTGTCTTCAAATCCATGATGCGGATCACGCGCGTGTCACACCCGCTGATGTCGCAGGCCCCGCTTGTTTCGATCAGCACGGTCTTGCCCAAGTCAGCCAGGTGAGCCATCAGATCAAGGACAGCCGGCTGAAGCAAGGGTTCCCCACCGGTGATTTCGTAAAGCTCACAGCCGTGCGACATCGCTTCCGCTTCGGCGACAATGTCACGGATCGTCTGCTTCTTCCCTTCAAAGAACGCATAGGCTGTGTCGCAGTAATGGCAGCGCAGATGGCAACCCATCAGGCGAATGAAAACGCTAGGCCGACCCGCTCGGGTGCTCTCGCCTTGAATCGAGTAAAAAATTTCATTGATTGCGAGGGTTTGGTCGAGATCGGGACGCGCGTTGTGGTTCGTCGCGTTTGATGGATGCGAGGTTTGAACTTCAGGTTGTCTCGTATCGTCGGCCATGCTGCTGGGGATTGTCTGCCTGATCCTCCAGTTGGGCAAGTAAATCGCCTAACCTTTTTTCGATAACAGGATGCACCAGCTCAGGCACGAGATCACACAAAGGCTTCAACACGAACCACCGCTCGTGTAGTCGCGGGTGGGGGATGACAAGCCCCGGCTCGTTGACAATCTGACTGCCAAACAAGAGTAAGTCAATATCCAACGAGCGCGGGCCCCAGCGCGTCTCGCGCGATCGGTCCCGGCCAAACCCCTTTTCGATTGCCAAGGCAACCTCAAGCAGCTTGCGCGGGGGAAGATGAGTCGGCAGGTATAACGCCGCATTCAAAAACGTGGGTTGATCTGCCACACCCACCGGGGCCGTCTCATACAACGGGCTGAGTCGGGCGTGATCGGCAGCATCATGGCAGTTGGTTTCACCCAGCCCGGCCAGCTTCTTCAGTTCTTCCGTCGCAGCGAGAATCGTCCCCGCGCGGTCGCCCAGGTTGCTGCCCAAGCCCAGGTAGCAATCGGCGGGTTGTTGTGTTCTCAATGTCACAAGTTGCACCCTTGGTTTTTGGGCAGCAGTGATTCATGACCAATCGCGATCAACAACCACTGGCTTCTGGCGCGCCATCAAAAATAACGCGCATTGGCCAACTCACTGACCACGAAATTCATCAATGATTTGCTTGAACTGTTTGGCCAGGTTGGTCAGTTCCTTCCAGTTCTTATCGCGGATCAGGTCCTTGCGCACCAGGGCGGAGCCAACCCCAAGGCACGCTGCCCCGGCAGCCAGCCAATCCTTGGCTGTCGTCAAGTCCACGCCACCGGTGGGCGTCAGCTTCAAGTGAGGCATTGGGGCCAGGACATCCTTGAAATACTTAGGCCCAAAGTGATTGGCCGGGAAGACCTTCACCATGTCGGCCCCGTTCTCAAAAGCCGTGAGAATCTCGGTCGGCGTCAAAGCACCCGGCACGCAAGGCCTGTCGTAGCGGTGAGCCATCTTGATCACTTCGACATTCAACGTCGGGCCAAAGACAAATTTCGCCCCAGCCAGGATTGCCGCCCTTGCCGTCTCCGGATCCAGCACGCTGCCGACTCCGACCAGGCAGCTATCGCCCAGGGCCTCGCTGGCTTTGTGGATCGCGTCCAAAGCATTTGGCGTGGTCATGGTGATCTCGGCAATGTCCGCGCCGCCCTCAGCCAGGGCTTTGCAGACATCGACCAGTTGCTCAGCAGAATCCGCCCGGATGACTGAGACCAGGCCTGACTGTTCCATGCGGGTGATATGTTGCGTTCGACTGATATGGGCCATGTTTTCCGTCCTTCGGTATTTGGGTTAGTGGGAAGGTGAATCTTAACGTGAAAAAGCACAAGGCTGCTATGGCAGGCTTGCGCATTAGAGCAGGATGAGTTCAATCATAGCGTCTTGGGTGCCACACCTTGACGCCAATCGAGCGAAGCGAGAAGGGCGCAAGGTGTGTAAATGACACTGCGTTTCGGCTTTCCATCGAGAGCACAGTTTGCCTCGCGGACTCGGTCAAACTGCGGCACCCCACTACGATTGATTTGGGTACGCTCTAGAAAAGTTTTGGGTGTCTGGTGGAGCGAGAGAAGGCAGGGATGATGAACTGAAGACCTTGGTGCAGGCACCAAGGCTAATGCATCAGATAATCGTTTCGGGCGCGATGGATCAGTTTGAAAAGTTACTACGTCGAATCGTTACGCGTTGTAAGTCACAGCCTTCACCGCTTCGATGATCTTCCTCGCATGGGGCAGCATCTCGGCTTCCAAAGGCTTGCTGTACGGGGCGGGGACATCGTCGTTGTTTACGCGGATGACCTTATTGTCCAGGTCGTCGAGACAATGCTCATAAATCTGCGTGGCAATCTCGGCTGCGACGCTGGCGAAAGGCCAGCTTTGATCGACCACCACACAATAGTTGGTCTTACGCACGCTTTGGGCAATCGTGTCGATGTCCAGCGGGCGATAGGTACGGCAGTCGATCACTTCGACGTCGATGCCTTCTTCTTCGAGAGCTTCCGCTGCCTCCAGCGCGAAGTGCACAGGTCGGCCTGCGGTGACGATGGTGCAGTCATTGCCCGGCTTCTTGATGTCCGCGACGCCGAAGTCAATGATGAAGTCATCATCTTCCTCTGCGGTGGGAGGTGCCCAGTTACCTGCCAGATAGCGGGAGAAGTCCTTGTCACCTCGAGCGCCCATACCCAGCATGCGCTCCGATTCGAGGAAGAAGACGGGATCGTCTTCGCGGATGGCTGCTTTAAGCAAACCCTTGGCATCGCGCGGGGTGGCGGGGATGGCCATCTTCAAGCCCGGTACGTGGCTGAACATCGACTCGACGCACCAGGAGTGGGTCGAACCAAGCTGGCCGCCCGCGCCGTTGTTCCCTCGGAAGACGATCGGGCAACCGAACTGGCCGCCTGACATGTAGAGCATTTTCGGTGCGTTGTTGATGATCTGGTCGGCTGCGACGAGGCAGAAGGACCAGCTCATGAATTCGATGATCGGGCGCAGGCCATACATCGCCGCTCCGACACCGAGACCGGAGAAGCCTGTCTCGCTGATGGGGGTGTCCACGACCCGGCGGGGGCCGAACATATCGACCATGCCTTGCGTGACTTTGTACGCCCCGTTGTAGTAGGCCACCTCTTCACCCATCAGAAACACGCGTTCATCAGCCTGCATCTCTTCGATCATGGCCTCACGCAATGCTTCGCGATACTGAATCTTCCGATCGCTCATCGTTGATCAAATCCTCTTTCGTTTTCCTGTGAAGGGGAAGCCTGCCGGGCTTGTTTATTCCTGTTCTCGCAGCATCTGTGGAAGCTCGCCCACCTTGTACTTGCCAAACGTGTTGACATAGACATCGGTGTACAGTTCATCGAAGCTGGGATCTTCCGATTCTTCTGCGAAGTGCACCGCATCAATCGCGGCTTGTTTCGCTTCATTGTCCCAACCGGCGATGGCATCTTCATCAGCCAAGCTGTTATCCAGCAGGTGGCTGCTCAGACGGGCGATCGGGTCGATCTCCTTGTGCTCTTCCACTTCATCCTTGGTGCGGTACTTCTGCGGGTCAGACATGGAGTGACCCTGATACCGGTAGGTGATGATGTTCAGGAAGGCGGGCCCTTCACTGCTGTCGGGGTCGTTGTCTTTGATGCGGGCGCGGTCGGCTTCAGCTTTGACGGTGTCATAAACATTGAGTACGTCCAGTCCGTCGCACTCGGCATAACGCATGTTGTACGCTTCAGCCTTGGCTTGAAGATTGTCAGCCGCGGCTGTACCCCGCTCGATGGATGTGCCCATCGAGTATCGGTTGTTTTCGAGGATGAACAGCAGAGGCAGTTTCCAGATGGCTGCCAGGTTCATGGATTCGTGGAAAGCGCCCTGGTTCAGCGCACCATCGCCGAGGTAGCACAAGGCCACCTTGTTTTCCTTGTTGTATTGAATGGCCCAGCCAAGTCCGACACCGAGAGGGCATTGCCCGCCGACGATGGCATGTCCGCCGAACATATTGTTGGGCTTGTCGAACATGTGCATGCTGCCACCTTTGCCCTTGGCGCAGCCGGTGATCTTGCCGAACATTTCCGCCATGCAGTAGTTGGGGTGCATACCTCGCGCCAAAGCGTGGCCGTGGTCGCGGTAGGCACAGACAATCGGGTCTTCGTGGTTGACAGCCTCGATCGAGCCGACGGCGACAGCTTCCTGCCCGATGTAGATGTGGCAGAACCCGCCGATCTTCTGCTGCATGTACGCCTGCATGGTGCGTTCTTCGAATCGGCGGATGAGCATCATCGACTTCAGGAAGTCGTGAAGGCGCTCCTTGGGCAGAGCTTGATGTGGCAGTTTGCCTGCATCATCACTCACAGCGGCATTGTTCGGGCCGGTGGCGGTAGTCATCGTCACCTGCAATCCTTCCTCAGCATGGGTGTGAACATATCTCAGCGTCGCGTGGCCCGGCAGTTATCGGACGAGCCTCGGCTGTCAGGTCTGTGTCGATGGCCGGTCCTGGTTCGGCCAAGCCTGGCTTACGCGATGCATACGCACCTTCCCCAGTTGGCATCGACTGGCAGGACCTTGAAGTTTAGGGGTGCTTGGCCGCGCCAGCAAGCCCCCACCAACATTTCAACGGACGTCTCACTCGGTTATTGTGTCGCCCCGTACTGGGCCGCGATCATTCATCAATCCCCAGATCCGCCTTGGTCAGCAGACTCTGCATCTGGAAACCACCGCCTTCAATGTTCTCCCGGGCACCTTCCTGGCGATCAATGACGACCAGAATGCGCACGACGTTGGCCCCAGCCTCCTGCAGCACCTTGGCGGCTTCCAGCGTCTGCCCGCCGGTGGTGACGATGTCCTCGACGATGACGATGTTCTCGCCCGGCTCGAGTTTGCCTTCCATCTGCTTGGCTGTGCCATAGTCTTTCTTCTGGTTCCGCACGAGGATGCTGGGCTTACCCGTCTTAAGCGAGGTGACGGTGACCAGCGGGATGCCTCCCAGTTCCGCTCCGGCGACGCGTGCGATGGGCGTGCCTGACTGTTCGATCTGGGCAATCGCTGCAGCAAATTGATCGCCGATGGCATCGAGAATCGCTGGCTGAGTCTCGAACAGGTACTTGTCCAGATAGTAAGTGCTGGTTCTGCCTGAGCGGAGCGTGAAGTTGCCTCGCAGCAGGGCAGCGTCCTTGACGGCTTGAACAAAAGATGCGTGATCCATGGCAGGGAGTATAGTGTGCAACCACGAAAGCGTTTCGCACGGATTTTAATTCAACGGTTGAGTACCTGCTTAAATGTCGGATTTACGCAATCAAACCATCGTGATCACCGGCGCCAGTGCCGGGATCGGAGCCGCTACTGCCATCGAATGTGGCAAGGCCGGGATGAACGTCGTCGTCAGTGCCCGTCGGCTGGATCGCTGCGAAGAAGTGGCGAAGCAGGTGGAGCAGGCAGGGGGGCAAGCCCTGGCTGTACGCTGCGATGTGCAAAGCGACGAAGATGTCGCCCAGTTGGTGGAACAGTCGCGAAAGAAGTTCGGCAGGATTGATGCGTTCTTTGCCAATGCGGGTTATGGCATTTTTCAACGGGTGGATACTTCTACCGAAGAACAGGTACGCGACATCTTCGAGACCAACTTCCATGGCACGATGCGATGCATCCGCGCAGTCGTACCCATCATGCGCGAGCAGGGACACGGGCATCTGCTCATCTGCTCCAGCGCGGTCAGCGAAATCGGCATCCCGATGTATGGCATCTACGCGGCGACGAAGGCCGCCCAGGACTCCATCGCCGGGGCCATGCGGGCGGAACTGTATGGCCAAAACATCAAGGTCAGCAGCGTGCATCCGATCGGCACCCGCACAGACTTTTTTGATGTGGTACACCAGCGGGCCACACCTCAGCCTGAGGGATACAACACCCCATCGACCCAGCCTCACACAGGCGAGACAGTGGCCAGGGCAGTCGTGAAATGTTTACGCAAGCCAAAGAGCGAGGTTTGGCCCAGCGTGGGGGCGCGACTGGGCCTGGCAGTGACGACCGCGTTTCCCGGGATCGCGGCCATGGCGATGCGCGATCTTTACAAAAAGCGATATAAGAAGATGCCTGACGATAACGGGAAAACTTAACGTGCAAGGGCGGCATGAATGGATGTACCCGGTGCAGGCAGTGGGGTAAGATGTAATTTTTATCAATGAATTAGCTCGCGGCAGACCATCCGCATGTATCTTGTACACGCGCTCCGAGCTGAAGATAAGATCAACCCATGAGCCAGTCCCAGAACAACTTCGACCCGCCGATCCCGGCTGCCAAGCTTTTTGAAGCCAATGTGCAGGCTGCGAAAACGTTACTGGATCAACTTGATCCGTTGCGCGAACCATTGCAGCAGGCGACGGAAATGGTGGCTGAGGCGCTGCTTGCCGGTTGCAAGTTGTTGGCCTGTGGCAACGGGGGGAGTGCGGCCGATTGTGCCCATCTCACGGCAGAAATCGTCGGCAGGTTCAATCTGGAACGGGAAGGTTTCCCAGCCATCGACCTGACGGCCAATCACTCAGCCATCACTTCGCTGATGAACGACTTCGACGCGACGCAGGTCTTTAGCAGGCAGGTCATCGCGCTGGGCCAGCCCGGCGATGTGCTTATCGCCATCACCACGAGTGGCAACAGCGAAAACATTCGGCTGGCGTTGGAAGCAGCCCGACAGCGCGAAATGAAAATCATCACACTGCTGGGTAAGACCGGCGGCGTCTGCAAAGGCCTGGCCGATGTGGAAATGATCGTCCCCGCTGACACCACCGCGCGCATTCAGGAAATTCATCTGCTGCTTTATCACACACTCTGTGAAGCGATTGATCCGGTGCTGGCCCGCGCGAAGTAGATTCCTCAGGCAAATTATCATCAAGTATTCACGTTCGGTATGCATTAGCCTGCGAAGCGTGTCCTGAGCAGCGTCGAAGGGCCTGCTCGCAGTGGCTTCACAAGCACATCCGCACCCGCAGGGAAAACCGAAAGTTGTCATGGGCAGCCAAAGCCCACGCAACTTTGCGTGGGATTCATTATCACCGTGATATGGGGGGACGGGGGATGAAGCACAAACTATCACGCCAACGTCTTCGCCTTCTCCTGATCGATCTCCCAATCGAGTTGCTCACCTGCCAAATAGTGGCCTAGTTCGCAGATCATGTACTCGGCCATGCGATGACATTCCTTGCCCATTGAACCTGCGATGTGAGGCAGCAGCACGACATTCCGCAGCGTCCACAACTCGCTGTCAGGCGCGGGGGGTTCGGGATGCGTCACATCCAGCACAGCGACAAGGTCTGGCCTGTCTTTCATCACCTCAATCAGTTCCTTCTCGTTGACCACGGCCCCGCGCGCGGTATTCAAAAAAGTCGCGTTGGGTTTCATCCGCTTGAGCAGGTCGGCCCCGATCATGTTCTCCGTCTGAGGCAGCCAGGGCGTGTGCAGCGAAACGACATCGCAACTGGCAAAGATGTCTTCGAGTTCGGCGTATGTCAGTTGCAGGTCGGCAGCGAGCTGTGGGTTGCGCGATCGCGAGTAAGCCACGACGTCGATGTTCAAGGGCTTAAGGCGTTCGGCTGTGTATTGGCCGATCATCCCCATTGTGATCAGGCCGACCTTCGCGTTGTAAGCCCCGGGAATATCAGGGTGCCGCTGCCATTGCTTGTCATGGATGGTTTGCAGCGTGTGTTGCCAACCGAGTTTAAGGGCAAAGATGATCTGCGAGACGCAGAATTCAGCGACGGGTACCGCGTTGGCTGCATACGCACTGGTCACGCGGATGCCTCGGTCCCAGGATGCTTCGGTCACCATGCTGCGGATTGAGCCTGCCCCGTAGAACACCATCTTGAGATTGGGAGCTGCGTCGAGGAAGGTTTCGTCGAGTTTGGGTGCGCCCCAGCCCGAGAACATGACTTCCATTTCACGGAGCAGGCCGGGGTGATCCAGGGCATTGTCAGCCGTGAGAGGTGGGCCAAGGATTTCTACTTTGCGTTTGATTTCCTCGACCTGTTCGGGCGAATAGATTTTGGTGTAGCTGTCCTTGCCGAGAATGAATAAACCTTTGGGCATATCGGGCTCCTGTGTGTGGACAAGCCAACATACCGGGCGAAGTCAGGCGGTCAAGCGAGGATTATCAGGTGGTGAGTGAAGCGTCCATCAGCCATGAGGTTCAAAGCCGATGCCACTGCGCCACCATCGACGGAGCGTGGGCCGGCCCTCTGAATCATGGATATTATTGAATTCTTCCTCGTTGTTGAACGAGGCTGCGCTGCCATCGAAGAAGCAGGCGTTGGTGACCGTTCTGCCGTAATGTCGGGCGGAAATGCGCTCAATCACTTTGTTGTGCAGGTGTCCGTCGTAGAACATGACATAATCGGAAGGGCGAGGCACCCACGAGATGGTGTAAAGATCTTTCCAACCCCAGTTGGTACCATTTCTTCCATTCTTTGGAACTGCATTCATCGGCCAGCGTGCTTCTTCGCTTCCCCCAGCCTGATCGCGACAGTTGGCGCCATACCAGTTATGCACCCACCATTGGTCAGTGCCATCGTTATATTCATCTGCACTAGGGCGTTGCATCAGGTCGGCACTGGAGGGTTCCGGGGCGCGCCAATTCTGACCCGTAGAGACAGCATCGGTGTAGCCTGACGGGCAGAAGAACATGTTGTTTTTGGAGACGACCGTATCTCGATCATCTGAGTAGTTTCCGCCGACGTAACCCTTTTCGATGAAAATGTTCGACCAGCGTGCATCAGGCAGGCCTGTGGAATTGCCACCGATTTCACTTCGCAGTCGCGCGGGCACCTGCTTATCTTTGTAGTCCGAGGCATACACGCTCATGGCTGTGGCAAAACCACGCAGATTACTCAGACAGTTGGTCGAGCGTGCGACTTCCTGCGCATTACCCAGCGCGGGCAACAGAAGCGCGATGAGCAACGCAATGATTGAAATCACCACGAGCAGTTCGATCAAAGTAAAACCCACTTGGGCACGATTCACTTGTTTTGCCAACATCATCTACCTCAGATTAAGGCAGGACATAGAAAGTCCCGCAGACCACTATAGTCTAGAACATAAATCGGCAGATGAGAAGCTGAAAATATTAAAAATGGTGCACTTTCATTTCGAATTGACGCATAAAACGAAAATCAAGCTGAAAATTCGCAAAAAAGCCTCCGTCAGCCGACGACAGACAACACGAATCTCGACCGGTGGACTGAGTCTCTGGTTTAATATGTCGAACTGTCGCAAACCGTAAATTCACAATCCTTCAGATCGCACCGTTCCACGCCGGGTTGGCTGGGTTCTGCCATGGGAGCTTTGAGATATCCCTGCTTCAAACCGCGCCCCCAAAGCACGGGCATAGCCGGGAGCTGGTCGCCGGGGGAGAACACCTCGCGTGGGAAAAGATGATCGGTCCCGTTCCCATTCTTGACGGGGAATTTCCAGTCGTCAGGCACCTGCATCACGCCGTTCTCATCAATCTCAGGCCAATCGACATTGATCCCATCAACGACCAGTCGGTCGATATTCTTCGCCACCACTACGGCCATGGCGACGCGGGCATCCGGATGCGTCAGGCTGTATTGGCCGCCCCCATACTCTGCGCCGTATGCCGTGACATCATCCACCGTGGGGAACACCATCTGGATGTCGCGCAGGGTGATGTTGCGTAAGGGCATCTCTGCTTCGCCGGTCATCACAATCCGGCCATCGGTTCGGCAAACCACATTGCTGATGGTGACATTACGGATCGTGCCCAGTTTCGATTCTGGCGTTTTCCGCCTCGCGTCCAGATGGATCGGGCGATTCAAAATGCTGGGCAGTTTCGTGTCGCAGACGATATTGCTGATCGTCACATCTTCGATGATTGCCCCTTCGGTTGTGTACAAGCCCAACGCGCGACTGCTGCCAAAGATAACGCAGTTGCTGAACGTGATCTGGCGGAAGTCGTGAAAGCTTTCACTGGTGCCACACTTGAGCGCGACGCAGTGGGTGCGCATGATGCAGTTGGTAACGGTGACGCGTTCGATCGGTCGCGAGTCAGGCGTGGTTTTCAGCACGATGGCATCGTCGCAGCAGGAGAGATAGCAATCGCTGACCATCACATCCTGGCAGCCGGTGATGTCGAAGCCGTCGTTGTTCGGGCCGCGCATGCTGGACGTCAGCTTGATGCCGTGCAGATAGATGAAATCGCTGTTATGCAGGTGCAGGTTCCAGCCGGCGGAGTTGGTGATGTGGATGTTGTTGATACGGACATTGGAACATCCAGTGATCTCGATCATCGGCGAGGGGCGTTTGTCCTTGTAGGCCATGATGGGAATCAGCCGGGCAGTGGCAGGGTCTTTGGCATGGAGCGGTGACGCGGTGAAGATATCGAGTTCTTCGAACGGCGTCGGCTCATCGCTGCCGGGCGAGTTGGTGACCGGTTCCCAGAAGGCAGGCCCGTTGCCGTTGATCGTCCCGCCGCCAGTGATGGTGATGTCGTGGCAGTCAAATGCGCCGATAAGGTGCCAGGGTGTGCGGTCGATGTGCTGCCCCCAGTTATGCTCGGAGTAATCTTCGAGGTTGGGTGAGCCCAGGATGGTCGCTGCGGGGTGCAGGTCGAGCGTGACGCCGGAGTGCAGGTGGATGGTGCCTGTGAGATAGGTACCTGCGGGGAAATAGACCCGGCCACCCTGGGTCGCTTGCGTCGCGTCGATGGCTTGTTGAATGGCTTGCGTGCAAAGCGTTTTGCCATCGCCGACTGCGCCGTAGGCGGTGACGTCGTGGGTTGTGGCCTGAGTCTCAGGGCGTGGGGTGGTATTCATGCGGCCAGTCTAGCGAAGAGCGGAGAACTGCGCACCGGCAAATCCACTTACATGAACCCCCTGATGACGTTCTATTCTTCTTTCACCACTGCCCAGTAGCCGTCGGCCTCGCCGCGCGGTTTATCCTGCCAGGCTTCTTTCGTGAACATGGCCTCGGTTGCGCCGCTGCCTGCAAAGACGATGATGCGTTTCTTGTTGATGGTGCGAACAGCCAATGCATGTGCCGGTGCCTTGCCCCCTTCGAGTCGAGTGCAGTATTCGCGCTCAGTCAGGTTGGGTTGCATCGCGAGTATGAATCCGCCGCCGGTGTAATCACCGGTATCTGGTGGCAAATCTGTGATGGGTAATCCCACTCCCGAGTTACCGGCCAGGTAAACACGTCCTTCAGCATCGGCGTGGATGGCAGCTTCCTTCATCCGCACGGTATTCCCCCGACCGTTACTTAACCTGCCGCAAAATTCCTGCACTTTGAGGACGTCGCCTGTCTTGGGGTCGTAACTGCAGAAAACGGTTTTATGTTCGGATCGGGTGTTATAGAACTGGTGGTAGCGGTCACCCCCGAGCATATTGGCCTTCTTCATGATGTCCTTGGGCTGCCAGCGGAAGATGTGGTTCCCGCCTGCAGATTCAAACGCAGCATAGCAGTTGCCATCTTCACCCATGCTGATGCGGTAGCCCCGCGTGTCGGCCATGTTGTTGGTGGATTTATTCAGGAAGTCCTCCGCATCGCGCTTGGTGGACCAGTTATAGTTGTTCCACTTCTGCTTGCCTTCGAAGTCGTAAGCGAGCATGCCTGCGATCTGCACGGGATAGGTTTTCTTGCCATCGAAAGCGCGTGCCTGGCGCCAACAGACAAAGATGACCGTCTTGCTCTTCTCGTCAATACAAAGGTCTTCGGTGCGGTGCTTGCCGGGGAAGGTGGTCAACTCCTTGCCTTTCGGATCATAGACATGAATGACGCTTGCCAGAGCGGCGACATGTCCCTCCGGCCCCATGTCAATGCGTCGTACGCCGCCGTCCAGGGCGACGGCCCATTCCTTTTTGCTGGCGGTCTTGTCCAGCACCATCACTCCTTCTTCGCAGGCCAGGGCAATACGGTCGTTCTTGTCCAAGCTCATGTCACACACGGATTGGGAGACCACCGTCACACTGAGAACTTTCTTGCCTTCCTTGTCCAGACGCAGCACGACGCCGGCCTGACCTTGCACATCCTTGTTGAGAGGGATCAGCTTGGCTTCCCCCGGCTTAAAGCCTTCGGATAGGTTGGCTGCCAGGATGATGCTCCCATCACTTTGAATGCCCGCCGCGACGACAGCATCGGTATCTGCATCGCCACCAATGAAACTGGCCGTTGTCATGGCCAACTTGGCTTCAACGACAACACTGCCGCAAAACAACACGACGAGTAAGGTAAAAAGTTCGAGCCTTGAGGAGGAAAAGCAACGCATGGCAAAACCTTTCATCATTGAAATGTGGCTGAACCGCGGTGGATGGAAAGCCTCCCTTTGTCCAGCCAGTTATACCCGTATACCCGCGTATTTTACCGAGGAGGGGATGAAGTCAGCTTTATCTGCGCACCTTGCCGGTCATCCCGCGGGAATGGTGAGGATCGGCACGCCACCTCGGGCCGGGGATTCTGCCAGCGTGGAGACCAACAGCAGGAAGGCAAAAACCCGCTTGGTTTTCAGATCGCGATCATCGACCCAGAAATAGTGCCCGCGGTATCGGATGACCACAAAAGCCGTACTGCCCGGATGATTCACGGATGTATGAATATGCATTGGCGAAGTCGAACCTTCCACGGCTTCGAAACGACCCAGCCCCGGGTAAGCCAGGCCATCGGCGACGTGACTTTCCGGCACATCAATGTAGCCTCCCATGTTCATCATGATGCGCAGGATCGAGCGGGTGACGATCGCCACATCGCCTGGCTTTTCTGCCGTGGCTCCAAACACCACCTTGAACTCATTCTGCTTTTCAGGCAGCCCCAACAGAGAGCGTGCTTCATCCACGGCCCGGCGTAAAGCCACATCACCCGAAGGTTTGAAGAAGAGGAACACATTCAGGTCACCCCCGTTCTTCTGCATGCGCACACCCAGCGCGCCCTCAGCCTGAATGACGCGCAACAGTTCAATCAACCGGTCAAAGTCGGGGTCGGCCTCGCGGACACTGGAGAAACTGACATACTGATTGCTGATGCCATTGACTGACTCAACGCAGATGGCAAACAGCGTATCAATGGGCCCGCCGTTCTGGACCAGGGCGAGCATGGCCGAGGGTTCAATCGGGCGCAGCAGACTGCGGGTGAAATCTTCACCGACCAAGGGCTTGTAGGTGATGGTGGGGCGATCCTGAAACTTGCCTTTGAACGACAGGTTCTGGCGATTGTTGGTGGCTTGGATGAAGTCCCCGCCGATGGAGCCTTCGGTCTCGATGGAGTAACTGTTCACGATGTTGGCGATGCCCACGAACATGGGAGGGTCGCCGTAGCGCAGCTTGACCATGTTGAGCAGCATCTGCTCTTTCCACGAGTTGGAAAGAGCGTGCGAGTAAGCCTGCCTGTCGCGCGGAATGACCTTGGGCCCAAGCCCGCAACCAGTGAGGATGAAGCAAACCATTTGTCGCGGCCCAAAACCGCATGACCGACTCACACATACCTGATTCTCCAAATGAACCGTCAGAATTGGCTACCCAACTCTGTCCCGGGCATGCTAGCAATATGACTGCGGTGAATGGGCGAAGATCGCGCAGGTGAAGACAGAAACATGGCATTGGAATTTAGTCCCAGTTTCCTTGACAAAGGATCATGTGTAAATACAATGTATTGATGAACGAGCTTCGCTTTGCATGGGACTCAGACAAGTCCATAGGCAATCGACGCAAGCACCGGGTAAGTTTTGAGGAAGCATCCAGTGCCTTTTATGACGAACAGGCCCTCGTGATTTATGACCCGGATCACTCTGCTGCCGAAGACCGATTTGTTTTGCTGGGCCACAGCACTAGAGCCAGGTTGTTAGTTGTCTGTCACTGCTACCGTGAATCTGAATCAATCATTCGGATCATTTCAGCAAGAAAAGCTACTGCACAAGAAAAAAACCAATACTGGGAAGCGAACCCATGAGAAAAAACTACGACTTCACCAAAGCGAACAAGAACCCTTATGTCAAGCAGTTGAAGAAACCGATCACGATTCGAATGAGTCATGATGTCATTGACTATTTCAAAACACAGGCTGAGGACATGGGGGTGCCGTACCAGACCCTGATCAATCTATACCTGAGAGACTGCATGGCAGAGAAACGCAAACCTTCCATTCAATGGAAAAAGTCGGGCTAATCGGGGTCATCAGTCGAAGGCTTTTGGGCTTGCAGTTTCTCCGCCAATTCTGTAATTGCCATGGCCAGGTGCCCGTCGTAACTCATTCTCAGTTGGTTGCGCATGAGCATGAGCAGTTCTTTCACCCTGTCGAAGTTGCCGGCCTTCAAGTACCACAAGGCCGCCTGCTCATACAAAGGCCAATGGTCGCGATTGCCGGGCACGCCGATGCGTCTTTCATAGATCAATTGCGCCGCAGCCTCTGGCCCGCCCTGTGCAGCTACGCTCTCAGCCAGTTCTGCCAAAGCTTCGGGCCTTTCCCGCTCCAATGGTGAGAATCCATCAATGGAGTCCATGAACATATTCACCACCAGCCCGTGCCTGTTCTGCTTCTGAAGGATATCCACGCGTCGAAGCAGGTACTTGTACTCCGTGTCACGATCGAGTTGAGGCTGATGGCGCAGAATGTCCAAGGCACTGTCGATCCGCTCCAAAGCCTGAGCATAATCCTGGCGAGATGCATGAAGCAGCCCCCAGGCAAAATGCACCTGATGCAGGCCGCTGTTCTTCTGCATGATGGCCTGCAGCGCCTGCTCCGCTTCATCCGCTTTGCCCTGATAGATCAAAGCGATGGCCTGCCTTACCTCGCCGGTCGGGTCAGTTGGCTTCAACTGTTGCAACTGGTGAAACCATTGCCAGGCTTTCACCGGTTGATCCAGTTTCAACGCAAGGTCACCGGCCAGCAGTAACAGGTTGGGTTGCTCAGGTTGAAGTTCCAGGCTCTTTTCCCAGGCTTGCATGGCCTGTGGGTAATGCTCTTCTTTCGTGCGACGATGGCCCGTCTCGCCGATGGCAAAATGCACCTGACCCAGCAACAGATAAGCAGGGGCAAAATCCTGATGCTGAGTAACGAAAGCCTCGACATCCGTCTTAACCGTGGTCGGCTTCGAGCTTTGAATCGCCCGTTGCACGCGCTCAGCCAGCTTTTCAAACGCACGGTCCCGCAATTGCTCAGGTGACAAGCGGTTCGTGTCCGGCTGATTGTTGAAATAAAAAAAAGCCAGGACGGCGATGGACACAATCGCCAGAACCGCCAAACCACCCCACGTCAGATTGCTAGCTGTCATCCAAGGCTTTGCCATGCTATAAGCGTACACGCAGGCAGCCCGTGCGTCATCGTGACCAACATCCCCATCAGGATGCCCCAACGCACGATGACACCCTATCATCATGCTCATGGTTGAACTGACCCGCACCATCCGATTCTGCCTGACCGGGCGTGGCGAACTGCTTGAAGATCGCCCGGCTCCCAATACCTTCGCAGGTTGGCCGGGTATGGCAGGACTTGGCCGGTACTATGAGTTGAAGCTGACCTGTGAAGGCCAGCCGGACCCGCAAACCGGTTACTTCATCAACATCAAGCAGATGGATCAAGCGGTGCGCAGCCACGCGCTGCCTTTGATTGCACAGGCGGTTCGGCAGGATGCGCAACTTGGGTCAACGGTTGCTTTGGGGAAGTTGATGCAACAGATCCTGGCTGTACTGCAACCCACACTCCCGGGCCGGGTTGTGAACGTCCGCCTGCAACTGACACCTTTTCTTTCGCTGACCATTGAAGGGAACTCCATGGAGACCGTGACCCTGGCTCATCGTTATGAATTTGCTGCGGCCCATCGTTTGCATGTGCCCCAACTCAGTGAAGAGAAAAACCGAGACATCTTTGGCAAGTGCAACAATCCTGCCGGGCATGGCCACAACTATGAACTGGAAGTCAGCGTTCGCCTGCCCATCTCGAGTGATGGATCCTTGCCGGCGATTGACCAACTGGATCAACTGGTGGATGAACAAGTCATCGAACGGCTGGACCATAAACATCTCAACATGGATGTTCCTGAGTTTGAATCGCTGAATCCTTCCGTGGAACACATCGCCAAAGTCATTCATGGCTGGATGACATCAGCCCTTCAGGAATCAAACGCGTTAAGTAAGGCAGAACTGGAAGCTGTGACCGTGTGGGAGACCGGCAAAACTTCGTGCACGTATCGCGGGTAGCTTTCTTCACCATTGCCAACGGATGCCATCGCGCATCAGGCCGATCTTGCTTTGATCGATGGCTATGAAACCTTCTTTGATCGCGGGACAACCTTGCTTGTGAGAATAATTCAATAACTGGGCGTTCTCAAACAAAGGTTGAATATCGCGCAGATTGTTTCTCAACTCAAGGTCTGATTCCTTGACATCATGCAACTTAAACATCGGCCCGACCACGAGATTGTTCTCAATGCTGTTGCCTTTGGGTTTGTAAGGTTCATCGTTCAAGATGTTGGCCAGCTTGGGATAAGCCTTGCTGTAGGGTGGCTGATCGTGCCGAACACTCTGCAACTTCCTGAACATGTCCCACGAATCACCTTTACGGGCATCAATGAATTTCTTTGCCCAACCTTCGCCTCGGCTATCGACATAAATCGCATGGGTGTTTTCATAGAACAAATTGCTGGCAATGTCGTTGTCGCGTCCGCCACCAATCACCACCCCTACGCCACACCGGGCAAAAAAATTACTGCGGATCGTGACCCCACTGGCCAGGTCATCGAGATAGACCGCGGAAGCACCGAATGCCAGATCACTGCGCACATCCGCGATAAGGTTCTGTTCGATGACGTGGCCGCGCTCAGACCAATCGCGGCCAATATAAATCGCGCCCGCATCGCCTGTTTCCAGCACGACGCGTTGAATCTTGTTGCGAGCGATCTGATGATCGTTGCCATCGATCAGGATCGCGGCATGCGGGCCGTCGTGGATGTCGTTGTTCGTAACCGTATTGCCGACGCCTTGCAATAACACAGCCGGGCGATAGGTGCGAATCCACCGTCCGAAGTGGTGAATATGATTGTTTTGGACAAGGTGCTTGCCCGGCGTGATTGTCTTGCGATCACCTCCCTGGAGTTGCACACCCGACTCGCCCAGTTGATAAAGGTCGCAGCCGACGACGGCGTGTTCCTGCCCGTCATACACCATGATGCCGCCGCGCCCCATGTTGCGGATCACGCAACCTTCAAAGCGAATCTGTTTCCCCTTGATGATGTGCACCGCATCATTTCGCCCGGCCTCCAGCGTGAGATTGCTGAAGGTGATGTGCTCGGCATAGACCGTCTTGATGAGTGGCTGTTCGAGAATCGAAACAACCATATCCGGCTCAGACAGGCTTTCCTGGTCAGGCAAGTAATAAAGCTTTTTCGCAGTGCGATCGACGTAGTATTCACCGGGTTGGTCGAGTTCACACAGGGCGTTCAGGACGCGGAAGCGGGATCCCGCTTTATAGCCATAAACGCCATGCGGGGGTTGCGTTGTGATGCTGCGTTGCTCTGCATCGACCTTGGCGACTTTTTCATAGCTGTCCGCCCAGTCATGCGTCCAGTAGCCATGCACCCAGAGATCAGATTCCTTGGCCCAGGCGGCCAACTTCTCAGCAGGGATGTCTTGACTGATCGAGAAAGATGATTGCGTCACCTTGCTGGCAATCTTCTCAAAACCTTCATCAGGCCAACCTGCCAGACGTTGCGGCTGACCATCGATGAATAATTCAAGCGGGGCAGGCGTGCCTTCGCGCGTAAAACCACGAGGCGACAGCTTCCCAAGGTCTTCGATCTTGGCTATATCAATCACGCGAACCTTTTCTCGTGCCGATTCCGAGAGTGCGGAAAGAATCGCTTTGTCTGC
Source organism: uncultured Phycisphaeraceae bacterium (assembly GCA_964546335.1). Classification (GTDB taxonomy): domain Bacteria; phylum Planctomycetota; class Phycisphaerae; order Phycisphaerales; family Phycisphaeraceae; genus CAZJJN01. The sequence continues at coordinate 77,762 of CAZJJN010000011.1, forward strand.
AACAGCTTTGCCCGGATCGACCTTGATACCGCCGATCAGCCTGGCTTGGCCGGGTTTGAGTGAGCGATACATGACAGGGGCATCGGCTGTGCCCGAGTCGCGCTTGGATAGTTCAAAGGTTTCTTCAAGATGGTATTGGCCGGGCATCAGCAAGACGACCACGCCTTGCTTGGCGCGGTCATCCTTCCACTTGTTATCGCGCAGCCAATCTCGCGCTTCAGTCAATGTGAAAGGCTTGGTACGTGAACCATCCCCATGCTTCGCATCAGCCGAGACATATAGCGTGAGTTTGGCTTCGGCGTTGTAAATACCGAGTAAAACCATAAGAACGAATATGGTGTATCGAAAATTATGACGCATGATCTGCTCCCGTGAAAACATCTAAAGTGTAGCAGTTTCAACCCCGCCATAGTTTCTAAGTGCTTTCTGCTTAATCGTGCTAAAGATCATCAAGAATGCTGATCACCTTCACACCGTGCTGAAGTGATATTCTCCCGAGGCATCGCGCTGATCTTCCAGTCGATACGCCAGTTGACTCACCGTACGCGCAATGGCCTGGAGATGCGGGTTGATCTGCAAGCCCCGACGGTAGCAACGCAGGGCTTTATGAAGGTCGTCCATCTGCACATAGCAATGCCCCATCGTGCAGATTGCGCCGAAGTGATAGGGGATGATGCGCACCACCCGCCGGGCATCTTCAATCGCCTGTTCATATTCCCCCAAACAATAATGGCTGATGGCGCACTGGTTGTAGGCTTCGATAAACTCCGGATCGCGTTTGGCGGCTTCATGAAAATGCACGGAGGCCTGTTCAAACGCTTCCTGTTTGATGGCCAGAACACCTTTGCGGAATGGGGCCGAGGCTTCGTCATTGCCTGCCCGACACCAGATCGACATCAAAGCATGTTCCGCAACCTCGTTCACGCGCGGACTTTCATCGTGCAATAAATGGGCGATGCCCGCGGCACAATGCATGTCACCAATCAGGCCGATCACCAGCGTGGCGGTGGTGCGCACTTCCGGGTCGCGATGTTTGAGCAGGGAGCAGACTTCCTGGCTGCGCCAACGAACTTTGACAGCCTGAGCCAACTGCGTGGAACTGGCAGACTCCAGCAGGGGCAAGGTCACAGCAAGGAACTCGTTGGCATCCATTTGATAGCGCATCGACGACAAACCCCTCGAGTGGCATCACGCCCACGACACCCAACCTGCGGCAACCTTCGCTCAACCATCCACAATCGGACAGATGACGCGTCTTATACGCCCCCGGCAGATTGCCGGGCGACATAGGTAAGTCTACCCTCGAAATCATCAATGTCTTGGATCAATCCATGAAAATCTTTGAGTTCTGCAGAAATTCGTTATCCAACCCGCGTCGAATCAAGCAAATCCAGCCATTGCGAGCGGTCAAACCGTCCCACCCCGTGGGCCAGGCAGTTGGCTGTTGCTGCTGCGACCCCCATTCGCAGGCAATCCTCAGACTTGGCCTCATCTTCCATCAACCCCTTGATGAAACCAGCCACGAAACTGTCCCCCGCCCCGACGGTACTCTGCACCTGGTCGCCCTCGATTTCCAGCGTCGCGGACATCGCTCCCGCTTCGCTGATCAGTGTCGCCCCGTCCTTGCCTCGAGTTACCACGACATAACGGTAAGTCTCTGCCAATTCAAGCCCTGCATCCATGATCTGCTCTTCGGTTTCCAGGCTTCGACCCGCGTATTCAGCCAACTCCTGCAGGTTGGGTGTCACAAGCCAAGGCCCACCCGTCTTGGACTGCAGATTCAGATTGGCATGAAACGCGCGTTCAAGCGTGCGCAAGGTCTTACCCCCCAAGTCGATGACAAGCCGGCCGCCTTCCAATGCCGCCCCCGAGAGAATGTCCGATAACTGCTTTTCCTCCATGCCCGGAGGCAGCGAGCCGCTGAAAACGATGAAATCGCCAGGCCGGGTCAGCAGCCGCACCTTGGTCGTGAGCCTTTTGACATCCTGCTCCAGCACCTCGAACCCCTTGGTGCGGACGTGCAGTTCCTTTTGGTTCTCAGCGTCGGTCAGGGTCAGATTTTCCCGCGTTGAACCGGCGAGGGTGAGTAGCTCATCACGGATTCGCCCGGGCTTGATGCCCGACAGGTATTGGCGGAACTGCTGATACATGTCCTTGCCGACGTAGCCGGTCGCAATGGAGTCTTCGTCCAGCCGGGCCAGGACGACGCTGACATTGATCCCTTTTCCGCCGGGATAAGCAAACTGAACCTCACCGGGCAGATGTTGGCCGATTTCCAGACCCGGGACCGATAACACGCGGTCGATTGCAGTATGGGGCGTGACTGTGACGATCTTGTGGGACATATCAGCCTTTTAATTTTTGGGTGCATATGGGCTGAGTCATCTGACCGATCATAACGATTAGTGCCCAGTCGGGATGGAGTAAGTATCGATGCAAAGCGATGATCGACGCCAGTTTCAACGAGTCACAGTGAAAAGGCCAGCCAAGGTGCTCTGCGAAGCAACCGGGCGGTATCTGGCTGCCATCACGGTGGATATCTCACTGGGGGGCATGCTGGTCATGTCGCCCGGCCGCCAGTCTCTGCCTGCCGGTTTGGACGTGGTGATCGGCGTGGCGACGGACGCCAGCGACGCGTTGATCAAGCGGGAAACGATGAGACGAGGCAAGGTGGTGCGCTCGGCCATGACCGACCATGGCACATACACAGCCATCGAACTGGCCAAACCCATGTCACTGCCCGAGGAAGCGGAGATCGAGCAGTCCTGCTCGGTCGCAGCATAGGCGGGTGGCATGGTTACTCGCGAAGCGATAACCATGATATTATTCTGGCGTATTGAGTTCGTGGTCATGGCCGCGCCAGTGACCACGGCACCCGGCTTTGCAAATATGCCAATGGCACCTACCAACTCAGTTATGTGTGGGGTCTGGACTAGGCACATTCAATTCTGAAGCGCAACACCGGGTAAGGCATTAAGCACTTCCAGGGG
>CAZJJN010000012.1:0-78754 GCA_964546335.1 uncultured Phycisphaeraceae bacterium
TGATCCCGAGTTTACTCGGGGGAGGCTTGCTACATAGATTCACATCTTGACGACAATCGAGCGGAGCGAGAGTGGCGCAAGGTGTGTCTATCGCCTGATATGTTTCAATGGTCAGCGACAACACCAATCCATCATCACACCATGTTTGTCGGCACAGCTTGCCGTGTTCTTCCTTCGCATTGCTTAGAGAAACCCGGTCAAGCCGTGGCACCCCCATTTTGACTCGTTTTAACCGATGTTGGCAGGCCATGTTCGTACGTGGTTAATACATATGAGATGAGCTACATGCATTTGCCCGGTCAGCGAATGATCAGCCTGAATCAAATCCCAAGGTCAGGCCCGACATCGTCCAAAGCCGGTTTGGGTTTCTCGCTGGTTTGAGCGGTTGTGGTGGTGATTCTGAATTTGAGTGGCGCGGGGTTATCGCCTTTCAGATTCAGGTCGGAAGCATTGACTTCAAAGCTGGTCCAGATTCGCGCGGAAGAATCCTCATCATTAAAGGTGATGGTCATGTCTCCCTTGAACGGGGCAGAAATGCCATGCACTTTCACCATGCCGGTGGCAGTTCCTTTCACGGCATACTGGCCTTTGCTTTTTTTATCAGGCTCGACATATTTGAAATTGCTGAAGCCCTTGAAGTGAATCTGGAAGTTCGATTGTTTCGCAGCCTTGTCGTAAAGGTTGTTGGCCCACTGTCCGCCGGGCAGTTCATCTTCCATGCCAAATTTGCCGGGGGCGCGGGTGACGCCAATCACAAAATCCCCTTTGACTGTCGTTGCAAGGTTGCCTGCCAAGCCATCAAACCGGGCATCGACATCAAGCTTGCCGCCAGCATGGTTACCAGCCCAATAGCTTGGGTAGCGATTATCTTGTTGGGTGATTTTGATAAACGTCGGATAGCTTCGACCGGCTTTGGCCATGTCGTATCGACCACCCATGTGATCTGCGATTTTCTTCAAGGCCTGCCCGTCCGCAGATTCAGGCTGACAGAAAAGCGATAAGCCAACCGTCATGACCACCACTGGCGCCAGCGCCCAGCAGAGAATTTTTGTCAGTTTCGTTTTCAAGGCTTCGCTCCTTCTCCACCACTCGGTTTACCTGCCGTGTCGATCAGCATGATGTAACCATCGGTCTTCCCGCCCGCGTGTTCAGTCTGCAAGGCGTTTTTGATCAGGGGTTTTCGCTCAACACCATAACTTTCAGCCGAGGCTGTCGCTGCACCAAACAGAATCACCTTGTTGCCTTGCACGTCCAGCTTCTGGCCTTGGATCGCAGGAATCACCGAGGAGAAGTCCAAGGTGCCAAAATCGCGTGAGAACAAGGCAAAATACGGGCCTCCCTTTGGTGGGGCATAGGGATTTTCCTGCGACTCGCGCCACCATGAAGTCACCCAGGCGTCGTGCGTTTCAATCAGGGCAAACGCACTGCCGCCTGTCATGGCGACACGACCATCATCAAGCACGTCATAATCTTTGATACTGGCACTGTTGGGTTTGTCATCCAAAGGCAGGTAAGCAAGCCAACGCGTGAAGGCTTTCACTTCCTGCGTGTCGCCATCCATGCGAATCAGATAGGTGACAGAAAGAACATTGGCCCCCCAGATTGTGCCCGCGAACCCGATCTTGCTGGTGGGTTTTTCAAGGTCATAAGGTTGGCGTAGAAAGACGGAGTTGCCCCCGTCCGACCAACCCCGAATCAGCAGGTCGCCGTTCTTGTCAAAGCGAATGTCGCGGACAGCGGAGTCGGACACGAGCCTCAGGTCGGTTACCCCCACGACAGGCCCAGTCCAGTTCCAGGCTGTCCACTTGGCTTTGCAATCCTTATCCAGCTTGTAAAGAACAGGATTACGCCAAGGCTCGAGACCCGTGGGGCTGTGATACTCACCACCGATGTAATAACTGTCTTGCTTCGGGTGTGGGATAATCGGACTGCGCCATCGCCACCTCAGGCGGTCATCCAAGTCCGGGCCGGGCTCGACCTTGTCCTGCTCATTGACGCGGAAAAGGTCATTGCCTCGCTCAATCAGAATGTGGCCGTTGTGCAGTCGGGCAATGCGTGGCTGGGCATGCTTGACGATGATGAGCAAGTCAATCGATGTCTGATCTTTCGACAGTCGCATCACCAGTCCATCCGGTGCAGGATCGCGTTTCTTTTCCTTGGCTTTGGCGACCGCAGCCGGATTGGGAATCTCTGTGGTATTCCTGGCCACATTCTCCATCAACTCGAACGCGGGGCCTTCGCGAGCCGTCAGCCAGGTGCGCCCCTGCCCATCAAATGCCATGTCACTGATGATCACCGCCCCCCAAGGCAGGCGTGTCAGTTTTTCTACGGTTTGCAATTTGTCATCAAACACAGCCACGAAGCCTGTCGTGCGCGGGTCGATCGGCCGTCTCGCGTTGGTCGTCTTTTTGTCGAGTTCTTTCAGGTCAGGATCGTTCCCGATGCGTTGAATCTGTTGCACACCGACGACAGGTTCGCCAGCCAAATTACCAGCCACGATGATTCTGCCATCCTCCAGAAATCTGGCTTCGACGATCTGGTCATCGCGGTCACTGCCCAGGAATGTGGACGCCAGAATCTGCACACGCCCATCTGATCCCCTTGCGGCTTTGCTGTATTGCACGAATCGGCCGCGTGGCTTCTCGCGGCGGTAGTGGGGGGGCACTTTGAAAATGATCTCTTTGATGTTTGCGATCGCGACGTAATCCACCTCGGGTTTTTCATTGAGCTGCAATTGCGCTGGTGCAGCTTCGAGTTTCTTTTCAATTGCCGGATCGCGATTGTTGACCGTTTCTTCGAAGCGCTTGGCAGCGGGGTCATCGAACACATCGCCTTCCATGCCGGGCAGGTTGCCTGAGATGGAAGCATCAATCTGAGCAGCGGTCGTCATCGCGACGGGAAGCAGTTCAAAGTCGAATGTGAAGTCCGTGGAACCGTTGTAGTGTTTGAGTGTGAACTGTTGTTCCTTGCGGGTGATGGTGATGTCGCCATCTTTCTCGGGAACGAGTTGCTTGACATCGAAGCTTCGGTTTTTGCCATCGACCTTGACGGAAATCGCATCGAAAGCCAGCAGGCCGTTGAGCGTGACGTCTTTCTTCGTCTTAATGTCGAGATAGGTCAGCGAAACGGGGATGCCCTCGGGCGGTCGGACTTCGTAAGCCTGACTAAGTACCGGCTGAGACAGCCAAAGGCATAAACTGATGATGGCTGCAAGCAGTATGTGTTTCTGCGACATGTCGATGACCTTGCGTTGGAATTGGTAACCAGTCTCAGCAATGAAATCATACTCGCATGCGTCAGATCAAAGAATCAACAGGTTGATGCATGGCTGATTTTCAGGGGCGCACTGCGCAAGAAAAAGCCGTCGGTTTATCGACGGCTTCGTATTTCATGGTGATGCTGTTCGATTATTCCTTGCCAGCCGACTGAGCCTGGAACATGTCGCGGTAAGCACTGGGGGTCATGTCCACCTGTTTGCGGAAGATGGCACTGAGTTGTTCGGAACTGCTGAATCCTGACGCTTCAGCCACGTCCTTGACGCGCATGTCGCTGTCGGAAAGCAGTTGCTTGGCACTGTCCAGACGCACGCGATTGATTTCCGAAAGCGGGGTGCGGCCCAGTGATGAGCGGAATCGCTGCTCCAGGCTGCGACGACTGATGCGTACTTGCCTGAGCACATCGCCAACGTTGATCGGCTGGGAAGCATTCTCGCGAATGAAGGCCAGGGCAGCGTTGACATAAGGATCGTCGGTGACGCGCAGGTCGGTGGAGGTTCGTCCTGCCACACCCAAAGGTGAGAACAACATCGCTTGCCGAGGTGCTTGTTCGCCTTCCATTAAGCGATTGAGAAGACTTGCCGCTTCGTAGCCCACACGTTCAGCGGGTACCACCACGCTGGATACTTCCGGGTAGCAGCAGGTGTTGATATTTTCATCATTATCGCAGCCGACGATGGCCAGTTCCGCAGGCACTTCGAGATCGAGTTCACGGCAGATTTCGGCAATGTCCTCAGCCAGTTGATCGTCCGCAGCAAAGACCGCGGCTGGTTTCTCCAGGCGAAGCAGCCATTTCTTGACATCATCCAGCAGTTGCAGGCGATGTTTGGGTTGCCGGGCTCGGGAGGTGGTCTTGCCAGCGGATTCGGCGATCAGCATGGCAGGTTTTTCGTTCTTCTCGCGCAAGGCATCGGTGAAGCCAGCTTGCTTGCGCTGTGTCGCGTAGGTGTCACGCAGAGCCACGAAGACGTAGCGGGTAAAGCCAGACTCGACCAGATGTTCTGCTGCGGATCGGCCAGCGTCGTAGTCATTGAGCCCGACCGTGGGCAGGCTGGTACGACTGACGGTGGCGACGGTGCTGACCACGGGCAGTTTCAGCTTGGATAACTGCTGGATCAGATTGCGATCTTCTGCCTGGGCAATGATGCCAGCCGGTTCGTGACCTTCTGGCCAGTTCAGTGCTTCCGGGGTTGGATCATCCACATGGGCGATCCAAGGCTGATTCGGGCGGATGTACCGCTGAATTCCCTGCAGCATGCAACGGGCGTTTTCAGTGCGAAGGTCCAAAAGCACGGCGATGCGCTTGAAAGACAACATGGACGACTCCTGAGACAGGTAAGGGGAACCTGAGTATGAATGCTACCTCATGATTCGTTTTTCAACAAGTCAAAGTGCGCTAGTTTTGCTTGATTCAATACTTACGCGCTCTATTCTTGGTTGCAAGTATCATGGCTCTCTGGTCAGAAAAGTTCTTCAAAATAGGGTAAATCGAATGGTACAGCGCAGTTATGACTCCGGGCACGGGTTTGAGGACGATGCCGCGATGGCCCGTCGGCTGGTGGAATCCTATCGCCGAATGCGGGAGGAACTGTCCAAAGTCATCGTCGGACAGGATGAGGTGCTGGAGCAATTGCTGATTGCCATCCTCGCCCGAGGCCATTGCCTGTTGGAAGGTGTACCCGGTCTGGCCAAGACCTTGATGGTGCGTTGCCTGGCTGAGGCGATGGATCTCAGCTTCAGGCGAATTCAGTTCACACCTGACCTGATGCCTGCGGACATCACGGGTACGGACATTATTCAGGAAGACCCGCAAACCGGGCACCGCCAGATGGTGTTTGAAACAGGCCCGCTGTTTGCCCAGATGATCCTGGCCGACGAAATCAACCGAACCCCACCCAAGACGCAGGCAGCCTTGCTCCAGGCCATGCAGGAACACAGCGTGACTGTGGGTGGGCATACTTACACGCTGGAAGAGCCTTTCTTTGTCCTGGCCACGCAGAATCCGATCGAGCAGGAAGGCACTTACCCGTTGCCTGAAGCGCAGCGGGACCGTTTCCTGTTCCATGTGAAGGTGGGGTATCCCAGCCGGGAGGAAGAAAGAGCGATTGTTGAACGCACGACCAGCACGTTGGAGACGGACATCGAGCAGGTGTTGACCGGCGAGGAAATCGTTGCGGCCCAGCACACGGTACGCAAGGTGCCGGTGCCTGATCATGTGATGGATTATGTACTTGACCTGGTGCGTCGCGCCAGGCCTGATGAGGCGGATGCCTTCCCGTTTGTGCGTGAGTTGGTCGAGTGGGGGCCGGGCCCGCGTGCATGTCAGCAGTTGGTGCTGGCTGGCAAGGTCAAGGCAATTCTGCAGGGGCGCGTGCATGTCACCATTGACGACGTGGAAGCGTTGGCAGCTCCGGTGCTCAGGCACCGCATCGTGCCCACGTTCAATGCCGAGGCAGAAGGCATTACGGTTGAGCAGATCATCGAGCGCCTGCTTGAGGCTGTGCCTCGCGGCGAAGCTCAGAAAGTGCTTTAAGTTGAAGACGCAACGCGGCAACCGCCGCATGGTGAATTATGGCAGAAGCATCGCAATTTCTTGAACCTGCCGATTTGGCGAAGGTGGCCAATCTGCATGTGGCTGCGCGCATGGTGGTCGAAGGCTATACCTCAGGCATCCACCGATCGCCGCACAAAGGCTTCTCCGTTGAGTTCAAGCAACACCGCCAGTATGTACCGGGCGATGACCTGCGTTTCCTGGACTGGAAAGTGTTTGGCAAGACGGATCGCTACTACATTCGCGAGTACGAGGAAGAGACAAACCTGCGGGCGATACTGTTCGTCGATATGAGTGGCTCGATGAGCTACACCGGACGGGCGGGCATCAGCAAGCATCACTACGCGACACGACTGGCTGCATGCCTTGGTCATCTGCTGCTGAAGCAGACCGATGCGGTGGGCATGCTGACATTTGATGACCATGTTCGCCGGTTCATTCCCGCCCGTTCACGGGCTGGTCACCTTCGGGTAGTGATTGATGAGTTGCAGCGATCCCAGACCGGAGGCGAAACCGAGCTTGGCACGGTCTTTCAGGAGATGGTGCCCAAGCTCAAACGTCGAGGGTTGGTGGTGCTGATCAGCGATTGCTTTGCGGATGTGACCAGTCTAGGGCGAACTTTTGCCCAGTTACGTCAGGGCAGGCATGACATCATCGTGTTTCAGATCATGGATCGCGATGAGTTGGAGTTTCCATTCAGGCGTTGGAGCCGTTTTGAATCCCTGGAGAAGGATGGCCACCACGTCATGGTGGACCCGGCCATGCTGCGCCAGTCTTACCTGGCCAAGCTTGCAAGTTTCAACGATGAATTGAAGCAGGTGTGCAATCGCCATCGCATCGACCTGGTACCGATGACGACCGATCAACCTTACGCCGACGCATTGGCATACTTCCTGGCAAGGAGGAAACGCCTGGCATGACGCTTGTCAATGGCATCATGATGCTGGGGGCGTTGGGACTGGCTGTGCCGGTGATCATTCACCTGCTCAACCGCAGCCGATATCAGCGCGTGCCATGGGCGGCGATGCATCTGATCGAACCACTGGTGCGCAAGAACTCTCGGCGGATTCGGCTGGAACAAATCCTGCTGCTTATCCTGCGTTCTGCGATTCCCGTGTTGCTGGCCGTCTGCATGGCCGGGCCTGTCTTGCTAAGTGGTGGCTTGGTGGGATGTCAGAACATTGAAGGTGAGCCGAAGGCATCTGTGATTGTGATGTTGGATTCGAGTTACTCGATGGAGTCGGCTGAGAGCAGCCGGACGCGCTATGACCGCGCCCGTGCCGAAGTGGCGGAAGTCGTCGGACGATTACCTCGAGGCTCGGATGTGATGGTGCTGCAGACGGGAAGCTTCATCGAACCTTTGACATCGCGGCCCAGCTTCGACCTGCCCGGTGTGCGCACGCGGGTGCTGGAAAGTCAATCAGGATCAGGGGCGGCTGACTTCGCCAAGGCGTTGGAAGCAGCCGTGCCCATGATGGCGGAATTGTCCCACGCCAATCGTGATCTCCTGCTGGTCAGTGACTTTCAGGATGTGACCTGGCGTGAAAGCAAACGTGAATCCGTGGCTCGCATGAAGAAAGTCTTTGATGGATTGGCATTGAAACCCAGTCTGACATTGATGCCTGTCAAAGGTGAAGCTCGCGATAACTTGAGCGTTGAATCGTTGGTAATGTCGCCGAAACTGGTGGGCGTTGAGCAACCGGTGCGTTGGCGTGCCACGCTACGTAACCATGGCAAGCGCGATGTCGAACTGGTCCGGGCTGCGCTGCTGATTGATGGCGTGACCGTGGATGAACGCATGGTGGATATCGAGTCAGGCCAAAGCACTGACTTGTTGTTCGAGCATCGCTTTGAAAAAACCGATGCTGGCTCACATTGGGTCGAGTTGCGGCTGGAAGGTGATGAGATACATGCAGACAACAGCTACACGTTGGCGTTTGATGTGTTGGATCGCCTGCCGGTGCTGATCGTTGAACCCACTGCTTCGGGTAAGTTCCGCGAAGGGGAAGCGGACTTTCTGGAGTTGGCGTTAGAGCCTTTTACGCAGTCAAAGCAAAAAGAACTGAAAGACCTGATTGCAGTTGAAGTGTGTCGGCCAGGTGAGTTGGCATCGCGCAATCTGGAAAAATATCGTGTGGTGATCTTGGCCGATGTGCCTCGGATGGATGAGGCAGCTTTGGGGCGCGTCGAGGCTTTTGTGAAAGCCGGTGGTGGCCTGCTTGTTTATCCGGGAGCCAATGTGCTGGAAGCAGGTCGGCAATGGTATGACGAGGCTTTTTTCCGCATGGGGCGAGGCTTGTTGCCAGCGAAATTAGGTACCGTCCGCGATGCTGAAACTTTGGGTGAAGGGGACAATGTTGTTTCCATTGCCCAGCAGCAGTATGACCATCCATCACTGGCTTTGTTCAATGATCCACGTAACGGCAACCTGGCGACGATCACTTTCAATCGCTGGTTCAATCTGCGCGAGCCTGAAAGTGACAGCCGACGTGATTTATCCGTCATTGCCCGTTTGAGTACTGGCGCCCCTTTCCTGTTGGCAAAGAAGTTTGGCGAGGGGGCTGTCATCATGTCCGCTGCACCTGCCGATGACTCGTGGTCGAATGGGCCGGCTGCGCTGGTCTATCTTCCCTTGCATCAGCAACTGGTGCTTTACCTGGCCTCTCAGTTTCAAAGCAATCGCAACCTGATGGTGGGAGAGAAAATTGAAGCACATTTTTCAAGAGAGTCAGCGGGGCAGAATGTGCACGCATGGTTTTATCCCGTGGCACATCATCAAGGCGAATCTCCCGAACAGGTGCGTTTGCCTGATCAGAAATTGGTTGACCGAGGCGAAAACAGCGTGGCTTCATTTGAGCAGACTTTCCGCCCAGGGCTGTATGTCATTCAGCCAAAGGGGGCTGACCCGAAACATTACGCTGTGAATGTGGATCGGGCAGAATCAGACTTGAACTATCTGGCCGATGACCAGATGAATGACTTGGCCTCTGAACTCGGAGCAGTAGTCGCTGACAATGCAGAACAGTATCTGCAACAGGGACGCGAACGTTTGTTCGGACGTGAGATTTGGCATTGGTTCCTGGCCATGGTGTTACTGGTTCTTTTTCTTGAGATGACATTACAACAATGGATGACAAGGCACCGACAATAGAACGCGCCAATCCATGGGGCGTGCTGGCGATTCTGCTGGCAGGCATCGTGCCTGCCCTGATCGCCCTTGGTCTGCTTTGGCTTTGGTTGAGTTCGGCCAGTGGTTTTCAGGTTCGGTTCATGGGCCCGTTGCCTCTTTGGCTGGGGTTGATTCTGGCGGTGGCTGGTGGTGTGATGGCCTGGTTTTACTATCGGCGCGAGCATCGTCGGACACGTAATCCCTGGGTAGCAGCCCTGGCCTGGCTTCGTGCGATCACGATCGCGCTGATCCTGCTCATGCTGGTCGGGGCCACGGTCAGTTATCGATCTGTTGTTGGTGAGTTAGGGCGCATTCCCATTTACGTCGATGCATCTTCAAGCATGGGGACGTTGGACGCATCCATGTCCACCGGGCGCAAGCTACTTGTGGCACGTGAGCATGGCTGGATCGACAAAGCTGCGGTGGACACCACGCTTGCCGATGCTGCCGAACACCTGCGCGAAGTGCAAAGACTCGTTGACATGACCGACGAAACTGCTTCTGCGGCGGTCTGGCAGGATCGACGGGAGCAACTCATCCAGGAAACCCAGGCCGCTGCTGACCTGTTACGCGCAGTCAGACTGTCTGAATCCGCGCAGGCTGCGGTTGAACTCGGCCCATTGGGTGGCATCACGCTGGAAGTCTGGAAGGACATGTCAGGCACGAATATCAGTAACCTGACGCGCGATTCGCGATACCCGGATAAACCTGACCTTGTCGAAATCGTGGACAGATTCTCAGGCAAGCAGGACTTCGGCGACAACTACGGCCAGCGCATGCGCGGTTACCTGCATCCACCCATGACCGGGAAATATCGCTTCATGATCAGCAGTGATGATGCCAGCGAGTTAAGGCTTGGGGTCAATGACGATCCAGCCAGCGCGCAGCGCATCGCGGGGATCGACACTTACACGACGCCAGATGATTTTCGTTATCGCAGTCAACCCATCCAGCTAGAAGCAGGGCGACGCTACTACATCGAGGCATTACAAAAAGAGGGAGGCGGAGCTGATCACCTGATCGTCGGTTGGGTCATGCCTGATGGGACGGAAGACAAGCCCATCCCCGGCAGGTTCCTGTCGCCTGTGACGCATCACAAGCAAGCCCCCGGCCAAGTGGGGACGCATCTGGCTGACCGACTGGAGCGCGATGTCATCCAGGCAGTGAATGAGTTGGATCGCGTGGATGATGAGTCAGGCCAGCAGCGGATGCGCGATATAGGTGTTCTGGTACGGTCGATCTGTGACGCCACGGACGCAGCGTTTGAGGCTGAGGCCAGGAAGTTGGTTGAATCAGAGAAAGGCAAGGATCTTCAACGAGGGATTGATCGTGTCGCGGACCTGACGCGTTGGCAACGGGTTGAGAATCTTCTGCTGGAGCGAAAAGGCTTGCTTGAACAACTGGCCTCGAAGCATGATGTCGAAGTCGTGGCTGTGTCAGGCCAGCAGACTGAACCCTTGTGGTCTTTCGCACGCACGATCAATCTGCCTGAGAATTTCAATGTGACGCCGACCAGTTCATCGACGGACCTTGGGGATCCCTTGCGTAGCAGTCTGCTTCGGCTTGGGCTGGTTCAGGATGTATCGCGCGAAGATGCAGCAAGAAGTGATGATAGTAAGCAACCGCGGATTTCAGCCGTGGTGCTTTTGACCGATGGCCAGCACAACGATGCGTCCTCTCAGTTCACGCCTACCAATCTGTCGCAGATGCTGGGGGCAGGTGGCGTCCCGCTTTACACCGTTGGCATCGGGGCGGTCACGCAGCCGGAAGATTTGGCTGTCCTTGGAGCCGACCGACTGCCTCAGGAAGTGTTTATCGATCATGACATTCGGGGTGATCTCTTACTGCTCGACACCATGAAGCCAGGCAAACCTTTCTCCATGCAGCTTGAACATGGCGGTAAAGTCGTCTGGCAGGAGCAGCTTGTCACGACAGGCCAAGCTTCTTCCGGCGAGGTGGATGCGGGGCTTCGCCGTGTCCCGTTCAACATTCCGATCAGAAAAATCCTTGGCGAGCAAGAGGCAGAGAAGATTCGTCAAGACTCTGAAAGTGTGCCTTTATCTCTGACCGTTTCGGTCACGGAGATGGCCGACGAAAGCAGCAGCGAGAATAACACCAGCCGATTGCTGACCCGTATCGTCACCCATCCCCGGCGACTGCTCATTGTGGATCAGGTGCCTCGCTGGGATTATCAGTTTGTGCGTGACATGTTCAAGCGCGATCCGCAATGGGAAGTCACTGCGGTGCTGCCTGTCCGCAATAAGAAAGATGAGTGGGTCCTGCCCCGGCAACCGGTGAAAACGGACAGCTTACCCGTCGAAGCACTGCCCGAGAATCCACAAGACCTTAACCGCTATGACCTGATCGTCATCGGCGACATGGACCCGAGATTGTTCACGGTTGAAGAGCGTCATGCGCTGCGGGATTACGTCCGTGTGCGCGGGGGTGGCCTGATCTTCATGGATGGCCGATACAACAGGCTTTCACTCTGGTCTGCAGACGCTGGCAAGGATGATGCCCAGTTACTGCCTCCCGTGATTTGGGAGGGTAATCGGCTGTCCAACCTGCCTTGCATGTTCAAGAGAACTGCCGTGGGCAAGGGTTATGACTTTCTTGACCTTGAGACATTCAAGGATGCCAAAAGCGATGGGTGGAGCAAGCTGCCGGCCCCGCGCAGCCTGCCTCAGGTGAAAGCCGCAGCAGGAACCGAAACCCTCGTAGAACTGCAAATGCAAAGTGGCAAAGCCGGAAGACCAGCCACGGAATCCGACAATAATAACAACGGCAAACCTTTGATCGTGTTGCAGCGTTTGGGCTCCGGCCGTGTGCTTTATGTCGGCTTTGATGAGACTTGGCGCTGGCGTTACGAGGTGGCGGATCGCTACCAACGCGCGTTCTGGCAGCAGATGGGAGAATGGGTGGCAGAGAAGCCTTTCCATGTGCGCACTCAGCAGGTGGCATTGGGTTTGGATCGCTCGCGTTACAGAGTTGGCGAGCAGGCTCAGATTCGGGCCCGACTGTTTGATGAACGGGGCGAACCGATCCGCGAAGGCAAAGTGCAGGCGGTGGTGGAAGATGAAGGTCGCGTGGTCTCTCGCGTTGAACTCGTAGCGGACGCTTCAGGCAGTGGTGTTTTTCGAGGCCAGACCAGTAGTTCGATGCCTGCAGGCGATTATCAGCTTCGATTGGAAACCGACCTGTTGAAATCCGAACCGCTGAAAGAAGTTGTGACACCATTTCAGGTGCTGGATGATATCGCAGTGGATGGCGAACTGGGCATTGTGTATCTCGATGAGCATCGCCTGATGCGTATGTCCGGCCTGTCCGGTGGCAGGTACTACCGCGAAGAGCAGGTCACCAAGCTGGTGAATCGGTTGAATGAAACGGCCGACACGCGCGTCGTGACCAACGAAATTCAGCTTTGGCGCAGCTTCTGGTGGTTTGTGCCCGTTCTGGCAGTGTTGGCCACAGAATGGACGTTCCGCAAGCGATTGGGACTGGTTTAACGGTGGAAAGAAAGCGACAACGGAGACAAATCATGATGGATCATCTTGACCAGCGCACCGCAGCCGTTCTCCGTGCATTTGGACGTCGTCGGGCTTTATTGATCGCTCTGCGTGGCGTTTGCTCCGGCGTGGTCGTTTTGCTGATGGGCATGACGATCGTGGCTTTGATTGATTGGGCCTGGGTTTTGCCAGACCAGACGCGGTATTGGCTCAGTGGCCTGGCTTATCTGGGAGCTTTTATCACGCTTTGGTGGTCCTGTCTGCGTTTGCTGTTCCGCGTCCCTAACGCGCGGGAGTTGGCACGTTTGATGGAAAAAGCGGAGCCCAGCTTGCGCGAGCAACTCATCTCAGCCGTCGAACTGGGGATGTATGAAGATGACCATGTTTTCGACTCTGCTCAGTTCCGCAGTATGGTGCAGGAAGATGTTGCGGGTCGAATCTCGCGAGTCCAGGTGCGTCGCTTGCTGCCGATCCGTCTGGTGACTTTGTGGGTCTCGGCTTCGCTGCTCAGCGTGAGTGTTTGCCTGGGCTTGATTCTCGGCATGCCTGACTTGAAGTTCGGCTTGATGCTGGCGCGTGCGTTTGTTCCCACAGCGAATCTTGAACGCGCTTCTGCGATTGAGATTGAACTTATATCACCGGATTATTCATCTAGCCGGGTGACTGAGCATGGCACGATTTATGTCCCGGAGGGTGATGATCTGCCGGTGCGTATCCGCCTGAAGGGGGGCGACGCCAAGGAAGTGTTGCTGGAGAAAAGGCTTGCCAACGGCGAGATTGATCGTCCCTTGATGCGAGCGTTTGGGCCCAGTGAATACCAAGGCTCCATCCGTTGCAGTCCAGGCCAATTTGAATTCCGCATCCTCGCAGACCGCGCAGGCACGAGATGGTACGCCGTAGAACCCAAGCCCAGGCCAAAAGCTGAACATTTCAGATTTGATGTGACACCCCCAGCGTATTTGAGCACGCCGAATGAGAAAATGGGTCAGTCGCATGGCCATCTTTCTGTGTTGCAAGGCAGTCATGTTGAAGTGACCGTGGAACTGGATCAGTCTGTGACTCAGGCCAGTCTGGAAGCTTCCGATCTGACTCAGCAACGCGAGATTCCTGTCTCCATCATCGAGGGCAGCACGCTTCGCTTTGAGGTGGAGCCGACCGAGACGATGACGTACCGCCTGCACTTGGTGTCAGATGAGACAGGCTTTGAGAATCGCTACAGCCCGCGATATGAATTGCGTGTTTCAGCAGACATGCTGCCGGTGATTCATGTGGAAAGAACGACAGAATCAGTTTCGTTGCCTCCGGACGCGGTGGTTGGTTTTCAGTTGAAAGCCGAGGATGATGTTGGCTTGCGTAAGGTGACGCAACGGCTGCGCATCAACGAAGGCCGATGGATTGAGTCCGTACTCACCACCCGGCCAGGCAAGCAATTTGAATATGAGGGAGGTATCGATCTATTCGAGAATCGAACGCGCCCGGGCGATCGACTGGAAGTGATCTTTACCGCCCGTGATCTGAAAGGTGGCCAGGTTGATACCACGCCGATGACGATCCGTGTCGGTTCACCCGGGTTTTCGCCTGAGCGTGCCCGGCATCTCATGGCCAGGCATGACATGCTTGAAGCGATGCGCGCTTTGTCTGCATCCATTGGTGCTCACTCGAAAACACTTTCTGACCTTAGAAAGAATGTTGAGAAGAACTGGGATGAGCCTTTTGAGCGAGAGAAAATATCGCTGGCTGTCTCCAGCCTTGCTTCTGAATTGCGGCAGCAAACTGCATCTTTGGAATCATCGCAGTTTCAGGCTGCCCGATTGGCCAAGCGGGGAGTGGATCATCTTGAATTGCTCGAGGCCTACGAGCAGATGCTGAATCTTTCCACGCAATCCCTGGCTGAATTTCACCATGACGTCGGCAGGTTTACCCGGGCCTTGGACACGCAGTCTGCCCGCACTGCACTGGAAGATGCAAGGGAACAACTGCGTGAGGTGGATCAGCAGGTGAAGAATCTCCTTGATGCTCAATCCACGCTTGAAACCTACCTTGCTCTCAAGCTGACCGAGCAGGATTTTGAGATGCTTCTGAAGGAGCAGCGAAGAATCAAGCAGCAGATTGATGAAGGGCCAAGTGATTCACAATGGGAATCCCTGTTCCGTCGTCAGGCCGTGGCTGTCAATCAATGCCTTGAATCTCTGAATTACTTGAACTTGGCCAAGGAAAATTCAGACCGCTCCGTACAGCATGCGGTGA
Organism: uncultured Phycisphaeraceae bacterium; assembly: GCA_964546335.1. GTDB lineage: Bacteria > Planctomycetota > Phycisphaerae > Phycisphaerales > Phycisphaeraceae > CAZJJN01. Next base: position 14,749 of record CAZJJN010000012.1, read on the forward strand.
GAAAGATTGAGCAGGATTTATCCAGGCATGGGCAGGCTGTGCTGGATCGCATCACGAAGAATGATCGACGTGCCATGCCCGGACTGATCAATCGGCAAGTCGATTTGCTCAGCCAGGCTGATCGGGACTTGGCCAAACTTCTCACGGGACTTGGCCAGCAAGTCACCAAGGTGCATGACCGCATGGACTGGGGCAGACGCACGATCGTTGCTGAGCGTTATCAAACAGCCGCGGCGAATCTGCTGCAAAGCTACACAGCCATGGCTGAGTTGGAGCAGCAGGCGGATGAAGTTCAGGATGACAGGGTGGAAGCTGCCCGCGCTACAGCCACCGCGAATTTTGCTGAATCCGTAATTCAATTCCGCAGAGTGGGCCAGTTAGCCGAAAACCGAGCGCGCTACGAAGAGCAAGGCCCGGAGCCCGATTTCACCTATGTCCTGGCGCTGGCCAATCTGGCTGACCAGATCGACCTGATGAATGAGCGGATTGAATCCGGCCAGGCACAGAAAAGTGATTATGAACAGTTAATCAACCTGACTCCTGCCGTTCGCAAAGTTGAGATGACACATGCAGTGCTGCGACAAACGCAACTCGCATCGTTGCACACACGAAGCCTGACGAACGAAGGCATCACCCATCAGTTGACTCAATCCACTGCAGGTCTGTTCCTGATAGGCCGTCTGGATGATCTGACGAAACAACTGCAATCCATTCCCGCGTTTGACCTGGCTTTCCATCGCGCGCAGGAACTCAAGGATGCAGCCAATACGAAGTCAATGTCTGACATCGCCCGGCAGATTCTTGATGGAAAGGATGCAGCCTTTGAACAGAAGCATTGGCGCGAGTTGTCCGCTGGGTACGGCGAGATCCTGGCTTTGATGCAACATGAAGCCGAAGCATCTCGGCAACAACTGGCGGAACACTCTTCCAACCTTGACGAAAGACTCACGCAACTGGCTCAGGAGATGCAACGGCTGCAAAGCCGAACCCAGCAACTGGCTGACGATGTAGCCAGCCAGAACCGCGATGAGCTGGAAGCCCGTTTCGAATCACGCGAGTTGGCTCAGCAGCAGGCCCGTGTCGGCGAAGAGATTGAGCGTGTTCGAGAACAGATGATGCGCGAAGCCAATGCGCTGGATCTGTTCGATCCCGATCAGCGAGAACTGGCCAGGGATTATGACACCGCCCGCGCTTTGTTGCAGGTACCGCCACCAGCCGCCGAGGAATTGCTTAAGCGAGCTGCGACAGAAACCAACAGCCAGAAGCAGCAGGTGGATCTGATCAACGAAGCTGCGCAGAAGCAACGTCAATTGGACCAGGCATTGCAACAGTTGGCTGACCATTTTCAACAGGTTGAAGAAGGGCAACCCAGCCAGACTCGCCAGGCGCTGCGGCAAATGGAGGAACCACTTGGCATTCGCCAGGCTTTGGATGCAGAGTATCAATCCCTTGAAGAGTTGGAGAAGCTGGCACAATTGTCAGATGACATGCTGGAACGCGAATTGTCCCGCCGACTCGAGCGTGACGAAGTCATGGCCGAGGAGCTAGGCCGACTATCCCAGCAGCAGATGTCGCAGGCAGCGGAAGAATTGAAGCAGGCTGCCCAGACACAGGAACAGGTTGCTCAGCAGATGAGCCAACGCGCAGAAGCTGAGAAGAGATTGGCAGAGAAAGCCAAGTCATTAAGCGAGGACGTGGCCCGGCAGTTGGAACGTGAAATGAATGCGGCTGAATCCAAAGCGAAAGACGCAGCCAAAGAAAACAAAGCCTTGGCAGAACAACTCAAGCAGGCCAAGGCCTTGGCGGATGAGGCAAAACAACTTGCCAAACAAGTTCCCCAAGCAGTTGAGCAGGCCCAGCAGCAGGTGAAGCAGGCTGATGAAGCCCGGGAATCTGCCCAGCAACAAGCAAATCAACAGCAAGCACAGCAGCCAGACAAGCAGAACCAGTCTGAGCAGCAGACTCAGGATCAGCAACAACAGAATCAGCAACAAGCCAATCAGGCAGGGCAACAACAACCTCAGCAAGCTGCACAGCAACAAGCCTCGCAGCAAAATCAGAACCAGCAGCAATCTCAAAAGCAATCATCGCCAGACGACCAACAGGCAACTCAGAAACAGGCTGACAACGCCAACCAAGCCAACAACCAGCAGCAGAACCAGACCCAGCAAAACCAAGCTGAAGCGCAGGCCAACCAACAGAACAACAATGCTCAGAACAATCAGAATCAGCAGGCAGCGAAGAATCAGCCTGGCCAAAATCAGCAGAATCAGCAGAAACAGCAAGCCAACAACCAGTCATCCAATGAACAAAGTGATCAGCAGCAGGCTAATGCAGCAACAGACAACAAGCAGCAGTCGCCCACGCAATCCGAGCCCAATCCGGATGCAGCAATTGAAGCCGTGCAGCAGCAGGCCAGTCAGCTCGAGGAGAAATTGAAGCAGGCTGAGCAGGCTTTGGATCAGGCTCGCAAAACTGCTGATCGCCAAAGCGACCAGGCCAGGAAAGAACTCGACAAACTACAGAAAGAATTGGATCAGGCTAAGGAGCAAGGCAAGGAAGTCGATCAGAAAAAACAAGCACTGGCCAAGCAACTTGAGAAGGAGCAATCGCAAGCCAAAGCAGCAGAGAAGCAATTGGAGAAGGCTCGCAATGAGATTCGCCAGTTGCGACAGGAAGCGCAAAGGCTCGCAATGAATGCCGAGTCGGAATCCAAACGCCAGTTGCAGCAGCGTGAACAGGCTGAACGCATTCAGGAAGAGCTTGCTGAGAAAAGTGAGAAAGCTGCGGAAGAGTTACAAGCCGCAGCCAGGCATCAGCAGCGACTGGGCCAACCTGAGGTTGCTCAACAGGCATCACAAGTGGAAGACGAAGCCAAGAAAGCAGAATCCAAGCTGGTGGATGCATCCGAAGAAGCCAAGCAGGCTGGCAGCGAGAAATCTGCGCAGAAATCCGAGGATGCCGCCCAGCAAACAACTCAAGCCAGTGACAAAGCGGAGAAGCTTGCCGGTGAGGTGGAGGCAAAGACCAAGCCTGCCAATGAGTCTTCGACTGATGAACCGGGTGATCGAGTGAGCAAGCAGTTGGCCAAGGCTTTGCAGGAAGTGGATAAGGCCGTCGCCAAAGCGAAGCAAGCCAACGAGCAGCAGGCCAGTCAGCAGGAAGCGGAGAAACTGGCCAAGGCTGAGCAGCAGAACCAGGGCAATGAGTCATCCAAGGGTGAAAATCAACCCGGTCAGGAATCAGGCCAATCTCAGGATGATCCATCCCAGCAGGACGCCAAACCCGCGCAAGGTGAATCCTCGAAAAATGAGCAAGCCGGCCAACAGGAGAATGCTGCCAATCCATCCAAGCAAGACAAGCAACCGGGCCAACCTGCTTCAGACAACCCCAAGCAGGCTGCACAGCAAAATCAAGGCAACGAGCAACAGCAGAAAGAAGGCCAACCATCAAATCAGGATCAACCCAAGCAAGCCCAGGCTTCTGAAAATCAATCCTCGGGTGATGAGAAGGGTGAACAACAAGGCCAGCCTTCCAATCAGAATAAGCAGGCCAACCAAGGCCAACCTGATCCTCAGGGCGAAAATCAACAGCAGCAGGCATCCCAAGGCGAGCAGGCCGGCAATGAACCCGGACAGAAGCAGGCCAACAACCAGGGTGAGCAATCAAACCAAGGTCAGCAGCCGGGCCAGGGTCAACAGCCGGGCCAAGGTAAACAACCGGGCCAGGTTGAGCAGGCCAATGCTCAGAACCAGCAAGGCAACACCCAGCAACAGGCTTCGCAAGATAACCAACCCGCTCAAGGTCAACCGCAACAAGCCCAGGCATCGCAAAGCCAGCAGAACGGGCAACCTTCGCAGCAAAATCAGTCCGGCGATCCAAGTCAACAGGCAGGACAAGCCAGCCAACCCAGTCAGGCTCAAGCCAACAGTCAAGGCCAACAACCCGGTCAGTCCAGTCAACCCGGGCAGTCCAGTCAACCCGGCCAGGGACAACCATCTCAGGCAGCAGGTCAAGGCCAACCCAGTCCGCAGGCCTCGCAGGCACTCCAAGCCGCGATGCAGGCCCAGGCGTCGGCCATGAGCCAGGCTAGGTTGCAGGCGGGGATGCCCGGGGCGAATCCATCTGCATCGAACGGCAATCCGATGACTTCCTCCATGTCCTATGGCGGTGCTGGTTCCGGGCAATCGAAACCCTACATCCTCGATGATGACGAAATCCGCAATGAAGATGGCACCTGGCCGGAACTGCCCACCAAGATGGCAGAGCAATTGCGCGATGGTTCGCGGGACTCGGTTTCTCCTGAGTATCGCAAGCAGGTTGAGGCCTACTTTGAAGCCATCGCTGCCAAAAGCCGGTCCAGCCAGAAGGAGAAGAATTGATGAGGCTTCGTCGAATCTATCTCAATCTGTCGATCATCAGCCTGTGTCTGTTGATGCTCGTGTCTTTCATACCCGCTGCTTCCAATGCAGAAACAGCTGACAACGACGCGAGCCAGAAGCTGGAAAAGAAGCACAAGGAGATGGTTGACCGGGCGATCAAATATCTGGTCAAGCAACAGCGAGGCGATGGTTCAATTACGGACAAAGGAAATTCGAATGCAACCGCGCTAACCTCACTCTCGATCCTGGCGATGGCGTCCGTTGGCCATCAACCGACGGATGAAACCCAGGAAGGTAAAACCATGCGCAAGGCCATCGAATATGTCCTGCGCGATGATCGTCAGGACAAGCATGGCTACTTCGGCGGGAAGGATAACTCACGCATGTACGGCCATGGCATCACCACCCTGATGCTTTCAGAAATGCTGGGGATGACAGGCGATGAAAAACTGGACAAGGAAATCCGTCGCAAGCTTGAAAAAGCCCTTGAGTTGACCATCCGAAGTCAACGCGTGCGCAAGGATGAAAAACAAGCAGGTGGTTGGCGATACCAACCTGATGCCAGAGATTCCGATTTGTCCTTGACGATCTGGCAACTGCTTAGCTTGCGTTCTGCACGCAGTGCGGGATTCGATGTCCCAGCTTCCTCCATTGAAGCAGCCATCAAGTATCTTCAGAAAAGTTACGATTCCCGGCGTGACCGCAACGGCGTGGCGACCAATCTCAACTCGGGATTCACTTACCAGCCTGAAAACCGCGACGTTCGCTTTACCCCCACAGCCATGGGCCTGCTGGCCATGCAAGTGTGTGGTGAATATGAAGCAGAAGAAGTCAAAGGGGCAGCCAACTGGCTGATGGATCGGCCACCGAAGTGGGGAGAGCGTTTTTTCTTCTACGGGCTGTATTACTACTCACTGGGGATGTATCAATACGGTGAAGGCTTGCGGCAGGAAGGTAAGGAAATCGAGGGGGACAAAATCATCAATGATTCCTTTGGCCGCATTATCGATATTCTTGAAGCCAAGCAACATCGCGACGGGTCCTGGCTCGGAAGCAGTGATGAAAGTGGCCAAGGACGTGTTTACGCGACCACCATGGCCGTGCTCAGCCTGAGCATGAAGTATCATTACCTCCCGATCTATCAGCGATGATCGGAGGTAGCCTTGGCTGGGAAAATTTTCAATCTGGGATCGATCAACATCGACCGGGTCTACTTCGTTGACCATATTGCCCGACCCGGCGAAACCATTCATGCCAAACGTTCTCGCCTTTTTGCAGGCGGTAAAGGTGCCAACCAGTCCATCGCATTGGCACGGGCCGGGGCTGATGTCCTGCACATCGGTTGCATCGGCAGTGATGACCTTTGGCTGATGCAGCATCTGGCCTCGGCTGGTGTCGATGTCTCGAACATTCTCCGTACCGATTTACCCACCGGGCAGGCGTTGATTCAGGTTGCTGCAGATGGGGAGAATGCCATCGTCGTGTATGGCGGCGCCAACCTCGCGCTCGAATCGGTGCAGGTCGAGCAGGCGCTGATGTTGGCTGGCCACGATGATGTCCTGCTCTTGCAGAATGAAGTGAATGATGGCTTGGCCTGGATGCAGGCCGGTCTGTCGCGCGGCTTCAAGGTCTGGCTGAATCCCGCCCCGATGGAGCAGGCCATTCGGGATTGGCCATTGCATCAATTAGCTGGCCTGGTGGTGAATGAGCACGAAGCGTGCGCTTTGACGGGGGAGTCTTCTCACAGTCATGCGTTTGCATCGCTCGTGAAGCAGTATCGCAAAACGATGGTGGTGTTGACACGCGGGGCCGAGGGAGCCAGTCTTGGTTACAAAGGCAAAATTTATGAAGCCAGGCCGCCTGTCGTGGAGGTTGTGGATTCGACCGCTGCGGGGGATACGTTCATCGGCTACCTGATCGCTGAATTACTGACAGGCAGTAAGCCTCAACCGGCGCTTGAACTTGCCTGTCATGCTGCGGCTTTCAGTGTTTCGCGCGAAGGGGCAGGTAAATCCATTCCCACGCGTGACGAGGTGATCCAACGCTGGCCTGATTTGAGGTGACGTCGATTCTGCTTATTTCGATCCGATGCCACGCAACCGCATGCGGAATTCTTCGGGCGATGGCGAAGCTTTCTCGCCTTCCTTCGGATGGATCAGTTCTTTCTCGACCAGGTCCATCAGGCTTTGATTAAAAGTCTGCATGCCATCCTGCGTATGCGACTTGATGACTTCTTCCAGTTCGTGTTCGCGTCCTTCAAGGATGAACTTTCGGGTCGGGGCACTTTGCAGGAGAATTTCAACTGCGGGTACGCGCTGCACGCCTTCCTTCACCGAGGGCAGCAGCTTCTGATAGACGAAGGCCTGCATCTGGAACGCCAGCATGTTGCGGATCGCATCGCGTTCCTCAGGCGGGAACAGGTCATAAATACGACCAAACGCCTGCGTCGCGCTGGAAGCGTGGATCGTGCCAAACACAAGGTGGCCGGTCTCAGCGGCCTGCAAAGCTGCCTCAAAAGTTTCCTTGTCGCGCATTTCACCGATCAGCACCACGTCAGGATTCTCACGCACCAACGCCCGAAGAGCGATTGGGAAACTGGGCACATCAATGCCGACCTCGCGCTGATTGATCAGAGCCTTGGCATCCTCGAAGAGATACTCGATTGGATCTTCAATGGTCACGATATGGCAGGCACGCCTTTCATTGATGTGCTGCAACATGGAGGCAATCGTGGTGCTCTTACCTGAGCCGGTCACACCAGCCAGCAGAATCAATCCCTGGTGGTGTTCGGAAATCTTTTCCATGATCGGAGGCAGGAAGAGTTCATCGAATTTGAGGATGGTGTTACTCACGCGACGGGCAGCGATGCTGCTTCGGCCGCGTGTGCGGAAGATGTTGATACGAAAGCGGTGTATTCCGCCATTGATGTCGAAGTCCACACCGATATCCAACGAGCCATGCTCCGCGTAATACTGCCACTTGGCTGGGGACATGGCGCTTTCGATGGCCTGCTCGAATTCCTCTGGATCAAGTGCATCAACTTTCAAGGATTGCAGAGCACCGCGCAGTCGCAGCTTGGGAATCTGACCGCCACGCAGCAGCAGGTCGGAGGATTCAAATTTCACCGCGGCTTCAAAGAACTTGTAGAGGTAGGTGTCGGCCAATGTCCTCGATTCGTCGAGGTGATCAATCGGCATCGGATCATCGGCAGCAGGTTTGTGGGCATGGTCAGCAGTCACGGCAAGCCTCGCTTTCTACATCATCCAAGTCTGGTGGATCAGGTCACAATTGTTTCGCTGGTTGGCAGGTTGGCCTTGGCCGATCAACCAGCAAGTTGGCGGACAGGTAACATTCGGTCCGCCAGGTAGGTTTTGGTTTCCGCGATGGTGTAGGTGCCATAGTGGAAGATGCTGGCAGCCAGTGCGGCATCGGCCTTGGCATCCTGCAACACCTCGCGCATGTGCTCCGGGCAGCCACATCCGCCGGACGCGACCACAGGCACTTCAACCGCTTGCGCCACAGCAGCGGTCATATCGATATCGTAACCATCCTTCGTGCCGTCGGCATCCATGCTGGTCAGTACAATTTCACCGGCCCCAAGCGACACCACTTGCCGTGCCCAGGCCACCGCTTCCAGTCCGGTGGGCTTGCGTCCGCCATGCGTATGCACTTCAAACACATAAGCCTGCCCATCGTCACTTTCATGAATCGCTTCAGCAGGCACATCAGCACAGCGCTGTTTGTAATCGTCCAATGGCACGCGCTTGGGATCGATGTTGACGACTGTCGCACAACGCCCGAAACGATTGGCAGTCTGGGTGATGATCTGCGGCGTGACCACCGCTGCGGTATTGATGCTGACTTTCTCAGCCCCGGCCTGGACCAGCCTTGTGACATCATCAATGGTGCGGATGCCACCACCCACCGTGAAAGGCATGAAGCATTGCTCGGCCACCTGCCTGACGACATCCAACATGATGTCGCGATTCTCATGGCTGGCAGTGATATCCAGAAAGACCAATTCATCCGCGCCAGCTTCGTCATAGCCTCGAGCAATCTCGACCGGATCGCCAGCGTCACGCAGGTTGACGAAGTTCACACCTTTGACGACGCGGCCAGCTTTCACATCAAGGCAGGGGATGATTCGGTGGGTCAGCACAAGCGGATTGTAGCGAACTTCATGCTGGACACAGGATATTGGCTGATCTAAAAAGCAGATGAGGCGATGGCTTTCTCCAGTCGCGTCTTTGTGTGAAACTTTTTACCTCAATGTGAAACACTTACGTCAATCACCCTATCCCATCTTCGCCATGGCCTGCTTCAATCTTTCATAGCTCTGCTCCAGAGCCTGGGGGATGACGCGGACATCGCCGATGGTGGACATGAAATTCGTGTCGCCGTTCCATCGAGGCACGAGGTGGATATGCAAATGCCCGGGCAAACCTGCCCCGGCACATCGGCCAAGGTTCATGCCGATGTTCATCCCCTGCGGGTTGTATGCCTGTTGGATGCACTTCTGCGCCTGAGCAGTCAGTTCCATCAGGTGAGCGCGTAGATTCGCATTGCAATCATTCAGGTCGGCCAGGTGCTTGCGTGGGGCGACCAGAAGATGGCCTGACGTGTAGGGGTAGCGATTCATGATGATCAATGCCTGCTCATCACGATGCAGCAGCAGGCGTTCGCCACCTTCTGCCGAGTCTGCATCAAAGCCAGCCGCTTCGCAGAGGAAGCATTTGGGGGCAGCAGGGGTGGCATGGGTTTCCGCCGCTTCAAGGTCGTGGATGTAGGCCATCCGCCAGGGGGCCCAGAGTTCAGGTCGCATGTGAACAAGTTAACACAGTCGGGCAGCAGGTGGCGAAGAGACAAGGTTTCTTCCTCATTTCCGCACCCACGATTTTCTTTGTTGAGGTGCGCATCATACGATGCGCAAGGCTTGATATAATCCCCGACTTTGAATTCACCAATAGGAGCAGGACGATGAGTGCCTCAGCCCCCAACGTAGCGATCGTGGGTGTGACCGGAGCGGTCGGCCAGGAATTTCTGCGCGTGCTCGAACAGCGCAACTTCCCGATCGGCAATCTGAAAATGCTGGCCAGTGCCCGGTCGGCTGGTAAAACCGTTGCCTTCAAAGGCAAGGACTACACCATCGAGGAACTGACCGAAGACAGCTTTGGCGACGTCGAACTGGCTTTGTTCAGTGCGGGAGGCGACATCAGCAAGAAGTTTGGGCCCATCGCTTCAGACGCGGGAGCGACGGTCGTCGATAATTCGTCCGCCTTTCGCATGGCCGAGGGCGTGCCTTTGGTCGTGCCCGAAGTGAACCCGGACGCGATGGCAGGCATTGAGATCGGCAAGGGGGGCATCATCGCCAACCCGAACTGCTCGACGATCATCATGCTGGTGCCGGTGACGCCTTTGCATCGGGCTGCCCGAGTCAAGCGCATGGTCGTCAGCACCTACCAGGCAGCCAGCGGAGCCGGGGCGGCAGCCATGGCCGAACTGGAGCAGCAGACGCGCGAAGTCCTCGAAGGCAAGCAGCCGACCTGTGACATCTTCCCGATGCAGTATGCCTTCAACATTTTCAGCCATAACAGTGATATCGGTGACCTTGGCTACAACACCGAGGAAGTCAAGATGGTCAAGGAGACGCACAAAATCTGGGGCCAGGCTGTAAATGAGCAGACCGCGATCACCGCGACGTGCGTACGTGTGCCGGTGATGCGAGCCCATGCCGAGGCGATCAATCTTGAATTTGAAGAAGCCATGGATGAAGACCAGGCTCGCGATATTCTCGCCAAGGCACCGGGTGTGAAGATCATGGATAACCGGCAAGCCAATCGCTTCCCGACGCCGTTGGACGCTTCGCATGGCGACGACATCTGGGTTGGCCGCATCCGCAACGATATCAGCCGGGCCGGGACGAATGTCAGCGGCATCGACCTGTTTGTCTGTGGCGACCAGATCCGTAAGGGTGCAGCGCTCAATGCGGTGCAGATCGCGGAACTGCTGGTGAAGTGACCCCGTCAAGTCACGGTTTTGAAACCGGTAAGTGTTAATCGCAGCAAATCATTGGTGCATGGTTTACGTCTGCCCGATGCTCAAAGGCACCGGCTGGGGTGACACTTCATGCGTCGGTTGGATGGCGATATTCAAAGGCCGACGTTTCCCGTCAGGCCCTTTGGGGGGAATGTGGTCTTCATCGACGATCCGTTGGATGGCCATGACCCCTTCGATCAGCGTTTCAGGCCGGGGCGGGCAGCCGGGGACATAGACATCGACCGGCACGAACTGGTCGATCCCCTGCACCACAGCATAAGTATCGAACACGCCACCCGTCGAAGCACAAGCCCCCATCGAAATCACCCACTTGGGCTCTGTCATCTGCTGATATATGCGTTGCAGGACAGGGAGAATCTTCACAGGCACTCGCCCGGCAACCAGCAGCAGGTCACTCTGGCGCGGGCTGAAACGCATGACCTCGGCCCCGAATCGAGCCAGATCAAAGCGGCTGGAAGCCGTGGCCATCAGTTCGATGCCGCAGCAGGCGGTGGCAAATGGCATCGGCCAGAGTGAGTTTCGGCGGGACCAGTTGACCACCCTTTGCAGGCGGGTGGTGAGGATGCCTTCGTGTTGTAATACAGCTTCAATACCCATGAGATTCATCCTTCTCAGTTGCGTCGTAGGAATCTTAGTCCGATTCAGGTCAGGAATAAAGTCAGTCCGTTCGTTTTGGTGTTCGTTCCCAGATACTCGAAGAGATGGCGAGGTGCTTGATCAAGTGCGATTCGCATATCTTTGTAGTGGGTCTGAAATCTCCCTCCCTTGCGGGAGGGATAAAGGGAGGGGCCGAATAAGCTTTGATACGACTGGCTTTCTCCACAGGTTAGCTGACACCCCCTCCCGGCCTCCCCCTGTTGAAACGCTACGAAGATTTCAGAAGCGCTCTAACCCCTGCCCTTGGGTTTATACGCCCAATGCCACACCCGATAACTCATCACAGGTCGGTTTGTGACGCATGGGCCGGTTGTATCGAGCCGATTTCAGAGGATATGAAGCGATCCACACTGAAATTCGTCATTGAGATGCTGGCCACGGTTCCCGCAGCCCCGTTTGCCCTGATGTATTGGCTCACGCGAGGCCTGGTCGGTTCCGGCAGGGCTTTCGCCGTCGGCAGTGAATGGCTGTCGCTGGTGCCCGGCTTCTTTGGCAGCTTTGTGCGTTTGCAGTACTTGAAATTATGTGGGGCGCGGGTAGGCAAGGACTGCTCACTGGGCTTCATGACTTTGCTGAGTAAGCCTTGGATTCGATTGGGTGACCGCGTCATCATCGGCAGGCAGTGCAACATCGGGTGGGCCCATCTCGATGAGGAATCCATGGTTGGTGACGGCACGAAGATTCTTAGCGGCGCCCGCCAACACGTGGCTGCCAACGGGCAAGTCGTGCATGGCGAGCAGCGATTTGAAATGGTGCAGATCGGCAAAGGAGCGTGGATCGGTGCCGGGGCGGTGATCATGGCCGATGTCGGAGCCGGGGCGGTCGTTGGAGCCGGGGCAGTCGTGACCAAACCCGTCCCAGCAGGTGAACGTGTGGCAGGTGTGCCAGCCAAGCCAATCAAGAGCAGGACGCCTGAGAATGTGAAGTATGAATCTGCGGTGGAGCATGATTCAATCAGCATCGATGAGGTGGCAGCTTGATCGAAGTCTGTCGACAGCTTGATGATCAACTTCGCGCCCAGCTGCAAGCCTACCTTGATGGTGCGGCACCAGCATCAGGCAAGTGCCCGGAGCATGACCTGCGTTGGCTCACCGTTCTGAAGCAGGCATTCGGACATCGGCCTGTGTTGCTGATCGCGCGTGGGACCGAGGAAAAGATCGTCGGCTACTTACCCTTGGCTGAGGTGAGCAGCTTGTTGTTTGGGCGTTTTCTGGTGAGCTTGCCTTATCTGAATCGCGCGGGGGTGGTGGCTGAGGATGAACTCGTTCGCCGAGATCTGATTCACAGAGCTGCCGACTTGACGCAGCAGTGGGGGGCTGGTTACCTGGAGTTGCGCCATCACTTGGCTGTGGATGCCGGGCCTGACATTCATTTCAACCGCAATGAAAAACAACGGCTGGTACTTAACCTGCCAGAGAGCGATGAAACGCTTTGGAGCAGTTTGAAAGCCAAGGTGCGAAACCAGGTGCGCAAGGCTGAGCAGTTTGATTTACAGGTGAAGTGGGGGACGGGACGCGACTGTCCGCAGGAAATTCTCGAAGGCTTTTACAACGTCTTCGCCCATAACATGCGCGACTTGGGCACCCCTGTCTATGGCAGGGAGTTGTTCGAATCAATCCTGAATCACTTTGATGGTCAGGCTGAGATCGGCACGGTGTGGGGCGATAGCAGATGCATCGGCGGGGGGTTATTGATCCATGCGAGCGGATCTGATGCGCAACCTGCCATCACACAGGTACCCTCAGCCTCCACATTGCGCACCTTCAACCACACCAATGCCAACATGTGGCTGTATTGGCAGTTCCTGCAGCGTGCCATCGAGCGCGGCAGCCAGGAGTTCGACTTCGGCAGGTCGAGTGAAGGCTCCGGCACGTATCGCTTCAAGAAGCAGTGGGGAGCCGAACCTGAGCCAACGGTTTGGCAGTATCACATTGTCAAGGGTGATGTTCAGGCGCTGAGGCCTGACAGTGAAGCCAACGCGTGGAAAGTGAACCTGTGGAAGAAACTGCCCGTGTCCGTCACCCGCTGGGTCGGCCCTGCGATTGTGCGAGGCATTCCGTGAATCGGGAATAACATCCTCGCGCCATCCTGCGCCACCTTTTCCACATCGTTCTGCACCATCTTTGCCCACTGCCAACCCCGGGTAGAATCGCACTGCTAACCATCCCCTCACAAGGAGACGCATCAGCGATGAGTTTTACCTCCGGCCGCGTCACATCCGTTCGCTTCCACATCAACGGGCAAGGCCCACTCGCTGTCGATCAGGCTCTGCTCGACAAACTTTCCGAGTTTGCCTTTCGGGAAACCCCCATCGGTGCACCCGAAGAAGTCGAGGCTGGGTGGATCACCGGCGAACACCTGCTCGATACCCAATTCACCTATGAGAAGAACGGCTTCGGCGATGCGGTGCTTTTCGCCATGCGCTTGGACACCAACAAAGTCCCTGCTGACGTGCGCAAGGCTTACCGCATCATCAACGAACGAGCGATGGCCGATCAGAATCCGTCCGGCTTTGCTTCGCGGGCGCAAAAGAAAGAAGCAGCCGACCTTGCCTCGCGCCAGGCTCATGAAGATCTGGCTTCGGGCAAGTTTCGCAAGAGCAAGATGATTCCCATGCTGTGGGACCTTCGCCGGGGCATGCTGCATTGCGGGGCGGCTGGGACAGCAGTCATCGAACAACTGATGATGCTCTTCCGCAAGACTTTCGAGATGGAACTGGTGCCTGTGACAGCAGGGAGCGCGCTGGGCCGGATACTGGAATTGAAAGGGCGATCTCGCGATTACGAAGATCTGCGTCCGACAGCATTTACCCCGCCCCCGGCTCGCACCAACGATTCCGAGGAGGCAGGTTACGAGGGTGACCCGCACCTGCCAGTGATCCCCTGGGCCAAGCAATCGCTTGATCTCAAGGACTGGGTGGGCAATGAGTTTGCCCTTTGGCTCTGGTACCTGGCTGCGAACGAAGAGGGATTGGCCGAGGTGTCGATCAATGGGCAGTCAACCGAGTTGGCTTTCTTCATCCGTGACACGTTGGACATGCAATGTGCCTGGGACGCGACAGGCAAGCAGATGCTCAAAGCCGATGGCCCGTCGCACTTACCCGAGGCAGCGGCTGCGGTCCGCGAAGGGAAGTGGCCCCGCCGACTGGGATTGATGCTCAGCGATGTCGCAGCAGGCGATCAGGGCTATTACCAACTCACACTTCAGGCTGACAAATTTCAGATTACAGCAGCCCAACTGCCTGCGATCGAGGAGATTGATTCGCCGCGCGAAGTCATCGAGCAGCGGATACTGCTCGTGCGCCAACTCAGCGATATGTTGGATGGCTTGTTTGAAAGGTTTGGCAGCGTGCGCACGGGGACAGACTGGCCAAAGACCCGCGAGGCTATGAAACAATGGATCGCTGAATTGAAGGTCGGGAAGAAGGCGAAGACGGAAGCTGCATTGGCTGCCACGCCTTGAACGCAAGCGTATGACTCTATAAAAAAAGCGACTGCCGAAACAGTCGCTTGTCTTGTTGATTGCTTATCTGAACCTGCCCGATCACAGGTTATATGTATTACTTACTCAGGCAGTCTCTGCTTCGCGGACGTGAACACGTCGGCCTTGGAATTCAACCGTGCCGGCCTTGAGGGCGAACAGCGTGTCATCCTTGGCGCGGCAGACGTTGTAGCCAGCTTTGAAAGGCGTGCCGACCTGACGCACGATGATGCTGCCAGCCTTTGCCTGCTCGCCGCCATACAGCTTGATGCCACGGTACTGCGGGTTGGAATCGCGTCCGTTGCGGGTACTGCCTTGACCTTTCTTATGTGCCATGACTCTTTACCTCAGTCAATTTCTATCTTGTCTGGACTGGCGAGCACTCGCTCAACCGAGCCACACAATATAACCCCAAGCCTGACAGTCGGCAACCCCTGGTATCAGCTTTTTTCGTACCAGTCGATTCCTGCCCAAGCCAAAGGATTTGGCCCCTGCACTCGAACAGTGGATCGTGAAATCGGCGTTATCTGACTATTTTACCTCGACATACTGCTCGATTCGGCATCACATGGGCAACCACGACCCTGCAAAAGAACATTTCCACACAGTTGCGTCAACGGTATTTCTTCTTCGCTTGCGACAGTAGGGCATTCTCCTCTTGAAAGCGCGAGCCGGGCTTGTTACGGTATGACATGCCCCAATTGCAAAGCACAGCCAAGCGTAGCCCTGCGAGTAAGGCCCACCTTATCATCACGAAGGTGAAAATCCCTCGACAAGATATCGAAGCCTCCGGCGACCCCCGGAGGTTTTTTCTTTTCCCAATGTTGCCCGGTTCAACCCTAAGTCATGGAATGTCGCGTGAGTGAAGTTATGGAAAACAGCTATACACAGGAAATGTTGGCCAAGACGGCCGCCCAGAGTCAGGATTCAGAGTTCTTCAGCAATGTGCCTGAAGGCTATCAACGGGGTAGGCACAAGTTCGTGGCCATCTTCGGCACGGTCATCAGTGGCCTGGGCAAGGGAATCTTCTCCTCCTCGTTGGCGAAACTGGTCAAAGACAAAGGCATGCGCGTCGCCCCGATCAAGATGGAGGGTTACCTCAACATCGATTCCGGCACGCTCAATCCCTACCGCCATGGCGAAGTGTTTGTGCTGGATGATGGCATGGAAACCGACATGGACCTGGGCACGTATGAACGCATGCTCGACCAGAACCTGACGCGCGACAGCTTCGTGACATCCGGTCAAATCTTTCAGCGCGTGCTGGAGAAAGAACGCCATGGCGGGTATCTCGGCCGCGATGTCCAGATGATCCCCCATGTCACCGGCGAAGTGACCTACAAACTCCGCGAACTGGCAGTGAAACAGAACGCGGATGTGGTTTTTGTCGAAGTGGGCGGTACGGTGGGCGACTACGAGAATGGCTTCTACATCGAAGCCTTGCGCCAGCTTGCTTTTGAAGAGGGGGCCAACAGTGTCTGCTTTGTCGGATTGACTTATGTGATCGAGCCACCTGCGCTGGGTGAACAGAAATCCAAAGCCGCCCAGTTAGGTTTGAAGAAACTGCTGGAAGCGGGGATTCAACCTCACATCGTAGCGGTGCGGGCGCAGAATCCGGTGGCTGAGTCGGCCATGCAGAAAATTGCGATGTTCTCCAACGTGCCGATGACTCGCGTCTTCTCCATGCACGACCGCGAATCGATCTACACCATTCCCGAAGCTCTGCGCGAGGCTTGTCTGGATCGGCAGGTGCTCTCGATCCTCAACCTGCATGACCGCGTGAACCCCATCCATGAAGACCACGCCCGGGATCGCTGGCAAGGCTACATCCGCAAGCTGACCGGCGAACGTCAGCATCATGCGACCATCGGCATCACTGGTAAGTACGCCTCCTTACGCGATGCTTATGCCTCGATCGAAAAGGCCCTCGAACATTGCGGAGCCAATCTGTCAGTCGATCTTGATCTGAAATGGATCGATACCAGCGAACTCAACGAACAGAGCGTTGAGCGCGATTTGCAGAACCTTGATGGCATCATCGTGCCCGGCGGATTTGGCAAGCGGGGCACCGAAGGCAAGATCAAGTGTGTGCAGTACAGCCGGGAGCAAAGGCTGCCTTATCTGGGCATCTGCCTCGGTTTCCAGATGGCGGTGATCGAATTCGCCCGCAATGTGTGTGGCCTGAAGAATGCGGCTTCGACCGAATTCAACCAGCAGGCTGCCGACCCGGTGATCGATATCCTCCCCGAGCAGAAGCAGATCGAAGGCCTGGGGGGCAACATGCGGCTTGGGGGCAAGGATGTACAGATCGAGCCAGACACGGTGGCGTCGTTCCTCTTTAATCATCAATCCACCATCCGCCGTCGATTCAGGCATCGTTATGAAGTGGACCCGAAATACATTGACCTGCTGCAACGCAATGGGTTGATCTTCTCAGGCCGACACCCTGAGCAGCCGATCATGCAGATTCTGGAACTGCCTTTGTCGGTTCATCCTTACTTCGTCGGCGCTCAGTTCCACCCAGAACTGACGAGTCGGCCTTTGACGCCTTCGCCGATGTTCATGGGGCTGGTTTCAGCCGCGATCATTCACGCAAATCCGAATGCCGCAACCGACAAGCAGGTTTCCCGTTGGCTGCCCGGCGCTGGGGCCGTGGCTGCGGTGTGATTTCAGAAACTTTCTCAGCACACAGGTTCAGCGACCACGCCGTGAGCGGAAACGTGAACCCAACCCCCGCTTTGGCGCGCTCTTGGGTATCTTCCCGTCCGGAAACATAGCTTTGAGTTGCTCTTCTGACATCCCCTCAAAGCCGCTGGAGGAGGTTGTTTCGCGATCTGTCGGCAATACCGATTGCCTGCCTTCGCGGCGGGTACGGTTTGCATCTCGCTCACGCCGAACATCATCCGGGACAGGCCCGGGTTCGAAATCCTTGAATTCCAATCGCTCGATCAGCACGCCAGCCAGCTTCTCGACCTCGGTCAGCAGCCGCCCTTCATCAGGTGAAACGAAAGACCAGGCAAAGCCGCGACGACCCGCGCGAGCGGTGCGACCAATCCGGTGCACATAAATATCCGGATCCTCAGGCATGTCATAGTTGATCACGTGTGTGATGTGATCCACATCCAGCCCACGAGCAGCCAAGTCGGAGGCGACCAGCACGTTGACATTCCCTTTGCGCAGGGAATCCATCACACGGTTACGTTTACGTTGATGCAGGTCGCCATGGATTTCCCGGGCTTCAATGCCTTTTTCCGTGAGATAGCGAGCAAGCTTGCCAACCGTCATCTTGGTTTTGCAGAACACGACCACGGCTTCGGGTTGCTCTTTGCGCAGCAGGTGCAGCAGCAGTTGTTTCTTATCCCAAGGCTCAACCGAGATGTACTTCTGATCGACTTGCTCAACCGTCAAAGCCCCGGTCACGACCGTGATGCGCTGCGCATCTGGCTTGAGGAATTGACGAGCGAGAACTTCGATTTCCGGGCTGATGGTAGCTGAGACAAACACCGTCTGGTGATCATTTTTCACCAGTTTGAGGATGTTGCGGATGTCATCACGGAAGCCGATGTCGAGCATGCGATCCACTTCGTCGAGGATGACAAAGCGGAGGCCTTCAAAGCTGATGCCACCTCTGCCTTGCATGTCCATGACACGACCGGGCGTGCCGACCATGATGTGGGCGCCGGAGCGCACCGCTTCGGCCTGTTGCCGAATGGATTCTCCGCCAATGATGCTGACAGTTTCGATGCTGGTATAGCGTCCCAGTTCATCAAGTTCGGAGGAGACCTGGGCTGCCAGTTCGCGGGTGGGGGTTAAGATCAATGCCTGCATGGGTTTGTCGGGTACGCACTGCTCCAGCAGGGGCAGGCCGAACGCGGCTGTCTTGCCCGTGCCTGTCTTGGCCTGGCCGATGACATCGTGACCGGCGAGGATTTTGGGAATCAGTTCGCGCTGGATATCGCTGGGTTCGACGAACTCACAGGCCGCGACCCCTTGCAGGACAGCCTGGCCAAGACCCAAAGTTTCAAAAGCGGGCGGGATGGTCAGCGATTCGACATCTGGCCGGGGTATTTCCTGCTTCTGGCGGGTGACGGGGCTTGATTGCTGCTTGTTCTTGTTACGAGAACCACCACGCCGTCTTTTCTTCTTCGGCTGATTGCTTTTGGACGGTTCGGAAGTGTTAGTCATGTTGATGGTGAAATCCTTGAGTCAATTTTCTTTTCGCGTGCCTGTTCTGCACGATAGCATAGGATAGATTGGAGATGGATGAGTTTTCAAACTCGATCAGCAAAATGAATCTGACCCAGCCCAATAGCGAAGTTTTCATTCATTCAGACGCGATTTCCCACAATATCGCAGCCTGGCGGGGTTATCTGCGACAGGCCGGGGAGAATCGGCAGAAGTCAGCAGGATTGTGCGGGATTGTTAAAGCCAATGCCTACGGCCTCGGTGCGGTGACCATCGCCCGACTGCTCGAGAAGCAGGCCATCGACATGCTGGCGGTTTACAGCACCACCCAGGCAGCGGAACTCATCGCAGCCGGGATTCAAACGCCCATGCTGGTCTTGATGCCTGCCTGCGAGTCGCTGTCGGATCGCGCTGTGCTGCAACGGCTGAAGGAAGGAAAACTGCACCTGACGATCCATGCTCTGGAGGAAATCGATCATCTGGAATCGATCGCCCAAAGAGAAAAAATCACCATGCCCTGCCAGCTTTTTGTCGATACCGGCATGTCCCGGGGTGGGGTGCATGCGGAACAGGCCCTGCTGATGACGCAGCGCATCGTCAGTTCTTCCTCGCTTTCATTGGCTGGTGTTTACACGCATTTTGCTGCCCCGCTGGTTGATCGGCAGTTCACCAGCGAGCAGTTTGGCCGGTTCAAGGCATATCTCAAGGCAACGGAACACCTCAGGCCAGCCTGTTGCATCACCCATTGTGCAGGAACCCTGGCCACTCTTGCGGAGCCGGGGCATTGTCTGGACATGGTGCGTATCGGGCTGGGGTTGTATGGCTACGGCCCGCAGATGGTGCAAGCAGTGCTGGCTACATCCGATCGCCGCATCCCCATGCCAGACTTACGCGCTGCCATCACATGGAAAAGCCGTTTGGTTTACCAGGCCGACTATCGACCGGGCGAGACGGTGGGCTACCAGCGCAGTTTCACCTTGCATCGGCCCAGCCGACTGGGGTTGGTGCCTGTTGGCTATGGCGATGGATATCCGGTGGCCTTGTCGAATGCGGCAAGCGTGTTAGTCGAGGATCGCGAAGGCAGGCAGCATCCAGCCCCGGTAATCGGCCTGGTTAACATGGACCAGATCAGCATTGATCTAACGGATCTGCCCCCGATTGCCCAAGGTGCAGCGGTCACTTTGGTGAGTGCGGATGACCAAGCTGCATGTTCACTGCCCAGTCTCGCGAAATTGGCTGACAGTCACTGCTATGAGATGCTGTGTCGATTGGGGCATCACGTGCCCCGGCAGGTGGTTGATGGGAATTGCATCAATCGAGATTCATCTCAAAGTCGAAAGGTCAGTCGACACGCCACCCCTTGATTTCCTTTGAGAATTACGATTCAGGTTTTTCTTCACCACTTGGCTTCAAAGGTTCAATCACCACATCCCAGCCCCGTTCCTTGGGGGGCATCGTGTCGAATGCATCCTTAGCCAACTTGGCGTTGGTGCTGTTTTCATCGTGAAACAGCCAGACTGAATTAATGGTCGAGTCCTTGATCGCTTCGATCCGCACGGGCAGCAGGGAATCTTTTTCATACCAGAAGTCCACCTGATCCAGATCGGTCTTGAACGTAGGCAGGGGGGTCATCCGCAACCTGACCGTGTTATCCAGTTGCTTTTTCAAGGGCTGGTCGCGATCAGGCAAATCCACATCCTTCATGACATCTACCAACTCAACGGTGAACCGCTTGAGAATACGCTCCTTGTCAATGCGCACAGGCAGCGGGAATGGGCCATTCCCCAAAGCCAGCGGGTCTTTGTCCTCACCCGTAGCATCGCTGGCAACGACCTGTCGGCGGTTGAACTGCTTTTCCTTGTGGCGAACTTCAGCCAGCCATTTCCCATCAAAGATGTAGTCGCGTTTGTCCGTCTCGTTGCGCTTGCCGATCACCAGCCGATCCAGATGCAAGGCAAACCGCGCGGGTTCACTGCCATCAAATAAAAGCTCGCCGAAGCGGAGTTGCTCATCTCCGGTAAGCAACTCAATCTTGTCCCAGCGGACGCGTGTCTTCAGCGTCTTAACCTCCTTCTGTTTTGCTGCGATCTTATCCAACCAGTCGATGACTTTGGGATCCGTCGGCTGGACAGGTTCCGCCTCCACGACCTTGATGTTGCCTTCCACTACTTTGCCTTCGACCCGAGCAGGTTCAGCCTCAGTAGGTTCATCGGCCCCGGCATCGGTCACCTTGTCTGCAGGTTCAGTTTTCTCCTCAGCGACAGTGGCTGGAAAATCCTCGGCAGGTTGCTCGTGAATTTGCATCACGACAACAGGTCGCTCATTTGGCGCAACAGCTAGTTCCAACGGAGCAGAATCTGCAGCAGGAGAAAGTTGCCCGAACAAGCTGACCAAGGCTGTAAGCATGAGTTGCCACATTCTGGAAGTCCTTTCTCATGTGGGATACACATGATCCAGTCGCTCTATCAGGACCTACCCGTTCATGATGGATCCGATGCATGAAAAGCTAAAATTAATATCGGCAAGCGACAGGCCAAGTGTACATCA
Source organism: uncultured Phycisphaeraceae bacterium (assembly GCA_964546335.1). Classification (GTDB taxonomy): domain Bacteria; phylum Planctomycetota; class Phycisphaerae; order Phycisphaerales; family Phycisphaeraceae; genus CAZJJN01. The sequence goes on from CAZJJN010000012.1 coordinate 36,057, forward strand.
GACCTTGGCCAGAGCATCCGTGCGCTTAAAGCGCGACTCAGGCAGCGTTGCCTTGGCAGCGTCATAACCCGACGCATCGTAGCACGCGACCCAATGCCCGGGCTTCACCTCACGCAGTTCAGGTTGTTCCTCGACACTCCGGCGGAAAACACGCGTGGGTTTGCCTTCCTGCATGATCACATCAGCCAGCGTCGGATTAGCGTTCACTTCCACATTTGTCAGCTTGCCTTGGCGGTCGATGGCTTTTTCCATACGTTCGCTGCTCAAGCTGGGGACTTGTCCCTCAATCACGGTCAGGCGCTCACGGCGCGAACCTAACTCAGGCATCGACTGAAACAGGCCGACCGTGTAAGGATGCAGCGGATTCTTGAATAGCTCGACCACGTTACTGAACTCGACGACTCGGCCGGCGTACATCACTGCGACGACATCTGCATTTTCCGCCACCACGCCCAGGTCGTGCGTGATCAGGAGCATGGCCATACCTTTCTGCACCTGCAACTCACGCAGTAACTCCAGAATCTGTGCCTGAATGGTCACATCCAAAGCTGTGGTCGGTTCGTCGGCCAGCAGTAACCGTGGCTGGCACGCCAAAGCCATGGCGATCATCACGCGCTGCCTCATCCCGCCTGACAGTTGATGCGGATACTCATTCATGCGCGACGCGGCCGAGGGAATGCCAACATCGGTTAGTGCTGCGATGCATATTTCGCGTGCCTGTCGGCTGGTGACTTTCTGGTGCAGCAGCACCGCTTCCATGATCTGATCGCCGATGGTGTAGACCGGATTCAGGCTGGTCATCGGCTCCTGAAAGATCATGGCAATCTCCCCGCCACGCACCTGCCTCATCTGTTTTTCGTTGATGGTCAATAGATCGACCGGGGCCTTGCTCTGGCTGGCGTCTCTTTGCCAGAAGATTTGCCCCTGGTCGTATTTGCCCGGCGGGGTGGGTACGAGCCTGAGTGTGGACAGGGCCGACACGCTCTTACCGCAGCCGGACTCTCCAACCACAGCCAGAGTTTGCCCGGGATAGACCGTCAGGTTGATGCCGTTGACCGCACGGACGCGTTTACCCGCCAGGTCAGGTCTGTCACGAATCACCTCGCGTGACGGGGGAAAGCTGACTGCGAGATTACGGATGGCCAGCAACGGCTTGGCTTGTTCGGCATCGGGTTGTGTCGCTTCGTTTGGCATCATGTCGTTGATCTTGGCTTTTACATCCGTTGGGCTGATTTGGGATCAAGCGAGTCGCGCAAGGCTTCGCCGATAAGGTTATAGGCCAGGACGGTGAGGAAGATCGCCATTCCTGGGAAGATCGCCATCCACCAGTGGAATGTGGCAATGCTGCGAGCTTCTGCAAGCATCTGACCCCAACTGGGTTCATTCTCCAGTCCTAGGCCAAGGAAGCTAAGCGTGCTTTCGAGAATGATGGCTGAGGCGACACCGAAGCTTGCACTGACAAGAATCGGAGCCATGCCGTTGGGCAACATGTGGCGGAAGAGGATTGATCGCAAGGGGAGGGCACACGCTCTTGCTGCATGCACGAAATCCTGTTGACGGAGTTTAAGAAACTCGGCACGGACAAATTTGGCGTATCCCACCCACCCCGTCAGACCGATCACCACCATGATGAGAAAGATGTTGCGATCAAACACAGCCACGATGGCGATCAGCAGAAAGATCACAGGGATCGCACTGAAGACTTCTACCAACCGCATGCCGAACAGATCGACCCAGCCTGAGAAGAAGCCCATTAGTCCTCCAAGAATCACCCCGATCACCAGGGAAATCCCCGTAGCAATGAAACCGATGGACATGGCAATGCGACAGGCGTGGATCATGCCGCTGGTGACATCCTTGCTTTTGTTGTCAGTCCCCATCAGGTGCACGCGGGGTGCATCGGTGTCTCCACTTGTCCATGTAGGTGGCCTGAGGTTGTACTGAGTCAGGTCTTCCGAAAACGTGTCTTGAGGTGAAAAAGGAATCACCGTGAAGTAGGCTTGTATAATGGTGCCTTCTTCCAGACCGATTCTGTAGGCTGCGTAATCAGGCACCGGAGGATCAATTGGAGCGAGATATACAACCACTGCCGTCGCCGCCAGCGCACCCAAAATGATCGCTTTGAATGCAGAAAGACTTTTCCAAGGCTTAAGAAGTTTGACGCCCGCATATAGAACCAACAGCAGCAGTAAAAGATTAGCCGCTCCCAGCATCAGGCTGGGGATGACGCTGGGATCGGTATTTTCCTCACTTCTACTGGCGAATTCGCCAGGCAAAGCGGATAGATAGCCAACTATCTCTGCAAGATAAGCAAAAAGGTGACGATATCCCAAGGCAAATACCAGCAAGCACAAAGCTCCTGTGAGCATAAGCATCTTTTGCGACATTCTGAAACCACGCCAAGGCAGGATCACCGCAGCCAGTAACGTGCCTATGAGCAGATGCCAATCCACCACAGTCAGGCTGATGACAAGCGGGCTTGACCATGTCCCCTCAGCATCCATCATCAGGATGGGATGGCTATTCGCGATCAGGGGCGCAAAAATCGCCAGGGCACCAACCAGCAGCACCCAGATCATGCCAATGATAGCTCCCGCTCTACCGAACACATCAAGCACCACGCGAGCAACAAAACTACGTCCCGGGCGATAGCTGGCTTCCCTCGATTCATCCACGGAATCAGGCGGCAGAGTTTTAGGTAACTCACTCATAACTCACCCTCGGGTCCACCACCGCATAAAGAATGTCACGCAAAAGTTCGCTGAGCAGGGTTACGACCGAGGCCATCAACGTGACCCCCATGATGACTTCGCGGTCCTGCTGCGTAGCTGCTTCAATTCCCAATTTGCCCATGCCGTTGATGGAAAAAATCGTTTCTACTACCACCGATCCGCTGAGCATGACGGGGAAGATGCTGGCAAAGACGGTAATGAGCGGGAGCAAGCTGTTTTTGAACGCGTGGCCGAACAGAATGCGTGATTCGCTGACCCCCTTGGCGCGAGCGGTGCGCACATAGTCTGCAGAAAGGTTTTCTAGCACACTGCCTCGCGCGAGTTTGCTGAGCACTGCAAATCCGCCATAGACCATACAGACAATGGGCAAAAACAGATGCCAAACCACATCAAGGAACAAGCCGCGGTGGAATTCCCCCTCATGCCAAGTGGGCATGAAAGGCATGTCGCTGGCTTCAATGCTCTGGTAACCACTGGTCGGGAAGAGCTGGATGTATTGCTGATCAGCAAGGAAGCCAATCAACACGGTACCCGCAAAAATAGGCGGAATCGACCATAGCACGAGGAAGGTGATCCCGCTCAAATTGTCAAACCAACCACCCGCCCGCCTCGCTGCGTAAATCCCGCTGACAATGGCGATGAAGTAGATGATAGGGATCGAGATCACATTCAGAAGCATTGTGATCGGCAGCGTTGCGGCAAGTTTCTCCGTGACGGGAATGCCCTTGAGGCTTTCCCCCAGGTTCGGCCACTTCGGCCCGAAGCGATGCCAGGATACCAACAGGCGGTTTCTTGCTTCCATCTCCTCAAAGATGCGATCAAATAATTGCTGTCGTGCTTTGCTGACATCATCCGCTGCGGCTGCTTGAAGTTCTTTCTCAAAGTCGGACTCGTTGGGCGACTCAGCCATCTCCTCACGAATGTCTGGGTCGATCCGATCAAATACCGCAAGCCCTTCCACAGGCTCGTTCAGACTTTCAGCCAGGTACTTTGCGGATTCGCTGGGCATCTCGTCAAAATACCCCGCAAGGGAGATTGCCAAATCCTCAGCCGCTTTTATGCGTGACCGGGATTGGAAATAGCCAGTCTGTTCGAGAATTGTCCTTGCTTCTGCATGTTGCTGTTCTGTGAAGGTGAGTTCACTGGAATTGGTAAACCCAATTGGAGAGATGCGATTTAACCACCGTAAATACTGGATGTGCACGGGGGAATCCAGGCCGTAGCGTCTTTCCAGTGCATTGCGCAGTCTCCGTGTTTCGTCACCCTCGGTCTGTCCTCCCATTTCATTCATCTGCACACCGGTGAATCCGCCGGGTGCGAGGGCCATGATGAAAAAAACGACAGCCGTCACCCCGATCAGAGTGGGAAACATCAGGAGCAATCTGCGAAGGATGTAACTGAACATAAGCTGGGGTCCGAGGGATTATTTGCGGCGGTCATGCTCGAGGGGAATGTACCATTCCTTGCGATCGTTCAGGCCGACTTTGGTCACTTCGACATTGGCGATTCTTTTGTTGACATAGGTGACGGCTTTGCGCGTCTGAATAAAGGTGTACGGTTGATCTTCGTACAAGATTGCGTGCACCTGATGCCAGAGTTGCTGGCGTTTATCCTTGTCAGGCTCAACGCGAGCCTTCTCGATCAACAGATCGAGTGTGGGGTTGGTGTAATGCACGTAGTTGTCAGCACCGTCAGCGATGTTGTCCGAATGGAATATCTGATAGGGGTCACTTTCCACCGTGCCTCCCCAACCAAGGGTCATGGCGTCGAAGTCACGCGAGTTGATCCGCTGCAACATGATGGTCCATTCCAGTGGCTCGGGCTTCATGATGACGCCTGCCCGCCGCAACGTATCAGAGAAGAACTGCACCATTTTGCTGTATTCATCACTGGATGAGGGGTAGATCAAGTCGAACTCAAGTCGATTACCTTGCGGATCTTCGACCACGCCGTCTCCGTCGCGATCCTTGAAGCCTGCTTCCGCCAGCAGGGCTTTGCCTTTCTCCAAATCGAATTCTCGTGGCTCTATGTCCGCGTTGTATTGCTGCTCATTCAGATAATGGAATGGACCTGTCGTAACACGGCTCAATCCCTGCCCGAATTTATCAACATATAATTGACGGTTGATAAGATAGGTCATAGCCTGTCTGACACGTTTGTCCGCGAACGGGGTGGGTTCACCATTTTTCCTCTGGTTCCAGGCGACGTAGCGGTAACCGCCGGTGACGGTTTCAAAGACGAAAACATTGGCCAGCTCTTTGATGTTTTCGCGATCGCGCGTTTTGACATACTCGTCGGGATTGGGACGGAAAATATCGATCTCCCCGTTACCAAAAGCAGCTAGTCTCGCAGTTGGATCAGTGATAATGCGATAGACCAGACGATCAAAAGCAGGTTTCGGTCCCCAGTATTTATCGTTCTGTACGAGCATCAGTGTGTTGCCGCCTGAACGCCATTCCAAGGGGTCAACTTGAAGACGATAAGGACCGCTGCCAAACAGCAGGCCGGGGGTGGCGTTGAACTCATCTTCACTGAACTGGCCATACCAGTGTTTGGCCATGATCGGCATGCCCGCGCAAATCTGAAAGCCCAAGAAGTAAGGCTCTTTCAACCTAAACCGGACTTTGTAATCATCCAGTTTCTCCACGCTGTCGATGCGACTGAAATAAGCTCGGCTACGGTTCGCATCGATCTTGGGGTTCATAATCCAATCGAACGTGAAGACCACGTCCTCTGCGGTAAGCGGTGCTCCATCTGAGAAATTGACGTCCTGTCGCAATGTGAAATCAAAGGTCAGGCCATCATCACTGATGGTCCAGGTTTCGGCGACCAGAGGCTGCCATTCCAGCGTGTTTTGGTCGCGGACTGCGAGCGATTCCAGAACATGGCTTTCGATCTCGCTTTGATAAACATCGGAAGCCGTCAGCGGAGTCAGCTTGTCGATATTGGAAGCAAAGGCATCGACCAGCCAACCGCCTGGCATATAGTCTTCCGCTTGCTCTGCTTCAAGGTACGGTTGAAAAGCCTCAACATCACTCCACTTGGACCCCACAGCGCCTGGCTCACCGATCGCAATGCCCTGTCGCTCCAGCTTTGCTAGCTTCTGGTTGATGAGTTTCATGTTGTCATTCATGCGGCCGTAATTGTCGTTCAGGTTGGACCACTGGCTCCAGAAGTGGTTGATCTGAAACATGCCCGCGATCAGTAGGACCACGCAGAGTGACAGCAGTGTGACAATAATGCCGTCTTTCAAACCAAATCGATTTTCCATTTTTGTTTCACTCGCTTCTGCAATTGACTCTAAGGAAGGCTTATCCCGCCTTGGTGCGGCCCTTTGGATCAAACCGGTCTCGCAAGGCATCACCCACAAAATTCAAAGCCATCAACGTGACTCCCAACATGATGCAGGGCCAAACCACCAGCCACCAGCGGAACTGTGAGCTGCCACCCCCCAAGCCGTGAAGGTATTGTAGTCCCTTTTTCGCAAGATTGCCCCAACTGGGCAGTTCATCCGTGATGCCGATGCCTAGAAAACTCAAAAACGATTCCTGCAGGATTGCGTTGGGAACCGTCAACGTCGTATAAACAATGATGGGCCCAAGCAGGTTGGGTAATAAATGCCAACGCATCAACCGCCAGGGACCAACGCCTACCGCACGGGCTGACTCCACAAAAGGCTGATTCTTCAAGGACAACACCTGCCCGCGGATCACCCTCGATAGCGTCAGCCAACTCACACAACCGATGGCGATCAGCAGCGAAGCCACCTCGCCGATCATCTTGGGCGGGACCTGAAGTTCCCATCGGTCAGGCATCAACCAGGCGGCCAGGTCTTCCACTTGCGGGGACAAGGCCATGTCAATCAACACTACCAGCAGAATGTAAGGCAGGCTGTAAAGCACATCGACGATGCGCATCATGATCGCGTCCGTCCGCCCGCCGATGTAACCAGCCAGCGTCCCCCAGGTTACCCCGATGACCACAGCAATGAACGCCGCGAAGATGCCGATGCTCAGGCTGATCACCCCGCCAAGCAGAATGCGAAACAACATCGGCCTGGCCAATTCATCCGTCCCCATCCACAGCGCCAGTTCAGATTGTGGCGACGCCTTGACCTCGACGCCCGGCCAACTCGTATTGAAGTATGCAATCGACCAGGGCAGGCTTAGAAAGCAAGCCAATACAACCAATAGCAAACACCAGCCGCCAAGCGAACCCGTATTCAGCCGGGGTCGGTATTGACGCCAGAGTCTGCTCCACTTGTCAGATTGGCCACCCATCTGCGGGGCAGTATAGGCGGAGAACAGCATGGCCATGCGTTGAAGACGCTGCCACGACAAAAAACCTGTCAGCAAATCATCTCGCGAAACAGGTCATGAAAACGCGAACGTGCTTGCTGGTATGCCTCGGGTTGCTGAGGTTGGATTGCTTGCGAAGCATCAGGAGGCAAAAAATCGCTGAGGCAGTTGACATGCCCCAAAGCGATGTGGCCCAGCATCGCGGCCCCGCGAGCCGAGGCATCACCCGCCTGTGTGGGCAATAACTCAAGATTGAGAATGTCTGCCAGCATCTGCATCCAAACGGCTGATTGCGTGATGCCACCCGTGAGTCGGGCTTGCGTTGGCAAGTCAGCCGACTGCCGCAAACGGTCATGAACATCAGCCAGGGTGAAGCAGACGGCTTCCAGCACGGAGCGGGTCAGATGCGCTGGCCCATGATGCAGAGACAGGCCATGCCAACTCGCCTTCGCATTCGGCAACCAATGGGGACTGCGTTCGCCACTCAGGTAAGGCAGAAAAGTCAGGCCGCTATTACCCGGTTCGATGGCCCCGGCTTCCTCAATGAGCTTGGTCAGTTGCTCATCACTGCCAATGCCCAACTGCCTGGCCAGCCATTGCAAAGCCAGACCTGCATTGTTGACAGCGCCGCCGATCATGAACTGCGTGGGATTTGTCTCGCGTGATTGGCCGGGCATGAGATAACACCACAGGCCAGGATCGAGAGAAGCGGGGGATTCAGATTGATTCAGACGAATCGCGCCGCTGGTGCCGACGTTGATGGTCAGCTCCCTCGGCTGCGTGTTACCAGCCCCGATGTTGGAGAACGCCCCGTCACTGCTGCCTGCAATGACCGGGCAGTGATGCAGAGATGGGGTGTTTTCAAAAACTTCCGGTTGAATTTTGCCCACGATGTCAAACATGCCAGTCAGATCAGGCAGCTTCGCCCGGCTGATGCCAGCCAACTCAAGCGAAGCGTCGTGCCAATCGTGCGTGTGCAGATTCAATAAACCTGTCGATGATGCCAGACCGATGTCCGTGGACAGTCTGCCTGTCAGCTTCAACACGACATAGTCGCGCAGTGCGATGAAATGGTCTGTCGCATCAAACTCCACGGGTTGAGTTGCAGCGAGGTGCCTGAGCCGCGCGGGATGGTAGAGGTAATGCAGGCCGCAACCGGTCTCACGAGCAAACTGCGACAGGGATGCTTGCTGCAATGCTTGAGCGGATTCATGGGCGCGCGTATCTGCCCAGATCGTCGCGTGGGAGATCGCCTGGCCATCTTTGATCGGCAGCAAGGTGTGCATGGCCGCACTGATCGCTACCCCGCCAATGCTCTGCTCAGTCACCTGACTCGCGACGTCAGCCAAAGCTTCAAGACATGCCTGCGTGACCTCCTCTGCATCTTGCTCCGCAGCGCCAGATTCAGGGGTGTATAACGCATAAGACCGACTGGCCTGCCCAACCAACTGCCCCTCTCTATCGACAGCCAAGGCTTTGACGCTCCCCGTACCCACATCCAGACCAATGACCAGTTCCTTTGACATATGCTTGATGGGCTTTCTGTGAGTTGAAGGCGCGACGGATGAAACCGCGCATTTTCACATTAACTCTCATTCAGTTTCGTAAACAGATCACGCACGGTTGCATAAGCCTGCTTCGGCCTGCGGTATTCATCAACCACACCCTTATTGTTGAACATGCGTGGCCGACCGATGGCCTTCTCCTGTTCCGTTCGTGCATCGCCAAACAGCCAGATCGCCAGCCCGGCAAACCGGTTGCGATCCATGAACATGTGGGAAATAACCTGACGCAGCAGGGCAGACTGGTACTGCTCAGTCCAGCGGTCTTCATGTTGATCGCGCCAGCCGTAGATCGCTCCAGCACCGATCTCTGAAATGATCATTGGCCGATCAGCAAAACCGTTGCTGTCCAGATGCGCGACAATGTCATCCAACGCCTGCGGGATGGTTTCAATTCCCCCGCCATACCAGCCGGGGTAGGTGTTGATCGAAACAATGTCGCACAAATCCAGGCAAAGATCATCGAACGGATGATTGCACGCATAGGTGACAGGCCGGGAGTCATCCAGCGAACGCAGGTGGCCGATCAATTGCTCATAACCCGGGCGACTTTGCTCATCGTGGCTGTGTGATTCATTGAGCAAGCCCCACATGATGACGCTGGGGCGGTTGATGCTACTCGCGACCATCTCCTCAGCCTGGAGCATCTGGCAGGCGATGAACTTCGGATCGGTCAAATGCTCAGCCGTGTGCTGCCAGCCGATGGTTTCGTTCCAGACGCAAAGCCCTGCCTCATCGCAGGCATCGAGAAAGCGAATGTCCTGCGGGTAATGCGAACCGCGCACGAAGTTACAGCCCATCTCCTTGAGTTGCTGCACGTCCGAAGCGATCAAGGCATCAGGCAGGCCGCAGCCGAACTGAGGATGCGCTTCATGCCGATTGAATCCCAGCAATCGCTGGGGTTGGCCGTTGATGCAGATGTCTCGATCCCTCGCTTCGACCTGCCTCAGGCCGACGCGGTCGATCAGGTCATCCTCGCCAAACTCTATGACCAGCCAATGCAAGTGAGGCGCATCAGGCGACCACAGTTCCGCGCCTGGCTGCTCAAAGATGTACGACAGCTTCGTCGTCGCTGCATCAAAAGTGACAGATTCTTCCAGCAGCAGTTGGTCATCAAACTTGATTCGTAAAGGCTTACCCGCTGCATCATCACAGGCCAAGTTGAGATTGATCTGAAACTGACCTTTTTCGTAATCGAGCGTCTTGAATGTGCAGTGGTCGATGTAGTGTTGGCCGAGGCGCTGCAACTCCACACTGCGTGAGATGCCGCCGAAGTGGTACCAGTCGAAATAGCTCAAGTGCAATGGGCAACGGTCGTAGTCGATGCGGTTGTCAGCAAGGATAATGATCTCGACCGATTCGCTGACCGGTTTGAAGTCGATGGCGAAGCGCGTGAAGCCTCCAAGGTGTTCGCGCACCAGTTGACCATCAATATACACCTGCCCGGCATGATGCAGGCCATCGATCCACAAGCGGTGCAGCGATTGGTCGGTCACCTGCACCTGCTTGTGATATGCCGCGATACCGCGGACACCTGCATAGCGTGGGGTCGCGTCGTAGTTGCCGGGGATGCTGATCTGGTCGTCAAAGACCAATTCGTCCACCTTGATTTGGTTGAATTCGGTGTCCCCGAGGAAGGCAAAATCCCATGGGCCATCCAGAGACAGTGTCCAACGTTGCAGGTGTTCACGAAAGCAGCGAGCCATGATGTTTTCCTTGGAAGGGGTGGGGTGGTCGGTGGATGAAACGGCGAAACAACGCCATTTCAAGTCACAGGCCAGACTAGAAACGAGTGAAGCGTCGGTCAAACAATTGAGCCGGACAAGGGTAAGCGATCCACAGGCATGGCCGGTTGCTGCATGGTCAGGCAATGCAACCCGCCAAGGCCGACCAGTAAATGCCTGGCCGGGATACCCACAATCTCATACTCAGGCATGACCTCAGCCAATATTTTCAGTGCTTCTTCATCGCTGGACTGATTAAACGTGGGCACAAACACCGCTCCGTTGCTGATCAGGAAATTCGCATAGCTGGCTGGTAACCCATCACGCGCGACGTCGTAATCCCGCCCCGGGGGGTAGGTGTAACGCACAGTCCTGGGCATCGGCAGGGCAATCACTTCCAAAGGCTTGCCCAGTTCATCGGTCGCGCTATTCAAGATATTCCAGTTACGTTCAAGCACTTCATGATCGCGATCGCCCGGCTTGTTGCGAACCGCGACCACTCGGTTGGCCCCGACAAATCGAGCGATGTCATCAACGTGTCCGTCCGTATCGTCGCCACCGATGCCACCTTCCAGCCAGATGGTGTGCGTGATGCCAAACGCATCATGAAGAAGCTCTTCGAGTCTTTGTTTGGAGTAATGCGGATTACGATTCAGATTCAGCAGGCATTGTGACGTGGTGAGCAACGTCCCCTTGCCGTTGACATCAATCGAGCCACCCTCCAGCACGACATCATGCACCCACAAAGGCAGCAGCAGTTGCCGCGCCAGATGCTGAGGCACCACATCATCGTGTTCGTAGTCGCCATACTTCCCTCCCCAGTTGTTGAAGATGAAGTCATGCATCGCGACTGGGGGGACCTTCAGCGTTGGATCAGGGACAGGTAGCTCGTGGCCTTCTTCGCCTTTGGATTCCTTGCGGGCGCGGACACGCAGCGCCCGGCTGGCCTGAGCCTTGGGGTCGTGGACGACAAAGAGTGGGCCATAGTCGCGAATCCAACTGTCATTCGTCTCGATGCCGACCTGCTGGGTGGTATGCACAATGACATTGGCTGCCAATTGCGAGATGAAATGTTCCGCCTCCTGTCGCGCTTCCTTCAGGCAACCGGGCCAGGTCGCTTCATTATGGGGCAGCGTCAGCCAGACTGCGTGCTGCATTTCCCATTCCGCTGGCAGGCGATAGCCCAATGCCTCGGCCGGCGTCTCGGGCAGATCGACTTGCGAGAGAAATTCACAGCGCGCGTGTTTGAGCATCAGTCCACCAGACGAGAGGTTAAAGGTGAATATGCATCGACCCGTCGGTCACGCAGGAAAGGCCAGACCTGACGTGTTTTCTCGATCAAGCCCGGGTCAATCCAGGCATAAAGAATTTCCTGTTCGCCACCAGCTTGGGCAATGATGTTGCCATCAGGCCCACAGACAAAGCTCTGTCCCCAAAAGTGAATGTCGCCTTCCCGACCAACGCGATTGACTGAGGCAACAAACACGCCGTTGGCGATCGCATGACTGACTTGCATCGTCTGCCAGGTTCGACGCTGGCGCTGATGTTCTTCTGGTGATTCGCTGGTCAAACCACCGATGGCTGTCGGGTAAAGCAGCAATTGTGCGCCGAGCATGGTGGTGATCCGGGCTGGCTCGGGGAACCATTGATCCCAGCAGATGAGCATGCCCGTAGTCATCCCTGCCACGTGCTGCACGCCGAACCCGAAGTTGGGAGGCGAGGCATCGCCTGGCGTGAAGTAAAATTTCTCATAGAAGCCGGGGTCGTCAGGGATGTGCATCTTGCGATACTTGCCCACGGTCTGGCCTGACTCATCCAGCATGATCGAAGTGTTGTGGTAAACCCCTTGCGCCCGCTTTTCAAAAAGTGAAGCGCTGATGGCTACGTTCAATTCCTTTGCCAATTCACTTAAGCGTTGCGATGCCTGGCCTGGGATCGCTTGCGCCAAGTCGAAAAATTTCGGATCAGCCACCTGCGGAAAGTATTGACTGGCGAAAAGTTCCTGAGTGATGATCAGCTTTGCCCCATCAGCAGTGGCTTTGCGGATCATCTCCTCAGCCAGTTGCAGATTGACAGCCGGGTCTTCAACACAGGCGTGCTGCAGCAATGCAATCTTCAATGGGTTGTTGTGCGTCTCGCTCATCTGATGTGCATGCTAACCTGCTTAGCCAACGTGCAGCAACACTGCTGGCTTAGCTGCAATACAACCGTATCATGTAGCTCGTTCCCAACGGATCAAAGCCTTTAACCCCCAGGTTGTTTTGTCTCGATCTCGCCCAACGTTTGTCGCAGGTGATGGCATGGAAGAGTCGGCCGCGGCTCAGCAGCCGGGAGCTGTCCGGCGCGCCAAAAGATCGGCCGGGGCTGTCCCCCTTGCTGCGGGTGAACTGGGGGGCAAGCTTGCGGGTAAGTCGCTGGCCATGCAGGTGTTTATCCTGGCGATCTGGCCTTTCTTTGAGCAACTGCTCAACTTCATGGTCAACTTCGTGGACATGGCCATTGCGGGGCACATCTCTGAGCAGGCCGCGGCTGCAGTTGCTGTGACGGCCTATGTGCAGTGGTTTCTTGGCTTGATCAATATGGGTGTCGGGCAGGGAGCCGGGGCCATCGTCGCTCGGGCAACCGGTGCTCAACGCATGATCCCTGCGCGGGCAGCTTTGGGACAGTCTCTGACGCTGGGTCTGATCGGTGGCACGATTACCGGCGCTGTGCTGGTCTGCCTTTCGCCGGCAGTCGGCCAGATGTGTGGTACAGATCCACAGACCGTGCTGTATGGCACGCAGTACACGTTTATTCTCGCATTGGCAGCACCTTTCAGTGCAGTGTTGTTCGTCGGCAGCGCTTGTCTGCGAGCTGGAGGTGATACAAGGTCGCCTTTCCTGTTGCTGTTGATTGTCAACATCGTCAATACCGGCTTGTCTGTGTTGCTGGTTACTGCGTTTGATCTGGAAGTGGTGGGCATCGCGATCGGTACAGCCGTGGCCTGGGTTTTGGGCGCAGGTCTCATGTTCCTACTGCTGGCATTGCGTCGAGACCCGCTGCATTTAAGAATCCGCCGGATGAAGCCTCATTGGCACACCATGAAGCGCATCCTGCGAGTTGGTGTCTTCAGTCTAATTGAATCTGGTGGAATGTGGGCAGCCAATATCGCTGTTCTGCTATCCGTTCGTGTGTTTCTGATGAAAGATGCGCTCATGGCAGCGCATGGCGCAGCCATCCGCATTGAGGCGATCAGTTTCATGCCCGGCTTTGCTATTGGTATCGCAGCCTCGACGTTGGCTGGCCAATATTTAGGCGCGCAGAATGTTCGCAAGGCCAGGCAATCCGTCCTGCTTTGTCTGGCCATCGGCTGTGCCATCATGACCATCATGGGTCTGGTGTTCTGGTTCTTCCCCGAAGAACTGACCCGGCTGGTCATCGACCCCGACAAGGCCCCGGCTGTGTATGAGCAGGTGCCTGCGCTGTTACGTATCTGCGCTTTGGTGCAACTTCCCTTCGCGGTGGCAATCGTGCTTGGCCTGGCTTTGCGTGGCACGGGGGACACGACCCTGACCATGATCATCACGCTGTGCTCCTCCTGGCTGGTACGCGTACCCGGTGCATTACTCATGATTCACTGGGGTTTTGGCCTGGAAGGGGTCTGGTTCGTCCTCTGTGGAGAATGGCTGGTCAGGGGTGGTCTGTTCCTATTGCGCTTTCTGCAAGGTGGTTGGCAGAAGGTTAAGGTTTAGCCCGTTCCTGATTCAAATCATGTTATCCCTTGACGTGTCTGCTACTATGAGAAGAGGCAAATGGTGTGGGGACGCCGGTGACATGAGCAGCCTGTGATTTTGACAAGTGAGGGTGGGTACAACGTGGCCATACGCGTAGCACTGAATCATACGACGGAATATCAATATGACCAGCTGGTGGAGCTTGGGCCTCAGGTCGTTCGGCTCAGACCAGCACCGCATTGTCGCACGCCGATCATCAGTTACTCGATGAAAGTCGAGCCTGAGGATCACTTCATCAATTGGCAGCAGGACCCGCAAAACAATCGCCTGGCCCGACTTGTTTTCCACAAGCAGACGCGATGCATGCGCATCACGGTTGATCTGGTGGCGGACATGACGGCCATCAACCCTTTTGATTTCTTCCTGGAGAAACACGCGGAGCAGTATCCGTTTGAATATGGCAGGCAGTTGCGCAAAGACCTTCGGCCATATTTGAACAAGATGCCGATGAGGCCACGCTTCCAGGCCTTGTTCGAGCAGGTCGATAAAACGCCGCGCCAAACCAACGACTTCATCGTGGATGTCAATCGGCTGGTCAATCAATCACTTCAATATTCCATTCGCATGGATCCGGGTGTTTATACCCCGGAGCAGTTGCTCAAGAAAGGGGTGGGCAGTTGTCGCGACTTTGCCTGGCTGATGGTGCAACTGTTCCGTCGCCTGGGTATCGCTGCCCGTTTTGTTTCAGGTTACTCCATTCAACTGGCCCCGGATTTGAAGCCTATTGACCCCAACGCGCCGGCTGGTGTTCAGGAAGATGTCTGCGACCTGCACGCGTGGTGCGAGGTGTATCTGCCCGGCGCGGGTTGGGTTGGTCTCGATGCTACCAGCGGATTGATGTGTGGCGAAGGGCATATTCCTCTGGCTACCAGTGCCGATGCTGTCAGTGCAGCACCCATCGAAGGGGCAGTCAGCAAAAGCAAGGTGGACTTCAATGTTTCGATGTCGGTGACGCGTGTGCATGAAGACCCGCGTGTGACAAAGCCTTACACGCCCGGCCAATGGCAGGCGATTGAATCGCTTGGGCATGTGGTGGATCAGCGACTGACTGCAGGCGATGTGCGATTGAGCATGGGAGGCGAGCCGACGTTCGTGTCGATCCTCGATCAGGAAGGGGAGGAGTGGAATACAGCCGCAGTGGGGCCGACCAAAAAGCCCAAGGCCGACGAACTGATCCGCCGATTCCGAAAGCACTTTGGCCCCGGCGGTTTACTGCATTACGGGCAAGGCAAGTGGTATCCCGGCGAGCAGTTGCCCCGCTGGGCGCTGGGGTTGTATTGGCGCAAGGATGGCATCCCCATCTGGGAAAATGACGATCTGATCGGCGATGAAAACAAAGACTACGGCCACGGCCCGAAAGATGCGGAGCGATTCATTCATGAATTCGCGCAGCAGATGGAAGTCGATGACCGCTATGTCGTACCTGCTTTTGAGGACCCGGTGAAGATGGCGCTGCGCGAGCGCGAATTGCCGATCAATGTGGACCCGCTGGACAGCAAGCTGGAAGATCCGCAGGAACGCGAGCGATTACTACGCGTGTTCGAACGCGGTTTGTCCACGCCAGTCGGTTATGTGCTGCCTATCGAGCGGAACTACACGTATGACGGCCCGGCGTGGCACAGCGGGTTATGGATGCTTCGCGGCAAACGGCTTTACTTAACGCCCGGCGATTCACCCATCGGCCTTCGGTTGCCTTTGGAGAGTTTGCCCTGGGTGGCCAAGGATCAATACCCCTACATGGTCGAGGCGGATCCGACCGTGCCTCGCCCATCGCTACCTGAGCGCAGGGCGATGATTGTCACGCAACGCCGATGGCATCCGGGTGGTGTGCATGAAGAATATTGGGAAGAGCAGGACGCTGGTGAACCGGGTAAAGGGCCAACGCCTGAACAGCGAAAGCGTCGGCTTGTGACGCATATTGGTGGCGATTGGGAAGAACCAACGAGTACGCCCTATGGCTGGTCGGAGCCTTTGACTGATGCGCCTTGGAATCGCATGCCGGGCAAAGGCGAGTCTGCCCACTGGGTCATGCGCACAGCTATCTGCGTCGAGCCGAGGCAAGGTCGGTTGTATGTCTTCATGCCTCCCTGTCGAACGATTGAGGATTATCTTGAATTGGTGGCCGCGGTGGAGCATACCGCTGCGATCCTCGGCATGCCGGTGATCATTGAAGGTTACACGCCGCCTTATGACAGTCGTGTCGAGATGATGAAGGTGACGCCAGACCCCGGGGTGATCGAAGTCAACATTCAGCCGGCGTCAAACTGGAAGGAGATGGTGGACATCACCCGCACCATCTATGACGAAGCCCGGCTGACCTGGCTGGGGACAGAAAAGTTCCAACTCGATGGCAGGCACACCGGCACGGGAGGAGGTAACCATATTGTCATGGGCGGGCGAACGCCAGCTGATTCGCCTTTCCTGCGCAGGCCTGACCTGTTGAAGTCCATCATTGGTTACTGGGTGAATCATCCCTCGCTCAGTTACCTGTTCAGCGGTATGTTCATCGGGCCAACTTCTCAAGCCCCGCGCATTGATGAAGGCAGGCCTGACAGCGCGTATGAAATGGACATCGCTTTTGCCCATGTGCCCAATTCAGGTGAGGGACATGTACCGCCTTGGATTGTGGATCGCCTCTTCAGGCATTTGCTGACCGACCTGACGGGCAATACCCACCGGGCGGAGATCTGCATCGACAAGCTTTACTCGCCGGACAGTCCAACCGGACGATTGGGGTTGGTTGAGTTTCGCGGGTTTGAGATGCCGCCGCACTGGAAAATGAGCCTGGCCCAGCAGTTGCTGCTTCGGGCCTTGATTGCTCATTTGTGGGAGACACCCTTCACGGGTTCGTTGGTGCGCTGGGGCACGCGACTGCATGACCGCTACTTGCTGCCTTATTACGTGCGTGAGGATTTCCGCGCAGTGATTCGCGACCTGCAGGCTGCATCTTTGCCTTTCCAGGAAGACTGGTTTGCCACGCATTTTGAGTTTCGTTTCCCGGTGCTGGGTACGGTGACGTATGACGGGGTTGAGATTGAGCTTCGCCACGCCATCGAACCCTGGCTGGTGCTGGGTGAAGAGGCTACCTCGCAAGGCACGGCCCGTTATGTGGATTCCTCTCTGGAAAGAATTCAGGTCTGCGTGAAAAATCTTCTGCCCGACCGCCATGTCGTGACCGTGAATGGCACGGAACTGCCTTTGACAGCAACCGAGGAGCCGGGCACTTACGTGGCTGGGGTACGATTCCGCGCCTGGCAGCCTCCCAATTGCCTGCATCCTACGATTCCCGTGCATGCACCTCTGGTCTTTGATCTGGTTGACCGATACAGCTCCCATGCGGTGGGTGGTTGCACGTATCATGTAAGTCATCCCGGCGGCAGGGCTCATGAAGTGTTTCCCGTCAATGCGTTGGAAGCAGAAACCCGTCGAGTCGAACGCTTCCAGACCTTTGGCCACACCCCCGGCCCGATGCATATCAGGCAGGTGCCACGCAGCACAGAGATGCCGGTGACGCTGGACATGCGACGCATACGATGACACAAAGCCAAAGCCAATCTGTCTCCCTGCCCCCGTCGCTGACGACAGGTTATGACGTGCTGGATGGTGCTTTCAATGAAATGCTCCAGACCGACCGCGTGGTCAAACCGCACTGGCAGGAACTGCTCAGAGGCTATAACCACCTTGGGGCTGAGGGGATCGCCAGGCGTTGGCAGTCCGCGCAAAGAGTCATTCAGGAGAACGGCGTCACCTACAACGTATACGGCGACCCGCGCGGCATGCACCGCCCCTGGGAACTCGACCCGATTCCTCTGGTCATTTCACAAGATGAATGGGCTTACCTTGAACAAGCATTGGTCCAACGAGCCCACCTGCTGAATCTCGTGCTGGCAGATTTGTATGGCGAGCAAACGCTGCTGAAAAACCGCAGCCTGCCTAGTGACCTGATGTATGCCAATCCGAATTTCCTCAGGCCTTGCGTCGGTTTGCAACCACAGGGCGGGAACCACCTGACACTTGTGGCTTTCGACCTGGCCCGTAATCCCAATGGCTCGTGGTGGGTGATCAATGACCGAACACAAGCACCTTCCGGTGCAGGCTACTCGCTGGAAAACCGTCTGATCATCTCCCGCACCTTTCCCGATATATTCCGAGACTGTGGCGTGACTCGGCTGGCACGCTTTTTCTCCCGCCTGCGCGAAACTTTGGCTCGCATCTCACCTCAACATTCGGAAGATCCCAATGTCGTGGTGCTCACGCCCGGCCCGCATAATGAAACCTATTTCGAGCATGCTTACCTCTCGCGTTATCTCGGCCTGACGTTAGTCGAAGGTGGCGATCTGACCGTTCGCGACTCGAAGGTTTACCTGAAAACCCTTGGCGGATTGCAACGGGTCGATGTCATCCTCCGCCGACTTGACGATGGGTATTGCGATCCGTTGGAACTGAGGCAGGATTCTGCGCTGGGTGTGCCCGGGCTGGTTCAGGCTGTCGCGGCTGGTAATGTCGCCGTCGCCAACGCACTTGGCAGTGGTCTGGTGGAAACGCAATCTCTGATGCCTTTCCTCGGCCCTTTGTGTAAGGACTTACTGGGTGAAGAGGTCAAGCTGCCCAGCGTTGCTACGTGGTGGTGCGGCCAACCCAAAGAGTTGACTTATGTGTTGGACAATCTTGAAAGTCTGGTCATTAAAGGCGCATTTGCTGGTGACCCGCGCCAACCTGTGTTTGGTGCTCACCTGTCCAAGGAAGAGCAGGCTGAGTTAAAGGAAAAGATCAAGCAAAGGCCTCATCGTTTCGTCGCGCAGGAGAGCGTCACCCTTTCTGCAGCACCGACCTGGCGCGATGGTGCTCTGCGCCCACGACATGTCATGCTGCGCGCCTTCGTGGCGGCGACGGCTGATGGATACATGGCTATGCCCGGCGGACTGGCTCGCGTGTCCGGTGCGCGTGATTCCATGATCGTGACCATGCAGCATGGCGGCGGTTCCAAAGACACCTGGGTCTTGACCGATGAACCGATCAGCACCTTCAGCCTGCTTCAGACGGAGTCCCGCAGCCAGACGGTTCGACGCACCGGTTATGACCTGCCCAGCCGCGTGGCAGACACCATGTATTGGCTGGGACGCTATGTCGAACGGGCGGACAATCTGACGCAATTACTCAGGCCCATCTTCGTGCGCATGACGGCAGAGAGTTCGCCGCATGGGTGCCCCGAGTTACCCAGTCTGATGGCCACGCTTGCGACCCTGACTACCATCGACCCGAACGATGGGCCAATCGACCAGCCATTGGAAGAAGTTGACCGTACCTTGAGCTACCTGGCGCGCATGGTGGATGATGATGCCTTGGTCGGCTCACTCCGTTCGGATGTGACTTACGCCCGACAACTTGGTTCAATTGTGCGCGACCGCATCAGCCTGGACACCTGGCGCATCGTGGGGCAGATGGATCGAACGCTGATCTTCGAGCCACATGAATTGAACGATCCCACGGCCATCCTTGGTGTACTCGACCGTATGGTCATGCCTTTGGCCGCGTTCGCGGGGATGTGTAATGAAAGCATGACGCATGGCCCGGGCTGGCGTTTCCTGGATATCGGCCGTCGTTTGGAGCGCGCGATTGCGATGGTCACGGCAATGCATGAGTTACTGCTCAAGCCGACCGAAAGTGAGACGGCTGTGCTCGATGCGTTGCTGGCGGTGGCTGGCAGTGAAATGACCTATCGCTCGCGCTATCGCATGAGCGTGGCGGCGAAACTGGTGATCGATCTGTTGCTGCTGGATGAGAGCAACCCGCGAAGTGTGGCCTTTCAGATTGCCCGGATCGAGCAACACATCGCAGCTTTGCCTCAGGATGTACAGGATGGTGAAAGGTCGGCTGTTCAGCGTATGGTGTTGACAATGCTGTCTTCACTTCGACTGGCGGAACTGGATCAACTGGTCGCGTTGGATGACATGGGCACAAGACAATCTCTCGAAGCTTTATTGGAGAGTTTGCACGCACAATTACCTGAGTTTTCAGATTTACTCATTCGTCAGTTCCTGACCCATGCTCAACCGGGCAGGCCTTTGTCGCCTGTAATCGGGGAATTGGCATTGGGCGAGGAGGCGACGCTTTAGGCGTAAAGATGCGTTACGACGTCAGACATGAAACGGAGTATGGCTACTCGCAGCCGGTGACAATCGGCCACAGCGTGCTGCATCTCAAGCATCGCCCCGTCGATCACCAGCACATTCTGTCCAACAGCATTGACATCGTGCCTAGACCGGCTGTGATTGCTGATCGCGTGGATTACTTTGGCAACCCCATGCTGTTCACCACGGTGCAGCAGCCACACCAGTCCATGACAATCCTGGCACAGAGCGTGGTGGAGGTTGAGCGCGTTGAGCCTTTGATTGAAGGGGTCAGCCTGCCTTGGGAAAAAGTACGTGAGTCGCTTCCCAGTGATATCACTCCGGCAGGACTCGATGCTTATCAGCACACGTTCGACTCGCCCATGACAGGCGGTTCTGCTGAATTTGAAGCTTATGCCCGCAAGTCTTTTACTTCGGGTCGGTCAATGTTTGATGCTTCGCGCGATCTGACCTCCCGCATCTACCATGAATTCAAGTTTGACCCGACAACGACCAATGTCGCCACGCCCGTGGCCCAAGTCTTCGAACAGCGCAGCGGTGTCTGTCAGGATTTCGCCCACCTGATGATTGCCTGCCTGCGCAGCCTGGGCTTACCCGCTCGCTACGTCAGTGGCTACCTGCGCACTGAGCCACCACCCGGCCAGGAAAGACTCGAAGGCGCAGATGCGTCGCATGCCTGGGTCGGGGTGTACAGCCCGGACTTTGGCTGGGTGGATTTCGACCCGACGAATGACAAAGTGGTCGGCTGTGATCACATCACGCTGGCGTGGGGCCGTGATTATTCCGATGTCGCGCCGGTCAAAGGGCAGATCCTTGGCGGCGGTGAACACTGGGTTGATGTCCGCGTGGACATTCGCCCCATTGGTTAGGCGTGTGACCTGAATGACATTTGTCTTTGACAAATCCCGAAGCGACAACTCAACGAGATGACAGGCTGGCCTGTGGCAGTCGGTCAGTTATAATGTTCGTACCCAAGGTCGCTTAGCTCAGTTGGCTAGAGCACAGCTCTTACAAAGCTGGGGTCGCAGGTTCGAGCCCTGCAGCGACCATTCAATGCGCAAACATCGTGAGCAGGATCACGTCATTACGTTGTGAACTCATGCTTCCCGCTGCCAATTTCACGGGATTTTTCGCCGGGTAAGATCAATTCTGAAGTTACACCTTCGGGTACCACGAATGTATAGCTGGTCTTGCCGTCCTCTAACCGCCAATGGCTTTCAATCCGTCCCACCGGTGAATCAAGTGCCGCATCACACCGTCCCAACCTGGCATCAGGCCAAGGCTGCAATCGCAATAATGGGCCTGTGTCCTCAGCCAGGTCAAGATCGATCCCCGCGATATGCCTGTACATCCAATCGCCCACAGCCCCGTAGGCATAATGATTCAGACTGTTCATGGACGTATCGACGAAGCCTTTCTCAGGATGCCAACTGTTCCAACGCTCCCACATGGTGGTCGCACCCAGCGTGACCGGGTAAAGCCAACCGGGGTACGTCTCGGTCAACAGCAGGTCGTAAGCCAGATCAGTACGACCAAAGCGCGTCAAAGTATCACACCACAAAGGCGTGCCCAGAAAACCCGTCGCGAGGTGGTGATCAAATTTCTCCAGCAGCTTGAGCAGGTTGTCGAACACAGCAGGGCGTAGTGCAGGATCGAGCAGGTCGAAAGCCAATGCCATGAGATGGGCAGTCTGCGACTCGACATTGACCCGCCCACTCGTGACGAAGTGCTGGTTGAATACCTCGGTCGCGCGGTTGGCAACTTCTTCCGCACGTTTCGCTTCCGCTTCTCGCCCCAACAAGTGCGCGATGCGCGCAAACAGCTTTTGCGAAAAAGCGTGATACGCAGTGCCTACGAGTAATCGTGGCGTTGCGTTTTCAAAGGGATTGTTGCTGCCTCCATCGAGCGCCAGCCAATCGCCGAAACCTGCCCAGATGTCGCCATCCGGATCGCCCCGCATGCCATCCTTGGCTGTATCGACCTGAAACCGCGCCCAGCAATCCATCATGTCAAAATGCTCTTCCAAAATGGAGCGATCGCCCGATGCACGATATGTCTGCCAAGGCACGATTACCACTGCATCAGACCAACCCGCAGCCGCATCATGTTCATCCAGCACATTCGGCGCGACGTTGGGGATCTCACCGCCGGTTAACTGGGCATCGTCGAGATCGTTGAGCCATTTGTGATAGAAGCCGGTTGTGTCATAGTTGAAACAGGCCGTGGCTGCGAACACCTGGGCATCGCCAGTCCAGCCCATACGCTCATCGCGCTGCGGGCAATCGGTTGGCACATCAATGAAGTTGGAACGCAACCCCCAGACGATGTTCTCTTGCAGGCGGTTAAGTAAATCATGGCCTGTCTCGAATGAACCTCGCCGAGGCATGTCGCTGTGCAAAGGCAGGCCAACCACACTCTCGCGCGTGAAAGGCTCGATGGGTGAGTCTGTCGCCCTTTCACTCCAGCACTTGTCATGGGAGATTTCGCAGTAGCGGAAGCCATGGAACGTGAAGCGAGGCGACCATGTTTCACCCTCAGGATCGCCACGCAAGGTGTAGGAATCCGTTGCGATGCAGGAACGCAGATTGGTGCGATCCAGATGCTTGCCATCAGGTGTCAGGACTTCCGCGTAACGCAAACGCAGCGTAGCCCCGGCTGGGCCTTTCACATGCAGTCTGACCTTCCCTGCAAAGTTCTGTCCGAAGTCGATAATCGTGTGAACGCCATCCCATCCATTGCGTTGAATCGGTTCTGCAACAGCATGCAATTCCTCGGTGACACGGATCGGCGGCGCGGGACTCGGCCCAACATGTTCTGGCTCAACCTCAGGCGTGATGATGCGCACCGGTTGCCAATGTTCACCTGCATCAGCCGACGTGACCTTTGATTCACCTGCCGGGTCACACCAGCCAGGCACTTCAAAGCGTGCGTCATAGTGTTCGCCATCCATCAAGTCAGCCGAGCGCACCGGCCCGGGGCACCACTGCCAATGTTCATCCGTATGCAGGCAGGTGACCTGACCTTGCTTGTCGGTGATTTCCAAAGTCGCGCGCAGGGCAGGTTCCTTGCCATACGTGCAGCCTCGACTCGCCCCGCCAACTTTGCCCGAGTACCAGCCATCGCCGAGGTATGCGCCAAGGATATTGTGGCCTGAGCGGAGTTGGTTGGTCACATCGTAAGTTTGTACATGCAGGCGCTTACGAAAGTCAGTCCAGCCGGGTTGAAGTTCATCATTGCCGACGCGTTGGCCGTTAAGCCAGGGTTCGTACAGGCCGAGCGCGGTGATCGTCAGAATCGCGCGGCTGGGAACATCAGGCAATTCAAAACCTCGACGGAGTAATGGTGATGGCGGGGCTGTGTAGCCGGTGCCTTGCAACGGGGTGCCGATCCATTTCGAATCTTGATGCAGCATGGTTACTTCCTGAATCGATGGAAAGCTTGAAAGTGGCGCATGGTAGCAATCTACGAATGAGTATTGCGGACTTTCTGTATGAATATCAAACTTTGTTTTGGGTTTTGACTGCTGGCCCGTAGGCTATGGGTATGACGCTTACCTTTCTCTTGATCGTGTTGGGAACCATGCTGGCCATGCTGCTCGGGGCAGGACTGCTTCACACGCTGCCTCGTCTTGGGCCAGTCGGGAAAAGGATTTCCGAGAGTTGTTGTCACGCGCTGCTGCTGGATGTCATCGTGACTTACTTTCTCATTCTGCCCGGCGTGGCGGGGGTGATCCTCCTCGGCTGGTGGGGCATCGTCGCTGCAGTGATCGGGCAGGTGCTGGGGTTACAGGTCTGGGTTGCGCTGCATGAATATGCCCATGCTGAGGCGATGCGCGGGCCACGCATTGTGAAATCGCTCAACCGCATGGTCGGGGCCTGGCGGAATCATGCTGCGTTGTGGGTCACTGCGATTGTCGTGCCTTTGTTCTGGCTGGTGCGCATGGCCGAGATTTTTATCTACCCGTTCCTGGTCTGGCTGGTGCGTCTGCCTCGTTACAAGCATGGCGAGTGGGTGAACGTTTCCCGTCACAAGTTCGAGGGATTGGTCGGCCATGATCTGATCTGGTGCTTGTATTGCGATTGGATGACCGGCGTGTGGTCACTCGGTTCGGAAATCCTGCGGAACGTGGAATCGTTCTGGTGCCCGATCCGTTTTTACGATGGCAAGAAATGCGAGAACTGCAAAATTGACTTTCCCGACATTGAGCCGGGCGAGGGGAAGACTGGCTGGGTGGCTGCGGAAGGCAAGATGGCCGAGGTGACCGAGTTGCTTGAGCAGCAGTACGAAGGGCGAGACAGCAACACATGGTTCGGCCATCCTGCAAGATTGACGGTTGAGGGCAAATCAGTTGAAATGCATGAGAATCAAAAATGATTAACAGGTGACAGGCTTCTAAGATAAGGGGACTCATCATGGGCGTATTCGGCTTTGGTAATTTTTTCGCGATTATATTTCTGTTATCTGGGGGCAATGCCAACCAGATGCTTGATCTGGTGGATACGCAAGTGTATTGGCAGCAGCAGGGGATCGAGCAGGTGACAGTCGAGGCGATGCTGCCTTTCGTGAAAGCAGAAGGTGCAGCCGACCGAAGTGCGGAGATTGAAGGTTGGATTAAAGACCTGGCTGCACGTGAGTTTGAGAAACGCGAACAGGCCTACAAGAAACTCAAAACGGCTGGCGAAACGGCCCGCAAGCCGTTGCAGCAGGCGACGAAGTCGGAGGATTCCGAGGTGGCTGCCAGTGCGGAGCAGATTCTCAAAGAGATGTCCGAGTCGGCCGGCCAACCGATGGTGCAGAAACTGCTGGCCATCCGGGCGTTGGGCGAGCTCAAAGACAAGCAGGCGTTACCCGCGCTGGAGAAGTTGGTTGTTTCCAAAGAGCCTTTCGTGGCAGGTTATGCCAGGCAGGCCATCGCACGGATCAAGGGAGAGAAATATGTTCCTCCCGCGTTGGATCGCAAGTTGCTGGATCAGGATTTGTGGGTTTTGCCCAAGGACTGTCGTGTTGCCGGGCAAATGGTGCTGGCGGACGAGTCCGCATTTTCGTTGCGCGATCTAATCAAGATGATGCCCAAGGATATGGATCTCGATGTCGATGATATGTTGCAGCAAGCGACGCACGAGTTGACCAAGGGGGCCAATCTTGTGGGCAACATCCGTCTCGACTCCGTCACGCTTGGCGTGGTGGGGAACCCGGATAAAGATGGATATGTCACGGTCATCTTTCGAGGTGAAGCGGATCCCGAACTGATTGCCACGTTTATCAAGAGTGGGGATGGCCCACCGTATCGCGAGACCAAGGAAGTCGAAGGTGTGCAGGTGCATTATCTGATGGATTCTGTTTTCTTCATCCTTTCGCCCAAGCTTGCGGTGTTTATGGCCACAGAACAGGAAAAGAACCTGCCAGTGGCTGAAACGATCAAGGCCATCAAAGCAGGTGAACAGCGACTTTCCAAGAATGAAAAGATGGTCGAACGCATCAAGGCTTTGAAGCGAGAAGATGCGATGCAATGGGGTGTCGTCGAGATTTACGATGACTTGAAGACAATCCCCGGCATGGATGCCTTTGATGTGGTGACAATGAAGACCACGCGCCAAGGGCAAGGCCTCAATCGTAAGACTACGCAGGTATTCACAGGCCAAGGCTCCGATGCAGATAAGATCGCTGCGACGATGGATATGTACCAGAAACAGCTCGCGGAGGGGATCGCCTTTATGAAAGCCATGTCTCAGAACATGCCTGAAGGTCAGCCCAAGCTGGATGCGGTATTCAAGATGCTGGAAAGCATCAAGTTCAAAGCGGATGGCAAGACAGCCACGGTCAGCTCCACCGTGACGGATGAACAAGTCATGTCACTGATGGGGACGTTCTTTATGGCCAGTCCAAGATCTGATGCTGGGGTGGCACCAGCCAATGCCACGCAAGGTGCGGCTGCGATTCGATGATGTTCGCGAGTGTTTAATCGAAATTCTAGATCGCATCCAAGTCATTCATCTCGGGCGGGTGCCACAGTTTGACCGAGTCTGCGAGGCAAACTGTGCGGTCGATGGAAAGCTATAACACAGATACTCTCAAACCTTGCTCATAGATGCCACCCATAGAAACGCGACCGCATCTACACACCTTGCGCCACTTTCGCAAGCCCTTCGACTACGCTCAGGACTTTACTCGTGTGTCGTCAAGGCGTGGCACCCTGGACGCGACGATGGACTCAGCCTGCTCTGAAGAAGAAACCCACGCAAAGTTGCGTGGGCTTTTTCATACGAGTGCTTTTTCATGTGAGAGTTTCTCGCTTGTGCAATCATCCCTGCTGTGAGACTGGATGGGCATGGTTGCCACCCATCCAGACCCAGCGGAAGCCGCGCATGAAGTCATCGAAGATCATGAGGAAGCAGGGCAGAACCACCAGCACGAGCATGGTGGTGGCCAGCAGTCCCATTGCCACCGAGATGGCCATGGGGATCAGGAATTTGGCCTGGAAACTGGTTTCGAGAATCAAAGGAAGCAGGCCAAGGACAGTGGTGATCGTGGTCAGGAAAATGGCGCGGAAACGGGCGCGACCCGCTTCCAGGAGCGAAGCCATGACACTGTTGCCATCGCTGCGTTGTTCGTTATAGAACGTGACGAAGATCAAAGAGTCGTTCACGACGATGCCCGTCAAAGCGATGAAGCCAATCAGGCTGAGGAAAGTCATTTCGTAATCCAGGAACCAGTGCCCCCAGATGACGCCGATCGCGGCAAAGGGGATGACGAACATCACCAAGAACGGCTGGAAGAAACTGGAAAACAGAATCGTCAGGATGACATAGATTCCACCGATGGCTGCAAGAATGCCCAAGGGAAGTGAAGCAAACGCCTCGGCCTGATTGCGTTGTCTGCCACCTTCGCGAATTTCCACGCCGGGAAACTGCTCGCGAAGTTCATCCAACTTTAACGATTCGACAATCCGCTCGGGACTGGTGGCGTTGTCGGTTTCTGCATTGACGGTGATGGAGCGGACGCCATCGATACGCTTGATGGTGGAGTAGGTCGGCTCCTCGGAAATGTCAGCGATCTCAGGCATGGGGACGGCATGGCCAGCCGGACTGATCAGCCAGCTATTCTGGATTTCGAAGATGCTCCGTCTTGTTTCTTCACTGAGGCGGACGCGGACGTCAATATCTTCCCGGTCACGGACAAACACATGGGCATCAATGCCGAACAGGAAACCACGCACCTGTCGCGCGACGTTCTCCGTGTTGAACCCCAGCGAGGCGGCCCCGGGTTTCAGGCGGATACGCAGTTCCAATTGGCCGATGTCATGATCATCGCGAATGTCATAGACGCCTTGCATGCTTCCCAGTTGTCGCTTCAACTCGTTGGCGGTTGCGACCGTGAGGTCATCGTGTTTGCTGCGCAGTTGCAGCGTGATGTCCGCACCGCCCGGCCCGCCTGAGATGGACTCAAAGGAAATGCGATCGACCGCATCAATCTTGCCCTGCAATTCGTTGCGGATGGCATCAATCACCTCGCTGCTGGTGCGCGTCCTTTCCTCGGTCGGCTTCAATTCAACAAACATCTGCGTGACGTGAGGGGCGAAGGCCTCAGCCTGAGCAGTTTCAAAATTACTGCGCTGCCCGATCACGGTGGAAACACTTCTGTACTCCGGCTGAGTTCGGGCGGCCTGTTCGATCAGGCGAGTGACGCGATAGTTTTCATCAATGGTCGTGCCGATGGGCATGCGCACGTCAATGATGATCGTCTCGGCATCATTCTGTGGCAGGAACACCCACTTGACCCGGTCGCCTGCATACATCGCCAGGGAAATAATCAGGATCGAAACAGCCAGAGACAGGGTCTCGTAACGGTGTCGCAGGCAGAAATTCAATCCGCTGGCATAGGCCGGGATGATCCGGTTGCGAATCACCGCATCGCGTTTCATTTCAAAGGCGCGCAGCCAGCGCGAGAGTTGGTTCGGCTTCTTGCGACTGCGCTTCTCCAGGCTGTGGCCCATGTGGCTGGGCAGGATGCCCAAAGATTCAACCAGACTCACCATCAGGGCGAACGCCACGACCGAGGGCAGGGCTCCGAGCAAATCACCGATTCGGCCTTGGATAAACGTCAAGGGCAGGAACGCCACCACCGTTGTCAATACTGTGGCCACCACAGGCCAACCGACCTGATCGGTTCCCTTGATGGCAGCACTCAGTGGTTTCTCACCACGATCAAATCGCGTTTGGATGTTTTCCGAGACGACGATGGCATCATCGACCAGCAAGCCCAGGACGAGGATCAGGCCGAACATCGTCAGGAAGTTCAGTGTGACATCGAAGAACGACATCATCAGCAGCGTGCCACACAAAGCCGTAATCAAGCCGACGCCTACCCAGAAAGCTAACCGCCAGTTCAGGAAAAACAGCAATGTCGCAAAGACGAGGATCGCTCCGTACTGGGCATTGCGCAGCAGCAGATCGAGTCGCCCTTCGACGAAGCGCGCCAGGTCTGTATTGATATTGACCTGCAAGCCTTTGGGAAGCGGGATGCTTTGATACTTGCCCAGGTTGTAGGCTTGCAGACGATGGTCGCTGAAGAAAATCTTGAAACTCGGGGAAAGCGTGATCAGCCTTTCACCGATGCTGGTGAATTTGAAGGGCTTGCCTTGTCGGGCATCGACATAAGCACGCACCATTTCCGCGATCATCACAATGTCCTGCCGGCCTTTCTTATAAACCGTCAGGTCGGCAGCGGGTAATTCATTGAAACGCGTAATGATCTGTTCATCAATAAAGGTTTCTTCAACCGTCGCGATGTCGCGCAGACGAACCGAACGGCCTTGCTGATCAGAAGCGACCACGATGTTCAGAATCGCATCGGCCTGTGTATCGACACCAATGGTGCGCACTTTGATGACCCCGGTCTCCGTGCGCACTGTGCCACCGGGGATGTCTCGCATCCACCCGCCAACCGTGTCAGCAATGGCAGGCAGACTCAGCCCCAGAGAGATCAAGGCTTCCTGGGAAACATCCACGCGAATCTCGTAGTTCCGCGTCCCGCCGATGAGGATTTCCCCCATCCCCGGCAGCAGCTTCAATTCATCTGAAATCTCGTGGATCATGCGCTTGCGGACGGTTTCATCCACATCGCCATACAAAGCCATGCGGATCGCAGGCAGGCGAGGTTCGATCAGTTCGACGGTGATCTCTTCCGCTTCGTCGGGCAGGTCCTGAAGCGCATCAATCTCGCGCTCGATGTCTTTGACCACTTCGTCCGGGTCGGCGCCCTGTTCAAACTCCACCATGATGCCCCCGCCGTTCTCGGAGATGGTGGTCGTGAACTCGCGGATGCCATCAATTTCTTTGATGCTGTTCTCGACTTTTTCAGCCAGCGTTTCTTCGATGTCTTCAGGTGTGGCCCCGGGGTAGGGCATGGTGATGATCGCGGTGTCCGGATCGGACTCGGGGAAGAACTCACGCCGCAGGGACAGGCCAGCCACCAGCCCGCCGATGATCAGCGCGAACATGATCAGGTTCACCGGCACGGGTCGGCGAACACCAAACCCGGCCAGACTCATGGCTGCGCTCCATTGGTGTTGTCGTTGAAGGCAGATTCGCTTTTCTGCTCCGCCAGGGCAGAATTGGTTGCAATCACCTGCTCGCCTTCCAGCAGCGACCGGCCTGCGTTCGCGACAATCCGTTGATGTTCTGCAATGTCTCCCAAATCCGTGGTCAGCACCGACCATTCATTGTCCGGCAGGCCCATCGCTTCAAATCGGCCTTCATACGGGAAACCCCGCTCGATCTTGACCGACTCAACCGTCCCGGGCACCTCGCGCCAGGCATCAGTGGGAATTTTTGTTTTATCTTTCGCGGAAACCAGATAAATGCGACCATCGCGTATGGATCGGCGGGGAACGACCCATTCTTCTCTTGCTTCACTTTCAATGATCCGCGCGGAAACGAAAGCATTCGGCGTCAGCAGCACCGAGCCACGCTTCCCAAGTTGCTCATGGGCGTCCGGCTGCTTCACCACGACATACACCGCAAAGGTGCGATTGCGTTCATCATTGGTCGCAGCAATCCGTGAAACTGTGGCCTGCCATTGCTGCTTGGATTCACCCTCGACGAACACCTCTGCCTGGTCGCCGATGGCCACGCTGCCTCGCGCAGAAGCTGGGATGAACAACTCGACTTCCATCTCACGCAAGTCCACCACACGAGCCACGCGCGAACCGGGCTGGACACTTTCGCCTTCTTTGACATTGACTGATTCGATGATGCCGGTGATCGGGCTGAGGATACTGGTGCGGTTGGCATCTTCGATGCGCTGTTCCAAAGCCTTCTGTGCCTGTTCCTTCTGCTGCTCAAGTTGGTTCCGTCTGGGCTCAACTCGGTCAAGCGCCTCCTGGGTGAGCAGCAATGTTCTTTCCGCGTCCAGCACCGTACGTTTGACCCGGTCCAGGCCTTCCTGCGTCTGCACGCCTCGGTCGAACAGATTCTGCACACGCTTCAACTCATCCTGCAATAGCTTCAGGGACTTTTGCTCAATCTTGACGCGATCCGCCAGTCTGCCTTCCTCGACCTGCAACTCACTGAGCCTGGCCTGCAAGTTGGCGATCTGCTGTTTGGCCGACTCGACTTCACGGTCGAAATCCGTCCGGTCGAGTTGAACCAGTAGCTGATCTTTCTGCACCAGAAATCCTTCATCCACAGACTTAGGCACCTTGTCGATGATGCCGGTGAAGGTGGCCGGGAAGCGGGTGGAAACATCCGCTGCATTGACAGCCTGGGCGCTGCCGAACCCGAGCCATTGTCTTTGGATCATGACCTTTTCAGGCTTGAAGACCGTGATGCGCTGGATCGCAGAATTCGCAGTGGGTAACGCCTTGGGGCGAGTGGCATAAAGCAGGAAAGCGATTCCTCCTGCCACCGCGAGAAATGCAATGGCAACAGTCAAACGCACGCTGACCATCAGCACCATGGGAAAGGTGTTGGACGATGATCGAGGTTTGACAGTTTTATCAGCCAAGGTTGTTCAGAGAATGGTACCAATCACGAGGCTGTGATGCATCCTTCGCAGAGTGATAACCCGAAACTCAACAGATATTTTGCCGGATTACATCGGTTTGTCTTTGATCGTCTGGTCGTACACAGCCAGGAGTTTCTCCTTGTCGAAGATCATCTCCTGGCGGGTCAGCCCGACGATGTCATACACCGGCGTGAGTTCAATCGCATCCACCGGGCAGGCTTCCTCGCACATGCCACAATAAATGCAGCGGAGTTCATCGAGGTCGAACTTGGTTGGATATTTTTCGCGATCATCCCACGGTGCTTCGGCCCCCTCAATGTGAATGCAGTGGGCCGGGCAAGCCGTAGCGCACATGAAGCAGGCGACGCAACGGACGCGACCTTCCTCGTCGCGATTCAGGCGGTGCACGCCTCGGAAGTAGCTTTTATACAGGCCGCCGTTCTCCATTTCATAGTCTTCACGACGTTCCTCTGGATAGCACAGGGTTTTGCTGCGCTTGCCTCTGCCGATTGAACCGGCAAGATGCTTGAGGGTGGTGCCCAAGCCTTTGAAGACTTCGGGGAGGAAGGTGGATTCACTTCCCGACATGGGGGTCGGGTTGATTTCGATGATGTCTTTCTCAGCAATGGCCATGCATAACTCCTGATTCGCGTTGGTGAGATTGTTCGCCGAAGGGGGGCTGGCGTCAAGTTTGGAGAAGGAAGTCGAAATCAGTTGATTTCCCCACTCGTCGAAAACCTTGTTCATAGCCTGAAAACGCAGAGGAACTGGAGTTTTCTTCCCTCTTATCGGATTTGCTTGTTGCATCCTGTCCATTTTGCCGATACAAATACAAGAGTCGTCCAGCGGTTTGGCCGGTATTTCATGTGGGCCAACTGATTGGATGAAGCGTTCTGACTTTATGCATTGCTCGCACCGGCTATGGCTGGTCGTGTCAGGCGGGAAACCAACTCGTCGCTTGTGGGAATGCATCTGACTTTGACCTGTTGCGCAGTGTCTCAGCGGGAGAACTCGTAGCAAGCGTTGGTATTCATGGACAAGGTCGATTGCCTGTCTGCCTTTCAGGCAGGATCGGCTGTATAGGTATCTAACGAGAATGAGTGACCAGATTGCAACCGGGATATTGGATATCGCCAACAAGGCGGACGGGCGGATTCGTCAACTCGACGGCACGCTGTTGATCAGTCCGGAAGACCCTGTCATTCCGTCCGAATTGATCAAACGCCATGCCCTGCGCCCCGGCGTTGAGCTGGAAGTCACCCTGGGCAAGCCGCTCAACCACAAGCCCATGCGCAACGGCAACGGCAGGCACCAG
Source organism: uncultured Phycisphaeraceae bacterium (assembly GCA_964546335.1). Taxonomy (GTDB): domain Bacteria; phylum Planctomycetota; class Phycisphaerae; order Phycisphaerales; family Phycisphaeraceae; genus CAZJJN01. Next base: position 68,596 of record CAZJJN010000012.1, read on the forward strand.
CAACTGAAATACAACGAGCTTTCGCCCAAGGCCCGACGCGCGAAAGCCATCAACAAAGTCGAAGGGCTTGATCCAGATGACTATGCCGACCGTCGTAAGTTTGAAGAGCTGACCATCATCGACCCTCAGCCGATGATCCGGCTGGAGCATCCCGGCTGCCCGGCTTCCTGCCGACTGATCGACCTGTTCTGCCCGATCGGCTTCGGCCAGCGTGGCCTGATCGTCTCACCCCCCAAGGCTGGCAAGACCACGCTTCTGCAGGACATCGCCAGGGCTATCGACCACAACTATCCCGAAGTGGATGTCACTGCGCTGCTCATCGATGAAAGGCCTGAGGAAGTCACGGACTTCCGTCGTAACCTGCCATGCAAGGTACTGGCTTCCAGCAATGACCATTCGCCGGAACGGCATGGGGCATTGGCGGTCGTTGCCATCGAACAGGCCAAGCGAAAAGCTGAGTCAGGCAAGGATGTCATCATCCTTTTGGACTCGCTGACCCGCATCGGTAGAGCATTCAACATGATGCCTAATCCGCAGGCAGTTGGACGCACGTTGTCCGGCGGCCTCGATGCCGGTGCTTTGGCGATCCCCAAGCAACTCTTCGGTGCGGCTCGTAAGTTTGAGGAAGGTGGTTCGCTGACCATTCTTGCCACGGCATTGGTGGACACCGGTTCGCGTGGCGACCAGGTGATCTTTGAAGAGTTCAAAGGCACCGGCAATATGGAACTGATCCTGGATCGCAAAGTGGCGGAGCGTCGCGTGTTCCCGGCCATCGATCTGGCTCAAAGCGGTACGCGTAAGGAACACCTGCTGCTGACTGAAAATGAAGTGACGACGATGACGGCACTTCGCAGGAGACTGCTGAATATGCCTCCTTATCAGCAAGTTGAACAACTGCTCAAGGCTCTGGAGCGATTCAAGACCAATGAGGAATTGGTCGGTGGGCCTCAGTCACCGGCGCGGGCGTGAGTACTACTTGAGGTCGCTTACATTGAACGGTTCCTGACAGCGCAAGTGAGTCAATGGTGGCCGATCATTCTCCCCAACATGAAATGAGTTCTAGTGAAGCCGAGGCTGACGTGGGGGCGATGTCGCATGGTGCGGATCAGGTGAAGGCGAAGCCTCACCGCGTGTTGGCGGCGATCGAGTTGGTATTGGTCGCGGTGGGCGTGTTGGTGATTGTCTGGAGGCCTTGGGAATGGTGGGGAGAGATAGGCTTCATTGGGCAGATGGCCATGAAAACCTTGCCACCATTCGTGGTCGGTTTGGTGGTGGCTTTTGCATTGTTGCGCGATCGGGACAAGCCGGGCCTGCTGGGGTTAAGCCCGTCGAACTGGAAACGCGGTTGGCTCAGTGCAGCAGCGATGACTTTGCCAGCTTTGCTGGTGCTGCTTGTTGCTGGCATGATCACGGGCAGTCTGGATTTATCGCAGGCGCGATTGCACTGGTTACTCAGTTATGCGCACGGCCTGGTTGCTCAACAACTGCTGCTGCAATCGTTTTTCATGTCCCGGGCTGAACAGGTTTTCCAGTGTGGCAACACGAACGTTTCTGTGTCTTCAGCCAATGAATCATCTGCCCACGCCAACGATACGAAACCATCGCGCGACAATTGGCTGGCCATCACGCTGGCGTCGGTGGTCTTTGCGGTGATGCATTTACCCAATCCTGCATTGTGTGTTTTGACCATCCTGGCGGGGTTTGTGTGGACCTGGCATTTCCAGCGCTATCGCAATCTGCCGGTGTTGCTGTTGAGCCATCTGCTTTTGGGGGCTGTCGCGATGTTGTCCTTAGGTGACGGCTGGTTGCTGGATCTGGCAGTGGGTTACCCCGCTTGGTTAAGATTGACCGGGCAGTAATGACCTTACGAGAATGACGTGGTGATTTGACAACAGAACCTTCAGCCGCGAGAAGGAAGTTCATGCAAGTTGTCCTTTGCCAAACCGACATAGTCTGGGAAGACAAGCCGGCGAATCACGCCCACGCGCGCAAGTTGCTTCACGAAACTGATATCCCTGAACAATCATTGATTCTGTTGCCTGAGATGTTCTCCACCGGCTTCAGCATGAATGTTGAGAAGGTGGCTGAGGGTGACTCGCGCGAGACAGAATACTTTCTCGCCCATCTGGCAAAGCAATACAACAGCTTCGTCTGTGGCGGGGTGGTCAACCAGACCCCCGAAGGTTGGGGCACGAATGAATGCGTCTTGTTTGGTCCGACAGGTGAAGAGGTAGGGCGATACCGAAAGATTCATCCGTTTTCGTTTGGCAAAGAAGCCGAAAGTTATGTCGGGGGAGATGCTGTGAAGGTCTTCGATATCGCAGGCATGCGTTACTGCCCGTTGATCTGTTACGACCTGCGCTTTCCTGAAGCCTTCCGGGCTGGGGTGGATCAGGGGGCACAGGTCTTCTCGGTGATCGCATGCTGGCCAGCGGTGCGCGAGACGCATTGGCTTAAACTGCTGCAGGCCCGGGCAATCGAGAACCAGGCTTATGTGGTGGGGGTGAACCGGGTCGGTAGCGACCCCAAGCTGGAGTACTCGGGCAAAAGCGTGGTCATCGACCCATTGGGTAACATCATGCTGAATGCGGGAAGCCGGCCTCGGGCGGTCACAGCCAGCTTGAATCTGCATTGGCTGGGTAAGTATCGCGAGAAGTTCCCGGCTTTGAACGACAGACGGCTGCCAGTTGGCCGGGTAGTGACAGCAAAAACTGAACAGAGTTTGCCCTAACCAATTTCAAATCATTGCAAGGGATGGTGGTCAGGGGTAGAGTTATCCACAAGTTGTGCTTATCGGTACGGAGGGTTTCCGTCATGATTGCCGAAGCTTCAGCCATCAACAGCCACGTGCTGGTGCTGAACAAAATGTGGATGGCCATCCGCGTCATCAATGCCAAGCGCGCCTTTTCCCTTCTCTTTCGCGACTTGGCAGAAGTGATTCACGTCGGTGATGGCAGTTATATCGGCCACGATTTCGAATCATGGCAGTCGCTGTCTGACGCCAAGCTTGATTTTGAATCACACAAATATGAGTGGGTGCGAACCGTCCGCTACGAAATCGCTGTGCCCAAAGTGATCCGCCTGCTGGGGTATGACCGACTGCCCAAGCAGGATGTCAAACTGAACCGCCGCAACATCTTCGCCCGTGATAAAAATCAGTGTCAATACTGTGGCAAGAATTTCCCCACCACCGAACTGAGCCTGGACCACGTCAAACCGCGCACTCAGGGTGGCGGCAGCTCATGGGAAAATCTGGTCTGCTGCTGTGTGCGATGCAATGCCAGGAAGGGTGGGCGTACACCTGAGCAAGCCAACATGCACCTGATTCGCAAGCCTGCCAAGCCCAAGCGGAATCCAGTCCTGGCTTTGCGCGTCGGGCAGGATAAATACTCAAGCTGGCAGCCATTCCTGGACAATGCTTACTGGTCAGTTGAGCTGAAATGAACGGCGTCGAACGGATGGATATCCTTTTGCATCGAGGATCATCTTCATGACCGTGACAGCTTTCCTCTTCACATCGCGTCGAGTCCGTCGGCATGGGTGGCTCGTTGCTCTGCTGGCGTCAATCTGTGAAGCAACCTACGCTTCTGGGTTATGAGCTACCGCACTTTGCAGGACTTTCTGGCTGCCTTGGACAAGGCAGGTGAGTTGCATCGCATTTCAGCCGAGGTATCGCCTGAACTTGAGATCACCGAGATCACTGACCGCGTCAGTAAATCACCAGCACCATCGCAGTCTGAAGCGGCCCAACGCACCGACCCGAAGCATCATCATCTCGGCGGCAAGGCGCTTTACTTTGAGAACGTCAAAGGCGCGGACTTCCCGCTGGTCATCAACACCTTTGGCAGTTACCGCCGAACTGAGTTGGCACTCAACGCCAACGAGCCTGGGCCGATGGGTGGGTTCGAAGCGTTGGCCCGGCGGGTGGAAAGCCTGATCAAGCCCGAGCCTCCAACCGGCATCATGGAGAAGGTGCGCAAGGGATTGGAACTGGCCAAGGTCGCATCCTTCGCGCCGAAGGTGGTGCGATCAGGCATCTGTCAGGAAGTGGTCAAGCAAGGGGATGACGTTGATTTGATGCGCCTGCCGATCATCAAGTGCTGGCCGATGGATGGGCAACCTGACCGGGTAGGGTATAACCTCACCGTCGAAGAGTCGGGCACTGCGGTGGGCGGGGGGAAATACATCACGCTGGCGGGGATGTACACCATCCATCCGGAGGATGCGGGCAAGCCGGAGGGAGTGCCTCGTCCGAGCCGCAACATCGGCATGTACCGGGCGCAGTTGATTGACAAGACACACACGGCCATGCACTGGCACATGCATCATGACGGGGCCCGACATTGGCGTGCCTGGAAGAAGCACAACGAGCAGCGGGGCGATCATGCCGCGGGCATGCCTTGCGCGATCGTGCTGGGAGGCGAGAGTGTGCTGCCTTATGCGGCCACGGCTCCGCTGCCGCCGGGCGTCAGTGAATTGCTCTTTGCCGGTTTCTTGAATGACGGGTCCATCCCGCTGGTCAAGTGCAAGACCATTGACATGCATGTGCCTGCCAATGCGGAGATTGTCATTGAGGGATATGTGAACACCCAGGCCGGGGGCATTGGTTTCGATCCGCGTACGGAGGGTGGGGCGGAAGGCTTGGGGGACGGCGCAGTCTTTGAAGGGCCTTTCGGCGACCACACGGGTTTCTACTCGCTGCCTGATCGGTATCCAATCTTCACAGCCACGGCCATTACGCATCGCAGGCAGGCGGTGTATCCGACAACAATCGTCGGCCTGCCTCCGCAGGAGGATTACTACCTGGGCAAGGCCACCGAGCGCATTTTCCTGCCACTCTTAAAGACGCTGGTGCCTGACATCATCGACTATGACCTGCCGATGTTCGGCTGCTTCCACAACTGTGCGTTCATCAAGATTCACAAGGAGTATCCGTTGCAGGCCCGACGGGTGATGCATGCGATCTGGGGAGCGGGGCAGATGGCGTGGACGAAGATGATCGTGGTGGTGGATGACGATGTCGATGTGCACGACCATGAAGCGGTTCTGTTTCACCTGGCTGCGAATGTTGATCCCGGGCGGGACATCGAAGTGGTCAATGGGCCTTTGGATATTCTGGATCACGCGGCTCCGCGGTTGGGTGCTGGTCACAAGATCGGATTTGATGCGACGCGCAAGTGGAAGGGTGAGGAGGTGAATGGCCAACCGGTGCGCGACTTCCCGCCGATCTTGAAGATGGATGAGGATGTGAAACGGCTGGTGGACAAGCGATGGGGGGAGTACGGGTTATAGGTAGAAATTTCCTTGCCATATTGCCTAATCGGGTTAAAGTGTATGAGGAGTTTGAATAATGAATCTCATAATGGATATATCGAGCGAACTTGAGGCAAAACTTGCAGAGCGAGCTCAGGCAGCAGGCCTCGCGGTGGATGCGTATGTCGCCAAACTACTTGATGAAGCGATGGCTGAGACGACAGATCCGTTCCTGGCTGACAACGCCGTGGTGGAGGAACAAGGTCCCACCGATGTTGCATTGAAGCATGATGATTACTTGTACGGGGAAGCATCTTGATTTTCGTTGATACAGGGGCAGGGCGAACGCATGTACGGGATTCAATTGCAAAATCGCGTTGAGTGTCGGGAGGTAGGATGGGTTAGCGCAGCCTCCTGGCGGAGCGTAACCCATCAATAAGGTCCTTGACCCAGCATACGCCGTTGATGGGTTACGGCTCGAAGACTCGCCTAACCCATCCTACAGGCCACATGCGTTTGCCCTGCGGCCCGCGCGATGTGACCTGAACCTCTTCTGTTTCTTAGCCTATGATGTCGCGTGAAGGGGACGACGCGACAAATGACATACGACTCCATACATGCGGCGGAATTCGCCAAGGTTGATCGTGACCTGAAAATGGTCACCGACTGTTTTGTGCAGATGCTGCGCGAACTGGGTCAGGATGAACTGGCTGGGTTTGTGCCTTTCCATGGCGATGTGGATGAACTGGCTGAGCGCCAGATTCTGCCTGACCGGACGAGTCAGGTTTTTGCCACGGCTTTTCAACTGCTCAATATGGTCGAGGAAAATGTAGCCGCCCAGCACCGCCGATCGTTTGAAGCGGGTCAAGGCCTGACCGCGGAACCGGAACTGTGGGGTGGTGTGCTCGCTTCCTTCAAGCAGCAGGGGTTGGCTGAAGCAGACATTGTCGAGGCTTTGGCGGATGTGCGTGCCGAACCTGTGTTGACAGCCCATCCGACGGAGGCCAAGCGGGCGGGGGTACTGGAGCAACATCGTGAGATTTACCTGGCCTTGGTGAATCTGGAAAACAGCATGTGGACGCCTCACGAGCGCGAGGCGATTCTGCGGGAGGTGCGCAATTCGATTGAACGCATCTGGCGGACGGGCGAGATTCTGCTGGAAAAGCCAACTGTGGCAGCGGAACGGCGGAACCTGATGTACTACCTGCGCGATATTTTCCCGCGCGTCGTGCCTCGGCTGGATCAGCGGTTTTACGCGGCCTGGAAAGAGGCAGGCCTGGATCAGGCCAAGGCACCCGGGCCACGCCAACTGCCGCGCATCAGCTTTGGCAGTTGGATCGGTGGCGATCGGGATGGGCATCCGCTGGTGACCGCAGATGTCACGCGCGAAACACTGGCGGTGTATCGGCAGGGAGCGTTAGCCGTACTCGAACAGCGTATGCGCATGTTGGCCCAGCGAATGACGATTTCCCGATTCGTGGAAGAGCCAGCCTTCACGTTACGCAGCCAGGTACTCAAGCTTTCTTCCGAGTTGGGAAGCAAAGCTGATGGTGTGCTGACCCAGTATCGTGAGGAGCCTTGGCGTCAGGTGGCTGAGATGCTGCTGTTGATGCTGCCTTTGCCGGGGCGTGATGGGCCTGTATTTGAATCGCCTAAGGAGCTGACTCGGGAACTGGTTGTGTTGGGTGAGTCGTTGGATGCGATCGGGGCGATTGCGTTGCGCGAGGCTGAGATTGACCCGCTGATTCGTTTCCTTGATGTGTTCGGCTTTCACCTGGTTTCGCTTGATATCCGCCAGAACTCGGCATTGCATGACAAGGCATTGATGCAACTGATGACCGCAGCAGGTTTACCTGAGGCAGAATCATTTGAAACATGGTCGGAAACGCAGCGGGTTGAATTTCTGAATCGGGAATTGCAGATTGCCAGGCCTTTTACACAGTTGCATGCGCGGTGTGGTGAGGAATCGGAACGCGTGCTGGCTTGTTATCGCGTGCTGGTCGATCATCTTGAGATGTATGGCGACGCGGGGCTGGGCTCACTCATCGTGAGCATGACGCGGTCGCTGTCTGATCTGCTGGTGGTCTATGCGTTGGCACGGGAGGTTGGGTTGGCCAGGCCTGATGAAGAGGGCAAGTTGCATTGCTTGCTGCCGGTGGTGCCTTTGGTCGAGACACTGGATGACCTTGAACGCAGCCCGGAGATTCTCGCGGCCTTTCTGGATCACCCGGTGACGCAGCGCAGTTTGCAGCATGCCACCCCTGCGGGAAGGAAGCCGATCCAGCAGGTGATGATCGGCTACAGCGACAGCAACAAGGATGGCGGCATCTTTGCCAGTCAATGGGCGCTGTCTCGGGCACAGTATCGGTTGACAGAAGTCGCGCAGGAGCGTGGCGTGCGCTTACGTTTCTTTCATGGGCAGGGGGGCACGATTTCGCGCGGGGCCGGCCCGACCCATCGTTTCCTTGAGGCTCTGCCACATGGTTCAGTCAGTGGCCAGTTCCGATTGACGGTCCAGGGCGAGACGATTGCACAGAAGCATGCGAACCTGATTACTTCCACATTTAATCTGGAATTGCTCAGCGCGGGTGTGACGGAGACGATGGTCAAGCACCGTCAGCCGGGCAAGCCCATGCGTTTCGCAGATGTGAAGCAGCGGATCGCGGACATCAGCCGAGAGGTGTATCAGGGGTTGCTGCGTGAGTCGGGCTTCATTGATTTTTATCGCGAAGCGACGCCGATTGATGCGCTGGAAAGCAGCGGCATTGGCTCGCGCCCGGCAAGGCGGACGGGGACGAAGACGCTTGATGATTTACGCGCGATTCCCTGGGTGTTCAGTTGGAGTCAGGCTCGTTTCTTCCTGCCCGGCTGGTATGGGGTGGGTACTGCGTTGCAGCAGGTTTCTCAGGATGATCCGGATCGCTGGCAGGCGTTTGTCAGTGAGGTGAGGCATCTGCCTTTCGCGTTTTATGTGCTGACGAATGTTGAGGCGATGGTGGCCAGTGCGGATCAGCAGATCATGACCGAATACGCGGGGCTGGTGCAGGATGAAGAGTTGCGCGAGCGGATTCTCGGGAAGATTGCCAGCGAGTATGCGTTGACCCGCGAGATGCTGGCCCATGTGTTTGGGCAAAGTACGGACAAGCGTCGGCCTCGCCTGAGTCGGTCCATTGCTTTACGGAATCCGCCGCTGAAAGTGCTGCATGCGCATCAAGTCCGAAGGCTACGAGAATGGCGCGAAGCCCGTGATGGAGCAGTAGCGCAGGATGCGGAAGTCGATGCGTTGCTGCGGAGGGTGCTGCTTTCAGTCAATGCCATCGCCAGCGGCTTGCGCGGCACGGGGTGAATTGTCGGCACACCTTTGTATTCTTCTCGCTTTGTTCTGAATTGAAACGAAGGATGCAGGCATGGCCATGAATAATTCAGAAGGGAGAAGAGTTTCACACAAAGGCACAATGAGCGCAGAGATTCACGGTGGGGAAACAAAGCCCACGCAATCCTTGCGTGGGATTTTTCATCGCAGTGATGAGTTTTAGAGTGTGGCATGGTTATCGCCGCAGGCATAACCATGAATGAAAGATAATCAATGTCATGGCAAAGAGTCCGCTCCCTCACGGTCGCGGCTCGTGGGGAGTTTTCTAGCTTCGCTCGAAAGGCGGGCGAGACGCCCGCGCCACTGAAAATCACACGGGCGAGACGCCCGCGCCACCCGAAATCACATGGGTTCTACTCTGATTCTTCTTCGCCGAAGATAGCCCGGCCGATGCGGACGATGTTGGCACCTTCTTCGATGGCGATCTCGAAGTCATTGGTCATCCCCATCGAGAGGATGTTGAACTGGTCGCCGGTCACACCGCTGCTGCGCACTTCTTCAAACAGTTCCCGGCAGCGGGTGAAAACGGGGCGAGCATCTTCCGGGTTGTCGGTATGCGGGGCCATGGTCATCAGGCCACGCAATTTGAGGTGAACCATGGTTTCGATCTGCTCGATCAGGTGAATGACCGCCGGTGGCGCGATGCCATGCTTTGTCGCTTCGCCTGACACATTGACCTGAAGGAGAATCTGAATCGGTTGCTCGAGTGAATTGTGGGAATTATTGCGTTGCAGCCGAGGCTCATCGGGGTCGTTGGCAGCGCGGTATTCATGCAGTTCTTCGGCGAGTCTGAGGCTGTCCACGCTGTGGATCAGGTCAGCCACTGGGGCGATCTGTTTGACCTTGTTGCGTTGCAGGTGGCCGATCATGTGCCAACGGACGCGGCGTTCGGTGAGTTTATGGTCCGGGTCCGTCAGACCTTCGCGTGCTGCGGAGAAGTTCCGCCTGGCGATGAATTCATCAATCATCGGGGCACGCTGAACGAGCTGCTGAACCCGGCTTTCACCAAGGTCGATGTGGCCCAGGTCGATGATGGCGCGCACAGCCTCGGGTGTGGCGTACTTGGTGACCGCCACGGCGATGATCTGTTCGGGTTTTCGGCCGGAGCGGATGGCCGCCTCCGCGACACGATCCATCACACTGCGGTAAGACGATTCGAGAGTGGTTAAGGCATCCTGATTCACCATGTCATGAGCATAAGCGGGTTAGAGACTCATGCAAACAGCCGAGGCTGATTTTGCTGAACACCGTTGCATCTGTGGGAGAATTGAGGGTGACTGGTGGAAAGTAAATGAAGAGAAGGCGTGGTTTGCGGGCTGAAAATACGGGTATGGGACAAATTTGCCTGATTTGGCGTGCTTTTGGTTGCATTGCCGATAGCCTGTGTTAGCCTATTCGATTCAACATTCCACGGACGGATGCAAGGGCAGGCCAGGGATTTGGCCAAGGAGCCCGAAAAGAGATGCGCACCGTCCGACCCACCCCCTATATCCGCCCCAAACCCCAAGTGCAGACATTCCCGGCCCGTTGGCC
>CAZJJN010000013.1:0-45589 GCA_964546335.1 uncultured Phycisphaeraceae bacterium
AAGTCTTGGATTGTGCCTGAAATCCTCGCATCAATTCAAACCCCTCCACCTTTAAGGGGGAGGCTGGGAGGGGGTGTTGGCAAACTGCGAGAAAGGCCATGGGTAAAAACTGAATTGACACCCTCCCATATTCCCTCCCTTCAAGGGAGGGATTTTCCATACACGCGACAAAGATATGTGAAGCTCCCGCTTCTACCCCCAGCATGGACTTCTCTATTTATGTCTCACGGTTGTAAACGACAGGCATCTGCCCCCGCCAGGATTGCCAGGTCTCATTCTGCGTGATCAGGTCAGCCAAGAACCGGGCGACATTGGCGCGACTGGTCTTGCCGGGGTTGAACAGCGCACTGCGCTGAGGCGAGGTGAATACTTCATACGTGTCAGGCGATTCGTCGTTGGTCAAACTGTCAGGCCGAACCACACACCATTGCACATGGGGATAAGACTCACCAACTTTCGCGCGCAGGTATTCCGCTGCCTGTTCATTGTCCGCATGTGGAGGCACAAGCAGACGGATCAAACCAAGCACCAGCTTTTCCGAGAACGACAAAGGTTCAGCCTGGCCACGATGCTGTACGCCTGCAGAATTCATCAGCAGGAAACGGATCGGCTGCTCGCGATGCATTTCTCTTGCTGCTGTACACACGCGGCGGACTGATTCAGTCACCAGACGCCAGGGCGGGGCGAAGATGCCACGCAGGGACAGGTTGTGACCAAGACACGACACGACCACGGCACATTCTTGCAACAGCGCTTGCCAATCTGCCAGCTTCAAGTCGAGCACGTAAGCTTCGACCACCTCAACACGATCGGACTGACGCCATTCGTCGGGAAGATGTGAAGCATCGCGCACCAAAGCTTTGACTCGGCAGCCTCGACTGACCAACTCGCGCACCAGCAACCGACCTGTCGCACCACTGGCTCCAAGAACCAGAACTGTGCCCTTTGAATGCGCTAAGGATGAATTTTCCACGCCGAGAAGAATAACAGGGATTCACGATGAACCCTCATTTCGCTATAGCAAGAAATAAGCACTGGGCTGCTACAAGGTCAACGATTATCTGTCGGACGATTCATTCTTGATCGTGGGTTGCATCTGGTTGTCATAGTTGGCCAGTATTAACCTCAACTGTGGAGCCCCCTTGGCATCAGGGTGCTGCTCAAGGGTTTGTCTGATGGCGAGATGCACCAAAGGCATCGCACGTTCAAGCATCAATAATTCCGCATCGCCTCCGTCTCGTGCCTCGGTTAAAACCTGCATTAGCTTCGAATTTTCAGTCCGGTTACTGACCCGTTGAGACAGCCCATGTGCTGTCAGTACATCCCCCTGAAGCAATTCGATATGTCCCAGCCAATCATGAGAGATCACGGCTGTCTCTTCGTGAATCTGCAAGACACCCAGCCTGCCAAAAACAAACCGGTCGCCCGGCTTAAGCTCCTGTTTCACACCCGCGCGATACAGCGTGACTGGAGCCTTCCCAGCCACACGCAAAGGCACCATCCCTTCAGTTGTCCATGGGCTGGCATCGACTTCTGCATACGTTTTCCTCAAGGTTTCAAGCAACTGCGCGCGGTACTTTGCACGTTGCAATAAATGTGTACGCGATGGACCTCCCTTGCTTATCCATGCACGTGGCTCGTAGGCACCATGCAATTTCGTCGCGACCGCTTTGGCTTTGATCATGGCGTTGTTCATGCGGGCCCATTGGTGGAGCCTGCCTTGAATCGATGCCAAAGTTTCAGCCTGCACCTCGCCCTTCATGTCCTGACTCTTCTGCCAAAGGTAACTCATCACCCAGGGGTCGAAGACGGGTCGAAAATCAGCAGATATTACCCCGGCACCTAAAGGGTGAACCTTTAGAGTGCGTCCGAAATCATTGTTGCGTTTGGAACCCCTCCACCTTTAAGGGGGAGGCTGGGAGGGGGTGTATGGCAAACTGTGGGAAAGACCATGGGTAAAAACCAAATTGACACCCTCCCTTAATCCCTCCCTTTGAGGGAGGGAAATTCCATACACGCTTTAAAGATAAACGAAGCGATCTAAATCCATGGCATACATATTAAACAAGGTATTCGATGTATAAGATAGGTTCGGATGATACCTGCCGGGGTCATAACTCAACATCACCATTTGCCGGTCCAATACATGCAACGATCGCTTTCTGCAGTTGTTCAGTCGTCACGCTGACAGCCGGTTCACACTTCAGGCGTGCTTCGAGATCCGCTTCCAGCATGGCAGCCACTGCACCCCCGTAATACTTCGTTGACTGGCGAATCGTCTTAAGCTGATCCTCAGTCAATTCCTTGTGACCCAAGTCGGGCCAGTGTTTTTTCAATGCGGATGCTTCATAAGCAGCCGACCACATCTCCCACCGATTGAATATCTCGTCTGATTGCAAGGCTTGAAGCGGAGCAGGCAACACGGCTTCTTCTGAATCTGTGACTTGCGGCTCACCATTTCTTCTGTCAGGTTCAGTCTCTGCAACCCCCTTTCCAGACCAGCCTAGCACCACAAGAATGATGACCACCATGTTCAGCAAGCGAGGTGACAGTTTTCCTTTCAATAAGACAGGCCGCCCCCGCAATAAACGCCAGCCTAGCAGTGCAACAATGATCAATGCGATACACCAGAGAATGAGTGCACTTAAGAGTTTCATTTAACACCCCCAATCTTCAATGGCACATTCTCAGGTGCTGAGCAAGCACCCGGCAAGGGCTCATCCAACTCAAGTCGATTATCAAAAAGGTCCATCCTGAATGCAGCAGCGCGACAGGAACGGCCATGCCTGGTCTGCAACCAACAGTCATCCACCTCACCGCGCAGCAAATCTTTCCTCTGGCGGAACCGACCAAAACCCTCGGCCCAGAGTTGACTGAGTGGCTTGATCCGAATGTTCCCGGCAGATTCGCTTGCATCGGTCGTTGTGCAAGGCACCAACTCACCTGTCGCTGACACTACGCAGGAAAATCGTCCTGCACCACATACAAAGGGGTCGTCTCGATAGAACCAGTCGTCCTCACCCGCACTCCCCCACTCGTTATCGAGTTCGATGTGAAAAACGCTTCGCATCTGCCGGGCAAAAACAGCAACACGACGCAGTTGGGCAGGTGTCGCCAGCATGTGATGGTTATCCCCGGCCCGACCCTCCGGGGTCATCAGGTGCAGACCCCAGGAATCGGCCTCGCCCTCCATCACAATCGGCAGCATGTCATTGATCAGGTCTGAGTTGCCCCTTGTCACCGTTGTCCCAGCCACGACTTCTTTCACCCCGGCCTGCTTAAGCAAAGCGATCGCACGCATCGCTTCTTCAAACGAACCAGCTTTACCCCGAAATGTATCGTGATAGCGCTTTGGGCCATCGAGACTGACAGCCACCATCAAGGGAGGAAACCTACGGAAAACACCCAGATGACTATCGATCCATCCCCCGTGCGTATGCAGAGACCAGGGGATGCCCAAGCGATGCGCCCGTTCCACGATCTGAGCAAAATCCGGGCGGAGCAAAGGTTCGCCACCAGCAAGCACCAGGTTGGGTTTGTCCAGTTTCACCAACTCATCAAGGAGCAAAGTCATGGCCTCTTGCGTCTTCAACTCGTGGGTCATCGCCCGACCCGCGTGACTGTAGCAATGAGGACACTCCAAATCGCAGGCCGAAGTCATGATCCATTGCACAGCCACGGGTGGTGTGACATAGCCCAAGCGATGCAGCCAACGCATGCGCGTTTTCCAGAGTTGACGACGGTCCCGACCCAGCAGGCGTTTAAGCAGGCCCATCAGAAAGCCTTTCTGTGAAAGAAATGCGACGGAACCAAATCAAAGAGTACAGCATCAATGGATGTCTGCGGTAACAACTCTGTAACGAACGGCAGACATAAAAACAGGCTGACACTTTCATGCCAGCCTGCGCGATCTTATTCACATGTGTTGTGTGATTTACTTCGCTTCGTAGTCGAACTTCTGTCCGCCGATGGCGGCTTCATACATCAGGCCTTTGCCTTCAAAGATGAAGACCTGCACGCCGGGATATGCCGTGTCAGCCGCGGCAGATGCGTCGGCAGCGACGGCCGTGGCGCGGGCATCAAATTCAACATGGCCTGCCTTGAAATCCTTCAGGGCATCATCCGTCTGGAAGACAATCACTTCACTGAAAGATTGGCCGCCCAATTGGAAGCCGATGGTGCCTTGGGTGACTTCGGCGTAACCGACCTGCACACCACCTTCATACAGCACGCCTCGGCCATAGGCTCCACCGATGCCAGCGGCCCCCTTGGCGATGCTGGGGAAGACTGCCACCGCTTTGGCGTCGGCCACGAGTTTCGCATGGTCGCCGTTCGCCATGCTGCGGAACTGGGTCAGCGTGGCATCTGCTGATGCATCAAGCGCAGCCCGTTTGGATTCTGACTTAGGCGTCGTCGAGCAACCCGCAACCAGAAGCACACAGGAAAGAACTGCCACCGATAAGACATTGAAAGTTTTCATGATTGATTCCTTTCGAGAATCGAAAAAGTTAAAAGTGACCTGAACGTGCCCTTATTGTCACACGCGAGGGGAGTGACTGCAAATGCATGCGATACTGCATCAGGGAAAACACGTGTGACTTGTAGGATGGGTTAGGCGAGTCTTCGAGCCGTAACCCATCAACGGCATATGTTTCTTGAAGGGCTTCATTGATGGGTTACGCTCCGCCAAGAGGCTGCGCTAACCCATCCTACCTTCAATGCTCAGCGCGATCTGCGCTCCTGAATTCCGTACATGCGTTTGCCCGGATCACTGCATGGTAATGAAAACACAATGGTGCGAAATATTAACCCGGTGCAGGCACCGGGGCTAAGCAATGTACCGGTCATGAAACATCAACCTGAAGAGTCGCTGCCCCGCCGAATCAGATCCAGCATCTCGATCACCGCTTGGCGCAAACCTGTGAACACAGCCCGGCTGATGATGCTGTGGCCGATGTGCAGTTCTCTTAACCCCGGCAAGGTGAGAATCGGCAGTAGATTGCGGTAGTTCAAGGCGTGGCCGGCATTCAACCGCAGGCCTTGCTCGTTCACCCGCGTCCCTGCCTGCCTGAGTTTGGCCAGCTCTTCCACGACCGATGCTGCCTGCAGATCGCCCCCCGCTTCATCGAAGGCATGCGCATAAGGCCCGGTGTGCAGTTCACACCATTCGAAGCCAGCTTTCGCCGCGGCATCCACCTGCTCAGGTTCGGGATCAGTAAACGCACTGGCGGAGATGCCTGCATCTTTCAGTAAGCCGACGCGTTCGGTCAGCACAGACAATTGATTGGCCACATCCAGGCCACCTTCGGTCGTGACTTCAAGTCGGCCTTCGGGCACGAGGGTGGTCATATGCGGCATGACACGCCGGGCGATGCGAACCATCTCAGCCGTCGCAGCCATTTCCAGATTAAGCTTGCCCTGGCAGACCTGCTTGATGCGCTCGACGTCGGTGTCGTTGATGTGCCGGCGATCCTCGCGAAGGTGGATCGTGATGACCTTGACCCCAGCCAATTGCGCTTCGACCGCTGCCCAGACGGGGTCGGGTTCGTATGTTTTGCGTGCCTCGCGTAGCGTGGCGACATGGTCAATGTTCAAACCAAGTTCTATCATGGCTGGAGATTAGCGACAGACCCCCTTGTCGTAAACATGCCCCACAATCAAGATAAACTGATACGAAATCATGCGGATCGCTCTTGGGTACCCCGCATGAGGTAAAGGAAAGCAAACGATGCGTGTTTTAATCACTGGTGCCGCCGGCCGACTGGGTGGCGAAATTGCCCGACAAGCCAAGGAAGCCGGCCATCAGTTGCGACTGGTGGATCGACGCTTCAAGAAAGACCTGCCCGAGCCGATTCAACTGGCCAACCTGTTGGATCAGCATGCCTGCTATCCGCTGGTGGAGGATATCGATGCTGTCATTCATCTGGCCAACTACAGCCATAGTTCGCATGGTTCGCCTCAAACGGTGTATGGCGAGAATGTGCAGATGAACATCAACCTGTTCCAGGCGGCAGTGGATATGGGGATCAAACGATTGATCTTCGCCAGTTCGGTGCAGGTGATTTCCGGCGAACGCCGAGTGGGCGAGGTAGGCAGCAAGCCCAGTTGCCTGTCATATCTGCCGATTGACAGCCAGACACCGGTGTGCGCGCAGAACCCTTATGCGCTATCCAAAGCCGCGACGGAAGAGATGCTCAAGTACTTATGCCAGGTTCATGATGTCTCTGCGGTCGCGCTTCGACTCCCGCACACCAACTCCCCTGCCCGACTGGTGGGTTACAGGATGCGAAAGCCTGCCGATATCAAAGGCCTCTACCCCGGCGGGGAAGCCGATGAAGGATTTACCTATCTCAAGCGCGACGATGCAGCCGACCTGATGGTGCGCCTGCTCGCGGCTGAATTGCAAGGCTATCAGCAATTCTTCGCAGCAGCGCCGGACAACATTCTCGGCTGGCCGACGAAGCAGGTCATCGAAACGTTCTATCCTGAGGTGGCATTGAGAAAGCCCATGGATGAGATGGATTCGCTGGCAGACTGTTCGGATTTGAAAGCACTGTTGGGTTGGGAGGCTGAGCCTTTGACTGAGCAGGAAGTGGAAGCTGGTCGCTGGCAGTGATGTAAAGCCAAAAAGGAAAAGGGTCCCGTCCGGGGAGGCATACCGGTACGAGACCCGATCCAGGGCTAATGGTAAAAGCCAAACCAAATTGTCGACCACAGGGCTAACCCGCAGGCCAACCGTCTTTTCTGCCCCAAACGATCTGACTAACTGTGCAATTCAACCGCGCCACAGGCCAACCTTACATCACGAACTTTTCTCGGCTGACGTGTCTTCCCGTGCGATTGTGATGGTTGTGTCAGTCACACCAGCCAGACCGGGCTATACTGGCGTTCATGAACGCTAGTCGAAGTGCATTGTTTCCCGGTACGTTTGACCCGATTACCAACGGCCATATCGATGTCATCAATCGAGGCCGACTCCTGTTCGATGAACTGGTGCTGGCCATCGGCCACAATCCCAACAAAGTCGAACTCTTTTCCGTGGCAGAACGGCTGGAAATGATTGGCGAGATCAGTGAAACGCAAGGCTGGGACAATGTCCGACTTGAAACCTACGACGGCCTGACCGCAGACTATGCCAAGTCCATCGACGCGGTGGCGATCCTTCGAGGCCTGCGTAACGTGACCGACCTGAACTTCGAGTTTCAGTTGGCTTTGACCAACCGGGCGGTGGCGGACATCGAAACCGTTTTCATCATGACCGGCGAAGGGCATGCCTTCACCAGCAGCACCCTCATCAAGCAGATCGCTTCAGGTGGCGACATCGACCGCATGGGCAAGCTCATGCCTCGCAATGTCATCGAGCGGATGAAGCAGAAGAAGCGTGAGCACGGCGGCCATCTCCCCTGGTTGGCGGTCGATCACATGAAAGACTAGCCCACCATCAGCCGTTTCTTCTTCTCCTGAAACTGCCAGAACGGCTTCGTCCAGCTCAGCGCGAAATGCAAAGCCAGCATCAAACCCATCGTGTAAACAATCACGAAAAACCGCCTGAGTAATTCATCCGAGGCCTGCCAGCCGACCATCCCCTCGCCCGGCGTGACGCCCATCGCACGAATCGACCAAAGCCCGACCGTCACAATCCCCGCCAGCACCCCACCACTGAGCAGCAGCAACTCCGATGTGAAAAGCGAGTCGCGCAGAAAGATGCTGCGCATCTGGATGATCAGATAAGCCGCGGCTGCGTACCCCAGCGCTTCAGGCCCGAGGATCGCTGCATGCACGTCAGGCCCACCGGCAGTGGCCATCGGCACGACCTGCAAGTCAAGCAGCAAGCCCAGCCCCAGCGCCCACCAGATGACAAACCTGCCGTTGCCCCATGTGGCGATAAACGTCAGCAGGATCAACGTCAGACTCGGGCGGATGTCGTCCACCCCAGCCAATGAAAAATCCCACACGCCTCGCAAAGCAATCTCCACCACCAGAAAGACATAAACGAATACCAACATCACCGCGTGAGTCATGATCCACCTCCGGCTGGAACTTCCTGCACGGAGACCACCACTTCCGTCAACTGCTCCAAAGGCAGCGCGGACTTGGCCAGTACACGGATTTGATTCTGCGGATCGTCAGGATAGGCCTCGACCTTGGTGACAATCGCCAGGGGCAGGCCGTTGGCATCAGGTTGCCAGAATTGCTTGGCTGCCCGAAAGTTACCTGTCTGGAGGTGGGCCAGGTCGCCTTGCTTCACATCCGCGTTCAAAGGCAGCAGTGAGACAAATGCATCCAGCTTCCGGTCATATTCCATCGTTGCCTCGGTGCCTGACGCAGCTTCATCGGTTACAGCAGGCCCGATGAATCGCACATGCAGCGGATGGCCGGGCATGGTCACCAGTTGCACGGTCGCATTGCGCCTTCCCGCTGCGGTCACTTGTCCAACAAGAAAGTGAGAAGCCACCACAGTCTGGCCGGGCTGAATGCCAGCGCTGCTGCCTTGGTTGATGGTCAGTTGAGGTCGTCGGCTGTCGCCGTTCCACTCGACCACGGACGAGGTGACCAGTTGCCCGCCTTGAATCTGTTGTCTGACTTTGGACAGCGCTTCGATCTGGCGCGTCAGCCGTTCATTTTCCAGTTCCAGTCGGCGGATCAGATTACGCGCATCGGCCAGTTGCTCGGAGACCTGTTCGTTACCCGTTGGCAACGCGCCCGGCGTCACCTGCGGCTCAGGCGTCACCATGCGCAACAGGATCAACCCCGGCGAAAGCAAGGTGGATTGCACCGAAGCCAGGTTCACGGTCACAGGCTTTAACCAGCTTGCAGGCAACTGACTGGTGATAAGCAACAGCACCACGGCCCCGGTTAGTAATGAGCGTTGGTTAAGCCATCCTCGCCGCATCAGCACTCCCATTGCGGAGCCCCGGTCCCGGCCGGTCGCGACGAAGCCCCGACACCGGCTTGCAGTTTACATCTCCATGTCGTTCTGCAAGGTGTCTTTCCAGTCCTCGAAGTTCTCGAGGTAAATCGCGGTGCCGCGTGCCACGCACGTCAGCGGATCGTCCGCGACACGAACATCCAGGCCCGTCGCTTCGCCGATCACCACATCGATTCCTCGCAGCAACGCCCCGCCACCCGCCAGCGTGATGCCGTTCTCCACCAGGTCAGCAGCCAATTCAGGCTCAGCCCGTTCGAGGGTTCGGGTGACGATGTCAATGATCGAGCCGACCGGCTCAAGCAAGGCTTCACGAATTTCATCGCTGGTCACGACGGTCTTGCGCGGCAGGCCTGAGATCATGTCCCGGCCACGCACTTCCATCTGCGTTTCCTCACCAACCTGTGCTGCTGAGCCGATTTGAATCTTGATCCGCTCCGCCGTCTGCTCACCGATCATCAGGTTGTAGGCCTTCTTCATGTGATTGATGATGGCCTCGTCCATGTCGTCACCCGCCACGCGAACGCTTTCGCACTGAGCGATGTCCGCCAGCGACATGATGGCGACTTCCGTCGTCCCGCCGCCGATGTCCACGATCATGCTCGCAGTAGCTTCGACGATGGGCAGGTTCGCCCCGATACCCGCGGCCATGGGTTCTTCCACGAGGTAAACCCGCGACGCCCCAGCCGACTCTGCCGACTCCAGCACCGCGCGCTGCTCGACAGCCGTAATCCCGCTGGGCACCGCGATCACCACGCGCTGGAACAGGTTCAGGAACCGGTTGGACACTTTCTGGATGAAGTATTTGAGCATGGCTTCGGTGATCTCGAAGTCGGAGATCACGCCATCTTTCAGCGGGCGCACCGCAGTAATCGAGCCGGGTGTCTTGCCCAGCATTTCCTTGGCGACCCAGCCGACGGCCTGGCCGTTGCTGATCACCTGGTTCGTCCCCTTGCGTACCGCGACCACGCTGGGCTCGTTCAAGACGATCCCCTCGCCTCGCACGCAAACGAGGGTGTTACAGGTACCAAGGTCGATACCAATGTCCACACTGAACCAGCTTAGGAATTTGTCGAAAATCAAAGGCTAAGGCCCTCGTTGCACGCTCTGAATCGATCCGTCCGGCAATGCCCGGCTGGTCTGTCCGTGGCCAGCCGCTTTCAACATTATCGGCCGATGAGCCGTTACTCACTTAATAGTAACAATTTCGAGAAGAAACGCGATCAGGCGGAAAGGTGGCTTTCCCCAGTGGGGCAGGCGTCCCGCGCGATGGCCAATCCCCGATTAGCCCCGGTGCCTGCACCGGGTTGATCCAGCGGGTGTACCGAGTTTGTCCGGCAGGTACACCGGGTTGATCCAACGGGCGCGGGTGGGGCCGGGTCCAACATAACTCCTCCCCCGTTTGCGGAGGAGGCCGGGTGGGGGCTGCATTTCCTCCCCACGAGCCAGCATAGTCCTGAGCGGAGTCGAAGGGCGCTCCGTGAGGAAGCGGATTCTTCTCTGCAGGTGGCTTGGTCATCTCACCCGCCGTTGATATTGGTGGCATGGGCATCTCGCCCGTGATGGCCAACTGCATGAATCGCAGTTGTCATGCCCGTACCATCGTGAACCAATCCCCGATTAGCCCCGGTGCCTGCACCGGGTTGATTTGGTGGGGCCGCGTCCAACACAACCCCTCCCCCGTTTGCGGAGGAGGCCGGGTGGGGGCCGCATTTCCTCCCACGAGCCAGCATAGTCCTGAGCGGAGTCGAAGGGCGCTCCGTAAGGAAGCTGACTCTTCTCTGCAAAGATGTGCACGCATATCCTGACCAACGTCGAAGCGCGACCGTGAGGGAGCGGCCTCTTTCCCGCCTCCGTTGATTCAAGTCTTCCCCCTGTCCTGCCTCCACACCAACCCGCTAACCTGTCGCTTTTGGTATTCTCATTGTCCACGAACCAAACGGGGAAACGATGCCACCGATCATTTGGAACGAAATCTAGCAACGAGCCATCACCTTCTCGCGTGAGTGGGCCAGTGATGTGTAACATATTGCTCCAATATATACCTAGATTTAGATAGCAGAATGAAGAATGTTCAAAAGGAATTGGTAGACCAAGATTCTCTGATCGCCTTGCTTATTATTTTTCGTTCTGCTGCTGCATTAACTGCGCCTCAATTGAATCTCGAATGGCTATATATTTTGATACTATCTTCCTTGCTTCATCAGCATCATGTGCCTCACGAATAGGAACTTCAGGATCGCTATAACCCTCTGTCAGGTATCTAACCGTAGCTTCCCATTGCTCAATAAGTACCTCCAATCCATCCACAACTTGCCCAAAATCATTTGATGATAATTCAATCGCAACTATATCCATACTATGCCCCTTCATTTAGTAAATATCGTGTCACGATGCGTAGCTAACAATTCTTCCGAAGGGCGAAAGCGATCTGGTAGTTTTATTTGTTTACCCTCATACTGTTCAAAGATTGCATGATATGACCGCATAGGAGTTGTGTCTCTTAGGCTTCGTGATAGTCTAACTTTATAACTAGCATCGAGCGTGAGAAGCCCAGAGTCAAATGCAGCATCATGTAAAGCATTGAGCAGTAGCCCATTGGATGGATTAAGTCTGTGCTTTACAGATTTAGACCATGGCACAATGTGGCTAGCCCTTAGAAGCTGTGGGGAACTGATTCCGGTAATACAGCACTTGCAATCATATGCTGCGAGAACACTATTGCGAAAGAAGCTTTGCCCCCGACGTATTTTTGATAGTGCCATTGTTTCGGTATTCTTTGCATCGTCTGCACACTCATCAATTGATTTGGGAAAGAGTAAGTTATGATCGGATAAGGCGTCCCAATGCCCATAAAACTCGTCCCATACAACGCGATCAAGTTTGGAAGCATTCGTCATACCTTTCACCCCACGCTTATGATGCTCTGGGTCAAGGCTGGCAAGATTTACAAGCTTAAGTGCGACGGAATTGGAGGAGCGTTCAATCTGTTTCGCTAGCTCGATCACCAAATGATTTTTCGAATGCATCTTCCCAAAAGGGAGTTGGCAATACAGAGATAGTACGTTTAGCGTTTCTTCTCTGGTCCATTTCCGCCTCGGAGTAGCCTTCTTGGATGCCATGGTTATAAGTCCCTAATAACTTGAGGTAATGTTCTCACATATGTTACTCAACTGAGACTACAGGCGGAACGCGTAGTTCTATTTATGGAATTTTGATTGGCAATACAGCTATATGCTGTCCTCGACGCACGCGCCGGGTGCCGTGGCCTTCGCGTGGGCTTTGCATTCACTTCCTGATTCTCTGTGTTCTTCGCGAACTTTGTGCTTCAATGATTTCTCCTGCGAGCAGGCTCGCTGGCTAAATTTTCAATCCCTCTATCTGCATCTCCGTGCCTCGGCGACTCTGTGGTGAATTGACTCCCTCTCTTATGATGTGCTTCTTCTTCTTCTTTTTTCTTTCCTTCCGTGTGAACGCTTCAGCCTGTTTTTTGCAGTTGGGCGCGCAGCGGTTTACTCTTTTCCCATGTCGCAGTCGCCAGCCATGACCACCTCTGTTTTCAAGCCAGCGGCCAGCCCGGCGAGGGGATGGTTGGCATCGCGATGGATTGCATTTCTGATCTTTGGTGCCAGTTCATGTGTGTTGGCTGTGGCGTTGTATTTGACCCCTGCGGGGGATGGAGCTGACGCGGTGGGTACGCATCAGGGATTGGGCTTGCCGCCTTGCAATTTCAAGTCGATGACCGGCCTGCCTTGCATGACGTGTGGCTACACCACGGCCTACGCGCTGGCGGTGCGGGGCAGGATCGTCTCGGCCTGGATCGTTCAGCCGATGGGAGCCACGCTGGCGCTGGCGACGGGCATGGCGTGGCTGGCGAGTTTGTGGGGTATCATGACTGGGGCGAGGCTTGGGCCGATGGGCCGATCGCTGAACCGCCCGGCGACGTATGGGGTGCTGGGCGCGCTCGTGTTGCTGGCCTGGGGTTATAAACTCTGGGTCTCGGCTGGCGGACATTAGAAGTTGGCCGAGGCGATGGGCCGGTCTGGATGCTATTCAACGAAAAGGTGAAGTTCATGATGAGTCGTGCGTTGATTGATCTGATGAAGTGGCTGGGCGCGAGGCAGCGGGTGATGATGTTCGCGGCTTTGCTGATGACGGGCGCTTTGCTGACGGGTTGTAATGTCGTGGGCGTGCTGGGCGGGCCTAGCGGTGGCAAGCAGGAAGTCGCAGCGCGATACAAGGGGCTGGTCGATCAGTCGGTCGCGGTGCTGGTGTTGATCGATGATGAGACGGCCCGGCTGGACAGCAAGCTGCGCGAGCAACTGACGCGAACCGTCAGCAGCGAGATTTCCGCCAACGTGATGGGCGCGGATGTGGTGAACCCGAAGAAGGCGTATGAGATCGCCAGCGGACGGACGGATTGGCAGAGCATGCCTGACCTGGAACGGCTGGATGCGTTTGGTGTGGACCGGCTGGTGGTGGTGGATGTGGGCGAGTTTTCCTTGCGGGATACGCGGTACACCTCGTTGGCGCAAGGGACGATTGCGGCTTCGGTGTTTGTGCTGGAGCGGGAGTCGGCCAAGCTGAATCGGCCTGCGGCGATGGAGCGGGTGCACACGCGATATCCGGATCGTTCGGCGGGGTCGGCAACGCTATCGCGCGAGGAGACGCGGACGATTATTCTGGCGCGATCGAGCAAGGCCATCGGACGATTGTTCTACGACCATACGATCAAGAAGGAAAGGCTGGACGACGAATGATGGGCCTGGCGATGAATCGAAATGATGATGAAAGGGGCCAAGGGTTGGCTGCGGGCGATTGGGCTGCGCTATCGCGCGTGGCATCGGCTGGGTGTGTGGCATCGCGCGTGGCATCGGCTGGGTTGATTGGCGTGCTGCTGGTTGGGTTGGTTCTTCTGCCCGGTTGTGGCGGGGGCATCGCTTACAACACGCAGGCCAGCTTCAGCGAGGGGGAACTGGCTGCCCAACTCAACGGCCAACGGGTGGCGGTGTTGGCGGCGAGTTCGCCTGATGCGGAAAAGTATGATGCGCTCTCGGCCCATAAGGTGGGCAAGGCTGTCGTCCGCGAGCTTTCCAGCCGGGCCCCGAAAGCGGAATTTGTGAATCCGCGCGACCTGACGGCTTTCCGCGGCATTACGCCGGAGTGGTCGGCCATGACGGATCAGGAACTGCGCCAGACCTTGGACGTGGATCTGGTCATTCTGATTGATCTGTCGGAGTATCAGGTTCAACCTCATCGCAGTGCGGACAAGTTGGAAGCGGTGGCGTCGGCGACACTTCGGCTGATCGCGGAGGCTGGGCCGGTGCGGACGGGGACGATTCATGTGCGCTTCCCCGATGACAAGCCGGTGCAGTTGGCCAGGTTTGATCGTGAGACGATGGAGTTGGCGTTGTTGAAGTATTTTGCCTGGGAAGTGGCCGACCAGGTCACACAATCGCCTTGAGAAAGGTCGTGATGAGTATGCCTGAGTTTTTGAAAATGACTGTCCCCGCGCGTCGCTTCGCAGCGTTTCCCGCAGCCGGTTTGCTGTTGGTCGTGCTGCTTGGCATCTTGCCCGGTTGTGCGGCTGGGCTGCTCAGTAATATCCGGGCAGGCACGCACCAGCCTGTGTATGAGTTGATTGATCAGCCGACGCTGGTGTTTGTGCAGGTGCGTCGTGAAGCGAATGCAGCGATGGGGCACATGGCTTTGCGTAGTGCTGTGGCCGCCCAGGTCGAACGCGACCTGAAGGATAAGAAACTCATCACCACGTTCATTCCGCATGGCGAAGTGATTGATCTTTCCATCGAAATGGGTGAGAAGTTTGAAGAGCTGGCTGTCGATGAGATCGGCAGGAAACTCGGGGCGAAGCAGGTCATCATCGTCGATATCGAGTCGGTGAAGTTCAGGGCTCACCCCGGCTTGCTTGAGCCAACCGTGCAATCGCGTGTGCGCATCATCGACGCGGACAACCGTGAAAGGCTCTTTCCTAAAGGCGAAGCATTTGTGGACGATCCCGACCTGCTGCCACCGGGTTTGCCGGTCACCACTCAGTTGCCTCGCAAGCAGGACGACCAGGTTTCGCAGCAGGATGCCGCCCGTATCCTCCGCGTCCTCGCTCTGGCAGTTGGGCAGGATGTCGGCAGACTGTTTTACAAGTGGAACGAACGCGACGAGGGTGAGATTGTCTATTGACTGTGAAGCAGCGGACATGCTTATCACCCCGTGTGGTTCACCTTGTTGAAGCTGCGTCTGCGGCTGATGCCATGCTGCAACTTGCGCTGCTTGCCGACGGCCTGCCTCAGCGACCCGTCAGCAGTGATCAGCGTGTGCTTTTCTTTGGTGATCAACATCTGCCCCAGCGAGCCGAATCGTTGGGTATTGATCCTGCCAGCATCATGGGTCAGCGCCAGTTGCCTTTGAATTTCGCAGCTTTGGCCTGGTTGAATCTTGGTGAACTCAAACATCAGATTGCGGAGCAGGCAGACGTTTTGCATGCATGGTCGATCGGGACTTTCACGCTCGCGGCCATGGCGTTCAGCCATCTGCCCCGCGTGCTGACGTTGACCACGCTGCCAGGCTCGCGGGCGATCCGCTGGCTGCGATACCTTTTGAAAGATGGTCGGTCGCCCGCACACGTCCTGGCGGTCAACAGCACTCTGCGCACCGAACTGCTTCGGCAAGGCTTGCCCGAAGCACAAGTTCACCTGCTGCGCCCCGGCATCGATCAATCTCGCCTGGCTTTTCGCCAGCGTCGGCATGTTCGCGAAAAGCTCGGGTTGGATGACCAAACCAGCCTGATCGTGTTGCCCATGGATCGACAGGGGCAAGCGATCAATCGTGCAGCATTGACTGCTGCACTGGCAATGGAAGGCTTGGCCAGCCGGGATGTCGAGACCAGGCTTTTGATCAGTCCCAGCCATGCTGATGCAAGTCGGATACGTGAAGTGTTCCGCTCCATTGAGAACAGTAACCGATTGATCGAACACCCCATCGCGGACGACCTTTGGCAGGCGTTGCCTGCCAGTGACATCGCACTGCTGGGAGACCCCGACCATAGTCCGCTGGCCAGCATCTGGAGCATGGCTGCGGGCGTGCCCATCGTCGCCCCTGCCACTTATGCGGCCTGCGAATTGCTCGAAGATCATCACTCCGCACTGCTCGCGCCACCCGATCGGCGGGATGTGCTGGCACGACGTATCACCACGCTCGCGACCGACTCCCAACTGTGCTGGCAACTCAAGGACACAGCCAGGCATGAGGCTTATTCGTTCTTCTCCCGCAGACAATATGTTGATCGTTTGCAACGAGTTTACCGTCAATTGATCGAAGGGGTTGCGGTTGATGTTCCCGCAATGGAGTCCACGGGCGGCCTGCGCTTCATGGGAAGAGGTTGATGAATTGTTCGTCAGTGTTGCGTGAACTGATGAGGCAGGCGAGACGCTTGCTCCATTGAGGGAGGATCGATCCCACGCAAGGATGCGTGGGCTTTGTTTGTGCTCTGCGAACTTTCGCGATCTTGGCGACTTGGCGCGACATGCATTTTGAGATTCGGTTGAGTTCTCCCTTGTGCAGGCACAAGGGCTGAATTTAGATATACGTGAGATCGTGTTGCGCGGGGATTTGTGTGAGCGTTGATACTGGTGCTTTGGTTTGTAATTGCCCTTTCCTCGCAGATCAAGCTTCAACAGATCGACGCTGGCTTTACGGGCCAGTTCAGGCGAGTCATGTTGATTGGAGAGTTCGATTAAGCGCGCCACAGCCGAGATGCGTGCGCGTGAGATCAATACCTGTGCCTGCATGTCTGCCAGGTCAGCCAGGATTGCCAAGGTTTTCAGATTGCCTGGCTGGTTGGCCCACTTGGCCAGGTCTTCAAGCGCCATGCCATGACGATGAGCGAGCGCACCCAGATCGTGACAACCGTTGAACAGATCATCGAGTAAGGCCTGCTGATCTGGCGGTTGCAACGCATCCTGCTCCGGTGCAGGCAATGCTTGCTGCGGGGGAAGATTCGGGTTGGCCTGAGTGGTCATCACACCACTGCCTGGATGGTGTGGCCTGTGCGCATGGAGCAGGGAGCAATTCGCCACAGAGGCACGAAGGCATGGAGGAAGGAAAGAAGATGAAGCACAGAGTTCACAAAGAACACGGAGAATCAGGAAGGGTTAGGCGAGCCTTCGAGCCGTAACCCATCAACGGGTTTTACATCGTCTATAGCACTTCTTGATGGGTTACGCTTCGCCAGGAGCTGCGCCAACCCATCCTACCGAAGATAACGTCGTGTGGCTGTGGATACGCGAAGCAACGCGAGCGTTAGTGCAGATTTTATCAGCACGCGTCTTCAATCATGAAGAAATATCTGTGTTATTACCCCGGCATGAATCATCCGAACCTATCTTATACATCGAATACCTTGTTTTATATGTATGCCATGGGTTTAGATCGCTTCGTATATCTTTGTAGCGTGCAAGAAACTTCCCTCCCTTACAGGGAGGGATTAAGGGAGGGTGTCAATTTGGTTTTTACCTTGGCCTTTCCCACAGTTTGCCATACAGCCCCTCCCATCCTCCCCCTTAAAGGTGGAGGGGTTTGAATCGCTACGAAGATTTCGGACGCACTCTATTTGGACGCACTTTAAAGGCTCACCCTTTAGGTGCCGGGGTAATAACTCTCTCCCAAAGTCCTTCGACAAGCTCAGGATTCATCAAGAGTTTACACAGCCACCCACCTCAATGATGGATTTGAAGGATGGCTTGTTATCACCTCAGGCATCACTATGAAAGGCGTAGAAATATCATAGCCATGCGAAAGTGATGGCCAAGCCACCCGTCAATCGGCTTGGACCTATTTTCATGTCTAGTTGAAGAACTTTTGTGTTGAGTTTTGCTAATCTACTTTGTATGGAAACCATTGCTCCCAAGAGAACCTGGTGGTCACGGAACTGGAAATGGGTGGTGCCCGTTGGGTGTGGCGTCCCGTTGTTGATCGTTTTGATGTGTGGCGGGTTGATCTTCGTCATATTCAGCATGTTTCCAGGCATGATCAAAGAGACGGATGCCTACAAGGATTCGCTGACTATGGTGCAGCAGAATCCAGCCGTACAAGTCGAAATCGGTACCCCCATCGAACCGGGTTACATGGTGCTTGGAAAAATTGAAATGTCAGGCAATAGCTCAGGATTTGCTGATTTCAGTTATCCGGTGACTGGGCCTAACGGCGAAGGCTGGGTCTATGTCGTCGCGGAGAAAACCGGCGGTCGATGGGAATTCAAGCTGGTGCGTTTTGAAAGCACCAAGGCCAATATTGATCTGGTCAATACTCCCTAGTTATTTCACCTCGGGTAATGATTCGAACTCAGGCACCTGTACCAGATACACCTGCCCGTAGCCTGACATGTCACTGGTGAAAAGCACCTGACTCCCACCGGGGCTGAAGCGTGGGTGGATGTGCAGTTGCTGAATGTGTCGGCTGCCTCGGTGTTCGCAGAGGACACGCGGGGCTGAGAAAGTTTGGCCATCGAAATGCCAGAGCAGGACATCATTGGTGCGCACGGCTCCGTCGCCAACGATCAGCGACCGTGTGTTGCTGTGGAAATGGTTGGAGTCATAAACAAAAGGTTGCTCGATACACTCGCTGTTGTCATAGCGCACGAAGCCAAAGACGGGGTCGCCTGCCACCTTGCCGTGGTAGCCCACGGTTTGGCCATCTTCCAGCCAATACTCGTGGCCGATGGCATCCTCAGGCTGTTGTGGGCGCAACTTCCACACGTCACCTGACTGCATATCCAACATCCACATTCGCTGGGCCACTTCCTGCCAGGGGCCTTCATGGCAGAAACTGAGCAGGTGTGGTTGCGTCGGCGAAGTATTGACGTGGCCGATCCAGTTGTGGTCTTCATGCACCACTTGGCCCCCGCTGCCATCGACAGCCATGCGCAGCACCTGCGAGTGAGGCTTGGCCAGGAAATACTCACGGAATCCAAGATAACCTTTGAGTAAACCTTCGCTGCCCCCTTCACCAACGGATTCGTAACAGCAGCTACAGACGTACTTGCCATCTGCGGTGACGTTGGAAATGTTGGGTTGATAGTTCGGTGGGATTTCATACAGCGGTCGGGTTTGCCCTGAGGTGAGGTCAACAGCCAGCATGGTTTGGCCGCACCAGAAATAGGCTTCGCTCTTGACTGGGTTCAGTGACATGAAAAGTAATGGAGCCGATGCCCCCTTGGCCAGTTGATCGACATTGAGAATATCCGTGAGTTGGCCAGACTTCAGTTCCACACTGCAAAGCCAGGTTTCGCCGGCCCGGTCGCTGCCGACCAAAAGTTTCTGCTGGTTGTCGTACCAACCGGGATTGGTGAAGTAGAGATGATGGCTGTGGCCTTTGTAGTTGGTCAGTTGACGTACAGTGATGCCGGTCTTGCGGTCCTGGTACGTGATCGTTTCGCTTGGTCGGGTTTGCATGGGTTATCTCTTTGACTGGCGCGTTGATTGCCTGATTCATGAAGCGAGGAAGACGCGCACCACTTCAATTTCTTCATCATACTCAGACAGCGTTGCTTCGCGGACGAACCGGACTGCTCTAACTCGATCAACTGCGTCCCGGTAGAGATCAAACAGCCCCCAGGCATTACTGGAGAGCATCCGCTGCATATAGGGCGCCTCCGGCTGAGCAAATCGTGGCGTCAATGTCTCGGGCACAACAATCAGCGAATCGATCTGCTGCTTCGAGCGCCCGACTTGGGCTTCGCTGTGTTGTTTGATGAGTTCGGCATACAGTTCAGCCAAAGGCTTGGGTTCATTGTCCGGCGAGAACAGGCCGTAGTGATACTCATCTTCCGTAAAGCTCAAGTCGCGTGGCTTGTCATGCGAACACCAGAAGGTGAAGCGCGAGATGCCGGCAGTCACGCCATGGGCGATGGTTTCGCGCAGATAGGTCTGCCTTTCTTTCAATGTGCCCCACTTGTCACAGCAGCCGAACTCCTGCAGCCAGATTGGTTTGTCGGTTTGGAGTGGTTGCGACTCGCAATTTTCATACAGCTTGCCTAATGCGGCGAAGAAGCCGGCCAGGTAAGTTGAGGTACCTTCGCGTAAACTGCCTCGCTCCAAAGCGCCGGTGAACTTCGGCCAGGCGTGCCAGCAATGACTGTCATAATCGTTGCACAAATGCGTCATGCTGAAAGTGGAGCCGGCGAAGACTGGGGTGTGGTCGATGCCGTTGACGATTTCGATGTTCGGGTTCACCTCACGGATCGCAGCCGAGATGCGTTTCGCCCACGCATCGCCTTGCTCTGCTGGCAACTCGTGATGCAGACAGTTGACTTCGTTGCCCAAGTCGATGGCCAGGACATTGGGACAATCCGCGATGGCTTCCATGACTTTGCGGACATAAAGCAGTTCGGCCTGGATCACTGCTTCATCAGTCATGACCTGCTGTCGCGAGAGATTCGCAGGCAGGAAGAAATAACCTGACAGAAAGCCTGTGAGTAAGGTTGGCACAACATCCAGATGATGACTGACTGCGATGGCCAGCAATTCGCACAAGCGATCAAGATGGCCGGGCGAGACCCAGGTGGGATTCGGCTGGAACCAGGGCCAAATCATTTGCACGCGGATATGGTCGATGCCAAGCGAAGCCAGGGCAGCGAGATCGGCTTCAATTTCCTCGGGATGCCAATCATTCCAGAGGTAGTACCAGCGTTTGCCGGGCGTGTAATTCAGACCAAAGCGGACCGTGCGATGAAGATGATATTCGGACATATTTATTTCCATTTATTCTCCAGCATATCAGCCTGGGAGAGTTGCGTGATGGGGCAAGCTTTGGGATAACACCCATCCCAACAATCGAGCGACCGTGACGAAAACAATTTCAATGAGAGGAATGATATGGATACAACATTGATCATTTTGAAACCGGATGCCGTTCAGCGCGGCCTGGTGGGCCATATTCTCGAACGCTTTGAACTCAAAGGCCTGCGCATCGTGGCGATGAAAATGATGATGGTCCCGAAAGACCTGGCTGAAGAGCACTACGCCGAGCATAAGGAAAGGTCCTTCTTTCCCGGGTTGATTGATTTTGTGACCAGCAGCCCGGTGGTGGTGGTGGCGGTGCGAGGTTTCAACGCCATCTCTGTTTGCCGGAAGATGATCGGGGCGACCAACGGCCAAAAGGCGGAGCCCGGCTCGATCCGCGGCGACTTCGGCATGTCCGCCAGCTACAACCTGATCCATGGATCAGACAGCAAGGAAAGTGCTGAACGCGAACTGGCACTCTGGTTTACCGAAGATGACATCATTGAGTTTGAAAGAACCAGCGAAAAATGGTTCTACAACCCAAGAGACCTGGATACCTGAATCGCTAAAAAAAGAATCAGGACAAATTCAAAGCCCACGCATCCTCGCGTGGGTTTTTTAAATGGTTGATTCCGTCACGCGCAACACTTCATCCACCGTCGTCAATCCCTTGGCGACCTTGCTGAAACCATCCTGCCGAAGCGTGGGCATGCCTCGTTCAACACAAGTTCGACGGAACTCGGTGACATTGGGATTGCCTGCGACCTTGTCGCGCAGGAAATCATCCAGCACCAGCATTTCATACAAACCGACTCGGCCGGAGTACCCGGTGTTGCGACACTTACTGCAACCCTTGCCTTTCCACACCATGTCAATAGCGATGCCATGCCGGGCCAGGTGTCCTTCGGCAGTTTCGTCAGGCCTGACCTGCTCTTTGCATTGCGGACAGATGCGGCGCACCAGGCGCTGCGCCAACACACCGGTCAGCGCGGCCCCGATCAGGAAAGGCTCGACGCCGATGTTGATCAGTCGCGTCACCGCACTGGGGGCATCGTTGGTGTGCAGCGTGGACAGCACGAGGTGGCCTGTCAGCGAGGCCTGGATGGCGATCGTGGCTGTTTCCTTGTCGCGAATCTCGCCGATCATGATCACATCCGGGTCCTGACGCAGCAGAGCGCGCAAAGCCGAGCCGAAGCTCATGCCGATGGATTCCTTGGTCTGCGTCTGTGTGATGCCGCTGAGGTTGTATTCGACCGGGTCTTCTACTGTGGAGATATTCAGCTTCCGTCGATCCATCTGACCGAGTGAAGCGTAGAGCGTGGTGGTTTTACCACTGCCGGTCGGGCCTGTGACGAGAATGATGCCGTGCGGCTGATCGATCTGACGCTTCCAGATGGTCAGTTGATCTTTGCCCATGCCCAGATCATCGAGGGGCACGGAGATCGACCGCGTATCCAGAATACGCAGCACCACCTTTTCGCCATAGGCAGTAGGCAGCGTGGACATGCGCAGGTCAAGCTTGCGGCCATGCACCATCGCGCGAATGCGCCCGTCCTGTGGCAGGCGGCGCTCCGAAATGTCCAGATTGGCCATGACCTTGAGTCGGGAAACGATTGCGTTGGCCATGCTGAATGGTGGGTTCATGGCCTCGAACAAGACGCCGTCGATGCGCAGACGAATGGTCAGTTTCTTCTCGCCCGGCTCGATGTGAATGTCACTGGCCCCCTCTTTCACAGCCTGGAAGATCAGGTAGTTGACGAGTCGAATGACAGGCGACTCGCCAGCCATCTTCTCAAGGTCAACCTCATCGTCTTTCTGCTCGACGACTTCAACATCATCTTCCTCCATGTCGCCGATGATTTCATCAACGTTGACATCCTGGCCTTCCTCTTCCTTGAACTGCTGAATCGCAGCCGTCACGCTTTCGGGGGTAATCACCGCAGGCTTGACGGACAAGCCAAAGCGATGGCGGACTTCATCCAGCAGCGCGAGATTGTCCGGGTCCACCACCCCCAGCACCAGCCGATTCCCCTGCACCCGCAGAGGCAATATCTGTTGCTGCTCGCAGAACGAAAGCCCCAATCGATCCAGATACTTGCCTAACTCAGGGTGATCGTTGTCAACTTCTTCAAAATTCAGGTCAGCCAGTTCCGCAGCCGCCTGCTGCACCGGTTTGGCATCGACCCCTTGCTCAAGCAGAATCTGCCGGGCAGTCTTGCCTGGTGCCTGCCTTGCCACGGCTCGCACCTGGTTGGCCTGCTCTGCTGTGAGTTGGCCACGCGATTCCAGCAGTTCAACGATATCAGCAGGCGACTGTTGGCTTGTTTCTTCCTGGTCGGGCGACCACAACTCACTGACCGCGCGGTGTTGATCTGCAGGCAACGCTTCAGTCCCCTCCGTGTGCAGCCAATCGCTGAGTTGTTTATCAAGCATGTGACTTCCTGTGTGTCAGTGTCTTCTTACCAGACCAATCGAAAGCGCTACTTACGGAACAGGCTGGATTCACTGATGTCGAACCCGCCATCCATGCGCAATTCAAATTCGGTGCCCAATGCTTCGAGCAGCACCTTGTCCGCATCGATGCGTTTGATGACGAAGCTGCCGATGGTCGAGCCGGGCTTGACGAACTCGCCGTTGATCATTGCCATGGAAGGATCGCCGGTCATGATGGTCGAGAGCTCGAGCTTGGACAGTTCATTCTGAAGTTTTTTCATGGCCTTGAGCGCTTCTTCCCGTGCGCGCTTGTCCGCCAGCGCATCGGGGTCAGGCAATATCTCAGGCGTCTGCTTCACCGGCGGTCGATACAGCACGAATGGATCCTTCTGCACAAATTCCAAAGGCACCTGCGAACTGGCTGCATCATGCGAAAACGTAGCCAACACGTCATCCGTATCTGCAAACAGGGACTTCAATTTGTCAGGCGACAATGCCGGATTCGTCTGCGACATGCCCGACTTACTCAACTGCATCAATGCCTGCTCCAGCTTGGTCTGCACCGTCACAGCCTGGGCATCCTGCGTCGTTTCAACACCAGCCTGGCGCATCACATAGATCGCGCCGATGGCCACCGCTGCAACCGCAATGACAATCAACGTGCCCGGGCTGGTCAACTTGCTGGTGGACTGGACGGACTGCAACTCGCCATCACCAATCTGGGGCAGGTCATCACTTCCCGTCATCGCTGACAAAGGCATGGTGACATCCTGCTCACCATCGGCAGATGATTTGCTTTCCTGCTTGTTCGTATCTGCTCCGCCATGCAAAGCAGAGAGAAAATCCTGTGGTTCTTCGCTCATCAGGGAGTCTCCTCTGTCTGAGGCTGCTCAAAGAAAATGCTCAGCGTCATGTCCGCCACCATCTGCCCTTTGTCCTGATCGCGCCCTTTGCTTTTCTCAAGCTCCAGGCGAGGCAGGCGACTGATGCGTGGCAGCTTTTCAATATCCATCAGCAATTCATAAAACCCGTCAAAGTCACCGGCGATCTTCATCTGAATCGGCAACTCGCTGAACTGCCCGCTCTTGACGGGCTTGTCCGTGCGGATGCTGATCGGGGTCAGCTTGCGTTGCGTGGCCAACTCCCAGACTTCCTTGATGAGCACTTCCACCTCGCGGTCGCTGGGCAATTGAGCCTCGAACAGATCAATCGCTTCGCTGAGCCGATCGATCTCATCCGTCAGGTTAGGCGACTGGCGCGTTGCCTGAGCCAAGGCGCGCAGCTTCTGTTCCTTCTGCTCGATGACTTTCACATCCTCAGCGATCTGCATGTTGCGCGGATTGAAGACATACCACCAGGCCGCAACAGGCATGGCCAGCAGCAACAGAAGAAAGACAAGTTCTCGCATACCAAAACGCATAAGAAACCTCGCGGGTTGGACTGGGTTTACTCAGGCAAGGCCAAACTGCCATCCGGGTTGAACTGCACGTCAGGCGACATCGGATTCTGCTCGATGCCTCGGGCAACTTTGCTGGGTGTAAACGTGGTCATGTCCACATCCTGATTCAGCATGAGCTCAATTCGAAACTGGCGCATTTCCTGTTCTTCAATTTCCTTGGTTTCACTGAAGACCAGGTTCACATCGTTGAAAAGTTCGCAGCGACTCAACGCAGCCATGAACTGGGCGACTTCCACATCCGTCGGGGCGACGCCGATCAATCCGATGGTCACATCCGTGTCGGGCAGGTCTGGCTCATTCTTCTTGGCTGCTTCCTGCTTTTTCTTGTCAATCAATGTCCTGGCCCGGTTGGTTGTCTTGACCTTCTTCGTTTCCAACTCCAATGAAAGCAGCGAAAGCGTTGAAGGCATGTTGTTGACCAATTCAGCCAGCAGCACCGTGCGTGGCACACGTTCCACCAGTTGCCCGGTGATCGATGCTTTGCGAAGCATCTGCTTTTTCTGCTCCTGCAAGCGGGTCATCTCGTCAAGTTGGGCGGCGACCTGTGCGGAGCGCTGGTTCACATCAGCCATGCGCGCATGGACATCCTGCCTCTGCTGGTCGGTCACGAAGTAAGCCGCGACCACGCCACCCAGCACAATGACAAAGAGAGTCAGGCTGAACAGGTTCGTGCGCCTTTCTCTGCGTTTTTCGATGTAATCTTCCGGTAGGAAGCTTTTGCCGGCCATGAGT
This sequence comes from uncultured Phycisphaeraceae bacterium, assembly GCA_964546335.1. Taxonomy (GTDB): domain Bacteria; phylum Planctomycetota; class Phycisphaerae; order Phycisphaerales; family Phycisphaeraceae; genus CAZJJN01. Next base: position 25,343 of record CAZJJN010000013.1, read on the forward strand.
TTCTCCTCGCTATCGCGTCTCACATGTTCGCTTCACAATGACACAAACCCCAAGGCACGGACCAACCCGGCTGAGGCTTGGAAAAATCAGGAATATGCGGGTGAGGTTTCTGCGCTGAAGTTTTGACATTCACCAGTGGATCGCCCAACTGGGCCGCGATCTTCAACCGCTTGGCCAGGTTCTGGCAAAGCGCGGTTTGCTTCGCCCCACCGCCGACAAAGACCACGCGCTGCACCGGCTGGTCAGGCCAACGCTGCTGATACTGGCGGATCGTCATACGAACTTCATCGGACAAGGTTTCCAATAGATCATCGACCGCCGGGCAGGTGTTGCTGCTCGTTGCGGCGGGTGCTGGCGGTGTGGCTGTCGCTGTGCTGGTGGCAGCAACTGCCGCATGGCCGTTTGAAGCCGAATCATGAGTTGATGCTGATGTGCCTGCTTCGGAGCAGAACAGTTGTCGCGCTTCGGTCCAGTCGAGTTGATGATGCTCTGCGGTAGCGCGGATCAGGTGATCGCCGCCGACGTGGACCTGCCTTGCCATGGCCAGGCTTTTCCCGCGGGTGATGATGGCCTTGCTGGTTGCTGCACCGAAATCCAGGAAGCACACAGCCTCCTGCTCATCCATCTGCAGGTGTGCGAGCCCTTCCATCAACGCCAGCGATTCGGCATGCATGCCGACCACATCCAGCTTGGCACGATGGCCGATCTCGATGTAATGCAGCACAGCATCGCGCGATGCCGCGATGGCGATGACATCCTGCTTGCCTGATGAAGACTCCCTGCTGGCTGGGCCTTTCACGAAACGGATGACCATGCGCGTTGGATCGACATTAAAACGTTGCCGCAGGTGCAGCTTGATCTGATCAAATATTTGCTCTTCGGAATCGCTGGTGCCGACCTGGAGATGTTGCGTCAGGGTCTGGTACGCAGGCAGGGAAAGCATCAGGCGTTTGCCTTTGAAGCCGAACTGCTTGTAAGCCGACTTGAGCGATTCGAGATAGAACGTCATGCGTTCATTGATGCCCTTGCGAGCATGGGCCGGCACAGTCAATGAGGCTGCTGCAAGAATCTGCGGGTGCTGGCCGAGTTTGACCTGCAGCAGTTTCAGACTGTCAGCGCCGAAATCGACAGCGATGGGTGAGATATTCGAGTTGCTGAATCCGAACCCCATGGGATGACTTGCCTCCGTCGTTAGGACAGACCGCGTGGATCACAGGTGAAAGCTACGATTCAATTGCCCCGTCATGCCAGCCTTGCCGAAGTTCCCTGCTTTTCCCAGTCGTGGCAGGATCGCCGAAACGATTTAACTGATATAGACGTCACAAACCGACGGTGAGTAGGATGGGTTAGCGCAGCCTCCTGGCGAAGCGTAACCCATCAAAGGAATTGGTGACCTTACTTGAACAGGTGATGGGTTACGGCTCGAAGACTCGCCTAACTTATCCGACGCGCCGCATCACGAAGGTTCAGAGGAACAAAGCAGGAAAAGAAGAAGATCAAGCACAAAGGTCACAAAGAACACAGAGAGAGTTTCTCGCCAAGGCGCAAAGACGATGAGGATGTCGGGTGCCGTGGTCACTGCCGCAGACATGACCACGAATGAAAGATGAAACATCCGCTTCCTTACGGCCTTCAGTAACGCGGCTCGTGGGGAGAGGAATTGCTCCACACCCCATGTTCATGGTTATCGCTGCGCGAGTAACCATGGCACCCAACTCAAGACCTTGCTGGCTCGTGGGGAGAAGAGTTTTTCGCGAAGTCACGAAGACCACCAAGGAAATGAATCAATGGTTTGATCGCTCTCTGTGTCCTTCGTGTTCTTTGCGCTTCATTCCTATCTTGCTTTGCAATGGTCATATCATGGCTATGCTTCGCGATGGCCATGGCACCTATCGAAGGATATCGGGGGATAAGTAGGATGGGTTAGCGTGCGTCCGAAATCTTAGTAGCGATTCAAACCCCTCCACCTTTAAGGGGGAGGCTGGGAGGGGGTATATGGCGAATTGTGGGAAAGGACATGGGCAAAAACTGAATTGACACCCTCCCATAATCCCTCCCTACAAGGGAGGGAAATTCCATACACGCTAAAACGATAGACTAAGCTTTTGCGAAGCGTAACCCATCAATTGAATTGGTGACCTTACTTGAACAGGTGATGGGTTACGGCTCGAACACTCGCCTAACCCATCCGACGCGCCCATGCCTGTGTATTACCGGGGCCAAGGCACAAACCGACGGGATCAGGTCATGCCGCTACAATGCCATGCTTTGCCAGCAGACCTAACAGGAAGTTATCAGAACCCCATGCAGGACCTTACCCCACAGCAGATTGTTGATCAGTTGGATGCCTACATCATTGGCCAGGCGTTGGCCAAGCGCGCGGTTGCGGTTGCCATTCGCAATCGTTGGCGTCGGCAGAAACTCGAAGAAGCCATGTCCCGGGAGGTGTACCCGAAAAATATCATCATGGTCGGGCCGACCGGCGTGGGTAAAACGGAGATCGCCCGAAGGCTGGCCAAGTTGACCGGCGCCCCGTTTGTCAAAGTCGAAGCATCCAAGTTTACCGAGGTCGGGTACCACGGCAGAGATGTTGAAAGCATCGTGCGCGACCTGCTGGATCAATCGCTATCCATGGTGCGTTCCGAGCAGGCGGAAATTGTTCGGCAGAAAGCCGAGGCCGCTGCGGATGAACGCTTGGTCGATCTGCTGCTGCCTGAGCCTTATGGCGACGTCGATGCAGGCTATGTCGATGCAGACAAAAGCGAGCAACGACGCGAGCACACGCGCAGTCGTCTGAAGGAGCAACTGGTCAACGGCAAGCTGGATGACAAGGAAGTGGAACTGACCGTTTCGCAGAAACCTGCCACGTCCGTCATGTTCGCGAACATGGGACTCGACCAGATGGACCCGGAGATGGCCAATGTCTTCGAGCGATTGATCCCCGAGCAGTCGAAGTCCTCGCGCATGGCTGTGAAAGATGCCCGGCGGGTGATGATCGAGCAGGAAACCGAGAAACTGTTGGACAAAGAAAAGATTGTTGCCGAAGCGATTCATCGCGCGGAGCAGAGCGGCATCGTCTTCCTCGATGAGATCGACAAGATCGCCACCGGCTCAGAGTCAGGCCAGGGTGGACGCGGGCCTGACGTTTCGCGCCAGGGCGTGCAGCGCGATCTGCTGCCGATCGTGGAAGGCTCGGCTGTGAGTACTCGGTATGGCGTGGTGCATACTGACCATGTGCTTTTCATTGCAGCAGGTGCTTTTCATGTGGCTTCGGTCAGTGACCTGATGCCTGAGTTGCAGGGGCGTTTTCCGATACGCGTGGAACTGTCAGCATTGACGAGGGAAGATTTCATCCGAATTCTGACCGAGCCTGACAATGCCCTGACCAAACAGCAGGAAGCTTTGCTGGCTGTGGAAGGGTTGCGGATCGAGTTCCGCGAGGACGCGATTGCAGCCATGGCCGACTTTGCCGCCCGCGCCAATGCCATGCTGGAAAACATCGGGGCTCGACGGTTGATGACCATCGTGGAAACCGTGTTTGAGGAAATCGACTTCCATGCGCCGCAATGGGTGAAAGACGGGCAGACGGAATTTGTCGTCACGGCTGACTATGTGAATCAGAAGGTTTCAAGCATCGTGGCAGATGAAGACCTGAGCAAGTTTGTGCTCTGATCCTGTCACGAAACACGAAAGCTTAATCTGCCAACTTGTTTTTCAGATGCTCGCGCACAGCCTCGGCTGTGTCCTCGCGTCGCAAGGCAAAGTCAATAAATGCCTTGGCGTATTCCACGCGATTGCCGATGTCATACCGCTTGGCCTGCCAGGCCAGGGCATACATCTCCTGTTCACGGGCCAGGCTGTTCATCGCGTCGGTGAGTTGAATTTCCCCGCCGACGCCTTCGCCAGTCTTAGCCAGGTGCTTGAATATTTCCGCCGTAAAGACGTATCGACCCGCAATGGCCAGGTCCGTCGGTGCCTCCTCGACCTTCGGCTTCTCGACCAGGCGATCCAGCCGATAAAGGTCAGGCTGCTCGGGCGTGGGCTGGCCATCGACGATGCCATACCGGCTGACCCATTCCTGTGGCACATGATGCACAGCCACGACACTGCTTTGCCTGGCTTCAAAGGCATCCAGCAGGTCGCGCAGGCCGGGCTGGGTCGCTCCGGCTGGCGGGTCGATGATGGTATCACCGAGTAGTACCGCGAAAGGTTCGTTGCCGACATGAGGTGCCCCCAGCATGATGGCATCGCCCAGTCCTCGCTGCACCTTCTGGCGGATGTAGTAGATATTGCAGTTGACGCCGATGTCGCGCACCTGCTCGACGAGATGGCCTTTGCCTGCATTTTCGAGGAATAATTGCAGGTCAGGGGCGTAATCGAAGTGGTTTTCGATGGCGCGTTTGCCTCGGCCGGTGATGATGAGGATATCTTCGATCCCACTTTGCACTGCTTCCTCAATGACAAACTGAAGCACCGGCTTGTCGATGATGGGCAGCATCTCCTTGGGCATGCTTTTGGTTGCCGGGAGAAACCGTGTCCCCATCCCCGCAGCGGGAATAATTGCTTTTTTAACCTGCATCACTTCATCCTGATGTTGTATACTTTTGAGTTATCCAATCACATTCGGGCAGATCAGTGTCGCACCCATTTCCGCATAGGCATGGCGCATTTTTTCCAGCCGATCCGGATCACCATCATACACCCCCACCACTGCCCCGCCGGAGCCGGCGAACTTGGTCGCGGCCCCATGTTCCTTGCCAATGTTCACCAGTTTCTGGTTTCCCGAGCTGATCTTCACCAGCTTGGATCGCAGGGCAAAGTTCTTTTCCATCAACGGGCCCATCTCACTGCCACGACCGGCAAGCAGCAGGTCACGGGCTTCCTGCGCGTAGCCAGCGAACTCATCCATCGCGGCATGCACTTGCGGATCATTGCGATTCCAGCGACTGCGCAGGTCATTGTGCGTCACTTCCGTGCCCTCAGCCAGACGCGAGTGATACGCGACGAACAGCGGGGGCAGGCTGCGTGGCTCAAGCGATTCATACTTGCCGTGGCCAAACGTTTCCATGTGATCCTTGTCAAAATCCATGAAGACGACGCCTTCATACGCCTGGATGACGCGATCCTGCAAGCCGGCACCGATGCCCAGTTCATCGAGTTCAACGCTGAGAATGATGTTGGGCATGATGGGCTTGGGAATCGTCACGCCATAGAAAGCCATGAGCGCCCGCATCGTGGCGGTGACAATCCCGGAACTTCCCGCCAGGCCGACACGAACCGGGATGTTGGTTTCGTATTCAATGGTGAAATTACGATTGTCTATTTCGAGTCCCTGTTCGCGGCAATAATCATAAAACCGTTTGATGGTTGCTTTGATCAGGCGGATACCCCCGTAGTAGCCATTCATCTCCACGTCTTCCACCAGGGCGTTGATACCCGCGAATTCCAGCCGGTCGCGATCATGCACATTGATTGACAGTCTTGGAGACTCATAGCAGACTGCCTGGGCACAGAAGTTACGGATGATGAAAGAGATGGTCTTGCCGAAGTAGCCATCGGACGGGTTACCGATCAAGCCAGCCCGAGCGTAGGCTTTGGTTTTGATAATCATCGCGTCACCTTTTCTGCCTTCATCATCAGATATTCAAAGTAAAGTAGCGACTGATCGATCCGCCGACAAAGAGCTTTACCAAGTCCTCATGATCAGGCGGCTTTCGCTTGTTGGCTCAGCCATCTCACCAACGTCACAAGGAAGGCTTCGCGATCACCAATCGGCTTCTGGTAGAGAAAATCAAAGCCTGAGGCGTTTACCTTCTCTTCAACATCTTCCTTGCGATGGGCTGTCATCGCAATCAAGCGTCCGTCATAACCCTTGGATCGAATGGCCCGCGCCACTTCAAATCCATCCAGACCGGGCATCTCCAGATCAAGGAGAATCAGGTCAGGCGAAGCGGGCAGTGTTTCATACAGTCTGACCGCGGATCGGCCGTTGTCAGCCGTGTGAGTGATGGCCCCGGCTCGCGTGAGGATCAACTGCGTCAGTCTTAAAGTGGGCACGGTATCGTCGGCTATCAGAATCCGCACATCATCCAGTGAGGCGCTCAATTTGGCATTGACCTTCCCGGGCAATTCCGCTTGAGGGTAGGTGGGTAATGGAATTTCGATCACGACCGAAGTCCCTGTCGTTTCATTCATGTCCACATAGACCTGGCCGCGCAGAATCTCTTCGGTCAGGAAGCGAACACTTTGAGTCCCGATCCCTCGCGATGAACCTGCCTTGGTGGAGAATTTTTCACGAAAAAGGCGATTCTTAATCTCCATGGGCATCAGGCCAGGATTCTGAACTACAAAACGAGCCTTAAATTCACCCACGCGTTCATAATCAATCACAACTTCCTGGCCTGGCTCTATCGCTTCCAGCGCATTCTTGACAAGGTTCAGCAGCACGCGTCGCAACATCACTTGATTCACATGAATGCTGCCATCTCCCTCAGAAACGCAAGTGACTAGATGCCGACCTTCAGCCACGGGTAGAGCACTCGCAGCAGCACAGAGTTGCTCCAGAAAGGCAGGCACATGGATTGACACGACAGCTTGGTCTGAATCGGCTTGACTTAACGCCTTCATGTCGCGATGTGCGACAACCTGTTCACGAAGATCAACGACATTTTGCTTGAATTGATCTCTGCGAGACATGAGATCATCGATATGTAATTGCTCAGCCATCACTTCAAGTGATGAGAGCGAGTTCAGCAGATCATGCACGAACATGCGTTCAAGATCAGGGTTGGCCAATTGAGTCGCGATAGGTTCAAGCGTGAGCAGGCGAAGTCCCTGCTCGGGGGCGACAGGCAAGACATTGACCGTGAATTTCTGAATCTGCCGAACGCCTGACTGTTGGATTGTGATTTCACATTCCTTGCGAATTGCTCCACCAGTTGACTGGCTTTCAAGGATGGCATTCAACGCACCGCAATGCTGACATTGTTCGCTGGTGCCACACCCGCCCAAGCCACGAAACGCATGGTCGCAGCCGATCACCTCACCAGGCCTGAACCCGAGCAATCTGGATAACGGCGTCTGTCCCACTGCCTGCTGTAGTGGTTCATTTCCCGCGATGATTTGGCGGTCATCGTTGATGATCGCCGCAGGGATCGGCATCGCCTGGAGCAAGCCACGGATCAACGAGTCGTCACGCAGTTTCGCAACTTGCTCATCGACTGCCATCACAGACAGACGCTGTGGAACAGCCATCGGTTGCCCAGCCGGCTGCTGCAATACTTTCAGAGAGACGCCCATTTAAAAACCTCACCTCGCCCGAAGAAGTATCGTTTCAAAGTGTTGCGTTCACGATGTGAGATAAGACATATACTCCATTGCTCAAACTTGAAGCCAGACCAGCCGGTATCATTGATACAACCGATACAGATACAGATGTCATGACCAAAGAAACCCGCGCCAACCTCATTTTCGTTGCTGTCCTGATTGTTCTGCTGCTTCCCGGGGCCATCATTCTGGTCAACAAGAAGATGCAGCCGGGCGAAAAAGGGCTTTTTTATCTACCCACCGCTCGGCCCCACCAAGCGGCCTATAACGATCCCTTGCATAAGCCCGGCGAAGAACGGGTGGTTCCCCCTGAAGCCATCAGTTGGTTGAACGAAATCTCCGCATCTCAAACGCGAGATGGTGCCAAGACGTTGCGCGGCAAAATCTCTGACAAGCGTGTATTCGAACTGCTGACCATCAATCAGCCCGACGACTCAATCACCCCGGATACAGTTCCTTTCCTGATCACTGCCCATTGGCAGACCCAAGCCACCCCCAACCTGAAGGCATGCAAGCTCGTGCTGGAACGAAAAGTGGCAGGTTCCTCGAAGCCTGCAACATATCCATTGCAACCCATTGAGACCCGCACCGTCGCCGTGCCGGACCAAGTTCTCGAAGCCTTGCGCGATCTTCATTACGTCGTCCCGCCTCGGCAGATCATCATCGTGACATGGGACTGGCCAGTCGATGAGTCGCCTGATTCTCTCGTGTTTGATCGCGACACTTGGCAATCCCTTCAACTGCAAACAGGTGACAACCAGGTCGTGGATCAGATTTCATGGGATTGAACATGGATGGCTGTGGATTCGCTGAAACGTGAGGCAAGAGCGACTAAGCGTAACCACAGAGATGGATATTTTTCGAGCAACATGTTTGGCAAGGTGGGTGGCATGCCCATCGCTTCAGCATGGCCATGATATTCAATGGGCTGGGAAGAAAGAGCATCACGCCAAGGCGCCAAGACGCGAAGGACGCAGAGGCAAGAAAGCTCTATGTATGGCTTGTCCATCGTGGCAGCCTATCGATGACATGACCAAGGTTTGAGAATAATTATGTGAACTCGCTCCCTCGCTTTTCGGTAAAGTCAGGATTCGTCGGGATTTTTGCACCACCACCCATCGTTGATGAAATCTCACGAATTCATCCGTTTATCACCCGCCTTGCCTGCGGTCGCTACAATGCTCGATTCACCCCAGCGACGTATTGTGACGATAGGCCCAACATGGATCTCACCCCTGACAATTGGTCTCCTCAGAGTTGGCGGCAAGTCGAAGCCGTGCAACAACCCCCTTACGAGGATATGGAAGCGCTCGAGGCCGCGACAGCCGACCTGGCGCAACTGCCCCCACTGGTCACCAGTTGGGAAATCGAACGACTCAAAGGTGCCTTGGCCCAGGCTGCGGAAGGCAAGGCTTTCGTCCTGCAAGGCGGCGATTGTGCCGAGCGTCTGACCGATTGCCGATCCGACCGCATCACCAACAAGCTGAAAATTCTCTTGCAGATGAGCCTCGTGCTGGTGCAAGGCATCAAGAAGCCGGTGATCCGTATCGGCCGCATTGCAGGCCAGTACGCCAAGCCGCGCAGCAGTTCGACGGAAACCATCGATGGCAAGACGTTACCCAGCTACTTCGGCGACCTGGTCAACGATTTTGAATTCAATGAAACGGCACGTCGGCCTGACCCCCGACGCCTGATTACCGCCTACCACTACGCGGCCATGACGTTGAACTTCATCCGCTCGCTGGCGGACGGCGGCTTTGCCGACCTGCATCATCCCGAGCAATGGGACCTGGCTTTCATGTCCAACAAGGCCAAGGCTTCTCTCCCTCCGGAACTGCACAAGGAATACGAACGCCTGTGCGATTCGCTGGCCAACGCGGTCGAGGTGATGGAAGTCATCGCGCCGCAAAGCCGGTTCGATCTGAAAACGGTGGAGTTCTTCATCAGCCATGAGGCCTTGAACCTGCGTTATGAAGAAGCCATGACCCGCCAGGTGCCGCGCCGGCCGGGTTATTACAACCTCAATGCCCACCTGCCCTGGATCGGCGAACGCACACGACAGGTCGGCCAGGCTCATGTCGAGTTTCACCGAGGCATCCGCAACCCGGTCGGCGTGAAGGTCGGGCCTACCGCCACGCCTGAGGAAATTACTGAATTGATCGAAGTGATCGACCCGACCAAAGAACCGGGCCGACTGGTTCTGATCGGCAGGTTCGGCCACGGCAATGTGGCGGAGCGTTTGCCTGCCCTGATCGAAGCAGTGCGCGAAACCGGCCGCAAGGCTGTCTGGCTTTGCGACCCGATGCATGGCAACACGGTGAAGACTTCCACCGGCCACAAGACGCGACCCTTCGATGCCATCCTCGAAGAACTGATCAACTCCATTGATGTTCATGCCCGTGAAGGCTCACACCTGGGCGGGGTGCATTTTGAGTTGACCGGCGAGAACGTGGCTGAGTGCATCGGCGGCGCGAGCAATGTCACCGAGGCAGATCTTGACCTTGGCTTTGAAAGCCGATGCGACCCTCGCTTGAACTATGAACAGGCGATGGAGTTAGCCTTTGCCGTCGCTCGCAAGCTGGGGAAGTAAGTTTCAGCAATCAGTGAGTACAGCAATCAAAGTCCACGCAACATTTGCGTGGGATGTTTTTTGCGAGCGTGTCATGTTCATGGGTGGCATGGTCACTGGCGAAGCCATGACCATGAACGCTAGAGCTTACCCAAATCATTCGTAGCGGGGTGCCAATGTTTGACCGAGTTTTTCTAAGCAAGGCGAAGGAAAACGCGGCAAGCTGTGCTGATGATGGAAAACCGAAACGTGTAAAAAACATATCTGTGGTTACGCTGCGTCGCTTCACTTCTCGCGTATCCACAGCCACCCGACCTCTCGGCATCCAGCCCACCTTAATAGCATCCACACACCTTGCGCCACTCTCGCTCCGCTCGAGTGTCGTCAAGGTGTGGCACCCAGGACGTGAAGAATGGAACAAGCTTGCTCCATATTTGAATTGTCAGAGAGTTCACCAGGCAAAGCCCACGCAACATTTGCGTGGGATGTTATCGCGAGTGTGTCATGTTCATGGGTGGCATGGTCACTGGCGAAGCCATGACCATGAACGGTAGATGAGAATTTGCGTGGCGAAGAATCCGCTTACTCACGTGCGCGGCTCGTGAAGAAGTGGAATGAAATGGCCATGCTTCGCATTGGCCTGGTCACCCACTCATCCCAGCACCAGGAACATCAGGAACATCGTGATCCACACCGCATCGAGGAAGTGCCAGTAGAGTGTGAGATTGCGTACCGGGTCATAGTGTTCGTGGTCATATTTCCCAGCCAGGGCATTGATGAAGGTGATGACCAGCGGAATCAGACCGCCAATCACATGCAGGGCGTGCAGTCCCACCAGAAGCAACATGAACAGGAAGAACTTGGTCACGCCGCCTTGGGCGGTGGTGGCCGTCTGTTGTTCATTGATAAGCAAGTACATCGCGGGGATCTGAAGGAAGACGAAAATAATCGTCAGCACCATGGTCGATCCCATGGAGATGCGAAAGTGAGTCAGCTTTTGATGCTGCACGCAGCTCAAAGCATGTTGAATCGTCACGCTGGAGATGAGGATGACGACGGTGGAAGCCCAGAGCAAGGTCGGCACGGTGAAGGTGTGTAATTCGGGGGCATTGGCGCCGGTGATGCGCAGGATGGCGTAGATGGCCATGCTCGCGATGAAGAGCATCGCCAAGGCAGCGAGGAAAAGCACCATGCCAAAGGTGCTGGTGCCTCGGGGAACATGATGGTCACGGTTTGACGCAGGAACACTTGCCGATGTCATTTTTTCACCTCATGACATTGTATGTTCATGCGATGTAAAAAATCATCATGAGATGCAACCCGGTCGCAATTCATGCAATTCAGTTTTCAAGAGATCAAGGCATCGCGGGAGAATAATTCGGATCATACTGACGCACATTGGGCTCATAGGTGGTCAAGTCCGCCATGGCGATGCCGATCAGCAGGATCACGGTCAACAGCGCAACCCCCAGCACAATGGAGTAGAGCGGGCTGTCCCAGCGCAGATGCATGAAGTAGAGCGCGACGAACATGGCCTTGATGAACGCGATGCCCAGCGCGATCCACACATTGAGCGCCCCCGCATCCACAAAGATGGCAGCCACCGTCAGCACCGTCAGGATGCAGAGGATGCCAAACACACCAAACAACAGCCACAGCGGGACAGCATGGGCATGGTGTTCGTCGTGGTGTTCTGCAGCAGCCGTGTGTGCCTGTTCAGTCATATCGCCAAGTCCTTAGTGGATGAGGTAAAGCAGTGGGAAGAGGAAAATCCAGATCAGGTCAACCAGGTGCCAGTATAGACCGACCAGGTCAACTGGCACGTAGTACTGCGGGGTGAACGGACCACCCGCAAAGGAAAGGCCCATCGAACGCAGTAGCAACCAACCGATCAGACCGATGCCCACGATCACGTGCAGTGTGTGCAGGCCGGTCATCAGGAAGTACATCTGGAAGAACTGGTGCGTGCGACGTTTCTGGTACACGTCGCGGTTGTCCTTGGTGGTGTGTCCACCTTTCTTGCCATGACCATCGTCTGCATGGTCGTCCGCATGATCGGCTGTGTCTTCTTCAGCGAAACCAGCCTTGTGTCCCTCCGCGACATCTGGGTTGTGCGTCTTGGCGTGCGGTACGTTGGACTGGAAAGCCAACTCCTTAGGCATCCCCTCAGGCCAATGGGCATGAGCTTCGGGGTGTGCATGATGATGCACATCATCATGCTTCATCGCCGACTCGTCGGTGGTGTCGTCTTCTGTCGCATCTGCAGCGGCGTTTTCTGATTCAGCGTTCGGTTCTTCTGCTGTGCCGTCTTCATGGGCCGCGGCTTTTTCCTCGGGTTTGTATTCGGGGTGGTAAAGGTTGGAAGCTCCGACCCAGAGATTGTGATCGTACTTGGCCGAATACTCGAAAGTTTTCACAACGAGGAAGCCGCAGCCGCCTGCGATGGAAAGCGCCAGCAGAATGACCAGCAGTTGCTTTTGCCCCAGTTGAGCGGCACGCACCGCCCACGCCATGGTGAAACTGCTGGCAATCAGAATGAACGTATTGGTCAGTCCCAGTTTCCAGTCCAGATGATGGTGGGCATACAGGAAGACATCGGGGTGCAGGCCGCGCCAAAGCGAGTACCACGCGAACAGGCCGCCGAACATCAGGATTTCAGTCGCGAGAAAAACCCACATGCCCACCTTGGCGGCATCGAACTGTTGCTGGGCCGAGTCAAAGTGATGAGCGACATGCTCGGGGTGAGCATGGCTGTGGTCATGATCGTGAGGCAGGTCTGAACTGCCCGGCGGTATGGCGGCGTGACTCATCCTTGGCAAATCCCTTTAGTAACTTGGCGACGAGGCCGAACCATTTTCCTTCTCATACGCTTTGTCATGATCGGAATCATCGATCATCCAATAGCCTTCCTCTTCCGAGACCCACACCCACTTGCGGAAGTTGTAAGGGTCGTCCGCGACAGGACGGAAGTTGAAGTTTTCATGTGGCGGTGGCGAAGTGGTGTGCCATTCCAGGCTGTTACCACCCCAGGGGTTGGCCGGGGCTTTGGGGCCTTTGACCATGCCATGAATCCAGTTGAGCAGCACCAGCAGCAGGCCGATGCCCATGAGGAATGCCCCTGCCGTCGATAACTGGTGGTAAATCTGGAAGTGCTCGGAATAAGTTGCGTACCGGCGGGGCATACCCTGCGCCCCAGCGACAAACTGCGGGAAGAAGGCCAGGTTGAAACCGACAAACACGACAACCGCAGCCACTCGCGCCGCGTTTTCTTCGTACATGCGACCGAAGAACTTGGGAAACCAGTAATACATTCCGCCAAGGAAGGCAAAGAGCGTGCTGCCCATCATCACATAGTGGAAGTGAGCCACGACGAAGTAAGTGTCATGGAAGTGGATATCCGTCGCCAACGCCCCAAGGAACAGGCCGGTCAATCCGCCGATGGCAAACAGGCAGAGGAAGCCAAGCGCGTAAAGCATGGGGGTTTTCAGGTGAATCTGTCCGCGATACATCGTCGCCAGCCAGTTGAATACTTTGATGGCTGAAGGCACTGCGACAAGGAATGTCAGCAAACTGAAGATGGCGTTGGCCAGCGGAGATTGGCCGCTGGTGAACATGTGGTGTCCCCACACGAGGAAGCCGAGGAACGCAATCGCCAGCGAGGACAGGGCAATGAAGTTGTAGCCGAAGATATGCTTGCGGCTGAAGGTGCTGATCAATTCGCTGATGACCCCCATGGCCGGGAGAATCATGATGTACACCGCCGGGTGACTGTAGAACCAGAAAAAGTGTTGGTAGAGGACAGGGTCACCGCCCAGTTTGGGATCAAAGATGCCGACCCCCAGCGCTCGCTCAGCAATGAGCAGCAGCAGCGTGATGCCCAGCACCGGGGTGGCGAGAATCATGATGATGCTGGTGGCATACATCGACCAGAGGAACAAAGGCATGTTGAACCAGGTCATGCCCTTGGGCTTGAGCATGTGGATTGAGGCGATGAAGTTCACGCCTGTGAGGATAGAGGCGAAGCCAAGAATGAAAGCACCCATCGTCGCTTCGATCACCGCTGAGTTGGCATTGGTAGTCGAGTATGGCGTGTAGAAAGTCCAGCCGGTCTCCAGGCCACCGCCGCCAAGGATGGGTAGAAGTGAAGGGAAAGCGGTAACCACGACCCCTTTGAGCAGAATCCAGACGAAGAAGATGCCCCCGACCAGCCAGCAGTAAAAGCTGGCCAGGTTCAATCGCGGGAAGGCGACATCTTTCGCGCCCAGATGGATCGGCAGCAGGAAGTTGCCAAAGATCGCGGGGATCGCCGGGATGATAAAGAGGAACACCATCACGGCACCGTGCAACGTGAACATGTGGTTATAGAACGTGTGGGACAGATTGACGTTGTTACTGAAGAACACCGGGTTGGGAGTAATCAGTTCGGTGCGCAGCAACAGGGCAAAGACACCACCCAGGCCATAAGACGCGAGCACGCCGATCATGTACATGATGGCAATGCGTTTGTGGTCAAGGGTCAGCATCCACGACAGAATGCCCTTGCCATGGGTCAGGTAGTTGTCACCCTGTGGCGACTGCCCGAGGGAAGGTTCTTCAACTGAAATAGGCGGTGTAATCGCTGCCATGATGAATCAAACTCCCGCGTTATTCCGCGTCGTTCTCTGTATTCGTCGTTTCTTCTGTTTCGTTCTGATCGGCTGGATTGGGTGCGGCATCGTCATTCGTGTCTTCGCCATTGGTCTCTTCACCTTCGCCTTCATCCTCGCGCTCGATTACGGGGGGCACCCAGCGGTCGCTTTGCATCTTGATGAAGAGGATCAGTCCTTCGAGTTCGCGTTCAGTCAGGTTCGGGAAGGCGGGCATCTTGATATTGCCATATCCCTCGTGAATCTTGGCTTTGGGATTCTGGATGGACTCGCGGATGTAGTTTTCATCGGCGAGGATCTTGCCCCCACCTTCCAACGGCTGCTCGTACTTGTAAAGGTTTTCAAAAGTCGGACCACCCCCTGTAAGTGGTGGGCCTTCAATGACATGGCATTGGGCGCATTGCATCTCGTAGGTGCGCTGGCCAATCTCATCGAGCGGAGCGTTGTTAAGCTCGTTGGCAATGTCCTGCAACCTCTTTTTGAAATCTGGCTCTTCCAGCACGACGACTTTACCCACCATGGTGGAGTGATCGCGTCCGCAGTATTCGGCGCAGTAGAAGTTGTAATAAGGCTCCGGATCTTTTTGAAGGTCCTGGTCTTCGCGGAACTCGGGCAATTGATTCATCCGCAGCCACATGTAGTTGTACCTGCCGGGCACCGCATCCTTCTTCACCTTCGCGACAGGCACGAAGAAACTGTGAATCACATCATTGCTGGAGATTCTTAAACGAACCGTGCGTCCTTTGGGCAGGTAAAGCACATCCGTTGATTGAGCGCCGGGCACAATCGCGTCATAGCCAAAATCCCAGTTCCAGGTCTTACCCGTCACCGTGATTTCCCAGACATCGTTGCCTTGGGGGATGGTGGACATCTCCACGTAAGTTCGGAAGTTGAACCAGAACATCGCCACCATCAGAGCTGCAGGAATAAACGTCCACGTCAGTTCAAGCGCGGTGCTGTGGTGCGGCGCTTTGCCCGGCCCCTGCGGATTGGCGGACGCCCGGTAACGGATCACGAAGTAGATCATGGCCCCCATCACGCCCACAAAGGCAGCCACGCAGATCCAGTAAATAAAATAAAACTCCCAGGACACCTTCTGAGCGATTTCCGTGGCATCGTCAGGCATCCAGAAGCGTTGTCCGATTTGTGCAAGCGTTGAGATCATGGTGACTCATACTCGGGCAGGCATCGGCCTGCTATGGCTTGGGTTAGGCTTTTACCAACGCGTCTCGAGCAGGCTTTCGCCTGACTCTGGTGCGGTATCTTAGTTTGAACCGCCGACGAGGAAAACACCACCTGTTCCTGTTAGCGAATTCACGTTCGTCTTCCACATCTTCAGGTCATTGAAGCTGGTGTTGACTCGGCCTGGCTTTCCTTGGCGCGACTCCGTCTGACCCACTCTCGAAACAGCAGCACGCCAATGACCAGCACCAGCAAAAACACCGTGCCTGCACCGCCGAGCCTCATCACATTCATCGCCTGCAAGACATACGACCCACTGGTCGGGTCAAACGAATAACAGTAAAGCAGAATCTGATTGCTGATTGTCTGGAGCTTACCTTCCGAAGCTTCCACCAGTGACAGCTTCAGGCTGTCCTTGTAGTTCATGCCATACAAGTAGCGCGAGACTCTGCCGTCCGGCGTGCAGATGATGATCAAGGCCGGGTGGGAATACTGCTTGGAACGGTCATCCCACGCATAGCCAAAGCCGACAGCGTCAGCCAGCTTACGCACGTTGTCATCCGGGCTGACCAGAAAATGCCAACCCTCTTCCGCGCTCGGTTTACCCAAGGCCTGGATGTATGCCCTTTTCTTATTGAAAGCCAGACGAGTACTTTCGCTGGGGTCGATTGAAATGGTCACTATCTCGTAGTCATCGCCCGGGGATAAATCAATGTCCTGGGCGGCTTCCTTGAGTGCGTTCATGACTCGGCCGCAGAGCATGGGGCAGGAGTAGTAACCCAGGTTGATGACCACCGGCTTTTCACCACCACTGAAGTAATTCCCAAGGGTGACGGTCTCACCTGAGGAATCAACGAAGGTCAGATCGAGGGGAATCCGCTCGCCAACGTGCTCAGTTACGCCGGACTGGTCATAGATTTGCGGTTTTCTGCCGAAGTAAGCCAGGTCATCCGTTGCCTTGCCACCGATCTCAGGCTTGGCGTTTTCCGGCTGGCTTGACTCTTCTGCCGACACGACAGCGGAGCAGGCCGACGCAAGGAAGATGATTGACAGTGCAAACCGTACCAACATGGTGTTAAATCCTGATATTTCAAGGTCTTTTGATCGCTGTACGATCATAGCATCGACCATTCTTCTCGTCTTCTTTGATTTTGGATGTTGACGAAAATACTGCCCCTGAATGGGCATTTTTTTACGAGTCAGGTTGATCGGCTTCCGCTGGTGCCGTGTCAACCGGATTCTCACCGGGCGTCATGGCTTCGGGAGGCTGGGGGCCTGCGCCATCCGTGGCAATGGTGGTGTCGATGTATTTCTGCATGGCCCGGTCGATGGGAACATTGAAATAACCCGCAGCCGAGTCATACACACCCGCAGCATCCAGCAGACGTATTTGACCTGCCTGGTTGTCGATCAGCCATTTGTTGGTCACGCCGGGATCATTCATGGCCTTCTGCTGCTGATAAACATTGTGGTACATGGCCATGATCCCCATGACGACCGCCAGAATCAGCAATGCGGAGACGATCACGATCGTCCCGAGCAGTGGCAGGTCAAGGTCGCTGCTGATGGATTGATTCGTGTTGCCTTGGGATTCACTCATCGTGTCGGTATCTCAATCAGAAATTGTGAAAACTCAGGGATTCACCCAATCGTGGATCGCGCGTGGGGATGATGTCATGCCTGGCCCCGACATACACCGCGCCGGCGATGAAAAGGCTGGTCAACGCAACCGTCAGGCCGATTTCCGCGACGGGAATCGTCAAGGCAGGCCCAAGCTCAGGCATGACCAGCCACCACATGTCCACGAAGTGCATCACCAATAACCAGCCAGCCCAGAAACCAAGCATCTTCACATTCCGCTTGGTAACCCGACTGAGCAGCATGATGAACGGGATGATGAAGTGGCCGAACAACAAGGTCAGCGCGATGACACTCCACCCATTCGGGTTGGTCTGCGACGCCCCACGCAGCAGGAACCAGCCGGTCGTCTCAGGCATGTTGGCGTACCAGATCAGCATGTACTGGCTGAACGCGATGTAGCCCCAGAAGAAGGTAAAGCCAAACAGCAGTTTGCCCAGATCGTGGTAATGCTCGACGGTGATGACGCTACGCAGGAATCCCATCTTCTGGAGGGTCAGCAGGCTGAGGATGATCAGCGATAATGAGCCGACCACAGCCCCGGCGAAGTAATAGATGCCAAAGATCGTGCTGTACCAGTGGGGGTTCAGCGTCATGAGCAAGTCCCACGACCCGAACGTGACGGTCAGGCCGAACACGAGAGCGATGATGCCCGAGGGCCTTTCCATGCGCTGGGTCAACGCCGGGTCGCCGTTGGCATCCTGCTTGACGCTGTTGTTCCAGAACCACCAGCCGAAGAAAGCCCAAAGCAAGAGGAAGAAAACCCACCTGCCTGCATAGAAGGGGATGTTCAGGTAGGCCGCTTTCTTATGGGTAAAGTCATCGTAATAACGATGATATTGTGCGCGGGCTTGCGGATCGGTCGGGCCGTGATGTCCACCAGTGTGTCCCTCAGCTTCATGCTTTTCTTTGGCGTTGGCGTGATTAGCTGATTCGTTGGCGACGGCAATCGCCTTCATTTGTAGCGTTTGAGCATTGGCCTCGTCCGGTTTTTTGCTGTCTTCGTCAGCGTCGTGATGCCCGTGATTCAATGCTTCCTGCTGGTTCCAGATCGCCCACGGATAAAGTACACCGCCGATGCCTTGATCGGTCTGCACTGTCGCGCCGGATAACACTGTGCCGAGGATCGGCAGGAACATCACCGCGACCAGCGCGAGATTGACTGCAAAAGTCTCGACCACCCGGCGAAGCGCGACGGACCAACCTGCGCGTGTCAGGTGATTGATGAAGACAAAGAACAGAGCACCCAAAGCCAGGCTAAGCACAAAGGCGAAGGCGATCAGGTACGACATCATGAAGTAGGTGAAGGGACTGTGCCCAGCCGGTGCAAACAGGAAAGAGCCAGCTACGCCAGCCACCAGCCCGACCACGAACAATGCCAGGCATCGGCTGATGAGCTTGGGAGCCTGCGACCCCAGCCGAACCGGCTCCTGCGGGTCAAGTTGTGCCTTCTCATGCGCACTCACTGGCCGGTCTCCTCTTCATTTTCGTTCGCCTGCTCGGATGCAGCCTTGGCTGCTTCTTCTGCTGCCTTGCGACGGGCTTCTTCGATCTGCTGCTTTCGCAATGGAATCAGCGTCTTGGCTTCTTCCTCGGTCAAGTCCTGTTCGCTGGCTGTGACCGACATCTGCATCGCGCGGATGTAAGCGACGATGGCCCAGCGATCTTCAATATCAATCTGCGCCCCATAACCGGGCATTGAGCGAATGCCGTTGCGGATGACGTTGTAAATGCGCCCGTCCACGTTGTTGGTCGGATTACTGTTGTCTTTCGACCAGTAGGTCAGCGTCTTGTCATTGTTCAGCGCCAGCAGATTACTGGGCTGCACAAACTGGACCTGTTGAAGTTCGATCGCTCGCTGATAGACTGGGCCTTGCCCCTGTCCGTCCAGGCCGTGACAGACGGCACAATTCACATCAAACATGACTCTGCCGCGTTCAAGCAGGCGCTGATTCACTTCAATCTGATCAGGTAGCTGGTTTGCCCAGCGTGCTTGGCCGTTGACATAGACCACGCCGTAGCGGTAATGATCATCCATGACGCGGGCGCGCTCGTCGGCTGAGATTTCTGCCGGGTTGCCCCCTACCGCACGCGAAACCGTATTGGGCACGGGCAAACGATTGCCTCGCTTGTCGGCATAGACCGGGCTGGTCGCCTGGGCTTTGACCTTGGGCTGATTGTCCATGTCCTGAATGAAGTGAATCGGCTCAGCGTCACGCAGGATGGATCGCTTGTACAGCAGGGCGCTCAAAGGCACGAACGACGCGGCGATACCAATGAGGATCAATGCCAAACCCCAGAAAGGTAACTTCGGTAGAAACAGATCGCGCTTCAATGCCCCGGGCAGAGGAATGGGCAGGCGGTCGTCATAATTACTCATGCCTGACCTCCCATCGCATCGTCCTCATCCGTCACGACTTCAATGTTCCTGCCCCCCAGCGATTCGAGAAACTCGCGTGTCTGCTGCTCGTCGAACTTGGGATCGTCCGCATCAATGACGACGAAGAACTTGTCATCGGTGACCAGACGGAAACGCTTGCTCTTGAACAGGGGGTTGTAAAGCATCGGCAGGCGGTTCAAAGCGAACAGACCCACGACCGTGGCGATCGCGGCCAGGAGAATCGTCGTTTCAAAAATCACCGGCACGTTGGCTGGCAGGGAAAACAAAGGCTTGCCACTGATCAGGTATTGATACGTCTGGACGAAGTTGGGTACCGGGATGCCAAAGAAATTGTTGGTGCCGTTGCTGTTCGTCCACCAGACCAGGAACAGCCCAGCCGCGAGGCCGATGATACCGCCTGCCAGGGTTATCAGGGGCAGGATGGTGGGCTTCAGGCCCATATTCTTTTCGATGCCATGGATCGGGAACGGGCTGTGCAGATCCCA
>CAZJJN010000013.1:45689-77259 GCA_964546335.1 uncultured Phycisphaeraceae bacterium
CCGGTCCAGCCCAATGAGGCGATGCCATAGGCGATCTGCCCGATCCTGTTCTTGCATTTGTCGCGAAGCGTGGCCAGGTCAGGCACCATGCCCACATACCAGAACAACAGCGAAACCGTGGCATACGTTGACACGGCAAAGACGTCCCACGCCAAAGGCGAACGGAACTGAGGCCACATCGCCATCTGATTGGGATAAGGGAATAGCCAGTAGGGAAGCCACTGCCGCCCAATGTGCAAGGCGGGGAAGATGCCCGCACACATCACTGCGAAAATGGTCATCGCCTCAGCAAAACGGTTGATGCTGGTGCGCCAGTTCTGCCTGAACAAAAACAGAATGGCGGAGATCAGTGTCCCCGCGTGGCCGATGCCGACCCAAAAAACAAAGTTGACGATCGGAAAGCCCCAGAAGACCGCATTGTTGTTGCCCCACACGCCGGTGCCGGTGAGGATCAGCAACATGATGGTCATCTTGAGCACGCCCAGCAGACCCAGCGCGATCAGGAAGCCGACGATCCAGCCGATGGGTGTTTGCTTGAGCGGATAGAGCGCCAGGCCAGTCATCGCTTCGGTCGTACTGGTGAAATCATGGTTGCCGGTCACGATGGGCGCGCGCCGCGTCGGGTTGTCGCTGGTGTTGTCGACTTCGCCATGAATCAACGGGTTGGTAGGCGTGATGCTGGCCATGCTTTTTTCTGGTCTGAGTCACTTTCGACTAGTGACTGTTGGCTTCCTTGGCAGTTTTGTGACGCGGGTACTTGGGATTGCGAATCTTCGCCAGGTGCTTCGAGCGCGGGCGACTGTTGGTCTCACCCAGCACTTCGTAAGCGCGATTGTTGCGATGAATCTTGCTGACCTGGCTGTTCGGGTCATTCAGATTGCCAAAGACAATCGCTTCCGTCGGGCAGGCTTCCTGGCAGGCGGTGACCACTTCACCATCCTGCACGAGGTCGTTAGGCCGCTTGCCGTCGGCAAATTCCTTCTTGGCGTGAATCTTGGCGGCATTGATGCGCTGCACGCAGTAGGTGCATTTTTCCATCACGCCACGCATGCGCACCGTCACTTGCGGGTTGAACATCATCTTCTTGATGTCGTCAATCACTTCATTCTGCTGCGTGTCCGGGATCCCCAGCCAGGGTTGGGCGGCCCCACGCGGGTCTTTGGATTGATAATCGAAGTAGTTGAATCGGCGAACCTTGTACGCACAGTTGTTGCCACAATATCGCGTACCGATGCAGCGGTTATAGACCATGGTGTTCAGGCCTTCCGTGTCATGCACCGTCGCAGCGACCGGGCAGACCTGCTCACACGGAGCGTTCTCGCAGTGCACGCACATCATGGGCTGGTTGACCACTTCCATGGAGTCGGGGTCATCAATGTTGCCCTTGAAATAACGGTCGATGCGCAGCCAGTGCATTTCGCGCGAGTTGGCGACCATGTCCTTGCCGGTGACGGGCACGTTGTTCTCCGCCTGGCAGGCGATGACACACGAGTTGCAGCCGGTGCAACTGTTCATGTCGATGGCCATGCCCCAGGCATGCGGATCGTTGAAGGCTTTCCGCGGATCGGGGTGCCCATCGGCTTTGAGTTCGTCAACCTTCTCATCCCATTTTTCCTGCAGCGGAGCAGCGAACAAAGGCAGGTTGACGTTGCCATGCTGATCCTTGTGCGGGGCGTAAGGATTCTTTTTGTAATAGTCGAAAGGGGCTTCACGAATGACGTAGCCACTCTTGCCGGGCTTGCCGACACGCTTTTCTTTGCCATACATCCCGACATCGTCGATCAGGTAATGATCCTGCGTCGAGACGAGTTTGTGTTTGCCCTCGGCTTTCTCGACCTTGCAGGCAGCGATGTTCGCGTCCGTAACATTCTTGAGCGGATAGAAATTGAAGCCGACGTTGATACCCACGTTGCCACACACGGTTCTGCCGTAGCCCAGCGGGGCCGTAACACAGCCGGGCGCCTGGCCGGGCATGATGTAGGCCGGGACTTCCAGGCTTTCACTGCCCACGGTGACTTTCACCATGTCGCCGGTGGTCACATCGAGTTGGTCTGCATCCTGCTTGCTGATGTACAGGCAGTTGTCCCATGTGAGTTTGGACATGGGGTCGGGCATTTCCTGAAGCCAGCCGTTGTTGGCAAACCGGCCATCCAAAACCGAGGCATCGGTGATGAAATTGATTTCCATGCCTTCGATTGCTGACGTATCCGCAGCCCGTTGCAGCCGGCTTAAGTTCTGGCTACCAACCAAGCCCGAAACTGGCGGTTTGGCGTAGTACCCATCATGCAAAGCCTGCTGCCAGTCGCGCGGTTTCATATCCGCAGCCAGTGTCTTGCGCACCTGGGCATAATCATCATCACGACTGCCAAGGAGAATCGAAAGTAATTCGATGGCTGAGCGCCTGCCTTGCTCACGGTCAGCACTTTCCAGCAAAGGCTTGATCATTGGCTGCTGAATCATCACGCGATTCGTCCGCGGGTCAATGCCATCGCCCCAGCATTCGAGGAAATGCGCCCGAGGCAAAGCCCAGTTCACACCCACGCTGGTTTCATTCATTTCCTGCGACAGGTGGAAGGATTGGTCAGCGTTGCTGATCAAGTTGGTGATGCCAGCCGGGGCATCAAACAGCGGGTTGCCGCCGAGGACGACGACCGTGTTCACCGTTTCTGGCAGATCGTTGTAAGACGTCGCTCCCGTGGGACTGACCTGCGAAAGCACATTGGCATACTCAGCGGACAGACTCATGGCCAGATCATGCACCCAGCCGGGTTGATTTTGACCGACGAATACGGCTGTCTTGCCCGAGACGATGTCTGCCTGGACTGCCCTGAGAAATTTGGCTTCATGGTCTGTGAGTGAAGCCGCTTCCAAAGTGACGGCCTTGGCCAGCACCTGCAACAGCAGGCCCACGCGAGAAGGCTTGATCGCCAACCTTTGATCCGCTGCTGCACCGGTGATTGTGTGGCTTCCCTCGGCCACATACATCCGGCTCATCTGGCCTTCATCCACACTTCGCCGATTCTTCGCCCAGGCATTGGCGTTCGCCTGTGCCAAAGGGTGCGAGCCCAGCAAGTCGCAATCAAAACAGATTATGGTTTTGGCTTCAGCGATGGCGTCTGTAGTTGCCTGTTGATCGCTCATCATGGGCAGCACTTGACGCTCCATCGGCTCCCAAGTCACCCAACGCATCTGAGGCAGCTTCTTGTTGAGTTCTTTTTGCAACCGCATCACCGTTGGACTGCTGGTCGCTTCACTGACCACAACAAAGCCTTCGCCCTGGTTTCCTTCTACTTCCTCCGAAGCTTTTTTCAAGGCATCCACCGCTTCACTCCATCGGCGGGGTTGACCTGTCGCGTCAGGCCCGGGCTTCACGCGATATTGAGGCGCTTTGAAGTTCGTGCGATCCGGGTCATAAAGATTCAACAGCGATGCCTGCGCCCAGACGCTTGAGCCGGAAAAGCCTTGTGCCAGCTTGTTGCCATCAATCTTGATCGGCCGGCCGTCGATGCACTTGGCCAGCAGCGGATAAGCAACGCCTCCCAATTCCATCATCGTCGCATAAAACTCAGGTTCGCCGGGCTTGTAACCCTCGGGCCGAGTGTTCTGAGGCACCACGTACTCGCGAGGCCAATACCGGCAGCCGGAAAGCGTCAGTCCCGCCAAGGCCATGGAAGCACCCATGATTTTCAAGAAGCCTCGGCGGTTCATGCTTTGGATGGTTTGCGGATCGTACTCCGTAAACTCATCGCGCATACGCTGGTCGATCTCCTCGGAGCCTGCGAGATGTTCGAGGCTCATCCAGTATTCACGACCTTGAAGTTGTTCGATCATCTGTGACACGTTGAACAGCTCTGCATGTAGTCGGCCCCGCGAATCTGGTACTCGTGCTTGAGCTTCTTGCCAAGTTCAAGCTGAGACATCGGGCCGTATTTCGAATCCGGGCCGGGGTTCATCGGATCCCAGGCCATATTGGTCACTTCTTCGCGTGGGCGAAGGAATTTTTCCGGTTCACGGTGGCAATCCAGACACCAGGCCATGGACAGCGGAGCAAAGCGATACATGCGATCCATGCTGCCATCTTCACCGCCACCCATCTTGTCCACTTGGCCGTGACAGGTGACGCAGCCGACGCCTTTGTTCACGTGGGCCGCGTGATTAAAGTAGGCATAGTCAGGCAGGTCATGCACTTTCACCCATTCGACAGGTAAACCTTGGGCATGCTTTTCGTGAAGCAAAGCCAGTTTCTGACTGTCGTAGAGAATGGCCGGCCCACCGGTCACGCCACCTTCCAGTTCGGATTGGCCGTGGCAGTTCATGCAGGTCTGCGTGGGGGGGATCGCAGCAAAGCCTGCATCTTCGACGGTGTTGTGGCAGTATCGGCAGTCCATGCCCAGTTGACCGGCATGAACAGCGTGGCTGAATTCAATCGGCTGCTTGGGGGCATAACCGACATCCGTGGTTTCAGGTGCAGCAGCCAGACCGACCAACACAGGTAGATACGTTGCAGCACCCACCCCAGCCAGAATCATGGCTGGCAACAGGTAGTTGGCCCATTTAGGAAACACAAAATTCTGATCTATTGCCACGAGGTCCTGGCCCTCAAACTGGTCGTCCATTCAATGATCATGACTGCTTGCGTCCAGCATACACCCAAACGAGCGCTGCTGGAAACGAATCATAGCGGTACCATTTCTGATCGCAAATTGCATCGGGCATGTCAGTTTCGACAGGATGGCTATGAAAGCTCGCGACGAATTCTGAGTTAATCGAAGAGCGTGCGAGAGAGTGGACACAGATACTCTCGAACCATGGATCATCATATGTCCTGGAATTCGTGAGATTTCATCAACAGGTGACTCAAGGTATCCTGAACTGATGATTGATTCGATCTGGGATCTTCTGGAGCAGGGTGGTTGGGTGATGTGGCCCTTGCTGGGGCTTTCCATCGTGGCGATGACACTTTGTCTGGAGCGAGCCATCTTCTGGTTGCGCTACTCAACGCTATGCAATGGCCGACGCTTGAAACGACTGCACGCGGCTTTGCGCCAAGGTGATCGCGCGTCTCTGGCCAAGGAAAAGAACAAGCTCAATATTTACAGTCGGTTGGCTGGGCAGTTGGCTGAGGAGGGTTACAACAATGCCTTGGCCATGGAAATCGTGGAGCGCGAAAGGCCAGCTATCGAACGCTTCATGGGCATCCTGTCCACGGTCATCACGGTTGCCCCGATGCTGGGCATTCTGGGTACGGTGACAGGCATCATCCAAAGCTTTGCAGCTTTCGGCGCCGGTGGAAATGAAGCGGATCTGGAACAGATCAGCCAGGGCATTGCCCAAGCGTTGTGGTCCACAGCCGGGGGATTGGTCGTCGCCATCCTCGTGCTGTTTCCTTACAACGTTTTCCGGGCAGAGGTGAACCGGGCGCTGGGGCAATTTGAAAGTCTGGCTGCCTCTGCGGAAGAAGGACAGAAGAAGTGACTATTTTGATTTGACCCTGATTCACAAGCATCCGAACAGGCTTGAATTGATCACTTCAAAGCGCGCGATCACATCGAGCTTAATCGATCCACCACCGAAGCAAGGACCGTTTCATTCATGGCTGGTGTTGACTCTCGGATCAGTTCCTCATTCATCGCATCCCCCGGCTCCAAAGGCACCCAACTGCGGCAACCGGCATACGAACGGCGATTCAATATCTCAACAGACTCAGCCAACGTATAAACGCGAAGCACCAGCAAGTATAACGGTCGCTCGGGCTTGTACTGCCAACGCATATCCAGGTACGCATCATTCCAGCAATGCAGGTCACCAATCGCATCCAGCCATGGGCGATCAGGTACGACTTTGATGAACGCAGGTTCCGCCCAGGCTTGAATCGTAACGGCATCAGGCTCATCCATCGCCTCAACCCCCGCAGCAAACTCTGGCTTCAACAGCTTGGGATTCTGATGCGCCCAGCTTGGGAACAACAGGAAGCGATCGTGCTCCATCTGAAAAACGCCGGGCCCCTGCTCTTCGTGGATCCCACCCTTGCGCAGCAGGATGGCTTGCTGACCTTCAGTCAACCAATCACAAACACAGTTCCATTCTTTCAACGCGATATCAAGCATGGTTTCAATCAGTAGATTTGGGATCTTATTTCTGCCCCTCGTAGCGCTGGACATAGAACATCGAGTCCGTGGGACGCGGGCCGACCAGATGCCAACTCAAAGCGAACTTGGGATGCTTGGCGATGTAGGACTCGAAGATGCGTTTGCCCCATTTATATTGCTGTTCGACATTGCGTTCGACCTTGGCGGTATCCGTGTTGGGGATGAACTTGCGTGTCAGGTAGTTCCAGTTGGGGTCGAGGCGGACGAGCAGGTGTCCTTCTTCCCATTCGATGGGGTAGCCATGCACTAAGCCTTCGCCGGTGTCGGGGGTGTGGAACCAATAGCAGATGTAACGGTCTTTATCGGCGGTCGAAGTGTCCTGCGTCCCGCCGACCAGTAACCGGGCATGGCTGACGCGCACGGGCACGACGCCCCACCGCTTTTTGGCAATCCAGCATTTACGCTCATCGGCGTCGTATAAGCCGACGTGCGCATAGTCCACACGAATTTTGTCCGTGCAGTACTGCCGATTGATGCGACGACTTTCTGTGTTTGATTCACCCATATTGACCTGTAGGGAAGAATCCTTCCCCATCCCTCAGACCGGGATTTTAGCATTCCACACGCCCCGGCTATCATTTGGCCCCGCAAAGACGAAAGGAAAGGCTGAATATGGCGGCAGGTCTCGATACCAAATCCGACATCGTGCGTGGCAAACTCCTCAAACAGTCCGAAGGCAGCGACGCCAAGCTGGTGCTCGCCATCCCGGGCACGAACTATCAGATTCACCTGAAAGTGGATCAACCGGTGCAGCCTGATGTATTCAACCAGGTGGCGGGTCGAATCACAGCTCAGGCACGGCGGATGGACAAAGTGGAGACTGGTGGCCGATATGTCGAGCCTTGCTATGGCAGACCCCGCCGGGTGCAGGGACGCGTCACAGCCAGCGACGAGCAAGCCAATACGGTAACCGTTTTTGCAGGCCTGCCTTTGATCGTCACCCCTTTGGCACCACAGACAGCCAGTGATTTTGCCGAAGGAGACTTTGTCAGTTTCGATGTGGAAAGCGGCGCGACTTTTCACCCGGCCACATAATTCACTCCACTCACACACAACAAAGGCGGCTAAACAGTGTTGACCAAACGCATACTCGTGACAGGCGGTGCAGGCTTCCTCGGATCGCATCTTTGTGATCGTCTGGTCGAGCAAGGCCACGACGTCATCTGCATCGACAACTTCTTTACCAGCCAAAAGAGCAACATTGCCCACCTGCTGGACAATCCGAACTTTGAACTGATCCGTCATGATGTGACGCATCCGATCTGGCTGGAAGTCGATGAGATTTACAACCTGGCCTGCCCAGCTTCGCCGGTGCATTACCAGTTCAACCCGATCAAGACCATGAAAGTCTCGGTCATGGGGGCCATCAACGTGTTGGGCATGGCCAAACGCTGCAAGGCGAAAGTCTTCCAGGCTTCGACCAGCGAAGTGTATGGCGACCCGGAAATCCACCCCCAACCCGAAAGCTACAAGGGCAGCGTCAATCCCATCGGCGTACGCGCCTGCTACGACGAAGGCAAACGTGCTGCCGAAACACTCTTCTTCGATTACCACCGCGCCAACCACGTCAATATCCGCGTGGTGCGCATCTTCAATACCTATGGCCCACGCATGCACCCATTCGACGGCCGGGTCGTCAGCAACTTCATCAACCAGGCCCTCGCGGGACAAGACATCACCCTCTACGGCGATGGCAGCCAAACCCGCAGCTTCTGCTATGTCGATGACCTGATCGAAGGCTTCATCCGCATGATGAATGGCCCGGACGATTTCATCGGCCCGGTGAACCTCGGTAACCCCGGTGAATTCACTATCCGCGAACTGGCGGAAATGGTCATCGAACTGACCAACAGCAAAAGCCAACTGAAAATCCTGCCTCCGCTCAAGGATGACCCCACCCAGCGCCAGCCCGACATCTCGTTGGCGAAATCGAAGCTGGATTGGGAGCCGAAGATTGCCCTGCGGGAAGGCCTGACCAAGACGATTGATTACTTTGCCAGTCTGGACCTGGGCAAGTTCCGCAAGCCCACGGATCACAAAGTGCAGTAACGGAATCTTTTTCAGGCTGCCTGGCCACTGACACCGTGGGTGCGAAAAGTGAAAAACTCAAACTCCGATAAATTTCGCTTTCCGTCGGTGCGGATCGCGGGTACGTTATAGAAACGACAGGGGGTGCGCATGCACGCACGTTATCGGGCAAGAGTAAAGCTCGACAGGGGATAGGTTTATCTAAGGTGCAGTGTCTGGCCGTCCGACTTAGGACGATAGCCCCTATGTTTCGTGGTGGGTGAGGTTGTCTCGCCCTGGGAGGTTTTTCAGTTTCTAACGATCAGGATGCCAGCATGCTAAGCCCCGAACAAGCAAAAATTCACACTTTCGACGTCACCCCCACATTGCCTGACAATCTCAAGCCTTTGCGGGACATTGCCAATAACCTGTGGTGGACCTGGCATCCCGAAGCCGTCGAGATGTTCGTACGTCTGGACCGAACGCTCTGGCACCAGTCGCACCACAACCCCATCGCCCTTCTTGGCAGTGTTGCCCAGCAGCGTCTGGAAGATGCTTCCAAAGACGATGGCTACGTCAGCTCGCTCGAGCGCGTGATGGAGAGTTTCAATCGCCACCTGAACCGCCGACCCTGGCATGATCAGATCGAAGGTGTCAACGACAAAATGTCCATCGCCTACTTCTGCTCTGAGTTCGGCCTGACTGAATCGCTGCAGATCTACTCGGGCGGCTTAGGCTGCCTCGCAGGCGATCACCTCAAGTCCGCCAGTGAACTGGGCCTGCCCTTCGTCGCAGTCGGCCTGCTCTACCGCCAAGGCTACTTCCAGCAGTATCTCAATGCCGAAGGCTGGCAACAGGAGTACTATCCCGAACTCGACTTCCACAACCTGCCCACCAACAAGGTGCGCGGCGAGGATGGCAAGCAGTTGCGCGTCAGCGTGGATATGCTCGGTCGCGAAGTGCAGATCGGCATCTGGAAAGTGGATGTGGGCAAGGTGCCTTTGTACCTGCTCGACACCAACCTGCCTGAGAATGCCCCGGAAGATCGAGGCATCACCGACAAACTCTATGGCGGGGATATGGAACACCGCATCAGGCAGGAAATCGTGCTGGGCATCGGTGGCATGCGTGCCTTGGAACTGATGGGCATCAAGCCCAACGTCTTCCACATGAACGAAGGCCACTCTGCCTTCCTCGCGTTGGAACGCATCCGCAAGATCATCGAGAAGCACAACGTCAACTTCGACGAAGCACGCGAAGCCGCTGCACCGGGCCACGTCTTTACGACGCACACGCCCGTCCCGGCAGGCATCGACCGCTTCCCGCCGGACCTGGTCAGCCGATACCTCAAGAGCATGCTCGAAACGCTGCGGCTGGACATGGAAGGCCTGCTCGCGCTGGGCCGAGAGAATGTTTACAACAAAAACGAATTCTTCTCCATGGCTGTATTGGCGATCCGCACCAGCCAGTGGGCCAACGGCGTGAGCAAGCTGCACGGCGAAGTCAGCCGCGATATGTGGCAGAACATCTGGCCGGGCATGCCGCATGACGAAGTGCCCATCGGCCATGTGACCAACGGCGTCCATGCCCGAAGCTGGCTCAGTGGTGACCTGACCTTCCTCTTCGATCGCTATCTCGGCAACCGCTGGCAGGCAGACCCGGTTGACCACAAGGTCTGGAACGCAGTCTATGACATGCCGGACGAAGAACTCTGGCGGACGCATGAACGTCGCCGCCAGCGCCTGATCGTCTGGGCCCGTCGTTCACTGCGTGAACAGTTGCAACGTCGCGGTGTCGATCCGGATGAGATCAACGAACAGGTCGAAGCGCTTGATCCCAATGCGCTGACCATCGGCTTTGCCCGTCGCTTTGCGACCTACAAGCGAGGCAACCTGATCCTGCGTAATCCCGACCGTCTGCTGGCCATGCTGGCTGACACGGAAAAACCCGTGCAGTTCATCATCGCAGGCAAGAGCCACCCCGCGGATGGCGGCGGCAAGGACCTGATCCGCCAGATCGTGCAGTTCGCCGCCGAACATGAAGCCGGCCATCGCATTGTGTTCATCGAGAACTACGACATCAGCGTCGCGCGTTACCTCGTACAGGGCTGCGATATCTGGCTGAATAACCCCCGCCGAGGCATGGAAGCGTCCGGCACCAGTGGCATGAAGGCGGCCCTCAACGGCGTACTCAACTGCTCCATCATGGACGGCTGGTGGGACGAAGCCTATGAACACGACCTTGGCTGGCAGATCGGCCAGGGTGAAGATTATGCCAATCCCGAAGCCGCGGACGAAGTCGAAAGCCAGGCACTCTACGACCTCCTTGAGAAACAGATCATCGCGACCTTCTACGATCGCGATCATCACGGCATCCCCCGCCGGTGGGTCTCCAAGATGAAGGCCTGCATCAGCAAACTGGCACCCATGTTCAACACCAACCGCATGGTGCAGGAATATGCCGAGAAGTTCTACATCCCCGCGGCGAACCGTTCCCTCCTGCTCTACGGCGACAACATCGACAAGGCCATCGAAGTCACGACCAAGAAAGCCAGGCTTCGCGCTAACTGGAGCAAGCTGGCGGTCGAACAGGTCAAGGCCGAGATCGGCGAAACTGTGGGCGTACACACCACCTTCGATGTCGAAGCGGTGGTCAACCTTGCCGGGCTGAAGCTGGACGATGTCCGCGTGCAGGTTTATGTCGGCAGGCAGAATAATGATCGCAAGATCGTGGACGGCCAACCTGTGGATATGAAACAGGTCGAAGACCTGGGTAGCGGTCGCTATCGCTTCCGAGGTGAAGTGCCCACCGCCAACAGTGGCAGGCACGGCTTTGCGGTACGCATCCTGCCCGGCGGGCCGATCATGTCACACATGACCGAGCCTGGCCTGATCTTCTGGGACAAGGGTGACGGCCGAGGTGTGACCAGCACATCCACTGAACCGGCCAAGGCCAGCGTTGCGTAAGTGAGCGACCACGCTTGATAGAACGATGCCCAGCATGATGGGCGAACAATTGAATCAGCATCAGGGCAACCCCGTCGTTCGCGGCGGGGTTGTTGTTTGGGAAGGGGTGAACAGCGGTGGCGTTAGGGACTGACCTTGGCCACGAGGCAAGGGTGGCTGTGGATACGTACGGGAGTGCGGAACGAGCGACCACGCGTAACCACTCTCTTCTCCCCACGAGCCGCGACCGTGAGGGAGCGGATTCTTCGGCTGGTGGCATGACCATTGCGAAGCATGGCCATGATATGAGCAAGGTTTTGCTTGTATGCATGGCGCGAGGGAAGTAGATTTTTGACGTACTGCCGGGAGCGGTTTCCGGCGGATTGAGCACGCTCCGGTGTGTCTACCACACAAATCGGGGGTTTACCGGATCTGTCTAATCAACTGTTCGGCATCAAATTCAGTCAACACGAAGGGATGTAATGAGAATATTAACGTCATTGATTATTTTGCTGGGTGTAGTGGTTCCTTCGATCATGCTGGTCTGTATGCAGCTATCCAGTAATGGACCGATGGGAATTGAGTTACCTCAATCCGAAGAGGACGTAAGGTTTCTAGCAACCAGTCAGGCGTTGACCATAGAGGGCCTTGAGAATAAATATTTTTACACTTTGATTGGTCTTATGTCTGCGATGGTGGCCTCAACGATTAGCTTTGTCTTATTGACGCGGGAAGGAAAAAGGGGGGAGAACGAGAACTAGAAGGGGATAAGGAGAACGGAGAACGGAGAACGAAAAGGGGATAAGTATGCTCTGTAGAAAACCTCTGTTAGCCAAGCAACCATGACGTTGTGGGTCACGGCTTTGAGCAGCAGTTCTCGACATTGGGCATGATAACTGCGGGCATGCACCGCGTCTCCTAGGTTGCGTTTTATCATTGAGAATACGGACTCGACCTGCCAACGCTGTCCATAGTTTGTACGCTCGACGTTCTTGAATAATCGTTTCATCAGTCGCCGCCACTTGCCAGTCGGTCGCTTGGACGTCGGCCTGCCTCGCGTCGGTGGAATCAGGCTGCGAATGCCCAGCGTCTCACGCAAATGTTCATGATGATGTTCAGCATCGTACCCCGCATCGGCCAGGAGTTGATCCAGCTTCATCCCAGGGGCCAAACGCTTGAGCAGTCGGGGTAGGTCCGGCCCATCGGGCGAGGGACCTCGGCTGGGATGGCAGGCAAGAATCAGGTGCGATGAACAGTCGGCGATGAGATTGAGCTTGGGAAAGCGTGTGTAGGTTGTTGTCACATACAGCGGGTTTTTCAGGCCATTCTGCCCGCGCTGACGACGGCGAATAAAGTAAGGACTCACCTGCCCGGCCTCGAAGCCGCTGGCGTCGGCAGCAGCGAGCCGAACCTTCGTCCGCCTGGGTTGGCAGACTGACACGCACTCAGCCAGAAGCCGTTGAACTTTGGCGATGCCCAGCAGTCGGCGGGAGGCTTTCTGCAAAGTGGTGTAATGCGGGATGCGTTTCAAGCCCAGATCGTGGCAGAGCGTGGGGTTGTCCTGGAGGATTACCACGATGCCTCGGTAATCGGTCTGGTGGAAGGTCTTGAGAACCAGACAGGCAAATAATTGTGCCTGAGTGTAGGTCTTAGGCGAAAAGCGATGGGCGTAGGTTGGCAACTTCCGTTGTGCAATATGCAACGCGGTCAATGCCACCCTCCGTGGTGACTTACTGGTTTGGCTCATCCTTCATGATGTATCCGCTTCGCGCCCATCGCGCAACCGAACAGATACCTAACTTCCAGGGTTTTCTACAGAGCAGGATAAGTACATTTAACTGACATCCTTGATGTCCATCTCACTCCGATAACACTTGACTCATGCCGTGCTGGGGGCAGATTGACTCGGAATAGCAGGCAAGGCCTGCTGCGCCTTGCCCCGAGTCATCTTGACCCACGCAAGTATGCGTGGGCTTTGCGACTGCTCTCTGTTTCTCCGCGCTTACCTGTCACAGTCTGAAACTCTTCCAGAGCAACCAGTCTTGCCGTTCCCCCCGCTACCCCCTTTCCCCAATCTTGACTATTTTCCCATGACCGGTTCAAAATGGGTTGCAGAGTGGGTGAGAGTGGGTTAAAATCCCACGCACTGACAGGCGAGAGAATCAAGTGGTCTTCACCGGAACCTATGAGCATGCGATTGACTCCAAGCAGCGGTTGGCGATTCCCAGTGAGTTGCGAAGCCGGCTGCGCGATCGCAGTCAGGCCCGTGAAGAAGAACCGATTCACGTGTACGTCCTGTTAGGTGAGACCGATGCGTTGTTCATCTATGCGGAGCCGGACTTCGAGCGCTGGAGCCGCGAAATGATGGATATGCCGATCGAGGCGGATGATGAATTGGTTGACCGTGAGCGCTTGCTTTTCTCTTTAACCAAGCGCGTGGAGCTGGACAAGCAAGGCCGCGTGCGACTTCCGGAAAACCTGGTCGCGAAGGTTGGCCTGAGCTGCGATGTGGTGGTCATCGGGAACAATGACCACATTGAAATACGAGATCGCGCTGCATGGACGCAGCAGGTGGATGAGGCCTTGGAGAAACAGCCGGAGCTGCTGGCCAGTTTCAGAAAGGCATTACGGCGCGGGCCTCGCATGGTGCGAGATGACTGAAAAATCAAGTGAATTTGTAAGAAAGAGGTGCATGAGGACATGATCCGGCGACGGGCGGACGCAGCGGCTAAGACGGATCAGTCAAGGGAATGACAATCGGTGAAGGCGTAACGGAATCGTGTTTTGCCTCGACCAGGCCGAGTACTCAGGGTCACGGAAGACCCTGACCATACTCCAGCCTACGCAACGGAACTCGTGGCGAGTCCCAGCATAAGTCAGGCTGCCCTGAAAAAGCAAGACCCCTTCACCGTTTATTTTGAAGCACGGACGCTTCCTCATCGCACCCAACATGCCATTGCACGTACCCCTTCGGTACGTGCAATTTTTTTGTTTTCATCAACTTGATCGGTTTGCTTCACCGCTCTGGTGCTGTCTCGCTTCGCGGCTGGGTAATGGCGAAAAGCCTGATGTGACACTGTGGACTCGGAACTGCAAGTCAAGTCATACAAAACGGTTACACAACAGCATCACAATTCCTCAATTTCACTTTTCACCTTCGCGCAGGTCACCTGCTTCAACAGCAAGGTCTTGCGTGGCTGGGTCATGCCAGCAACCACCTGCACATCGCGCGGGGGCAAACCCAACCAATCGGCCACAAGCTCGCACACAGCTTGGTTGGCCTTGCCTGCTTCAGGCGGAGCACTCACAGCCAGTTTCAATCGATCCCCCAACAGGCCTGCCAGCTTGGGCTTGCGTGCACCGGGCACAACCTTCACCTGCAACAGCACCGCCCCATCCTGTTCCTTGAGAAGTCCTTCTGGCAGGTCCGTCATTACTCGCCGATCACTTTCTTCCGCCTGAGGATGTGGTGGTAATGCTGGGCAAAGCGGTGAGCCTCGTCGCGGATGGCCTGGCAGAGTTTCAAGCCAAGGTTTTCCCTGCCGAGTTTGATCGGCTCGCTGCGCGCCTGCATGTAAATCAGTTCTTCCTTCTTGGCCAGCGATATCACCATCGGCGGCTTAACGTTCAGCTCGTTGAAAGCCTCCATCGCTGCATGGAGTTGGCCCAACCCGCCGTCGATCAGAATCACCTCCGGATAAAGCTCGTTGCCTGACCCGGCTTCGCGATACCGTCGGCTGACGACTTCGCGGATGGCCATGTAATCATCATTCTCCACCGTGCGAATCTTGTACCTTCGATATTCATTCTTCAAAGGCCTGCCATCGACAAAGCAGACTTTGCTCCCCACCGTTTCGCCGCCTTGCAGGTGGGCAATGTCAATCGCTTCCATGCAACGGATCGGCTCATTCAGTCCCAGCGTTTTCTGCAGGGAGCGCAGGCCTCGTTGCGGGTCAGTGTAAAAAGTTTCAGTTTCGGGTTGCCAGCCTTGGCTGGCTTTGCCGCGCTCGTCGAGTTTCTCGATCGCGCGGATCTGGTCGCGCAATGTCGCTGCTTTCTCAAACTCCAGATTCTTGGCAGCTTCCTGCATCTCGATGTTCAACTCGCGCAACATCACGCTGCGCTTGCTCTCCAGAAAACGCACGAACCGGCGGATATCCTCGCGATACTGTTCCTGCGATATCCGAGCAGCGCAAGGCCCGGTGCATTGTTTGATCGGGTACAACAGGCAAGGGCGAAAATACTTGCGACCTTCATCCTCCACACGAATATCCAACGTGCAGGTACGAAACTTGAAAACCCGCTGCAGCAGTTGTATCGACTCACGCAAGGCATAGACACTGGTGAAAGGCCCGAGTACCTTCGCGCCGCGATAATCCGGGTGCATCGGCTCACGCGTGATGAACACGCCGGGGAAATCATCCCGCATGGTGATGACCAGATAAGGGAATGACTTGCCATCGGTCAGCCGTTCGTTGTAAGGGGGGTGAATGTCCTTGATCAGGCGATTCTCAGTCAGCAGTGCTTCCCACTCGCCTTCGCATTCGATGGTATCGAAGTCCACCACTTCCAACAGCATGGGTTGCTTCTTAGGCCCAAGGTCTGCCGAGGGCACAAAGTAGCTGCTGACACGGTCAGGCAGATTGGTGGCTTTACCCACATAGATGACGCGGTCTTTGGCGTCCTTCATCAGATAAACGCCGGGCACTTTGGGCAGTTGCCTGGCTTTGAT
The DNA here is from genome assembly GCA_964546335.1 of uncultured Phycisphaeraceae bacterium. Lineage (GTDB taxonomy): Bacteria > Planctomycetota > Phycisphaerae > Phycisphaerales > Phycisphaeraceae > CAZJJN01. The sequence goes on from CAZJJN010000013.1 coordinate 61,523, forward strand.
GAGCAGTTCATCCAGTTTTTCGTGGTGGGCGGACATCTACGTCAAGTATAGACCGGCTGGCGCCAGTTACACCTCATACTCAATCACGCCATGCCTCTGCACCCGGCTGATGCGTTCCGTCGCATATAAACCGGCCAGCACGAACTCGACACACGAAGCGCGAACTGCCGGGTCGCTGGCATTGTTCACTTCAAAGGCCTTTTCCCAGGCTGGGGGCACACGTTTGAGCAGTTGCTCATAGTGACTGCTGGGCAGCATGTCGCCGACTTCGATCTTCACCCCCTTGGCGAAGATTTCGCTGATCTGGTCGAAGCCATGCTCATCGACATACTCGTTGAACAGGTCGCGGATGGCCTCAGCGACAATCGAATCAAATACCTGCTTTTCGCTCATCTGCTGCGACCCCATCATGTCCAGCTCAAGCTTGCCCAACGAGGAAGCGTAGAGATGCCCAAGGTCACTGATGCGAGGCACGGCAGGCTTCTCACCCAGCACTGCCCCACGCCGGCGTGCGCTGGCGACCATGGTGTTGTAGTTGGCGATGCTGAAGCGCGCACTGACGCCTGACTGTTGATCGACATAGCGGGAGTTGCGCGCTGCAACCGTGATCTGCTCAACCAGTTCCTTCATGAAGTAAGGCACTGCCACTGGAAAGTCACCTGCCAGATTGATGCTGGCTTCCTGCTCCATGATGCGGATACCCAGGTCGCGCTCGGCTGGATAGTGCGTGTGGATGATCGAGCCGATGCGATCCTTCAACTGTGGGATCACCTTGCCGCTGCGGTTGTAGGTTGCGGGGTTGGCGCTGAACAGAATCAGCACATCAACATCAAAGCTGATGGGGTAGCCACGAATCTGCACATCCCGCTCTTCAAGGATGTTGAACAGGCCGACCTGCACCAGTTCGTCGAGTTCAGGCAACTCGTTCATGGCAAAGATGCCTCGGTGCATGCGTGGGATCAGGCCGAAGTGCAGCGCATCTTCCGCGGACATGCTGGTGCCCCCAGCCAGTTTGGCCGGGTCAATCTCGCCGATGATGTCTGCGAACTTCGTACCCGGTGCCAAACGTTCGGCATAGCGATGCTCACGCCCCCACCATGCGACCGGGACATCCTCGGGCGGCATGCTGGCCACCATCTGCTTGCCAACCTTGCTGATCGGATGCAACGGGTCTTCATGCACGGGCATGTCAGGGTGGTCGATGTAGGGAATCGCTTCATCGAGGAAGCGCGTGAGCATGCGCATCATTCGGCTCTTGGCCTGCCCTTTCTCGCCCAGAAACAGCATGTCATGTGACGCGACCAGTGCGAGAATAATCTCAGGGATCACGGTGTCTTCGTAGCCGATGATCCCGGGGAACAGGGGGTCACCTGCTGCCAGGGCCTTCATCAGGTTGTCATGGACTTCCTGCTTCACGCTGCGGGACTGCCAACCCGAGGCTTTGAGTTCTGCAAGATTCGTTGCACGGGACATACTTTAATTTCCTTTCCCATCCGTCTGGTTGTTGACTTAATTCAATCCTAAGGGCAAGCCAGCGATGTTTCCTGACCGAGCGCGAAAACACGTGATCGAAATATCAGACAGGCAAGTCTGCAAAATATGCAACCCCGAGTGACACGCCTTTACACTCTCGTCTCAAACAGTGTGTGAGGGCGTACTGCCCTGTCGAGTTTTTTTCATTTTGGCATTGAAAGGATCATTCGTGCAGTACCAGATTTCCCAAAAGATTGTTTCAGCAGGTGTCATGATGTTGGCTGCGACTCTGGCTGCGCCTACGCTGGCCGACGCTCCAGAGAAGCAGTCGGCTACGACAGCGCCAACGAGCGCGACCGATGAATCTGTCGTCGCACCGGCTGGCTCAACGCAACTGCAGGATGTGACCATTACAGCCACGGGTACCGCAGCCGACCCCTTCACTGTGCCCTACTCGATGGAACTGGTCGATCAACGCCAGATGCTGGATCGCCAGTACCGCACCGTGCCTCAGTCACTGCGTGACATGCCTGGCGTCATGATCCAGGAAACCGCGGTCGGCCACGGCTCACCCTACATTCGAGGCTTCACCGGCTTTCGCAATCTCTTCATGATCGATGGCATCCGCCTGAACAACTCTGTGTTTCGGCCGGGGCCTAACCAATACTGGAATACCGTCGATGGCTATTCCCTGGAACGACTGGAAGTGGTCAAAGGCCCAAGCTCCGTTCTTTACGGCTCCGATGCCATCGGTGGCACGGTCAATGCCATCACCGTCAATCCCTATGCCTACGACTCAGACATCGAAGTCGGGGGTGTCCATGTCGCTGGCCGGGGCATCATCCGTTATTCCACGGCTGAGAACTCGACCGCAGTACGTGGAGAAGTGAGTGCGGCTGTTGGCAACCGCTTCGGCATGGTCGCGGGAGGTACCTATCGCACCTTCGGCGACCTGGAGATCGGCAGCGGTGTCACTCAACCTGACACCGGCTACACCGAATGGTACGGCGACTTCAAAGGCGAGTATTTCTTCCAGCCAACCACCCGCCTGGTTTTCGCCCATCAGAACATGCGCCAGAACAACGTGCCCCGCACGGAACAGACGGTCAATGCCGTGCCCTACCGAGGTACCAGCATCGGCAGGGACATCCTGCGCGAGATCGATCAGGAACGACAACTCACTTACATCCAACTTCATGCCACCGAACTGGATGGCTTCTTCGAAGAAGTTCACGCCAGCCTGTCCTGGCAGAGGCAGGATGAAGTCCGTCATCGCATTCGCTCGGATTTCTCGACATCTTTCGATGGCTTTGAGGTGAATACGCTTGGTTTCTTCGCCAACGCCACAGCCGACACACCCGTCGGCCACATCACCGTCGGCATCGACTACTACCGCGACTGGGTCAGTTCGTTCAACACGCGCGATCCGATCCAGGGACCGGTCGGCGATGATGCCAGCTATGACCTGCTGGGCTTTTACGTGCAGGATCGCATCGCGGTCACTGGCTCACTGGACATCATCATCGGTGCCCGCATCACTTATGCGCGAGCTTCTGCAGGCAGCGTAGATCTCGGCGGCTCGAGAGGCAGCCTGGAAGAAAGCTGGTTCAACGCTTCAGGCAGTGCCCGTTTTGTCTGGTTTGTTGACCCCCAGCGACACTGGAATGTATTCGGCGGTGTGTCGCAAGGCTTCCGTGCACCCAACCTGTCTGACCTGACACGCGACAGCGACTTCTCAGGCGGCGTCGAACGACCAGCCCTCGGCCTGGACCCCGAACATTACATCATGTTCGAAATTGGTACGAAGGCGGAATACGAACGCTTCACCGCCCAACTGGCATTCTTCCATTACCTGATCGAAGACCAGATTCTCCGCGTGCCCACGGCATTAGGCCCGGGCGGCGTGTTCAACAAAATCAACAGCGAAGATGGCTTCATGCAAGGCATTGAGTTTGGGGCAGCTTGGAAAATCTTCCCCGAACTCACACTCTTCGGAAACGTCACTTACATGGATGGCGAAGCGCAGAGCATCACTGCGGGGGGCATGGTCATCGACGATTATCCGTCACGCATCATGCCTTTGACCGGACAGGTTGGTCTGCGCTATGAATCACCTGATATCCCGGTGTGGGGCGAGGTCGTCATTCGCGCGGCTGCGGATGCAGATCGGTTATCTTTGAGAGATATCAGTGACACACGACGCATTCCACCCGATGGCACGCCGGGCTACGTCGTGGGCGATCTGCGCGTCGGTTGGCGGATCGATCACCAGACGAACCTGAGCCTGACCGTGGAGAATCTGACCGACCAGAACTACCGTGTGCATGGGTCTGGTCAGAACATGCCAGGACGCAACTTTATTGTCTCTTTTGATAAGACATTCTGAACTCGAACTGCCTTGGCTGACTGAGACCGACCCCTCACTGGCTGAGTTGCAGAGAGTCTCCATCACCGCCCACCTGCCATGCGTGGTACGTGGGCGGTCTTTCACTTTATTCAATGGCCACTTCTTCGCCGGCCAGGTGTTGTCAGTCTTACTACATGTCGTCGCTTTGATGCTGCTGGTCATGAATGCTGAGTTTGAGCCAGCACGCGACCCCGGATCAAGCTCAGGAAGCAGCAGTCAGACTGCGGTGCGCATGATTACGGTGAATCCTGCAGACTATCTGACACATAATCCAAGCAAGCCTGTGGTGACGGTGACCCCGCCAACTGAAGATCAGCAACGTCAGATTGCAAACCCCGCAAAGGCATCAACACAGACGCAGTCAACGAGTCCAGGTTATCCCCAGCAGTCAACGCCGCCGTCTTTGCCTGAGAATCTTCTCGCCCAGTTGCCCAAACCTAATGTCACTAACCCCCAGCCGATGTTTAGCCAACCAGTCGGCAAAAGGGTGAACACATCGCCCCCCTCGAAGTTGTTCGATTTTTCGGATGTTGAATCGGCTGACTCGCAGGTACAGGCAAATAATCAGACTCTCGAGCATGACGCACCGGTGACACAGACACGCGAGTCAGCGTCACCTGTTGACGATGTGGTGGAACAGCAGGCAGAACTTGAGGAAACCACCGGGCAGGATCAGGTTGCGAGGAAGGATGCCGACCACCATATGAGCGAGCAAGACTCGTCTCAGCATGCCGTGATGAATGAAACAGGTGCAGCCACGGACACGCCCATCGCGGATTCGATGCCCACGCCCGTGTATCCGCGAGCCTCTATTCGCCAGAAGGAGCAAGGCACGGTGGTGTTGCAGGCGCGGGTGACGACCGAAGGCAAGGCCGTGGATATTCGGGTGATTGAGACGCCGGGCTTCAGCCGACTGGAGAAGGCCGCGATCCGCGCGATGGAGAAAGCTCACTTCACCCCGGCTCAACGCAACGGCATCGCCATCGAAGCCACGGTGACCAAAGCTTTTCATTTTAAGCTGAAGAAGTGATTGGCGGGGCGAATACGTGTCGCGCGTAGGATGGGTTAGGCGAGTCTTCGAGCTGTAACCCATCAGCGGATCATGCATGGGCGCAGGTTCTACTGATGAGTTACGCTCCGCCAAGAGGCTGCGCTAACCCGTCTTACTTGCTTGGCCTTCAGCGGCTTCTGCCATACACTTCTTCACAGACCCACTGAGGCAACACCATGAGTTGGATTGAAAACCGATTTGAAGAAGGCCTGATCGTCACCAGCGTGGACTGGGCCATGAACTGGGCCCGTAAAAACAGCCTTTGGCCGATGACGTTCGGCCTGGCATGCTGCGCCATCGAGATGATGGCGGTCGGTGCCTCGCGTTTCGATTTCGACCGCTTCGGGGCCGGTGCTTTCCGCGCCACACCCCGTCAGGCAGACCTGATGATCGTCGCGGGCACCGTCACCTACAAGATGGCATCGCGCGTCCGCCGACTTTACAACCAGATGGCTGATCCCAAGTGGGTCATCGCCATGGGTGCCTGCACCGTCGGCGGTGGGCCTTACTTCAAGTATGGCTACCACGTCGTCAAAGGCGTTGACCTTGTCGTGCCTGTCGATGTTTACATCCCCGGCTGCCCACCTCGCCCGGAAGCACTGATCGAAGGCCTGATGCGCCTGCAGGATAAAATCAGCCAGCAATCCATCGCCCGGCCGAAGACACCGCTCGAAACCGCCTCTACTTAAAGCACAGGCATTGGCACCGATTGACCTGCTTCAACGCGTAAGCGATTACGCATTGCCAGCCAGTGGCGATATCATGCTCAGGACACTGATTTCTCTGGTCTTGCAGGCAGGTTGAGCATCATGCGGTTCAAAGTCACTGGCACATACAAGAAGAACAATAAAAAAGTCATTGCCTTGTTCGAAGCAGCCGACGAATCGGAAGCCCGGTCGCAAGCTGACTCAGCAGGAATCAACATCACCAGCATCGAGCCTGACGCGCCCAGCGTCGCCGGTGCTGCTGCGGTGACTTCAACCCCCAAGCCCAAGCCTGCATCAACTGAGTCAGCCAAGCCGGATGCTGATGAGCCGGACCAAGCGGCGTCAGCAGACGATGATGACGGCATCACATTCTTCGAGGATGCGGAAGAGGAAGACCCCAACAACGAAAGTGTCAGCATCTTTGATGAAGAAGATGAAACAGGCGCGCTTGCAGCCGCGTTGTCAGGCGATGCAGCCGACCAGCCCCGGCAGCCGGGCGCAGGGGCAGGCATTGAAGATATCGCAGGCGAGGGATTGACCGCCCCGGCAACAGGGGTTGCGGCACTCGCTGCGGAAGAGAAAGCAGAAGGCAAAGCCAAGACCAAACCTGGTCGTTCGCGAGGCAAGGGGAAAGCGAGCAAGGTGAAGGAGAAGGATGACAAGAAAGGCCCACCCATCGTGCCGATCCTCGCGGGAGTGATCGGCCTGCTGCTGCTGGCAGGTGTCGGAGCAGCGGTGTTTTATTATCTGTTCTTCGTTGGCGGGGCAACAAACCCGACGAGTAACGCCAACGCGCGGGGTGGCAGTAATACGAGCATCATCACTTCGCGCGAGGAAGACCTGACATCTTTCCTGACCGAATCTCCTGACATGATGGGCGAGATCCAGATTGCGAAGATTTTCAATTCCCAGCCGGTGAAAGACCTGGAAGCGTGGGTAAGAAGCCAGCCTGCTGTCATGGCGCAGATCAACAGCCAGTCAGACTTGACCATCGATCAACTCAAGGAGTTCGCTTGGTCAAAGATGGCCATATCAGCACCAGCGGATGGCAACAAGCCGATTTCTGTTGCTTTGTTCAAACTGAAGAACAACACGCAATCACGAAGCGACAACAACACCAAGCTGTATGACCTGATCAAGGCTGGCCTGGACGATGAAACCAGCGCCATTACTGAAGAAACATACAAAGATGAAAGCTATTACTACGTTGGCAGCAAGGAAGAGACGCCATTTGCCGCCTTGGCGTTGGAGAATGCAGTCATTCTGATTGCCAGCGACATCAAGACGATGGAAGCGGCAATCGATCAATACAAGTCAGGCAACTCTGCGACGATCTCGCCTGAGCTGATCGCACTGGCGGATCAGGTACGTGGCTATGACTTGTGGTTTGCTGGCCAGGACCTGTCATCCGCAGCGGAAGGCATGGCCGGGCCTGGACAAGCTCCGCCGATGAGTGATGGTGTCATGGGTCTGACCATCAGCAACGAGATTAAGCTGATCACAGTTGGCGAAATGGAATCTGCTCAGGCAGCCTCGGCCATGGCCGGTCAATTCAAGCCTGATGAACTAAAGCAACAACTGGGCATGCTTGCCTTTATGGGAGCCAAGAATCCTCAAGCGCTCGCCCCGTTGATCGATGGCCTGTCTCTCAATGCTGAGGGAAGCACACTCAAGGTCAACGGCAACTGGGTCTATGCTGATGTAAAAAAAGCCCTGCAGGAGTCAGGCATCGCCAGCATGATCGAAATGATGATGCAGCAGCAAGGTGGCGGAGACATGCCCGGCGATCCGGGAAAAATGCCTGCCCCCGGCTTTGGCCCCGGCGGTGACAACGCCCCACCCCCACCAGGCTTCGGCAACTAATCCACCAACTTTCCTTGCCCCCTGAATGCAGATGTAAATCATGACACCACGTGAAATCGCCAACCTGATCGAAACCCACCTGCCAGGCCGCGCCCAATTCCCCCACGATGCGCTGCACCCGCGACTGGAAACTACCGCGGAACACTGGCGTGCCTTAGCCGAACTATTGCACCAAGAAGAACTACTCGCTTTCGATTGGCTGTCGTGCATCACGGGTTTGGATTATGTCGCGGACAATCATCTGGCCGCCTGTTACGAATTGCGCTCAACGACGCACGAACATAGATTGGCTGTGAAGGTGCGTGTCAGCCGGGATGAGCCGATCCTGCCCACCGTCAGCGACCTTTGGCCTGCAGCAGATTGGCATGAACGGGAAATTTACGACCTGCTGGGCATCACCTTCACTGGCCATCCCGACCTGCGCCGCATCCTCCTGCCTGAAGATTGGCAAGGCCACCCGTTGCGCAAGGATTACGAATTCCCCCGCGAGTACCAAGGCATCCCAGGCAGCTATGAACTCGATTGGCAGCAGAAACCTGACTACCCCAGCTAATCAGATGAACCCATGTCCCTTTTTGATAGCTCCTTGGTGCAGGCATCAAGGTTGATGAAAGCGATGTCACATCGACTCACCGGTCGCCGATAGCCATAAGATGAAACTCTTCGCCTCCCTGCGTATCATCGCCGCATGGACATTCGCTTTTACAACAGCCTGACGCACCAGATGGAAACATTTCAGCCGGTCCAGCCGGGCCGGGTTGCGATGTACAACTGCGGGCCGACGGTTTACGACTACGCCCACATCGGCAACTTCCGCAGCTTTGTCTTTGCGGATGTGCTTCGCCGATTCCTGGAATTGTCAGGCTACGAAGTCGATCAGGTGATGAACATCACCGACGTTGGGCACATGACCGAAGATCAACTGGCCGACGGCGGGGGCGAAGACAAGATGCAGCTTGCCGCCCGTCGCCTGAAGGAAAACAAGAAGTCGGGCAAGGTGGACGCCAGCCTGGTGAAGAATCCGGACGACCCCTATCAGGTGGCTGCGTACTACACCCGCGCGTTCATCGAAGATGCCAAAGCGCTCGGCCTGAAGATCGCCGACGAATACAACGACGACCCGACCAAATCGCGCATGCCCAAAGCCACGGAACATGTCGAGGACATGAAGATACTCGTGGCCAGTCTGCTGGAGAAAGGCCATGCCTACATCGCCAAAGACGGCGCCGTGTATTTCGATGTGCAGAGCTTTCCCGAGTATGGCAAACTCAGTGGCAACACACTGGATCAATTGCGCTGCGGGGCGGGAGGACGCGTCGAGGCTGGCAATCAGGCAAGCAAAAAACACCCAGCCGACTTCCTGCTGTGGAAGCCTGATGAATCGCACATCATGAAATGGGAAAGCCCTTGGGGCAAAGGCTACCCCGGCTGGCATATCGAATGCTCCGCAATGGCAAGAGCTTTGCTCAAACAGGATGTGATCGATATCCATACCGGCGGCGAAGACAACATCTTTCCTCACCATGAGTGTGAGATCGCGCAGACCCGTGGCGTGACCGGCAAGTCACACTTTGCCAAGTACTGGCTGCACACGCGCTTCCTGCTCGTGGAGGGCGAGAAGATGAGCAAAAGCAAAGGCAATTTCTTCACCCTGCGCGATGTGATGGAAGGCAAAGCGACAGATGGCTACAAGGTACCAGCCCAAGTCATTCGCTATGAGTTACTTAAAGGACATTATCGAAGCAATATGAATTTTACCGCCAAGGGTTTACAGGATTCTGCATATGCGGTGGATCGACTAAGCAATGCCTATTGGAATACATGGCTTGATTCTAATCCTCAAATGCACGCTCAAGCAAATGCTGATATACATGAAGGTTGCATACCCGTTGTCCAAGAATTCATAAGTCATCTTAACGATGACTTGAACATTGCAGGAGCATTGGGATGTTTATTCGCATGGTTTAAAGGAACTGTCAGAAAGAGCGTAAAAGCTGATTTAGCTTTGCTAACGGCCGCAAATCAAATTTTAGGAGTCATGCCCAACTTACCACATGACATGCCGGAAGATGATCGTAAGAATATTGCAGCACAACCTTACCGCATTTTCCATGGCACACTTGGCAAAGACAAATTAAATGAGATAACAAAGGAAATGAAAAAAGCACGGGATATAAAAGATTATGAAACCTCGGATAAGATTCGGCAAGAACTGATTGACAAGGGTTATCAGATACTCATTGGTTCCGATTTTATCGAATGCGTTTATCCTCCTCGAGTCAGTACGTACTTTGATAAAGAAAAGTCGTGATCCAAAGGTAACTCTAGACGCACCTTTGCTTCTGGGGGCCACACCTTGGCGACTCACGAGCCAAGTGAGTGAGTCGCAAGGTGTGCTGAATAACTAAGTACAAATCCTCTGAGCAAACTATCGCACGCTTAATGTATTCATATCGGGGTGACACAGGTTGATCGAGTCCGCGAGACTGAACAGTACTGCCATGAAATATCGGACTGCAACCACATCAACACACCTTGCGCCCTTCTCACGAAGTTCGAGCGGCGTCAAGGTGTGGCACCCAGGACACTACGATCGGACACGTCCCTGCTATAACCCTCTCGCAAATTCACTTGGGTTTGATTCAGCCGACGCATTAAAAAATGAACTGCGTGCGTTGGACTATGACGTGATGGACACGCCAACCGGCACAAAAGCGGTGGCCAAGCCAAGCATTGCATAACTGATTAATTCTTGTTTCCGCTTGATCAAATCGTCTTCATCATTTCCATCAGGCTTTGCGGATCTTCGCCATGACGCGTCCGCGCTGAAAGCAGGCAGGCTTCGCAACAGGCCAGCACCTGCTGCTCCAAGGACTCACTGACCATCTGCTCAGGGGGTAACTGCAAGTCACGTGCGATCAAATCGCGCATCTGATTCTCGATCAGACCGACATAACCAAAATCAAGTTCTTCAGTAAGGGATGCCTCCCCCGCTTCATCCATCAGTTGGCCTTGCGGGTCGTGCAGGCGATAGCTGACGTCGCTGACTTCCAGTGTGCCTGTCTCACCAAGAAGCAAAACAGCTCGCTGATGGGCAGGCATTCGGCTGCTGACCAACATGCTCAACACCCCCCCACCAAACAGCCGGGCATGAATCACCAGGCTGCCGATCAAACCCCGCGGCTCGCGCGGCACCTTCGTCAAAGGCCCGACCAAAGACGCATCAATCGACTCAGGCATATCCACCACCTGCAATGCGGTCCGCCAGGCATCGAACAACCGGGCAAAGGTGCTGCACTGCTTTTCAGTCCCGAAACTTGTCACCTGCATCAGACGTATGTTGCCCAAGGTGTCGCTGGCTTCGGCGCTTTTCTGCCAACCCGGGGACGAGCGAAACGCGGGCAGCACAGCCAGGCTGCCCGGCACAGCCACGCCTGCACCTTTCGTGGCATCCGCCCCTTTTCGCCCGATGCGACCATGACTGGTGGATTCCGCATACGTCGCGCTGATCGGCTCAATCGCCAGGATCAGGCTACCCGCAGCCAGTGCTTCACGCGCCAGGTCACGAGGCAATCCCTCGCGCGAGGCCAGGATACAAATCTGCCTTGGTCGGTCCACCAGCATCTGGCGGGTATCGTCCATTAACTCCGCATCAAACTGTCGGGCCAGGTCGTTGACGGCCCCGGTCGGTGAGCCATTGAAACAGACCGGGGTGACAACATCGCTGAGCCGACTGAGCAGATCGCCAAGCAGGCTGGCCGACTCATCATCGACGCAGGCGGTCACTTCCAGTTTTTCGGATTGGTTCGTCATGGAATCGCTAGACTTTACAGTTTCTCATGTCGATAGGTCAGATGCAAAGCTATGATATCAGGGCAAACGCATCTGGCTTGTAGGATGGGTTAGACGAGTCTTCGAGCCGTAACCCATCAACGGCGTATGCTTGGTCAAGGGGCCTCATTGATGGGTTACGCTCCGCCAAGAGGCTTCGCTAACCCATCCTACCTCCGACGCTCAGCACGTTTTTGCTCCTGAATCCCATACATGCGTTCACCCTGGCTATGATATGGGTGTCGGGCGCTGTGGTGGTGGCTGCTTCAGCTTTGCTGAAGAGGAAAGTCCGAACACGGCAGGACACAGTGGTGGGTAACGCCCACCGGCTGAGTTGGTGACGGCTCAGTCAGGGAAAGTGCCACAGAGAAGATACCGCCGATGGCGCGAAAGCGCACAGGTAAGGGTGAAAAGGTGTGGTAAGAGCACACCGCCGCGTCAGTGATGGCTCGGGCATGGCAAACCCCACTGCGTGCAAGGCCAAGCAGCAGGCAGGCGCAAGCCTCGACTGGTCCGGTCGGCTGAGCGATCAGCACCTGCGGGTAGGCTGCTGGAGGCATTCGGTAACGGATGTCGTAGAGAAATGGTCGCCCCCGCATCGCGGGAACAAAATTCGGCTTACAAACAGCGCCCGCCGAACTCAACGGCTGCTCGCAAGAGCAGCCGTCCTTTTTTATGTCTCCTGGAACATACCCAAGTCATTAATCGCGGAGTGACACAGTTTGACCAAGTTCACGAAGCAAACTGTGCTGTGGGAAGGAAAGCCCAAACGGATGTCATCCACACACCTTGCGCCACTCTCGCAAGCTCGTGTGTCGTCAAGGCGTGGCACCCAGGACGCGACGATTGGACTCAGCCTGCTTTAAGCATTCATAAGTGATGACATCCATTCTGACATGTATCACGCAGAAGTGAGTTTTCAACTGGGAATAAAGAAAACAAGGCGACCCTTTGGCCGCCTTGCTGTGTTTGTACTTAGTTAAGTCATTCACACATCGCGAATGTGTGCGTCTGCTTTAGCGAGGGCGGACTTGTTCGCCATAGCTTCAGCGACGGCGAATCAGCGCCAGTCCGCCTAATCCAAGCAGCGCTAAGCTGGCAGGCTCAGGCACGAAGCCAACAGGCGTGACATCAGCCCAAGTCTGGCCCATGAGTATTTCATCAAAGGTGGCCCCGTCAAGAGCACCCGCCAGATCAATCTGAATGCCGCGATAAGGGACCTGTCCATGCGGGCCGGGCCCAGCGTTGGTGACAACCTTGCTTGACGTGGCATCGGCATCAGCTTGGGTGGTGACATTGCCGGGGTTGAAGTAAGTCGTCACGGGGTCGCTGCTGCCTGCACCATCATTATCAATCGATGCGACGACAAAGTACGTTTCGCCAGGCGTGATGCTGGAGCCGAGGACGTTGATAACCCCCTTGTACTCGATGATGGCTTCGATCGTGCCAGCGTTGTTGCGGAAGCCGTACTGGATCGAGCGACGACCGCCGTTGCTGTCTCGGACATCGAAACCTGCCAATGCCTTGGCTCCGTCAGTCGGATCGCCCCCGCCGTCGTAGCGCATCAGGAGCGAGAAGAAATAATCACCAGGCCCAAGGGTGGAAGGTCGTTCGCGAATATCACGCAGGCTGGCTCCTGAATCTGTACTGTTCAGTACGACGGAACCGCCCGAGGCTTCAGCCAGGCCGTTGGTATGGTTGATGTCATAGTTGTAATCCAGCCCTGCTGATTGATAAGCGATGGCTGCGGTGTCGTCGCCTGTATAGGCGTTGACCAGATTAACCGCATCACCACCCGCAGCACCGGGTTGGCCGACCAGATTACCCGGAGCGAAATTGGGGTTACTGAAAGGCTCGCCGATCAGAACACCCGCCTGCGCAATGGACGCACCGCCCAAGGCCAAGACTGCAACAGCTAGCGCGTTGCGACTGAATAAGTTCATTATCATGTCTGAATCTCCCTACTTCTCTAATTTCCCAAATCCCGCTTTCCAAAGCAGAATCTCTCAAGATCACGAAAGCTAACTGCGATTGCAGCCTGCACGAACTGCCTCCATGACTAGTTAGCATAACTGATCAATAACCCAGCGTCCAGTCCATGCGCGAATAAACACCCAAAAAAGCGATGTTTTAAAGGGCTTTCTCGGATAAGCTACCGAATCATCCCCTTGTTCCAGTTCGGCTCAGGGAGCTTCGCCTTGGGGCAATCGAAAATTTCCAGTCGATCAAAACGATCCACCAGACTCTGAAGTCGGCCTGACCTGCCTGCCCAAGGCTGGGTGGCATAAAGTCTTAGATGATGTCAATACCATGAATAAGGCCATCTACGCAAATAAGATCAACTGCTCGTTCTTGTGATGATGAGGGACAAATGTTTGAGACAATTTCGAAAACTTTCCCGCTTGACAAACGCTTGCCAAGGTTGGTATCCGGACTTCATAGTTTCTTATCCTTTCCCAACATACTAATAATAATTGCGGGGATGCCTAAAATGGAGATCAAGCAAGATATGGCATAAATAGCGATGTCGATATATAAGTGAATATAATCCCCGGTCTCCATAATATAACTTAACTTATCACTATCTCCTTGAAATATGAATTTGTAATTACAATAAATAGCCATTAAAGCAAGCAGAAAATACATCATACCAAGGCAATAATACACCGATTCGAGAATATAATTTTTATATACGGACATAAAGATTGCAAAGGACAATAAAGCTACGCTTGATCCGATGACTATAGAGCCATCAAATAGATGCATTAGCTCCCACGCCATCTTGTCACTCACTTCAGCAACTAATGTCATTGGCGTGCAACCGTTCCGCTGAGTGGCGGCATTTCGTGAGGTAGAGGCCCACCGTTCTTATTATACACTCCTCTTTCTATACCGTCCGAATACTCACGTACCTCATAATCAATGGCATTAGTGTAAATTACTTCCCTACTTTGCCCTAGTGAAGAATAATCCACAACTACAGCCACATAGCAACAGCATGGTTGTGTTGTGCTTGTAGGCCACAAATTATTATCATTCATGTATTCAACTGCTTCTTCAATAATCTTATTTACAGCATGGTCTTGCCCCATAATGTCTATGCATCCTGCTGAGCCAGCACTTTTGCCTCCATGGATATGAAATGATGAATTCACTCGTCCCGGGTAGTTTGGCACATTTGCCTCTGGGTGCATCCGCCAACTATAGAAACCCCAGGCATTAGATGCGAGCATGTGCCTAGCTACCTTAGTTTTCCAGGTCTTATCATCACAGCTACCAATCCAATATGTTCCTTCCACTGCGGGGCCAGCACCAGCCTTTCTTTGCCGCGCGACCGAATAATCAAATACTTTTCTTTCGTATTTATAATAGAAACGGTAAGGCGCTGGCCTTCTGTTTCGATTTGGGAAAACAGCTCCCCTTAACTCCCAGTCTTCAGAAACTGTGGTACGAACTGGTTTGCCAGAAACGGCATCAACTTTAATCCCTCCCCCCGACAGTGTTAGGCCATCAAACGTTAATGTGATAGGTCCGGAAGCATTTTCACATTGCGCCGCTGGTTTAGGTGCAGCTGTTTGCTGCTGTAAACCGCTCGGATCGACCCCGCCATGCATGACGTGGTACCCCGCGTAGCGGTTCATGCCATCCACATATCCCGCAGGATCACGCTGCATGAACCGGCCTGTTCCAGGGTCATACATCGCTTCTGCCTGACTCGGCAGCATCGCGACAAACACAAACGCAAATATCACACAACTTAAACGACATACACTCATGGCTGATCTCCGGGAAACACGGGCTGAATATTCATCTGAGGCGGCTGCAACACGCGGGGCGGAATCACACGCGCATAACCTTGCCGATCAATCTCCACACGAGGCCCAACGTAAGGCCGAGTCGCCTGAGTCCTTTGCGAATGCGTGAAATACAAAGACTCAAGTGCTGCATGTTTAGCAAACAACTTCTGCTCCGTGCCGCGAACCCAAGCCAGATGATTCGGCCTGGCCGGGTCCAGACGATGGGCCTGCTGATAACTTGCCAAAGCCTGCTCATATTGCTTGTTGTCATATTGACAATGGCCGCGCGTCGCCAGGTAAAATGCTAACTCCTCGCGATGCGACAAAGACTGCAACAGACCAAGCCTGGCGATCTCTTCCTCCGTCACCTTCCTGGGAAAACTCTTATAGTGCTCATCGTCAAATACTTTGAACCCATTAGTCGTTTCAAAGTTGAAAGTCTCACGCCAGGCCAAAGGCAGAGATTCATCGTCTTCTCCCTCCCAGCGTATAAACACATGACTTTGGGTAAAAACCAGTTTCAATGGATAACCCAAACGTCTGCCAACAGCTGCGATCAACACTGGCATGGACGTGCAGGTGCCCCCGATGGTCTCTTGCGAACCAGC
>CAZJJN010000014.1:0-73347 GCA_964546335.1 uncultured Phycisphaeraceae bacterium
TAGATGGTTGAGACGATCCCGAATACATTCCCGCTTGACAAACGCTTGCTCATAGGTGGCACCCGGAACAAACATCCTGAAGTCAACTGCTGAAAGGGGATGAGATGAGTAAATCGAATCGCCCACCCTATGAAATTCTGCGTAAGGGCAAGCAACCCTGGCGGAAACCAGGTGCAGCAGATGGCGCAGGTGAAGAATCCGGTCAGACCACCTCAGGCGATTCAGCCCTGGCTGATTCTGGCGTGGATACTTCCGGACATCACCTTTGGACGCTTAGGCTGCCTCGGGGATATGCTGTGCTTTTGCTTCTGGGGATTCTGCTGATTGTGGGGCTGGCCTACTGGGTGGGGCAGCAGCGGGGGTATCGGCTGGCTGCAGAGCGTTATCAGGCCCAGATTCAGGAACTTAACGAGAATCAAAGCCGGCTGCAGGTCGGTTTGCCCGAGGTGGTGGAACCGGACAGCAGGCTGGATAGCCGGGAGCCGGGGCAATGGTATTTGAAGCTGGCCGAGATCCCACGGAGGGATGGGATTCGACTGGTGCAATTTTTAAGGTCCCGGGGGGTTGAAGCGATCGGCACTGTCCGTCATAATGTGGGACTCGCTCCATCGGACGGGCTGGACCGGATTGATGTCTGGGCACTGAGGCCTTTTTCTGGTCTGGACGACCCGGAGATCACAAGGTTCAAGCGAACCTTGGAGCCGATCGGCAAGGCTTGGCGGGAAGATCAGGGTGGACCTGATGCCCTGGAGAACGCAGCCTTGTATCAGTATCAACCGAGCGAGTGATGGTAACGGACAGATCAAACACACATAAGACAGAAGCGAGATAAACCATGAGTATTGACAACAGCTTGAAAGTCGGCGGTGGGATGGCCAAGCACCGCAACGTGCTCACGCGAGCGGAGCGCATTGCCAAACTGTCAGCCAATGGCAAATTTGATATGGATAAGGATACCGCCTTGGGTCTTCCTAAAGTAGGCAACCGCAAGATCGTCGCTGGCAACAAGAGTAAGAAGAAGAAGGGCGAAGAAGGCGAAGACGAGTAATCCACCTTTTCGCAGGTTTGTTGCCTGGCGCGTTCGCATGATGAACAATGACAAGGGTTGGCTCAGGCCAGCCCTTTTTTTATACCGACATTACAGCAGGATTTGAGTTATGTGGGATTACCGTCAATTTGTGGCCGACCGGGCCTTGGGCATCGATGCTTCAGGCATTCGCAAAGTGTTCGATCTGGCAGCGTCACTCGATCGGCCGATCAACCTGTCAATTGGTCAACCTGACTTTGATGTGCCGGATGCGATCAAGGAAGCCGCGGTCGCGTCAATCCGAGCCGGGCGGAACCGCTACACACAGACGCAAGGCATCGCGCCGCTGCATGCACGTATCGAACAGCAACTGGCCTGCGAGTTACCCCATTGGCAGAAAGCATCACGCCAAGATGAGGCAGGTTATCAAACGCTGATTACCTCAGGCGTGTCCGGCGGGTTGGTGCTCGCGATGCTGACCTGCGTCCAGCCGGGCGACGAAGTGCTGTTACCTGACCCTTACTTTGTCATGTACAAGCATCTGGTCACGCTGGCTGGGGGCAAGGCTGTTTACGTTGATACTTATCCTGACTTTCGTATGACAGCCGAGCGCGTCGAACCTTTGCTGAAGGAGCGCACCAAGCTGGTGCTTTTCAATTCACCCAGCAATCCGACCGGTGTGGTGAGTACACCTGAGGAGTGCAAAGCCTTGGCAGATCTGTGCGAACAGCGGGGGGTGCTGCTGCTCACCGATGAGATTTACGATGAGTTCTGTTATGAGAAGCAGCCACGGGAAGGGGCAAAGGATGACCTGCCACGTTGCCCATCCCCAGCCAACTTCGGCCAAAACATGCTACTGCTTCGAGGCTTCTCCAAGACGTATGGCATGACCGGCTGGCGCCTTGGCTATGTGGCTGGACCTGCTGCCATCATCAACCAGATGACCAAGTTGCAGCAGTACACCTTCGTGTGCGCACCATCGATGGTGCAGGATGCAGGCGTTGTGGCTCTCGATATGGATATGAGCCAGTACGTGCAGGATTATGCCCGCAAGCGCGACATTGTGGTCGAGATGCTGTCGAAGCACTATGAACTGGCTGTCCCAGCCGGTGCTTTCTATGCCTTCCCCAAAGTGCCTCAGCACTTGGGGCTGACAGCCACACAGTTTGTCGAGAAGATGATTAAGGAACATCAGTTGCTCATCATCCCGGGCAGTGTTTTCAGCGAACGCGACACGCACTTCCGCCTGAGTTATGCCTGCGATGAAGACACCTTGCAACAGGGACTGGAAATACTGGTCAAGGCAGCGCGTTGATTCGCAATGGATGCTTCAGGCGATGGATCGCTGCTGAGACGGCTGGTCATCATCATCCTGTGAATCATCAGTCTGATCTGATGGTTCGGTTTCTTTGATCGACGCATCTTCTGCGGAATGCATTTCATCCAGGCCAAACAATTTACGGATGGCCGCTGCATAGAAACCCAGGGGTGTGTCATTTTCCGCATCGTTCAGCCGACTGATAGGCAAGTGCAGAATCTTGTTGATCAGCCGATGCGTATGTTCATCGATCAATTCATTGGCGCGTTGCGGATTGGCTGCCAGCTTGCTGTGGGTTCGTTCGTTTTCAGATTGGCCCAGTTCGTGGAGGGTGTCACGCAACTTGCGGATCAGTTGGCCCACATCGCGATGAAGTAACTCATTGAAACTGCGTTCGGCCTGCTCGCGAAGCAGAGATCGGCAGCGATCCAACTCACCTTCTCGACCGGCGAATGTCTGCTCAATCACCTGCTGCAGATCATCGATGTTGTGCACATAAACGTTGGCCAACGAAGAGACGGTTTCTTCTATATCGCGAGGCACAGCCAGGTCGAGCATGAAGAGCGGGCGATAGCGCCTTTTGCGTAGGATCGGCTTCATCCGTTGGGGGGTGATGATCGGCTCAGGGCTGGCGGTGCTGGTGATGACCACATCCGCCTCAGCCAGCAGGCTGTCCAGTTCGTCATAGGGTCGACTGCCATGATCGGGTGAAGCGAGACCCAGCGAATCAGCCAGTTCATTGGCGCGGGCTGCTGTGCGATTGGTGATCCACAGATGGCGCGGCGAAGTTTCTTTCAATCGGGCCAAGGCTGCCTTGGCGATTTCCCCGGCCCCGATGCAGAGCACGGATTTGTCGTCGAAGTGGTCAAAGACCTGCCGGGCGAAATCCACCGCGACGGAACCGACCGAGACCCGGCCGTTGGCTAGCGTCGTTTCTGACCTGACTTTCTTACCCGCAGCCAGGGCATCCTGAAAAATTTTGTGCAGCATCGGGCCTACGGCATCGGCATCGATGGCAGATTGGTAAGCCCGACGAACCTGCCCCAGAATCTGTGGTTCGCCGACCACCATGCTTTCAATCCCTCCAGCTACGCGGAAAAGGTGAGCCACGGCTTCACCTTGTTCCCGCCGGATCATGGCCGATGCCAGTTTGCTCGCTTCAACGCCAGCACGATCACTCAACCACTGTTGCCAATCTTCCGAAGTGGGGGGCTGGTGCACAGGTCTGGCCAGGTAACACTCGAAGCGATTGCAGGTGCTCAGCACGATCCATTCACCGCTTGGGAAAGTCTGCTTCAGTTCACGGCAAAGGGTGGCCGCATCCTCAGCCAATTTGCCAACGGCTTCGCGCAGGGCAAGGTCAGCCGTGCGATGGTTGATGCCAAACATGAACAACCTCATGCCTGCACCTCCCGGTAATGATCTGGCTGCAGTACATTCAGGGCATCGCGGGACAATGAGGATTCAATCTGGCGTGGTTCGCGTGGTGTTTCTGTCGCGTTGTTTGATTGCTCTCGGTTCTGGCCGACGGCAATCGCACTGCTCATCGCACCCAGCACCAGCAAGAAGGCCACGATCCCCAGCCAGGCGACAGGCTTGCCCCGGTATCGCCCATCCACGCTCATGATGGGGATGGCCAGGTAAATCAGCCAGGCCAAAGTGCCCAGCCAGATTTTCAAATCCAGCCAGTTCGTATCCGCACGATGATCCGTGAACATTTCTATGAAGCCGAACAGAATCACGATGGTGAGCAGGGCTGCCGTCACCGCAGCCAGACGCACGAGAAGACGCTCGATCCGTTCCAGACTGGCCAGCTTCATGTCGTCGGTCAGGTGCTGCCTGCGACGCAGTCGATACTCCGCCCCGAGGAACATCGCCCCCAGGCCACACACGACCACCGCACCCAGGCCACCGACGTAAACTGCGATGCGATGGATGATCAGCCAGACGGTTTCGATCTCAAACACATACCAGGTCCATTGGGCCGCACAGATCGCCCAGGCCAGCAGTAGGGTGACGATGGGCAGGATGAATGCGGTCATCCCCGGCAGATGGGCCGGACGATCCAGAAACGCCAGCATGGCAATCAGCACAGTACAGATCAGCAGCAGCCCATCAAGATGGCTGGTCAAAGGCTGCCAGCCGTGATCGCCAAGCCAGAATGCAGCCAGGTCGGTAACCAGCAGTCCACCCAGCAGCAGGAGCAGGGCAGCGGTGCGATGATTTCGCAGGATGCTACGTGCCGTGCTGGTCGGGCCAAGTAATAGCATGACAGACATCGCAGCCGAGGCGACGGTAAGCAGGGAAAGGAGGATGACGACCAGCCAGTGATTCATGCGTCAAGTGTCAGGCGAGGATACGTGAAGTTCGCAGCCGATCAAGTCGGGCTGGTGGATCAGGTTACGTGTTGGTGTCCGTTTCGAGCAAAGCTTCGCAAGTCGCCAGCACAGCTTCCGGGCCGGTGTCTTTGAGCCTGCGCATCATGTTGTCATCCGTCAGTTGACGCAACTGATGACGACGAAGCCTGGCATCCGCAAATTTTGACTGAATCTTCTGTCGGTAGGGGGCCACGAGTTCCAAAAGTCGTGGCCAGTCCGGATCGAGTTGTGCCAGCATCGTGTCACGAATTTCCCGCGCTGCCTGAGCGGAGATGCCTGCGGTATCGACCGCCAAAGTGATCGACCCACTCCTGGCGATGGCTGGGAAACGCAGGTCACCCGCATCGGCTTCATCGCAGCGGTTACACCAGATGCCTTTCTCACGGCAGGCCTGGCTGATCTGCTCGTTTAACTCAGGTTCATCCGTTGCTGCGATGGCCAGGCGAATCTTGTCAGTCAGGTCGGCTGGCTCAAATGCGCGCTCGTGGCAAGTCAGATTGGCTTGCTCCAGCGATTGGAACTCATCGCTTAATTGTTTTGCGACCACGACGACGACAGCCCCGGCTTCGAGCAAAGTCTGAGCTCGCCGAACTGCGGTCTTCCCACCACCTACGATCAGACAGTGGGTGCCGGCAAGTTCCAGAAGCAGAGGGGTGCAAGCCATCATCAGATCCTATCGCTCATCGCGGTTCGATGAAGCAAACGCAAACGATGAAGTGAAAATTCAATCCTCTTTTCGCTTGCTCAGTTCATCCAATGCCGCATCAGGTTCGTCGGGTAAATCACGCGAAGCATCTGCATCTTCCGCATCATCAACACTGGCTTTCTCTGACTCAGCTTGTCTTCGGGCACGGGCAAGCTCTGCCACTTTGGTCAGCCTTTCTGGTTCCGTGCGAAACCATTGGCCGGACTGCTTGCGCAATCGCCAGATGAAGTAAATGACAGCCCCGAAGATGACCACCACCATGCCGATGACCTGAAGTTGCGAGAAGTTGTTGGCTGGGGCGGTTGAGCCAGATGAGTTAGACAGTGTTTTTACCTGTTGCCCGACGAAGACAAGGTAGGGCACACTTTGGCCGTCCTGATTGGGTGCCTCCCAGACTTCCAGAAAACGGGCATTGATGCCCACGCGGGTATATTGCTCCGGCGGCTTGGGTGGTGGGTTCACAACAAAGATGACGACCGTGTCGCGCGAGCCTGGCTTATCCAACGGATGAATAATCCAAGGCTGCACATCAGGAAAGGCAGCCTGACGTGCCAATCTCATGTCCTCATCGATTGCGACAAACTCCCCCTCCAATCGAAACATCTTCATGCGATAGTTGGCCGGTTCTTTGATGATCTTGAAATAGTCCGGCTGATAGACCGCAAATTCCTCATCTGCAGGCCAATCCCGTGCATCCGCCAGCAAGGCATACAAAGCAGGGGTATCCACCGTGCGATCAAAATCCACTGCGGAATCAACGACCTGTGTCATGCGGTCTGGCAAAATGATCGAACCGCCAAACCGATTCATCATCTCACCAACTGTCATGCCTTGGTCAATCATTGGTTTCGCAGCATCACTGTCGGACTTTTCGATTTGCTCATCAGAGGGGGTACTTGGTGACGCGGGAGTAGATGTTGATTGATTATCTGTATCAACTTGTGCCGGTTCCGCGTTGCTAAAAGAAATACCAAGCAAGCACAGCATCACATAGATGCAGAGGAACCATTGAATACGAAAAAGAAGATTGCTACCCATAATGACATTCTACGCGTTATGCCGAAGCATCCTCAACAGCGTGGCCGGCATAGAAAGGCGGGGCCGGGCATCCCAGTGAGTCACAGATGCCTCGCAGCAATTCGCTTTCCTTGAGGTTGATCCGCCCGTCAGCAAGCACCACCATTGACATGGCATCAATCAACTTCTTCTTCTCGCGTAAAGCCACAGTGTCAAGCACATCCAGAGCCTTACCCAGCGATTTCAGGGAGCATTGCTTGATGTCCTTCAATGCCAGTCCATCCACATCGAGTGGACTGATACCGGTCTTGAACGCCTGCTGTGCCCGATCAAGTTCAGAGTTGCCCACATAAGCCAGGGTAGAAAGCAGCACCGCGACAGAGTCAGCGACACCTTTGAGATTGTAGTAACGCGTCGGTGTATTTTTCACTTCTCCGAATGCGGAACCAAGATGCCTGAGCAGGACACGTTGAAGCACCCACTCAAACAAGTCCACCCTGTCGTCTGCACTGACGAGCACTTTGACGTTTTCGATGAAGTTTCTGTATTGGCTGGCAGCCAGTTCACGTAAAGGACTGATGGCCATCTCAACGAGTGGTAGCCGGGCGTTGTGGTCCAGTTCCGAAAGTGGTTGGGCCAATTGATGTACCAGTTTGGCGACGCCGGGGTCAGCGGCTGTGTCGATCCGTTCCAGTTGTTTTGCAATGACAGTTTCATCTTCGCTGTCCAGCAGCAGGCCGTAGATCACAGCTCGGGCGCCGTAAGGTTCACGGGCTGCTTCTCGTACTTTCTGTGGAATCGAGGCGATCAGCTCTTGAGCATATTGCAACTGCGTTTCGCGAATCTCGCCCACGTAATCAGCCACCGATGAACCGGCTTGCCGTGTTGCTTGATTTGTTCGAACCCCCTCCGTACCGGCGAGTATCGCGCCACCTGCCAGCACTTGGATCATGCGCTGCTTGCGTTGCTCCTGCTCCTGATATTGGGTGCGCTTGAGATAAGCTTCATCCTGTGGGGACTCGGGGGCAGGTTTGGAGACGGAAGGGAACAGGCCATCCCATTGCGGGTCGATTCGCATGATACGCTGGGGGAGCGGGGGGTGAGTGGACATCGAACTGCCCAGCAGGTTGGAGACACCCTCGGCAAAAAACATATGACTCAGTTCCGCAGCATTCTCTGCTCGAAGTTTGCCATGAGAACTCAAGCCACCAATCTTCTTCAACGCATCGCCGATGCCTTGTGGGTTACGGGTAAATTGCACTGCTGAGGCGTCAGCCAGGTATTCGCGTTGGCGCGAATGGGCAGCTTTAATCAGTTTGCCGAAGAATGTACCAATGGCGCCAACCACCAGCATGGCTATGCCAAGGATACCGATCAATGCAGCGGGATTGTTCTTATCCCTTCGCGATACAGCCGAGGAATAAAAACCGATGCGCATGAGAACCGAGCCAATCAAGCCAATCGCGAGGATACCGTGCACAATGCCGATCAGCCGGATGTTTTGTCGCATGTCCCCATTGAGAATATGCGAGAATTCATGGGCCATGACACCTTGTAATTCGTCGCGCGACAGGAGTTCGACACTGCCTCTTGTCACGCCGATGACAGCATCGTCGGGCGAGTATCCTGCCGCAAATGCATTGATGCCCTTTTCATTTTCCATCAAATAAACAGGCGGAACAGGAACACCTGAAGCGATGGCCATCTCCTCCACCACATTGAGTATTTTTCGCTCGTCAGGATTTCGAGTATCTGGAGAAAGCAGGCGTCCCCCCAATCTTTCCGCGATGCCACGTCCACCGCCTTGCAATTGTGCGATCTTGTAAAGCGATCCTCCCAGAACAATCAAAGCGATGGTTGCAGTAACAATCAACATGCCCAACGGATCAAGGAAAAATTCAGGCGGGATGAGGATGTCACCCTCTGATACTGCACCAACGATGACAATGATCAGAATCGACATCAGGGGATAGGCCAGTGCGACAATACCCAGCGTGGCCAGGATCATGAGAATGATCAGCTTGAACGAACTGCGTTTGGCCTCATCTTGTTGCTGAAAAAAATCCGTTGCCATGACGGGTTCAACTCTCTTTGGATGACTGATTGCTTGCTACCATCAAATCGAGAAGCACAAAGTGCGCTGGTAATCATTCGGCTGGTGCTGGTTCAGAACTCCACCTTCGGCGCTTCGCGCTGACCTTCTTCTTCGATCTCGAAGAACGCCGCATCCTGGAAGTTGAACATGCCTGCAATCAGATTGCTGGGGAAGCTTTCGCGTTTGTTCTTGTACGTCATCACGGAATCGTTGAAGGCCTGTCTTGCGAAAGCCACCTTATTCTCCGTGCTGGTCAGTTCTTCCTGAAGAGCCAGCATGTTCTGGTTGGCTTTGAGATCAGGATAAGCTTCCATCACAGCAAACAGCCGACCCAGCGCACCTGTCAACGCACCTTCAGCACCCATCAAGCCCTGCAACGCCTGTGCATTGCCCGGGTCGGCTGCAACGGTAGCTTCGATCTTGGCAGCCTGGTTACGGGCCTGGAT
The DNA here is from genome assembly GCA_964546335.1 of uncultured Phycisphaeraceae bacterium. Taxonomy (GTDB): domain Bacteria; phylum Planctomycetota; class Phycisphaerae; order Phycisphaerales; family Phycisphaeraceae; genus CAZJJN01. The sequence goes on from CAZJJN010000014.1 coordinate 8,988, forward strand.
CACAGCTTCGAGCGTCTCGCGCTCGTGTGACATGTATCCCTTGGCTGTTTCCACCAGGTTGGGGATCAGGTCATATCGCCGTTTGAGTTGCACATCGATCTGAGCAAACGCGTTCTTGAAACGGTTACGCAATGCGACCAGACCGTTGTAAATGCCAACCACCCACACCGCGAGGATGATGACCAGCAGAAGGATGCCGCCGAGGACGCCAAGAAGAACCCAAAGCATGTTGAACCCCTTTCTTTCATGAGTGATTGAAACAGGCCTCATGATAACGAGTTCAGCCGTGCCGTTTTCGCCGGTCTTTGATGGGAATTTGCCAGATTCGCAACAAAGTGATGCGGAAACGCCAATCGCGCCAAAGCTGCAATTCGCTATAGTTGGTGATTCGTCGCCCGGCCAAGGTGTGTCAGGCGTCTGATATCACTGGTTCTTAACTTGGAGTCAATCATGCCTGCGTCGCAGCAGCCTAAAGTCGTCATCGTCGGGGCCGGGAGCCTTTTCTTTGGTCGTAAAGCCATCTGGCAGATGGTGCATTCGCCTGAACTGCAAAATGGCACGTTGGGGCTGGTCGACATAGATGAAACCCGTCTGAACAAGATGGCCGACCTGGCGCGCAAAGTTGCTGCACACAACAAGGTGTCTTTGAAAATTGAGGCCTCGACCGACCGCAAGCAAGTGCTGGCCGACGCGGACTTCGTTGTGCTCAGCTTTGCCAAGGACAACGCTTATTGGCGTGGCGTGGATTGTGAAGTCAGCGCAAAGTATGGCATCCGCATGTGCTCGGGTGACACCATCGGGCCGGGCGGCATCATGCGTGCCTGCCGAGAGCTGCCTGCTATCTTCGACTGCTGCGAAGACATTGCGAAGCTGTGTCCCGATGCGTGGGTAATCAATTACATCAACCCGGCTGCGGTGAACGGCATCGCGGTGTCGCGCTTCTACCCGCAACTGAAAAGCTTCGCGCTTTGTGATGCCCAGTACAAACTGCGCGATCGCTACGCCGAGTTGGCTGGTGTCGAAAACGATGAGCATTGGCAGCTTCGCTCTGCCGGGCCCAACCATTTCACATGGCTTCTGCAGGCTGACTACGATGGAAAGGACATGACGGACAAGATCGTCGCTGGCATCCGCGCTTCGGCTGAGGGGGATGCCAACACGCAGGAGCAGGGCAGTACCAAGCATGCCAAGGGTTGGCTGAACAACAGCATCGCGGTGGAGTTGTACGAAGCGTTTGGCGTGATGCCCACCGTGCTCGGGCATACCAAGGAATATGTCCGCTATTACCAGGGACGATCGATGCTCGGGCTGGACAAGCATCCTGCGTTGAAGTTGTTTGAAGTGCCCGATCGATTGAAGTGGACGCAAAGCGTGTGGGAACGCGTTGATGATTATCTGTCAGGCAAGGTGGCCATCAGCGAGTTTGATACGGAGTTCGGCCCGGACCCGGCTACGGACTTGATCGAAGGTATGTGGGCGAATGATGGTAAGGGTGATGGGCAACAGTACTTCATCAATCAGATGAATCACGGCACGATAGGCAATATGGCGGACGATGCCTTCGTCGAACTGCTCAGCGATGTCAGCATGGCTGGGCCAAAACCTTTGGCTTGCCCGGACTTACCCCGAGGTGTGCGTGCTTTGTCCGAGCAGATTCTGGACACACACGAGCTGACAGCCGAGGCGATTTACAAGGCTGACCGCGCTTTACTGCGACGCGCGTTTCTGACGGATCCCCTGACCAACAGCATTGGTGACACGGATGCGCTGCTTGAGGAAATGCTGGATCGCCAGCGCGAGGCGTTGCATGGCCGGTGGGAGTAACTCAGGCTGCCACCAACACCACAATTGCCCCGACGATCACCCCGGCTCCGATGAGTCTGCTCACGAATATCCCGCGCGATTCAAATGTCTCGACGGATTTGATGTGCAAACTCAGTCCTCCAACCAGCAACACGCTCCAGATGCCTCGGCTGGAGTACACCACGTTGATGGCTGTCGGATAATCTGAAAACTCGCCTAACGCCCAGATGAGGATGGCGGATTGTATTGCGATCAGAATAGCCCCTGCGAGTAGCAGGATGCGTCCGCGCGCTGGCAACCTCAACGGATTCTGCCGAATCGCGAGCATCGTCAACATACTCATCACGATCGCCAGGAACATGCCCACAGGCACGAGTCGTTCGGCACCATCGGTGGGTGTCCATACCGCAACCATGACATCGAATGTGGCAAAGCATAACGCAGCAATGAATGCGAGCACCAAGCCCAGAATGATGCTGCCTTTGGATTGTTTCTTACCACCCCGGGCCAGCAGGATCACCCCCAGCGTCGTCAGACTGGCTGCAAGCCAGGTCGTCCAGTCGAGTCGGCCTTGAGCGAAGCCGGCATCAAGAAAAGCGACAAGGATGACCTTCGAGCCCAGCATGGGCGTGGCGACAGAGACGTCACCTTTCTCAATGGCAATGACCGTGGCCATCAGACCGATGAAAAACATCAGGCCGAGGAAGAACGAGTGAAGCCAGGAGGCAGGCCCGATCAACGGATCATGCCACCACGGATACACGCCAAGGATAAACACGCCCCCTGTGAAAAAGATCGTCCACATCGTGGCCTGGATCGAAGACATGCCGCGTTGTTGGGCGGCCTTGAGCAGGTAGGCCCCGCTGGCGTAAACAATTGCAGCCAGTAGCGGATAAACAAGGTAAAGCGAGTCGGACATCAAAGCCTCAGCAGGATGGCAGGTGGGTAAGCTCGTTGAGAGCGTTTCAGGCGTGTGGCCGAATCATAACAACCCTTAGCAACGCGTGAATGAAACGCCGGGGCGAATGATCCTGCCTTCATGACTCATCTTCTGTTTCACTTGCGTGCTTCAATCCCAGCAGAGTGTTCAGATCGTTGACCATCAGGTAAAGACAGGGCACGAGCAGCAGAATGATGGCCGTGGTAAAGACGATGCCAAATCCCAGTGAAATAGCCATCGGAATGATGTACTGAGCCTGCATTGATCGTTCAAAGATAATGGGCGTTAACCCGCCTAACGTCGTGGCTGTGGTGAGAAAGATCGGGCGGAAACGACGGACGCCTGCTTGCAGGATGGCGTCAAAAGCGTTTTGCTCGCCGCGATTCCGGTTCGCATAGTCGATCATGATCAGCGAATCGTTGATGACCACGCCAGATAGCGCGATGACCCCCATCAGGCTGATCAGTGACAGATCATACCCCAGCAGGATGTGGCCGATGATCGCGCCAATAACGCCAAACGGGATAGCCGTCAGGACGATCAACGGTTGGAGATAACTTCGAAACGCCACCGCCAGCAAAGCGTAAACCGCAAACATCGCCAGGCCGAACCCGCCCCAGAGAGTCGCGGTTGCCTCGCGCATCTCGGCATCACTTCCCTCGAAAGTCCACGTGATCCCGGGATAATCGCGCCTTAGCTCAGGCAGAATGTCTGTGTTCAAAGCTGTGATCATCTGACTCACAGCCCGTTTCGGTTCAACATCCATCGAGACATTGACGATGCGCCGTCCATCGCGTCGGCTGATGCTGGTAAACGCTTCGCTCTCGCGCACTTCCACGACATCCAGCAAGGGCACTTCCGCTCCGGATGGCGTGCGAATCACCAGATCTTCCAGGTGATACAAGTCCTTGCGTTGCTCCTCCGGGAGCTTGACGCGCACTTCTACTTCATTCGTGCCTCGCAAGAGTCGCAGCGCCAATGAGCCATAGAAAGCACCGCGCAATTGCCCACCCAGTTCCGCGGGGGTCAGGCCCAAGGCCCGGCCTTCTGGTAGCAGACGGAAGTCATATTGTGCCTTGCCTTTGTTGTAGTTGTCGTTGACATCCCGCGTGTTGGCGTATTCCTCAAGTCTGTCCACCAGTGCTTGACTGGCTTTTTCCAGTATGGCGATATCGCTGTGGCTCAGGTCAATGCTGATGTCCTGTCGGTAACCTCCCGGGCCACGCTCAGCCTCGAAAGAGATCTGATCCACCCCCGGCAGGTCTCCGATCGAACGACGCCAAAGTTCAATGACTTGCCCCGCAGTCATGTCTCGTTCGTCCGGTGGTTTCATTACGATTTCAACATCAATAAAGCTCTGCCCTCGCACGTTGGTTTTGATCCCCTCAGCTACCTCATGCAGATTGTGCTCTTCAAACATGCGCAGACTTGCTGTCGTCACAGCCTCAGCCACATTCGCAGCCTGGTCAGGCGTGGTCCCCACGGGCAGGCGAACTCCAGCCTCGATTTCATCTGCTGCAACCTCAGGCATGAGAATCATGCCCATGTGGTCACTTAGCCCATACCCACCCATCACCAGGAAAAGGGCCACTGCCGCAATCGCTGTGATGTATCGGAATCGAAGGGCAAGACGAAGACTTGGCCGATAGCAGGTCTCGACAAAACGATTGAAGAATTTGGAAAATGCCTGCTGACCCTGATGTAACTTATTGCCGATCCCCGGGCCTTCGCTTACACGCTTGGTATGCGCCAGGTGAGCCGGAAGAATAAACAACGCCTCCAGCAAAGACACAGCCAGAACGATGATGACAACGACAGGCAACGGCCCCCAGAACATGCCGGTCTCGCCGGGGATGAACATGAGTGGAATGAACGCAATGATGTTGGTCAGAATGCTGAAAGTCACCGGCCCAGCCATTTCGCGTGCACCTTCGATGGCAGCTTTCATTCTTCCACTGCCGCGCTGGCGATGTTCGTAAACATTCTCACCCACCACGATGGCATCATCGACCACGATTCCCAGCACCACCAGAAAGCCGAACAGGGAAATCATGTTGATGCTGATGCCGACCACCGGCAGCACGAGCATGCCACCGATGAAAGAAATCGCCATGCCCATCATCACCCAGAAAGCCAGGCGAAATTAAAGAAACAGTGCAAGAATGGTCAAGACGATCACCACAGCAAGCAGGCCGTTCTCAACCACCAAGGTCAATCTTCGCCGGAAGTCTTCTGCATTGTTGTTGTCGATGCGCCACTCCAAACCGGGTGGCATGACTTCCTCAAAATCTTTCAGAGTCTGTTCGACTGCTTCTGCGATTTCAATGGGTGACTGCGAGCCCACACGAAAAATCTCAAGTTTGATCGAAGGCGTCTGGTTGAACTGAGAGTGGAAGCCATCGCCTGCTTATCACTCATGGCGATGCCTCCTCGCTCCTATCCTCTTGCACGCTTTCGTTAACCTCCGGCTGAGCTTCTTTCTCGATCCGCCGAAGTGCGATTCCCTCCGTCACCGTGCCCAGTGTGGTCGTGATAACCTCATCCCCATCTTTCAGTCCATCACGGATGTAGGCATACTGGGCATCTCGAAAAACCACATCGGCCTGGCGTATCTCCAGTTTGCCATCGTTTTTGACCCAGACCGTGTCGTTCTGCCTGAGATAATCTCGATTCAGCCGAACCACGTTTTCGATGGTTTTCCCATCCACACGCACTTCAAGAATTGTGCTCAGGATCATTGCTGGCCCCTCCGTTTCCCGAGCCAATGGATCAGGCACCGAGACCAGAACACGAGCCAGACGCGTCTGCGGATCGACTGTGCCGACCAGTCTTTTGACCGTGCCCTGGCGATGGGTGTCGGCAGGCCAGGCTGTCGTGTGACGAACGCGTGCGGTAGACCCTACACCCTCCTCATCTTCAAAGCTGATCCATCTCAGATGTCGCAAAGGGACTGTCGCCATCACCCAGTATTCTCGCGTGCCCACCAGTCGGGCCAGTTCATCGCCGGGCGAAACCTGCGAGCCGACATTCACATAACGTTCAATAATTTACGCATCAAACGGGGCCTTGATCTCAGTACGCTCCAGATCAAGCTCAGCCTGCTTCAGCATTGCCTCCGCCGCTTTGACCTGAGCACGCACGGTTTGCAGTTGAGGCTCGCGCAACACCAACGCCTGATTCGCGGGATCAATATCCTCATCCAATATTTCAAATTCCTTCCTGGCCACGGATTGGCGACCCTCTTCAATCGTGACTGCCGCTTGCGCTTGCAGCAGTTCACTTTCTCGTATTGCCAGTTGCTGTTTGAAGTCGGCAGGATCAATTGTGAGAAGTGGCTCATTCGCTTTGATGACGCCGCCGGGGACAAAGTTCGCCTCCAGCTTTGTGATTTCACCACTCACGCGTGGGCTGAGCATCACATCCTCCGCCGGTTCCACCAGCCCGAGAACCACCAGTTCAGGTTGGTAGTTACCTCGGCTGACGATGATTGTCTCTACCAATGCTGCTGACTTGCGCGTGGCGCCTTCGCGTTCCGCTTTTGGTTCGGTCGTGAATATGAAGTAAAGCAATAGCCCAGCCCCGGCCAGCAGCAAGAGGCAAACGCCAATGGTCGTCATGACTTTCCATATCCCCGAACGATGACTGGATTTATGCTTGTTGCCTGTTGATGTCATCCATCACCTCACTCGTTCTCAGGGGTGCCTTGTTCGTTCATCTCATCTGTTTCATTGGACTGTCGAGCCTCTGGCAGTTTGAAACCACCAGCCAGCGCGCGATGCAGGGCAATGCGAATTTCGATGCGTGCCAGTCGCGCATTGAGTACATCCCGTTCGAGTTGCTGCTGCTCACGGATGGCCGTCAGCACTGCGATGTAATCCGTCACGCCATTGAGATATTGCGTTCGCAGTTGCTGGTTCGTTTCCTTAGCCAGCTCAAGCTGTTTTTCCAGTCTTTCCAGCCGTTGCAACTGGAATCTTTCACGTGCCAGCGTATCTTCCACTTCACGAAAAGCATTCAGCACGACCTGCCCGTACTCTGCCAGTCTTTGCCGTCTGATCGCTTCGTTTCGTTCGACTTCGGCCTTGCGTTGCCCAGCGTCAAAGAGTGGGGCGGTAAGCTGCCCCGCCATAGAAGCCAGCCATTCGCGAAATAACCCAGCCGGATTCTCTGCTGCCGTGGTGATGGAAGCGGTGATATTCAAACGCGGGAATTGGTCGCTCACCGCCGAGGCCAGGTCGCGATCGGCTGATTGCAGAATCAGCAATGCCTCCTGAACATCGGGGCGACGTTGAAGCAATGCAGCAGGAAGACCCACCCTTGGCGTCGCAGCCAAGTCAGGCAGCACACCCTCGGGTAAAGTCCGTTTCTGTTGAGGAGGCCTGCCTTCAAGCACTGCCAGACGATTTTCAAGTAATGCCAAACGCGACTGGACAACCACAGCCTGTTCACGATTAGCCTCAATCAATTGCCTTTGTCGAAGGATGTCCGCACTGCGCAACTGACCTGCGGCAAAGCGTTTCTGCAGAATTTCCAGCACAGCCTGATTGGTCTCGATCTGTGAATTGATGAGTTCCAACTCCAGACGGGCTTCACAGATCTGATACTAGGTCAAAGCAACTTCGGATGAAAGTGTGATCGCAACAGCCTGATAGTTGGCTGCGGAAGCTGCTGCTCTGAAGTTCTCGGCATGAACGCGCGATTGAATCCGTCCCCACAAGTCAACTTCATAAGACGCTTCCAATCCAAGGCTGAGTTCCAGATCATTGTCGTCATCCTCATTGCCATCCTGTAACTCAACGCCTGCCGAACCATCCAACGCTGGGAAGAGCCCGGACCTTTCTCGCTTGAGGATAGCGTTCGCTGCATTCAGTCTTTCCCATGCACTGACTAGTGTGAAATTATTCGTTAGCGCGTGATTAATGCGCTGGTTCAGTTGGTTGTCGTTGAATGATGTCCACCAAGGTTCATGAGTGCCATAATCCTGAACATCCTTCTGTGAGATAGCAGGTGCGTTTGCGAAGGGCAACTCGCCCATCGGTTCGGGGGAAATGCACCCAACTAGAAGTAAGGTACACAAGGACAATCCAGCGATAGCGCTTAGTTGGAAATAGGGGTGAGATGTCCTACGCATCCGGCAATCGTAGGCAACAGGGACTTGACAGCCCATATTCCTTGAGCAACATCCAATGCCTAATTTGTAACAACAAAGAAGAAAACAGTGTCTGAATTACCCGGCTGTTTGTGGCTTGGCTTCAACAACTTCCACACCAAGGGTTGAAGCCATGCGTTGGCAGGCCTGCCATTCTGAATCAGCGATGCAGGCCGATTCTCTGCCGCCAAAGACGATGCGCACCACACCTACCTGCAGCAACCTTCGAAAGCAGGCTGCACAAGGTCGGCCAGTCACATAGGCTGTGGCTTCACGCAAGTCACAACGGGCGAATGCGACTGCATTATCTTCCGCGTGGATGAACCAGTCATATTTCTCAGGGCGAGTCAAAGGCACCATGTCATTGGGCAAGCCTGCGACCGGGCCGTTGTAGCCGGCACTGATGACGCGATGGTCTCGGTCAACGAGAACGCAGCCATGCTTGGTGTTGGGATCGGGCGAACGTCGGCTGACCTGTTCTGCGATATCGAGGAAATATTGATCCCAGGTTGGGCGGCCTTGCGATTTCGAGATTTTGCTGTCTTCTGCCATGAGGATGTCAAAAGGATAACGCATGTACGCGAGGGCGTGGTTGTGTATGATGTCCGGGAATTGGCCGATGTCGTGAAGGCCTGTTTTTCATGCCAGCGTAGCTCAGTTGGTAGAGCAGCGGTTTTGTAAACCGCAGGTCGTCGGTTCGAGTCCGTCCGCTGGCTTTTTCTTGCACCTTTCATTCTTCCTTTTGCATTTAATTGTCGGGGTGCATGCAGCTTGTTGCTGAACAGCTCGTGGCAGGCATAATCGACTGCATGAGTCATTTGATCGAAAACCTCCCCGTCGAGCCGTTGCCTGAACTGAACCACTGGTCGCAGACCTTACAGGAACTGTCACGTCAGCCTTTGGAATTGTGCCCACAGTTCCCGACTGTCGCGAAACGTTGGGAAGCCTGGTGGCAGCAGGAAGTGGTGGATCGGCCTTTGCTTCAGGTCAAGCAAAGTAAACGGTCGGAGCTTGGCGTGAATCGGAGAACAGATCTTTTGGATGCCCCGGAGCGTTGGCTGGAGGAGAAGTTGGCCGACGTGGAACAGCTTGAGCCCTTGGGCGATGCGCTGCCAGCCTTGCGCGTGGACTTTGGGCCTGTATTGCTTGGTGGTTTGATGGGTGGGGTGACGGAATTCACACCTGACACGACGTGGACACATCCCTTTATTGATGACGACTGGTCCAACTTTGATCCGGCTGAGTTGAATGCGCGCGGCCACGAACTTTGGCAGAAAGCTGGCAAGCTGTTTGATCTGGCTGCACGAGAGGCGAAAGGGCGGTTTGTCATTGCTTCGCCTGACCTGGGCGGGTCGGCTGATGTGTTGTTGAATCTGCGAGGCTCGTCTGAGCTATGCATGGATGTGGTGGATAAACCTGAGCCGATCAAGAAGAATATTGATGCGCTGTATGCCCATTGGCGCGACTGCTTTGAAGATTTGTATCAATGGACGGTGGCGAGGCATGGCGTCGGGTTGGTGCATTGGTTGGAGTGCTGGTCGGAAGTGCCTTACATGATTCCAGCCTGCGACTTCAACTTCATGATCGGGCCTGACGAGTTCAATGAACTGTGCCTGCCTGACATTGCCCGGCAGGTGGCGACAGTGGGGCGGGGCATTTTTCACCTGGACGGCCCCGGTGCGACGCGGCACATTGATGCGCTACTTGAAGTGCCCGGCCTGGAAGCAATTCAATATGTTGCAGGCAGTGGTCAACCTTCCGTACTGCCTTGGCTGGACATGTACAAGAAGATTCAGGCCAAGGGAAAGTCGCTACTGATCATGACGCCTGAGCATGAGGTGTTTGAGTTGGCTGGGGCATTGCAGCCTGAGGGACTTTGCTTGAACACTGGCGGGGGGAATGATCCGGTCGGTCTTGTTGAAGCTTGGGAAAAACACTGGCAGTAGTGCTTAGCTGCGTTGCTTTCGGGGGTGAGGTTTGTTTTTCTGTCTGCTATTTCGGGGACAGACCACTCGAAATGTGAGAATCGTGTTAGGTATAAACATCAGCACGTTAGGGTGTTAAACCCCAAAGCGCCTAAATCTCATATATTAACTGTAGAAGTATTGCAAAAATATACGACTGATATATTATCGGATCGTGGCAGGTGGAATGGGCCACGCAAGCATGGAGTTGTGTGATGACGGAACAATCAGCCAGCTACGTCACTGAATGGATGATCTGCCCGACCCGGGAAACCGGATCGGATAGCACCGAACCTAAAGGTGCCCTTGAACCCCCTCCGTCCGCCCGTCGTGGTAGCAATGCCACGGCGGGATTTTCCCGCCAAGAGAACACCAAAGCCAAGGAAGACAGCTTCGTGTTCATTTCCTCGTCCTGGCCTCCCTCGGAACACGGGAGAGGCCCATTGTAGTCACGCGTCAACCTGACTGGCCGTAGGAAGGACCGATGGATCGACCTTGCCGCACGGATGCGGGCCTACGGCATTAAGATACGGCTGACGCATAAAGAATGCAACCCATTTCTTCCTGATTCACGCAAAAAATGTCAGTTTCCACGGGCAGGTCTTGCGCACCGCCTTTAAACCCATCGAATATCCAGGTCAGGCAAGGCTTCGACGAAGTTGCGGCCATACGATTTCGTCGCCAATCTGCTGTCGAGCACGACGACTCTACCGGTGTCCTGCCGACTGCGAATCAATCTGCCGAACCCCTGCTTGAATTTCAATACTGCTTCGGGCAAAGAATAGTCGCGGAAAGGGTTGCCCCCTCGGGCGCGGATGCGTTCCATGCGTGCTTCGATCAATGGCTGGTCGGGCACCGCGAAGGGTAGCTTGGTGATGATGACACTGCGTAGCGCGTTGCCTTGCACATCGACACCTTGCCAGAAGCTGGCTGTTCCCAGCAAGACGGAACGATGGTCGTTGCGGAAACGTTCGGTCATTTCGCTGCGCTGCTCACCTTCGCCTTGCACCAGCATGGGCATGCCAAGATCAGCCAGGGGTTGGCGTAGCCAGTCTGCCATCTTCCGCAAGGTGTTGTATCCCGTGAAGAGGACAAACGTACCGCCATCGGTCTCGGCAATGTGATGCTGAATGCGCGGGCCTAACTCAGCAAGATAGCGTCGGTCATCCGGTGCGGGCATGCTGCGCTCGATGATCAGATGAGCCTGGGTCTGGTAATCAAACGGCGAACCGAGTTGCAGAGACCTGGCCGACGGGCAGCCAAGCCTTTGTCGGGTGTGGCGGAATGGATCCTGCTTCTGTTTTGCAGACGTAGCCAGCGTGGCGCTGGTCAGGATGATGGAGCGCGCAGTCGGCGAGAGTTTTTTCGCATCCTTTTCTTCATCATCCTCATGGTCATGAAACAGGCGGGATTTGAGAATCGTCGCCACCTCGATCGGTGAACATTTCAAACGGACACGAGGCGTCTGGCCACGGGTGGATACTTCCAACCAATACACAGAATCTGTTTCAGTTTGTTTGATCAATGCCTCGATGCTGCCTGCCAGGCCTTCGACGCGGAGCACATAGCTGTCGGCTTCGAGTTTGTCATCAGGCGAGTTCAGGTGATCGCGCACCTGCTTGAGCAGCGCACCCAGTTCCCCCAGCACGGGAGATAGTGCGTTAGGCACGATATCCGGCTCATTGATTCTGCCGTTGTCTCTGCCAAAGTCTTCCTGCCATTGCATGAGATCGTCGAATAATTGTTCCGCTGCAACACGGGCATCTTCGACCTTTTGCATGGCTCGCGCGAGGCCTGACTGGCGGGAATCGACCTTGTGTTGCAGTGTGGTGAGTAAACCTTTCCGGCCGTGATATATACGGCCAAGAGTGTACATAACCTGAAAGCGTGTGACGGACAGGCCGAAGTGTTCGCTGGCGACATCTTCCACGGTGTGGGCTTCATCGAGAACGACGTGGCGGTAGAAGGGGAGAATGCCGACGCCCTGGGTGCGCAGGGCCAGGTCTGCGAAGAACAGAGCATGGTTGACGACGAGGATGTCCGCATTTTCCATGCGTCGACGGGCAGCCTGATAAAAGCACTCCTTATAGGTCGGGCAGCGCCTGCCCAGGCAGTCTTCGCCGGTGCTTTGGACATTGTCCCATACAAGAGAACTGGGTAGTTGAGGCAGTGATGCCAGTGAGCCATCGGTGGTTTCGCCTGCCCATTGGCTGATGATTTCAAGGGCCTGCTGTTCTCGGCTGTCGTTGTATAGACTTGCCTGTCTTTCCCAGGCGCGCGATAGCCGACGCTTGGATAGATAGTTGCCTCGACCCTTGACCAGCACAGCGGAAAACTCATCGGGAAAGACGCTTTGCAGCAGCGGGATATCCTTGTTGATGAGTTGTTCCTGCAAGGCAATGGTGTGCGTCGAAATGATGATGCGCGGGCGGTCGGGCTTGTCTTCCACTTCGCGTTGCTGGGAAAGCCAGTGCATGGCCGGGAGAAGATAGGCAAACGATTTCCCCACCCCCGTGCCGGCTTCAACGATCTGGTTGCGGTTTTCGGCAAAGGCATGATGGACAGCCTCAGCCATCTCGCGCTGCTGGGGGCGCAGCTCGAACCGATCTCCCAGGCGTCGGGCGATGGGCCCATTTTCACGAAGCATGTCTTCAAAGTGAACCGGCATGGACTTTCTCTATCTTATCGAGATACGGGGCTTCTGGCCTGAACACGGGGTTGTATGCTCCCTTTTTTCTATTTTTTATGCGCAGCAACCAACTTGGACTGGCAATGACCACAGGCTCAGTCTATATTGCTTGCGAGAAGAGGGAGGCTCGATCGCGCGTTCTGCGCACCGGGAATCGATCCTTTCAGTATTTTGGATGACGCGATTTGTTTGCGTCGGAGAAGTGAACCGAGAGAAGTCAGTGAAATGAGTATGTGTCAGGCCTTGGGAGAAGGCCAGTCAATGATCCCTGCATCCGGCGGTCACGGTCTTTTCGTGTGCGCGTTCTGTGGATTCACTGGCGCACGTTCCTCGGCGACCCGGATCAACCCCATGACGAGTCCTGCGGACTGAGAATGCTGGGCCCAGCGTTTACTCTCTTCCGCGTGAGAAAACCCTTGCTTACAAGCAAGGGTTTTCGTTTGATCTTTGCGCATCAGCCATTGCAGCAAAAGCGCGAAACTGGATTAACCTGAAGCTTCCGCTAATTTGGAGTCAATATTCCTCCAGCAATTCCGACAGGAGCAGGCTCATGCGATTAGGCGGACGCATCTTCGAAAAATTCGATTCACCCGAACAGTGGGTCGAGTTACACAAGCAGGCTGGTTACCGCGCGACTTACTGCCCGGTTGAGGCAGACGCCGATGATGCCACCGTGCAGGCCTACGCGCAAGCGGCTGCTGAGGCCGACCTGGTCATCGCTGAAGTGGGGGCCTGGTCGAATCCGATCAGCCCGAATGCAGAGCAGCGCGACAAGGCTTTGGAAAAGTGCAAGAAGCAGCTTGATCTGGCAGAGCGCATCGGCGCGCGATGTTGTGTGAACATTGCCGGCTCGCGCAACGCGGAAGATTGGCATGGGCCTGACGATCTGAACTTCGCCATAGAAACCTTTGACCTGATTGTTGATTCTGTCAGGCAGATTATTGATGCGGTCAAGCCCAAACGAACGGTTTACTCGCTGGAGATGATGTCATGGGTTTGGCCTGACTCGGCTGAGCAGTATCTTGAACTGTCAGAATCGATTGATCGCGAAGCGTTTGGCGTACATGTCGATCCGGTCAATATCATCAACACCCCAAGTCGGTATTACAGCAACGGCTCATTTATCCGTCACACCATTGAAACGCTAGGCCCGATGATCCGCAGCGTACACATCAAAGATGTCACCATGTCGGCCAAGCAACTGGTGCATATTGATGAATGTCGCCCCGGCACAGGGCACCTGAACTACCCCGCGTTGCTTGGTGCTTTGAATCAACTCCATCATGACTTGCCGATCATGCTCGAGCATTTGCCCAATGCCGAGGAATACAAATTTGCAGCCGACCACTTGCGACAGGTGGCCGATCAGGAAGGGGTCACACTATGAAGATTCAGGTTGTTGCTTTCACAGGCAAAGAGAAAGTTGAACTGGTCGAACTGAAAGAGGATACGTCACTCGGGGCCGATGAGATGCGAGGAAAAACCCTGGCGTCCCTGATCAGCCCGGGCACGGAAATTGGCAGCCAGTATCGGGGCGAGAAGTTCCCTGCGTATCCCGGCTATGCCGGCGTATTTGAAGTTGAAGAAGTCGGGGCTGAGGTGGATCGCTTCAAGCCGGGCGATGTAGTTTTTTGCACCGGGCCGAACGGCATCGGAGGGCATCGCTCCGTTCAACGTTGCCCGCAAATCGCAGCTCTTGCTGTGCCCGAGGGATTGTCGCCAATAGATGCCTGCTTTGCCCGGTTGATGAATGTGAGTATGTCATCGATCACCACGTCGTGCGCTCATGCACCGGGAGCCGTGATCGTCACCGGGCTCGGGCCGGTGGGTAATCTCGCAGCTCAAATGCTCCAAGCCAACGGCTACCGAGTGGTTGCGGTTGATCCGGTCGCTGCACGTCGCGACATCGCCCAAGAGTGTAGCCTGGCTGATGTGCGAGATACAGTGCCCAAAGATGACCCTGCACTAAAGAAACTGGTGCAGGCAGGCTTTGATTGTTCAGGGCATGAACAGGCGGTGCTTGATCTTTGCTTTGCTGTGCAGAAAGGGGGCGAGGTGGTGACCATCGGCGTGCCTTGGCAGCCAAAGACACAGATCCTTGCGCATGAGTTGATGCAGGCGGTCTATCGGAACTTCCTCACGCTGCGCACTGGTTGGGAATGGCAAATTGCGCGACACGCGACTGACTTCCGCCGAGGCAGTGTCTTTGAAAACATGGCTGGTGCATTGCGCTGGTTAGCCGAAGGAAGAATCAACACCAAGCCGTTGCATGAAGTACGCCGACCAGTTGAAGCTGCGCAAGCATTTACTGACTTGGCAGAACACAAAATTTCGTCGCCGACAATTGCGTTTGATTGGTCAGCATAAACAACTGTAGCGATCAAGTAGGGGGAAGCAGCTTGCGCAAGGATCGGCCGTACTCAATCGCTCTGTTAACGACTTCCTGCATGGATTCCTTCACGACAAAATGGTCGCCATTGATCAAAGTAATCACGGTGTCCGGGTTGGCCTCGACGGTGCGGATCAATTCCGCGTTGAGGACGAACGCCTTGTCATTCAATCGTGTAACAGAAATCATCGAAAACACCTCTTACCTGACCGTGGAAAGCAGTTCCTGAATCAATTCATCGCTGGTGGTCAGCACTCGGCTGGAAGCACTGAAGCCGGTACTTTGTGTAATCAGGTTGATGAATTCATTCGACAACTCGACGTTCGACATTTCCAAAGCCTGTCCGACCACGCTGCCCGAACCGCCCTGGCCGGGATTGACGATGATGGCGTTCCCGCTGTTCACCGATACGTCGTATAGACCGTTGCCCAAGTCGAGTAGGCCGTTGTTGTTTGAGAACATGGCCAGTGTGACGCGCCCCAACGTCCGCGTCAGGCTGTTGCTGAAAGTGCCAACGATTCTGCCATCCAACTCGACAGTGAAGTCTTCAAGTGTGCCCACGGCTGAGCCATCTACGGTACGCGCATTGACGATGGATGACCGATCGACCAATGATTGCAGTGTGTTGTCCCCATCATTGAAACCAAGGGTGACCTGGAGAGGGGTTTCAGCACCTGTATTATTACGGTCGATCACGAAGGCGGCATTGGTAGCCTGCAAATACTTGCCGTTGGTGTCGAACTCAATCGTGCCGGTGCTCAGTACACGGTCAAGGTCCGTGTCATCCTCACTTTGGATGTAGAAACGCCAGGTCGTTCCGGAGTTTGTTTTCTCTTCGAGTGTGGCTCTAAAGTCGATGGTCAGGGGAGTCCCCAAACTATCAAAGACCACGAAGGTGGTGCGCAAAGATTCGCCATCGGCTTCCTGTGTCTTGGAAATCTCAAAAGGCACGGAAGGGGAGACTGAACCGGCATTCACAATAATGTTGCCGTTCTCGATGGTGATGTCATTCTGCGTCCCGGTGTTTCCTTGGATGACGATTTCGCCCGCAGCGTTGATGGTGATACCTGCTGAAGGATCAGCCGTCTCATCGATACCCAGGATTTCATTAAGAAAATCCATGAAGTCATTAACGGTTGCGCCGAAGTCGTCTGAGCCTGTTGTGTTAGCAGCGCCAACTTCAAAGGTCTTGGTCGGGATGGTGCCACTTGCCTTGGTGACATCCTGCACGGTGATTACATCACCCACGGAAAACAGACTGACGGGCGGTGCACCGGTATCGAAGATGTTGGCCAGCAATGTCGCACCCGTTGCGACAGGACCACCTGAGCCATCGGTTAAGGCATTGGTATTGAGTAGAGAACCTTGAGTTGCGACATCACCGCCAGCGTTGAGTACACCTGATAATGCAATATTCTCGGTCGCCTCGGCAATGGTTAAAGCACCAATGGGAATGTTGATGTCTGACAGTTCACCATCAACGATTTCGAAATCTTCATCGACGCCGTAGCCTTGCACCTTACCACCGAAAGATGGATTCACCAGGTTAAAATCACGATCCAAGGCGAACGAGCCCACACGACTGTAAACCTGTCTACCCTCGGTGTTGAGTACAAAGAAACCATTCCCATCGACCGCCATGTCCGTATTGACACCGGTTGGTTGTAATGAACCTCCTTTGAATAGCTTGTCAATTGAACCCAGTTTGGCACCGTAACCGATCTGAGCGGCATTGGTACCACCGAGATTGGCCGTCGGCGCTGATGCACCTGACACCGTTCTGACGATGGCAGATTCAAAATTAAGTCGGTTTGACTTAAAACCGGTGGTATTGGCATTGGATATATTATTGCCTGTGTTGGAGATACCTTCCGAGTTGGTGGTCATACCGCTTAGGCCGGTGAATAATGCGCTGGTCAAACCCATAATGTTACCTCAATCTCGTTCATGACCCGACGGGGTCCTGTCATTGGATGCCTGGCCTGTCCTCCGACAAACCAGTTCAAAACCGGTTGGCTGCAACGGTTCCACCATTGCAGGACAGCGCTCCGCACTGTCTAACGGGCAGCCTCCCTGCTGCCTTGCTGATGACTGGCCATCAAATCTGTGACCAGCTTCCTAACTCCATCACTCTCAAACGATAAAAGACTGTTTAAGCCTGCCAGAGGCCTTGTATTCTGTTTTGTCGATTCATCGGGATGAGTCGAGTCTGCATTCAAATCATTTGCCGCAACTTCGGACGTTGTGAAGTCATGTGCTGGCGAAGGTTCCTGTGCATCGGCAAGCAATTGGGCGAAGTCCTGCTGCTGCTCGATCGGCAGCTTGGGCGTGGACTGAAGTAGCCCCATACCATCCGGCCGGATGGCTGGTTCAAGCAGCCGCAACAGGTTGAGTGGATCATTTGCCATATTTACGAATCAGTCTTATCTGGTCATCTGGGCAGCCAATAAACTCATATCTTCCTGATCGATCTTCTTGTCACCGTTCAGGTCACCCATCGCCGTCGTCGCACTGCCATCGTTGATGCCCATGAAGGTGCGGATCACATCCGCATCGGCTGCATTCACGCGCCCATCACCGTTCAGATCAGCCAGGACAGTGCTCGAAGCGGAGTTTGTTGTTTGTGTCTCTGTGTCCTGTGTTTCAAGCACCTTGGTGACGTTGTCCATCGGCACGGTCATGGTGTTGTCCAGTTCGAGCAGGGTCTGATCTCTTTCGATCCGCACCGCTTTGACAATGCCTGTTGTTTGTGAGTTGACAGTGCTTAACCCTTGAATCGTCTTACCGATCAAACCACCAGCCGCCGAGATTTCATTCTGTAAGACCAGTGCTTCAAGTTTGTCCTGCAAATTAATCTGACTCTCAATGTTTCTCAGGCTGGATAACTGTTCCAGCAAGGCATTGGAATCCTGTGGGTTCAGTGGATCCTGATTGGTCAGCTCTTCAATCATGACCTTGATGAACTCTTCACTGGACATGCCTCCAAAGCTATTGCTTGTGCTGCTTGGACTGCCTGCTGCAGATGTAATCGCTCCTGCTGACATATAGTCACTCCGTATCTCTCACTCAATCCAGTTGGGTTGCCAGTCGATCCGCGAAGGCACGATGTTGTTCGTCATCATTCTGCTGTTGTTGTCTTTGGTGTTGCTGGGTGTATTGCCCCTGGCTTCGGCCATCGCTCATGTGCTGCTGTTGCTGGTGCTGCTGATTCTGTGTTTCACTCTGAGACTGGCTTGGCATGGTTTGGATCTGCACGCGATCAACAGTCAAGCCGTGCGATTCAAGCGATTGACGCAGCATAGGCAGATTCTGTTGCAGCAGATGACGGGCCTCGTTGGTCGATGTGGCGAACTGAGCCCGTACCGTGCCATCCTGAATATTCATGTGCACGCGGACAACCCCCATCTCAGGTGGAGTCAGACGCAAAGTCAGATTGCCGCCGCGCTGATTCATTGTGGCTGTCATCGCACGCATGACACGGGAGACATTCTGCTGGTCCGCATCATTCATGTTTGATGGAAGATTGACCTGAGCCGCAGAATGCTGCACGGCCTGAGGCTGGGTATGCCGCCCCGCCAAAGTGATTGATTCGCCTGTATTCGCAGCGACCGGCTGAACGACAGGGCTGTTCACCTCGGGCAGTTTCGCGGCTGTGGATGTATGCATTTCATGCGTTGGCGTGACTTTGGCCGCATCACTAAAGGGGGAATCGCCTTTAGGCTGAGTCAAGGTTTGAGCGACACGTGAAGCCTGAGATGACGTCTGTTCTTTACTTTCCTGCTTTTGCTGGCTTGATTGCTGAGATTGTTCTGGAGAAGTGGCCACTGTCTGATTCATCTGAGCCGCGACTGCTTGTGACTGATCGACTTTCCCGGGTTGCAGCTGTGAGTTCTGAGATGTGCTTGATGCGGCCACTTGCTCAGTTGAATGGTTGATCGATGTGTCGATGGCTGCGCTTTGCTCAAGCTGGGCCATCATGTTCTGAAGTGATTCCAAGGTTAATGGCTGAGTCGCAGCTTCTTCCTGATTGTCAGAAACGGCTGCCTCGTCGCTGCTTTGCTTGACCTGAGCCGAAGTGTCTTCCTTGCCATCAGCTTGAGTCTGATCCGCTTGCGAAGACTCTTTCGTTTTGTCTGTTGCAGGTGCATTTTCTTTGGAATCAATATCCCCGTTCTCATCTACACGAGAAGCATCTTCGCTCGAAGCTTTATAGTCATGCGATTCGTCTGAATTGCTTGTCTCGCGGGTTCGCAAAGCATCATCTTGAGAAGTTCTCTCGGTTCGAGAGTCTCGGTCATTGCGTGAAGGGCGATCATTGGTTTCGCGAGCATCATCCCGGCGATTGGCAGATGCCTGTCGATCCTGGTTGCGTCGACTGACGGGCATGTTGTCCGTCACGCGCTGCTGTCGATCTGCGGATTGCTGGTATTGGCCGACGGTTGCTTTGAACGCATCACCAAACATGCCAACATCCGTGCCTTGCTGTGCCTTATTGCTGAAGACAGACATCAGGTCAGGCAGGCTTTCCTTGAGGGGAGTGATTTTCATACAGCCCCTCCTTCATTGTTCAGTGTGTCTTTAAGATATTCGATGCCGCGCTCGCGCAGTTTCTCGATCAGTCGGGTTGCAATGGGAATATCTTTTTCTTGTTTGAAGCTGGAAAGGATTTCCCCGGCCTTGCGTTTGGACATCGAAGCCAGGTAATCCACGACGCGATCCTCCCCGCCCTGATCGATCAACTCGATCATCCATTCCTTGGCTAACTTGGGCGGTGCTGCTTCATACATGGCTCGCGCTTGCGCGAAAGATTCTTCCTCGAAGCGTTTCTGGTAATCCTTGACCGCCAGTTCCAGATCCTGCCTGGCCTTCTGTAAAGCTTCGATCTGCTTCTGTGCTCGCTCGGTCGCCAGCCTGACATTGGCGCGAATCGCTTCCTGCTGCTTACGCAAGGCTTCCAGTCGGGCTTTGACCACTTCCTCGCCCATCTGGGAACTTTCCAGACGCTCTGCCCGAGTTGATGCGCCATCCCGCGCGACTTTCTCCAGGCGCAATGCTTCCATCGCTTCTTCTTGCGCTTTCGTTGCCAGTTTTTGCGCTTCATCCTCTGCGAGTTTTTCCTGCTCAATGGTTGGTTTGAACAGTTCAACCATCCGGCTTAACCGGTCTGCATCGACGCGGTCGGTGGCGTAAAGCCAACCCCCAAAGCCGACCAAGGCCAGGAAGTGCACCAGAAGAAAGACCAATAATGTCGTGGATATCAAGCGCATGGGCCGCAATCTCCGACTTGCGCCGGCCGATGCAGCACCAGGCTCGCGATCAGGTTACTTCTGTTCGTCGAGCAAATTGCTGCGTAGCCAGCTCATCCTGCTCGGCAGCTTCCAGGCGATCTCGCTTGCGCTGCCAGAGTCGATACTGCTTATCACGTAGCAATTCCAATGCCTTTCTCTTTCGCGAAGCTTCGACGAGAATTTGCCTTGCTGCTTCCAGCCTTTTCTCAATGCGAGCCAACGAATGCACGCGCGTCTGGGCAATGCCTCGGGCCTGCAAAGCATATCGAGCCACGGCCCCGACCTGCGACATGTCCACCTGTCCCTGCAAAGCCTGGCCCAGTTGAGAACGAGAGCTGGAGATGTTGTGTTGCATCTGGCGCAGGTCATCCAACAGGTGATCTTTTTCGCGCTGAATCTCGCCTAAGGAACGCTGGGCCTGTTGTTCTTCCAGCTCGCGCTGTTTCAGAAGGGGGGCAAGGGTGAATCGAAACTTGGCCATGCTATTGAAGCCTTTATTTGTTTAGCACGCAGTCAATCAGCTCTGCCGTCTGCCCATGGATTTGCGGTGTTGTTCAATTTGTTGTGAGGCCTGCTGTATCTTCTGCTGCAAGGCAAGCAATTGTTTACGGGCCGTTTCAAAAGCGCTGCCTGTGATCTTTTCACCTCTGCCCTGTTGGCAGAACTGGTCCAGCGATGGTTTGCAGGCGATGGCCAGGTCAAATTCCGGATTGCTTCCCGCTGCATATGCCCCGATGTTCAGAAGATCCTCTACCTGACGATACGCATACTCGATGCGAATCATCTGCTGCCTGGCGCTTTGCTGTCCATCGTCCGTAACGTTGTCACTCACACGGCTGATGGAGTTAAGAATATCAATCGCTGGCCAATGTCCCTTGCTGGCCAACTGTCGGCTTAAACCAATGTGGCCATCCAACACGCCGCGCGATGCCTCTGCAATCGGATCGGTTTCTTCCTCACCCTCCACGAGAACAGTGTACAGACCGGTAATCGATCCCTTGTCAGTTCTGCCTGATCGCTCCAGCAGCACGGGCAACATCGAGAAGACACTGGGCGGATAACCCTTGGTGGCAGGGGGTTCACCCGCAGCCAGTCCGACTTGTCGCTGGGCCTGGCAGAAGCGGGTGATCGAGTCCATCATGAGCAGGACATCGCGTCCCTGGTCGCGAAAGTATTCAGCAACGGTGGTGGCGACCAAGGCTGCGCGCAAGCGAAGCAACGCTGGCTCATCGCCGGTCGCGACAACAACAACACTTTTCTTTAGCCCTTCTTCGCCCAGTTGATTGCTGATGAAGTCCTGCACTTCTCTGCCACGCTCGCCCACCAGGCCGATGACGCTGATGTCCGCATCTGTGCGTTTGGCCATCATGCCCAGCAAGGTGCTTTTGCCCAAGCCTGCCTGAGCGAAGATGCCGACACGCTGGCCTCTGCCGAAGGTGGTTAACGCGTCGATCGCGCGAACGCCAACGCCCAAAGGCTCATCGATCAACGGACGGTTGAGTGGATCGACAGGCTCGGGTTGCAACGGGCGCGACTCCGTGTCCATTAAGGGTGGACCGCCATCAATAGGCTGACCCAGGCCATTGAGCACGCGTCCGAGGAGGCAATCGCCGACATCGACCATGCGGTCGTAGCGCAAAGCTTCGACGCGTGTCCCTTGGCCGATGCCTGTGGTGTCACCCAAGGGCATGACGATGGATCGGTCGCGATCAAAGCCGATGACTTCGCCGATGATGCCTTCCTGTTTGCTGGTAAGGATGCGCACCATGCCACCGATGGGGACAGGTAAGTCGTTGACGTAAGCAGCCAAGCCTCGTACTTCAGCGACACGTCCGATCAATTTGCAGGTGGTCATTCGCCGGACACGATCCAATTGTGGCAGCAGGATGCTGTCTGACATCATGCCTCCGATGCCTGATCTGGCGAATCTGTATCCGGTGCGTTTGATGAAGACGTTGCAGATTGCTTCTTCGTTTCAGGCGGATTTTGACTTGGGGATGGCATCTTCTGCCTGGGGAGGATGGCTTGGGCAATGCGATGAAGCTGGGCATCAAGGTCAGCATCGATCTCGCCTTGCCCGTGTTTAATCAGGCAACCGCCACGCGAGACGGCTTCATCCGTGACCAGCGTGATGCCTTTCAGATTGGCAAACTCAGCCTGAAGCCTGGGCAGCGCTTCTTCAACAACTTGCTTGTCATCGGGATGGATGTGTATCGAGACCGACAAAGGCTTGAACACAAGATCCAAAGCAGAAGCGATCTGATCAAGCACGACGGTCTGATCCACTTCAATGGTGCGATGCACGACTCTTTCAGCTACGAGAAGGGCAAACTCAAGTACGCGCTGACGGGCTGCTTTCTCCAGGGCTTCGCGATTACCCGATAGTGATTGCAAAGCCTGCGACCATTGCTCATGCAAGTCGGTAAGTTGCTTTTGCTGAGCTTCAAAAGCTTCCTTGCGACCCGCTTCAAGGCCAGCCTGTTGACCTTGCTCATAACCTGCCTGGTAACCTTCCTGCGATGCAGATTCATGGGCCTGGTCTGCCTGTTTACTCACACGTTCACGGGCTGCTTCGATGATGCGGTCGGCCTCTGCCTGAGCAGCGAGTCGCATCGCGCGGGCCTGCGCAGCGATGTCAGCCAGATCAAGCACGATCGCATCTCGTGTCGCACAGACAGGCTCATCAAACTTCAATACAGGCATACGTGATCCATCCCTCGCAGGGGTCAGCTGACCTTGGTCATTACACGATCAGTTCCTTGTCGCCGCCACGCCCGGTGATGATGATTTCGCCGGCATCTTCGAGTCTGCGGACGATATCGACGATGCGCTGCTGGGCTGCTTCGACATCGGAGACCCGCACCGGGCCCATGTATTCCATGTCCTCGGCGATCAGTTGAGCCGCGCGTTCGGACATGTTGCTGAAGACCTTCTCCTGCAAGTCTTCGCTGGCCATCTTGAGCGCCAAAGCCAACTCGTCGTTGTCCACTTCTTTGAGCACAGCCTGAATGCCTCGGTCGTCCACGAGCATGATGTCCTCGAAGACGAACATGAGCCGGCGGATTTCCTCGACCAGGTCGGGGTCTTCCGCTTCCAGACCTTCCATGATGCCTTTCTCCGTGGTGCGATCCACAAGATTCAACACCTCGGCCACGGTTTCGACGCCACCAATCTGTTCAAAGCTCTGGCTGAGCACGTTGCTGAGGCGCGATTCAAGCCCTCGCTCGACTTCGCTGATCACCTCGGGGTTGGTCTGCTCCATGTTGGCAACGCGTTTGACCACTTCGACCTGCTTGGGGCCAGCGAGGCCTGCAAGAATTTCCGCAGCTTTATGATGGGCCAGGTGACTGACGATCAAGGCAATCGTCTGCGGGTGCTCATCCTGAATAAAGGTCAACAGGTTCTGTGTTTCCGCTTTCTGCAGGAAAGAGAAGGGGGTCTTGCGCACCTGGGTTTGAATCTGAGCGAGAATGCGCTCAGCATCTTTCGGATCCAGACTGCGCATCAAGAGTGAACGGGCATAATCCAGGCCACCTTCTGCAGCCCAGCTTTGGGCCAAGGCCAACTCATAAAACTCGCGGATGATGGCATCGCGTGTTTGGCTGGGAACGCGACTGGTGCTGGCCAGCTCACGCGTCACCTCTTCCACTGCTTTGGGGCTGACACGTTTGAGCAGGATGGCTGCAGCTTCTTCTTCCAAAGCAAGCAGGAGCACGGCTGCTTTCTGAGGCCCATTCAACTCATCCACATTGTTGTAGTCAGCTTCCTTGACGGGCATGTGCCACCTTCCGATTTTGGCTTAGTCTTCTGTTTGTGCCCATCGCTTGAAGACGTTGGAAGCTTCAAGCGGATTCGACTTGATCAACTCACTGATCTGCTCGGCCATGCGTCGTGATTCAAGCTCAGACTCATCTACCTCAACACCAGCCAGGTCGAGTTCGCTTTCCTCCACCTCGCCGATCAAATCTTCATCGGTGGGCAGTGTCGGCGGGACGCCGGCGATTTCCTCAATGGTGGGCAACGGTTCAGCCTGCGTGGCTTTACGTACCATCGCGAAGAGCAGGCCAAGGGTGATGACGGACAAAGTCACGATCCCCACCGGCTGGGCATATTCCGAATCCATCATGCCAAGGACGCCACCACCGCCAGCGGTCTGTGGCTCACTGGCGAGCTGGTCATAGATCATGTTGACCTGAACGATGCCTTTGTGGTTGCTGCCTTCGGGTGAAACCAAAGGCTGCACCTGCTCCTGAATCTTGGCCAGTTGTGAAGAGATCACCGGCTGCAAGTCTTCATCCGAGGGGGCATCCTTTGCATCAGCAATAGACTGCAGATAGACATTGACAAAGTAGGAACGCGGTACGTTCACCGTCACGCCGATCGTCTTGGGAAGATGGCCGACATTGGTGATGCGTGTCGAGCCGGTCCACTTCTGCTCATAAAATTGCTGCTGATCATCGGTTCGGCTGCTTTCAGTAATGTCAGACGAGCCACCCTCGATGGATTGGCCGACGTTAGAGCGGATGCCCGGCTCACCACCATTGCGACGAGTCAGATTTTCTTCCTCCTGGCTGCGTTTCATCTGCAGGCCCGGATCGGTCTGGTAGGTGTGCTGGATGATTTCTTCGCGGGCCTTGGGATCGATCTCGACATTCACGCCGACGATGACATTGGGAATGTAGGGGGAGAGTACGCCGTTGACTTTATCCAGGTATTGCTTTTCGAGCAGAGCCATGGTTTCCATAGCCGTCGAAGCCAGCAGTTGATCTTCACTTTCGACGGTGAAGCTGCGGCCGTTGTTCATGTCGATCACTTGCACATCGCGAGGCGTCATGCGTGCGACGGCTCCGGACACCAACCCGGCGATGGCATCGACCATGGGCTTGGGCATGTTGCCAGCCTTGGAGAGTTGAACGGTGACGGTCGCGGTGGGGTTGCTGGAGCGTTGGCCGAACGGGTTGGCCTTGGGTTTGTCGATGACCACTTCGGCGGATTGGACGCCTTTCATCCGTCGCACCATTTGCCCAAGGACTTTTGCTCGGGCAACGAGCATCGCCCGTTCATCCTGCGGATCGCTGCGCCAAAGGTTCTGCTTTTCGATGTAGTCATCAAAAGCGCTGGTCGTGTCCTCGGCCAGCAGTTGTGATTCAGCCAGGACAGAGATGGCCTGAACACGCTGGCTGGCCTTGACCATGATGGAAGTGCCTTCGGTCTTGACGTTGATGCCACGCGCTTCGAGTCGAGCTGCGACTTCAGATTGATTGGCTGCGGCAAAACCATCAAGCGTGACATAATCCGGAGTCGAAGCGAAATAGACGATGAGGAAGCCGGTCAGAAGAAGGATGACCGTGAGAGAAACGATCAGCACGCGACTCTTGCGGTCGAGCGCGGAAAGTTGCGCCTGAATTTGTGTCCAATACTGCTTCAGGAAATCCATCCTGTCGGCCTCCATGCCTGAGTCGGGCTTGCCTGTGTCAGTTCCACCGACACGATCGCATCACCCAAATGAATGGTTTCTCTTAGTGTTTCGGCAGGATGGGCTTTGGAAGGTGAGCGAAAAAAACAGAAAATGCATGAACGAGAAAAAGTTTGGCACAGTCGGCATTAAATGCGCGTCTGCTTCACTTCTTCGTAAGCATCCACCATCTTATTGCGGACTTGCATCAGCATCTGGAAGGCCATGTCCGCCTTCTGCTTGGCGATCATGACGTTGGCATAATCATCGCGCTTGCCACTGGCGAGATCTTCGATAGCCATCTCCGCATCCTGCTGAAGCTCATTCACCTGTTCAATGTTTTTCAGCAGGACATCCTTGAAGCTTGGGCCATCCGGTGCGCCCGGTGCCTGGGGAGCCTTGGGCATCGGTGACGATGGGCTTTGCGTGTTCTGGATGAGTCCCAGTGGGTCGGTCATGACACTCACTCACGGTTAGTCAGCTACGCCATCAGGCGCAGGCTGGTTTGGATCATACTCTTGGTTGCCTCGGCCACGGTCACGTTGGCTTCATAAGCCCGGCTGGCTTCCATGGCGTTGATCAGTTCATTGGTCGTATCAATGTTGGGATAATACACATATCCACCACCATCGGCATTGGGATGGCCCGGCTCATACTTTTTGATGAAAGGGCGATGGTCCAGACGTATCTCGCGGACGTGTGTGCCTTCCGCTTTGCCAGTGCTTGGGTCACCCGCAGCAACGATGGGAATCCGCCGACGGTAGGGGTTGTAATTCCCCTGGGCATCGTAAATGGCATTCCGGTTCGCCAGGTTGGCAGCATACGCTTCCAACCGGGTGCGGTTGGTCACGAGTGCGGAAACCGAAGTGTCAAGTGAGCCAAACATGGTTCGTCTTTCAAATCAAACTAGCCGGGTCAGACCCGTTCGCGGATCGCCATGGTCAACATGCCAAACTGGTTACGCACCAGTTCAACCGCTGACTGGTGAGCCAACTGGTTCTCTGCGACATCCTGCATCAGTCTTTCCAGGTCACGGTTGTTGCGATCATGGAACATGATGCCTTCATGGGTTTCCTCAGCGACAGCCGTCATGCCACGCTCATGAAAACGGAAGTTGAAGCTGTCCTGCATCTTCAGTTCACCGCGGGTGGGGTTCAAAGTCTGACGGCGATCATGGATTGCATCGCGCAGGATGCCTTGAAACTCATCCACCTTCAGGTCGGTCGGTTCAAAGTAGGGCGTCGAGATATTGGCGACGTTGTTGGCCAGGACTTTCTGGCGCGCTTCGGTAAACGAGACCAGCCTTTCCAGTGCTGGTAATGCGCCGCCTTCAGTTAGTCCTTTGATATAGCTCATGGCTCAACTCGTCTGACTATCTGCCAGTGGTTCTGCAAGCAATTCGGATACCACTGACTTGCGTGAACTCCATGTTGCCTTGCCTGGACGCGATCCGTGTTCGCGCCTGCTCGGGCTTTTTGAGTGCGGCGCAATCATTGCGCGGCGGAAGCGGTCTGCATGCGCGTTTGGCGCAGATGTTGCGCGGCTTACACGCTTTCCGCGACCAGGTTCAATTCCTTCCATTTCTTGAGCTTCAACCCAAGAGTGCGAACGCCGATCCCCAGAGACTCGGCTGTTTTCTTGCGGTTGCCATGGAAAGCGGACAAGGTGCGCAGAATCTGCTCACGTTCGACTTCTTCCAAGGTAGGCAACTCGCCGTCATCACCAGTGGAGGCATAGCTTGGTTGCATTGGGCTGGTTTGGGGGACATTGCCAGGTTGGCCATACTGGGCTGCACCATTCACAAAACCATTCATGTGCGACGAGGCAGGCGCGGGAGTCTGCGAAGCGGGATGGATGGATTCGGTAAAGCCAGCGGTCAGCCAGGGGCGGATCATTGATCCCTTAATCATGTGATGGCGGGAGAGCACGCTGGCTCGCTCGCAGATGTTCTGCAGTTCGCGCACGTTGCCCGGCCATTGGTAGTCCTGCAGGATGCGCACGGCATCTTCATCGAATCGCTTGGGCTCGCGACCCTCACGCATGGCCACACGCGTCAGGAAATGTTCAGCCAGCAGAGGCACATCTTCCAGCCGGTCGCGCAATGGTGGGATCTGGATGGGCAGGACATTCAGTCGGTAGTACAGGTCTTGCCTGAAGGTGCCGCCGTTGACACAGTCGGCCAATCTGCGGTTGGTCGTGGCGATGACGCGAACATCAACGCTCATGGTCATGGATGAGCCGACCCGCTCGAAGTTCTGCTCCTGCAGGACGCGGAGCAACTTGGCTTGCAGGCTGGTGTCGATCTCGCTGATCTCGTCGAGTAGAAGGGTGCCGCCGTCGGCTAATTCGAAGCGGCCTTTTCGGAGTTGGTCAGCCCCGGTGAAGGCGCCTTTTTCGTGGCCGAACAATTCACTTTCCAATAACGAGCCGGAGATGGCTGCACAGTTCATCGCCAGCATGGGGCGATCGCGTCTTGGGCTGTGGGCATGGATCAATCTGGCGACGACTTCCTTGCCGGTACCTGACTCGCCACACACCAGCACCGTGCCGTGACTGTGGGCGATTTTCTGAATTTGGCCAGCCAGGGCACGCATGGGAGCAGAGCGACCGACTAGGACTGGCTCGTTGCCCGTCATCCCCTGATTGCTGCTTTTCAGTGCGGCGTTGTCATTGATCAGTTGCTTGAATTCGACGGCCCGTCGCATGGTCATGACCAGTTGCTGGCCCTCGAAAGGTTTCTGGATGAAATCGAACGCGCCGTTCTTCATCGCTTGTACGGCTGCATCGACCGTGCCATACGCAGTCATCAGCACGACTGGCAGTTGATCATCGGCACTGCGTATGCGAGAGAGCAGTTCCAGCCCATCCATCTCGGGCATTTTCAGGTCGGTGATGACCGCAGCAGGACGGTGACGAGCGATCAACTTCAGCGCGCTGTCGCCATCGCTGGCGGTAACCACCTGGTAGCCTGCGCGTTGCAATGTTGCGGCCACACTGTCTCTCATCATCTGCTTGTCATCGACGACAAGTAACTTCGCTGCCTGACTCATGTCTCAACTCCTGTCACGAGGTGATCCGCCGGTTGCGGACTGTGCCCGGATTCGGGCTGTTTGGGTAGTAGGATTCGAAAGACGGCCCCGTCATCGTTCCATGCCTGGATCGTTCCGCCATGGGCATCGACGATGCGATGCACGATCGCCAATCCCAGGCCGGTGCCGGTGTTACGCGTGGTGAAAAACGGGTTGAAGATTCGGTCGATATCTTCCTGCTCGATGCCCGGGCCTGTGTCGCGCACGATCAAGGCGACGGATTCATCCACCATCTCAGCAGCAAGACATAGCTGTCGAGGCTGATTTGGTTTCGCATCGGCCAAGGCATCGGTGGCGTTGCGCACCAGGTTGAGCAGACATTGATGCAACAAATCCGGGTCGGCGAGAAGTTCAATATCGCTGGCGCCAGGCTGGTTGATTTGCACATCAACTTTCGCCTGATCGATGGCGTGCTGATGAGCCTCGACAGCCCGGTTCAATAAAGCTTCAGCTTTGACCGGTTTCAGCCGGGGTTTGATGTCGCGCGAGAAGGTCAATACATCGTTGACGATGGCGTTCAAGCCTCGCACAGCCTCAGCGATCTGTTCTGCCGACTGCACAGCACTGGGGGGTACGTCTTTGCACTGGCCTGTGCGCACCGTTGCCAGGTCTTCCAGAATCATGCCGACGTAAAGGCTGATGGCTCCGAGGGGATTGCGAATTTCATGGGCGATGCCTGCTGCCATCTCGCCAAGGGCAGCGAGTCGGCGGGATCGCTGGAGCTGTGCATCTTTGGAGGCCAGTTGTGATTGCAGCCGGGCGACTTGTTCGGTCAGTTGAGCATGGCTGGACTGGAGTCTTTCCGTGACCGTGTTATACGCGGCCATGATCTCAGCGAGCTCATGTGAACGCGATGTCACGGAGGGTTTGGCTGCCTCACGCGCTTCAGTCTGCACATTGTCTGTTGGCTCGGGATGGTCCGGCGAGTCTGTGTGCATGGCGATGATTTCTTCAAGCTGAGTCATGTCGGATCGAGTTAGCCTGCCTGGTCGGTGAAAAGGTTTTGCTTGTTGGTTTTGTGGCCATACGCTGCCAGTGCCGCGTTCCCGCGTTTGATGCGCACCAGCTCCGTTTGAGCGGTCTGCTGCATCTTTTTCATCTCAGCGATGGAGTCGCGATCAATGCTGGTGATGTCTTCGATGAGTTGTTGCACTTCGGCCAGGGTCTGTCTGATGTGCAGGCGATCCTCGGCTGCGATGTTGGTGCTGCGCAGGACTGCGAGGATCGGCTGCAGGGCAGTCTGGTACTCATCCAGAATCTGAATGGTTTTGCGGCGATTGATCAGAATGGCTTTGATCTGAAGTTCACTGGCCTGGCCAAGGCTGTTTTTCTGGGCCTGGGCCTGTTCGCGGAGTCGCGCGAGTTGTTGCAGGATTTCATGCAGCAATGACAGAGCCTCGACGGCTTCGATGTCGGTCTGCATGGGGGCTGTGGATTCGGTCATCCTGACCTCGCTGGCTTCCTGCTCGATTTACTGGCAAGGGACTCGGTCGTTTTTATCGGTCTATCCTGACTTGTGACGTGAAAGACGCGATGAACTGTGATCAAAAAAGCCGCCAGCCAATACGTTTCGGCTGACGGCCTCGGGGGGATCAACTGATTCAGGCAGACGACTTGCTGTCTGTAGAGATGAATATCGGCAAAGCGGTGCGCACGACAACGTAGAGAATGCGACCCATTCCTGAGGGAAAACCGAGTCAGTATTGTGCATAGAGAGTTGCCGATGCTGGGGTAGGATGAGTTCAATCATAGCGTCTTGGGTGCCACACCTTGACGCCAATCGAGCGGAGCGAGAAGGGCGCAAGGTGTGTGGATGACGCTTTGTTTCAGATCTCCATCGTTAGCACAGTTTGCCGCGTTTCCTTCGCCTTGCTCAGAAAATTCGCTCAAACTGTGGCACCCCGCGATGAATGATTTGGGTATGCTCCCGGGTTTCAGGCCTCGGCCACACCTTCACGGATGGCATAACGGGCCAGTTCCACGCGGTCATGGATGTCCAGTTTGGTCATCATGTTGGTGCAATGGTTTTCAATGGTCTTGACGCTCAAGTGCATCGTATTGGCGATCTCTTTTTTGCTCATGCCCGTTGCGACGTACCGCAGAACCTGTAATTCGCGGTCAGACAGCTTGCTGGTCTTGGTGGTGTGTTCGGATTTAAGACTGACACTGGACCCGCCAACCACGAGGCGTTCGCGCACCTGCTTGGAGAAGTAGGTGCCACCTTCTGCGACCTGCTTCAGGGCATCCATCACATGACTGAGGGGTTCGCCTTTGGTGACATAGGCCCGGGCTCGGACACGCAAGGCCTGCTCAATGTAGCGGTCGTGGGTAAAGGCAGATAAGAACATGATCCTGATCTTGGGCAAAAGACTTTGAATCGTCTTGGCAGCGTCAAAAGCAATCAACCCAGGCATGTCAATGTCCATCACGATGATGTCAGGCTTGCTGACCAATGCTTTTTCAATGGCAACTTCAGCATTTTCTGCTGTACCCACCACCTCGAACATCTCTTCGCTTCGCAATCTTTCTGCCAGAGCATCTTTGACCATGGCATGGTCATCGACGAGAAGAACTTTGAATGTTTGACTCATAACGAAGTCTCCGAAGATGAGGGGGCTTCAAGAAAATATTGTACACGCTCGATCAAGTCCATCATAGGAAAGGGCTTACGAATCATGACGCATGGCCGATCCATGGCGTTATCCAGTTCATATTCCGGATTCCCTGTCATAAAGATGATCGGGGTTTGGCCATACGGACCTGCCAACTGCCGGGCAACTTCAAAGCCTGACATTTTGGGAAGGTCCACATCCATGATGATCAGGCAAAAACGGCATTCCGATTCATTCAGGTACTCAATGGCTTCAACGCCATCGGATGCTTCGATGCAGGTGATCCCTTCATCTTCCAGCGCAGAAACAATGATGGAGCGAACAAAGCTGTCATCTTCCACCACCAGTACGGTGTATTTTCCTTGCAGTTGAGACAGGTCAGGACGTTTGAAGCTTTCATCTTCTGCTGGGGCATCAGACCGGGGTAACGTGATGGTGAAAGTGGTGCCTTGTCCCACTTCGGATTCCACCGTGATTTCACCTTCATGATCCTCGACGATGCTATGCACGATGGCCAGTCCTAAACCTGTCCCACGTTCACGAGCCTTGGTGGTGAAGAAAGGTTCGAAGATTCGACTGCTAGTCTCTTCGTCCATACCGACGCCGGTGTCCGAAACTATCAAGACGAGGTGGTTTTGATCCGCAGCCGGGGTGTCCAGTTTGAAACGCAATGTTCCGCCTTGGGGCATGGCATCTCGGGCATTGAGGGCAAGATTCATCAACACCTGTGTGAGTTGCGTGTCGTCGGCTTGAACCCAGACTTCGTCCTGCTCGCTTTCCAGTTCCATCGCGACTCCGGCTGGGACAACCCGCCTGAGTAGACGAATGGAATCTTCCAGCAACTCGCATAGGTTGACAGGTTTTTTTTCGGAAGTGCGACGCTGGCTGAAAGTCAGCAGGGAGTTGGTGACCCCGGTTGCGCGGTTCGTCACTTTTTCGATCGAGCGGATGTATTCAGCAGCCTCGTGGTTCTCAGGCAGGGCACGGTGAGCCATGTCGGTGTAGCCCAGGATCACGGTCATCAGATTGGAAAAATCATGGGCGACGCCGCTGGCCAATGTACCCAGAGCTTCCATTTTCTGAGCATGACGAAGTTCGGTTTCAAGGCGGGTGCGTTCTTCCTGTCCTCGGCGATATTGCGTCATATCGCGAGCCACAGCCTGGTATTCCCAACCTTCACCCCAGGTCGGGGCCAATAGACGCACTTTCCATTCAATCTGCCGAAGTTCGACTGTATCAGCTTCAGCCATCGGGACTTCAAGGGGGCATTCGATGTCCACCACATCGCCATCCTTTTGCAGCGTATCAATGGCATCCAGAAAGAGGCCTCGATGTGAAGAGGGCAGCAGATTGAAAAGATTGGGGTTTGGGCCTTGGCCATGGATTCGCGCAACGATTTCTTCCATGGCTCGGTTCATGAAGGAGATCGCGCCTTCGGGCGAGAAACGGGCGATCCATTCAGCCTGATCTTCCACGATCGTGCGGTAGCGCATCTCGCTTTCGCGTAAGGCAGTGGCGGCTCGAATCCGATCCGTCACATCCTGAGCGACGCCATAAATGATGCGTTGGGAGAGAACTGAAACCATGGTCAGACTCAATAGACGTGTGCTGCCATCGGCTCGACGGACATGGACTTCAAACCCCTGAATCGACATGCCATGCATCAGCCGCTGCAACTGGGTGGCAACTTTCTGACGGTCCGTTTCGTCGATGATTTCCAGAAAGCTGTGATTCTGCAGGTTGGTGATCGGCCAACCCAAAGTCGTCTCGAAGACCGGGTTCAGACGAATGAATCGACCCTGTTCATCAAGAATAAAAAGCATAGCCAGCGACATGGAGAAGAAGCGGTCCAACTGCTGCTGACTTTCCTTGCGTTCTGAGATATCCGCCAAGGTGACTGCGACACCATCGGACAGGGGCACGATCTGTTCGTGAATCCATTGAACAGGCAACCCTTTGCCTGCGATATGTCGCTCACCCCCGACGGCTTTGCCTTCGCGCACGACACGCTTGAAAGCATCCTGGAAACGTTGTCCTGCTTCATCGCCAACGACACTGACGAAATCTCGGCCAATTAATTCTGAACGTCCGCCTCCCAGCATGCGCTGAGCCTGTTCATTCAGATAGCGAAAAATAAACGCACTGATTTCGCCATTCTCATCGCGCACGCATTCCAGTACGAAGAAAGCATGCAGACTGCGTTCGACAGCAGCCCGAAAACGTTCTTCACTCTTACGTAGCGCACGAAAAGCATGTCGACGTTCCCGCCTGGCTGTGACATCACGCAGTTCCCGTGCGACGGTCGCTGCCAGACGATGAGGTTCATGTTTCAGAATGTAATCACACGCACCGGCGCGCATGGCATGAACAGCACTGTCAGGTGCAGTCTGGCTGGTCAGGACGATGACGGGAATATCGCTGCCTTGCTGTGTGATCAAGTCCAGCACATCCGCGACCGATGGCTCGTTCAGTGCGTCATCCATGATGACCAGTTCGATCTGGCCAGACTCAGTTTTACTGGCAATGTGATGCAGTTGGTGAGCCGAATCAAACTGGCAGGTAAACCCCGCCTTGAGCATCTCTTCTTGGACAAGCTTCTCCATGTCGGAGTCTTGATCGATCAGCAGAATTCTAAGAGGAGAGGCCATGACGTAATCTCATCGACTTTCTGATTCAGCACCCATCGGCCAAACGAATCTTTCACATCTTTCACGAAACATCAGTCTACAAATCTACATCAACTCGACCAACACACTGTCTGCCAAGCGCAAGCCTTGATGTGTTAACCGCAAATGTCGGTCTTTGATCTCAAGCAAGCCCAAGTCGATCAACTTTGTGATGGTGCCTTGGCGCGGATCCTGTTCGGATAACTGCTGATGCAATGTGTGCATCGGGATTCCCTCCATCACGCGCAGCCCCATCATCAGAAAATCACTGATGCGGGTTGATGCGTTGGTTTGCTCACATTCTTCCATCGGAGCAATGCCTGTTGAATCCAGATATTTCCCCAAGTGACGGGTGTTCGTCCAGCGAAGGCCATCCACATGTCCCGCAGCCGACGGTCCGGCTGCCAGCCAGTTTTCGGTCTGCCAATAGAGCAGATTGTGCTGACAGCGATGGTCGCGCTTGTCTGAGTTCCTGACCCAGTTGCTGATTTCGTAGCGCTCGTAGCCAGCACTTTCCAGAACCTGCTCGACAAGGTCATGAAGATCTGCGGCATCATCCTCAGGTTGGGGCAGAATCTGTCCCTGCTTCATGCGCTGATAGAGTGCTGTGCGTGGTTCAAAGGTCAGGCTGTAAACACTCAGGTGGTCAGGCTCCAACTCGATGGCTTGCTGCAAGTCATCTTTCAACATCGGTGCATCCTGGCCTGGGATGGCATAAATCAAATCCAGACTGATGGAGGTGATTCCTGCTTGGCGGGCGATGTCCACTGCTTTGGGCACACTGGCTGGGTCATGCCAACGCTCGAGTGCTTTGAGCAGACTCGGCTGGAATGATTGAGCTCCGATGCTGATTCTTGTCAGGCCTGCCTTGACCCAGGCAGCCAGATTTTCAGCGTCTACCGTCTCCGGATTGGCTTCCACGGTGAATTCTCTCAGGTCAGCCAGCCAGCCCTGTTCACGCAGATGCTGGATGACCTGATCCCGGGCCTTGGGGGACAGGTATGTAGGCGTGCCTCCGCCGATGAAAAGGGTGCGAACCGCATTTCCAGGCCTCAATTGCCGCTTCCAAGCTTCCAACTCATCGCCCAGTCTGTGGGCAAAACTTAGATGTCGGTCGGCGTCATCCTCGACAATGCTGTAAAAATCGCAGTAATGGCATTTGTGGAAGCAGAAGGGGACATGCAGGTACAAACCGCTCACCTGCAGGTCGCCGGGCAAGGCGACTTGTTGCGATTGCGATAATGGAAGACTAAACTCCGTACATTGTCTGGTTGTCGAGTCTTTCAAGAGTTACCTGCAATGAATTTATCTCTGGTTATGTTCAAAGCAGATGGTAGCCGACGCGAGTTCCCTGTGAACAACAGGTCATTCGTGGTCGGTCGAACCAATCACTGCGATTTGCGAATTCCACTCTCAGCAGTATCGCGTAAACACTGTGAAATAACCATCGAAGAGGATGAAATTCTGGTGCGCGACTTGAACTCGAGCAACGGCACGTACCACAACGGCGTCCGCGTTCAGGAAGCCGGGGTCGATGCTGGCGATCAGATCAGCGTCGGGCCGGTGGTCTTTACCATCGTGGTCGATGGCCAACCTGCGGACATCGAACCGGTCCGCTCAGTCATTGATGCAGAAGATCGTCAGGGGGTTGAAGATGTCAGTGCTTCGGAGGAAATTGAAAGCGACACCCGCGATACATCCTCAGATGATGACGACATGACGCTGGAGCTTGATGACGATCCTATCGCAGCTCTTGAAGCGCTTAGCGAAGCAGATGACGATTTACCTCTACTGGAAGATGATGACGACTCACACTGATTCACTCTGCCCTGCAGCCAGGTGATCGCGACAAGCACGATTTGATTTTTCGATTGAGATTGGGGGATTCCCAAAGCAGATTTGCTTCACGCTGCCTGATCTTTGGAAGCATCGCCCTCAGCTTCCGAAGCAGGTATCGCGGTTTCTTTTTTGATGCGAGGCATGGGGACGCGAATCTTCGTGCCACATGCTTTGCATCGGATCGACTTACCACGAGCACTACCGGGCACACTGAGTAGCGTTCGGCAGCTCAACTTCGGGCAAATGATACGAATTGGATTATCCATCCCAGCTT
Source organism: uncultured Phycisphaeraceae bacterium (assembly GCA_964546335.1). Classification (GTDB taxonomy): domain Bacteria; phylum Planctomycetota; class Phycisphaerae; order Phycisphaerales; family Phycisphaeraceae; genus CAZJJN01. Next base: position 45,145 of record CAZJJN010000014.1, read on the forward strand.
CCTCGTGCGAATTGCGACTCTTTCTAAGGTCTTATCGACCCGAAACATTGGTCGCTTAATCTCAGGGAAGCTTGAAAGCCTACGCTAATCCCTCACCTTTGAGTGATTCCAGACGCACCACATCCGATAACTCCCGTCGCCAGGGGCGGCCATGCCTGCGAGCCCCTTCACCCTCGTGGCCCATGACAATGAGCATGGCTGGGAATTTGGGGGCGTCGATCTCAAACCGCTTGGCCACTTCATCCGGATCAAAGCCGATCATCGGGCCGGTGGCCAGACCCATTTCCGTCGCTTTCAGCATGATCGCCATGCCTGCCAAGCCGACACTGCGTATCGCCTCGTCGCGCGCCTTTTCTGGGTTGTTCTGGTACGCCCCGTCGATCATCTTGCCCGATTGCTCCACTTTATCCTCGGATAGGCCAGTCTTCCGCCAGTAGGTTCGCGCATGCTTCCATTGCTCAGGGTCCGCGACGAGAATGATCGCTGCTGAACACTGACTGACCTGCGGCTGGTTGAACGCAGCTTCCTTGAGTTTTTGCTTGTTGGCCTCGTCACGGACAACAATGAAATGCCAGAACTGAATGTTGTAGCTTGAGGGGGCTAAGGTTGCGTGAGAAAAAAGCTCGCGCAACTGGGCGTCGCTGATCTTTTCGCCTTCCTTGTAAACCTTGATGGCTCGGCGGTGTTTGAGTGCTTCAGTGACCGTCATTGACCTGACTCCTGTTTCTCTTGCTTTTCTTCCTGTTCTGTCTTGGCTTCACCGACGATACTCATATTTTCGGTCGAGTTGCGGGGAAATGCCCCCAGCACTTTCACCTGCTGCTGACGATTCTTGGCCACCAAACCCTGGCCGGGCAGATAGGCATTGGCAAAGTGCAGCGTTACGCTGGCAAAGCGCAGATCCATGACGCGTGTGACTTTCACCACGTAAGCCTCCATCTCGCCGGCTGCGGTGGGTACCGAACGCCAACCGATCACTTCACCCTCCACGGTGACCTTGCCTTGCTCGCGCGTCTTGCCTGATGACAGACTGACGATTTTCACTTCAGTCTCATCTGTGAAAGTTTGGCCAGGCTTCAAAGTCGCAGGCAACGTCAGCAAAGGCCTGGCAAACTCGACCCGCATCTGCTCTTCCTTGTCATTCTCTTCGATCGTGTGCAAAGCCCCATCCACAAACTTCAGCTTGGTTTCATACTTGTCGCCAACGTAAACGATGATCGTGCCATCGCTGGTCATTGTCTTGTTGACTTCCACTTCACTGGTTTGATCATTCTCTTCGATTCGGAAGGTCGCGCTGGCTTTGCCTGAGGGGTACAAGTTCGTGGCTTTCTGCTCTGGGTTGCGATCAGAAGGGTCAACAGACTTGCCATTGCCTTCACCTTCCAGACCCCAGGCATCTTTTGGCTTGAGCGAGCAACCCGAAAAGAACGTCAATGCAAGGATCAGACATCCGACCGGAAAGAATTTGATGTTTCGTTTCGTCATGACATGAGTCTAGGATGGTTTTTCGGTGCTGTCATGAGAAAACAGTATGAGACGAAGTCAGTCCACTCGCCCGACGCGCAACCGAATCCTGCGGATGGCTGGTCCTGAGTATTCCTTCATGAGCTCTCGCGCCAGATTGCCTCGCACCAATGAAGACAATTCGAAATGCACTGAACTGTCCGCGACGGTGACCGTCAAAGTGCCTCGCACAAAAGATTCGAGCTTCGTCTGCTCCAGCAGATGGGCAGGCACGACCGCCTGCCAGCGCCCAGAGACTTTTTCCAGTTGACGGAACGGCCGGGCCACGTCGCGCTCGAATGTCTCAGCGAGGAAGCTCATGTCGCGCGCAGGCCGGCGCTTGCTGCGCCAATAGCGCAATCGAGCCAGGGGATCGGTCGGGATGGGCTTCTCAGCCATGGCCGTATCGTAACCGCCCGGGTCTGATTCGCTACGATGGAAGCGAAAGGAACCGACATGAACATCATCCTGCTGGGTTATCGAGGCAGCGGCAAAACATCCATGGGCAGACTGCTGGCCGACCAACTGTGGAAAGACTTTGTCGATCTGGATGATGAAATCGTCCGTCGGTTTGGTGGCCTGTCCATCGCGGAGATCTGGCAGCAGTTCGGCGAACCCGCGTTCCGCGAGAAAGAGGTGGAAGCTGCGCGAGACATCTGCTCGCGTGATGATCTGGTTATCGCGCTTGGAGGAGGCACGGTCATGCAGCCCGGGGCGCGTGAAGCCGTGGAACAGTCTGACGCCCGACGCATCTACCTCTACTGCGAGCCTCAGGTGTTGTGCAGCCGAATCCATGGCGACGCAGCCACGGCAGCCAATCGCCCGAGCCTGACCGGGCAGGGAGGAGGCATCGAGGAGATCGAAGCCGTGCTGGCTGAACGCGACCCGGTCTATCGCGAGGTTGCCGATGTCGTTTTCGATGTCACGCATCTCAACATTGACGACGGCGTACGCTATCTCATTGACCGCTGCCTGCGGTGAACCCGCTCCCCACGCCATCGGACAGTCCGGTATCATGTCCGCAGGACCAGCCAAAGTGCCCGGCCCTCCCAAAATATTCCAACAGACAGAAAGGACCAGTCATGGCCAAGAAAACGATTGCAGACGTCGATGTCGCCGGTAAGAGCGTGCTTATCCGCGTGGACTTCAACGTGCCTTTGAAAGATGGCAAGATCACCGATGACCGCCGCATCCAGATGGCATTGCCCTCGATCAACAGCGTCCTCGAAAGAGGGGGCAAACTGATTCTCATGTCTCACCTCGGCCGACCCGGCGGCACAGGTTATGAAGCCGAGTTCAGCCTGCAGCCCGTGGCCGATCGCCTGGGCGAATTGCTCGGTAAGACAGTCAAATTAGGTGCGGATGATCCCGCCAGCGATGACGCCAAGGGCAAAGCTGCCGCGCTCAATGCCGGCGATGTGTTGCTTCTGGAAAACCTGCGTTTCAACAAGGGCGAGAAGAAGGGCGACGACGAACTGGGCAAGGCTTTGGGTCTCATGGCCGACATCTACTGCAACGATGCCTTTGGCACCTGCCATCGCACCGATGCCTCGATGGTGGCTGTCCCGGCCACGATGAAAACGGATGGCAAACCTTGCGTCGTAGGATTCCTCGTGGATAAGGAAATCAAGTATCTCAAGGAAACCATCGACAATCCGCAACGGCCTTTCGTGGCGATCCTCGGCGGGGCCAAGGTGTCGGACAAGATCAACGTCATTGCCAATACGCTGAAGATTTGCGACAAGGTGCTGATCGGCGGGGCCATGGCCTTCACGTTTGATCTGGCCAAGGGTGGCAAGGTTGGCAAGAGCCTGGTGGAAGAAGACAAGGTGGATCTGGCCAAGGAACTGATCGCCAGTGGTGGCGACAAACTGATGCTGCCGGTCGATTGCCAATGTGCCGATGCTTTCAGTGCGGACAGCAACAAGCAGATCGCCAAGGCCTGCGAAGTGCCCGACGGTTGGCTGGGTCTGGACATCGGCCCGGAGACCGCGAAGATGTATGCCGACACTGTCAAAGGCGCCAAGACCGTGGTGTGGAACGGCCCGATGGGGGTGTTTGAAATGCCTCCGTTCGATGAAGGTACCAAGGCAGTCGCTCAGGCAATTGCGGACAGCGACGCGACCAGCATCATCGGCGGCGGGGACAGTGCCGCAGCCATCCAGCAACTGGGCTTTGCCGATCAGGTCAGCCACGTCTCGACCGGCGGCGGTGCGAGCCTGGCCATGCTGGAAGGCAAGAAGTTTGAAGCAGTTGATCTGCTGGATGAGAAGTAATGCATAACCATGGGGGAAATAATGCCTTACGAACTTAGCGAAAAATTAGTAATTGCCACAAGCTCCAGTGCTCTGTTTGATACTGCAGAGTCTGACGCGGTGTTTCGCAGTCAAGGCTTAGAAGCCTATAAGAGGCATCAGCGCGATGCTGAGAGTGTCCCCTTCGGAAAAGGTCGTGCATTTCCATTTATTCAAAGATTGCTGGCTGTTAACGATAATGAATCGGGTTTTTGCCCTGTTGAGGTAATTCTTCTTTCAAGAAACAGCGCTGAATCCGGTGTTAGGACGATGAATTCTATCACCCACTATGGGCTTCCTATCACCAGAGCAGTTTTTCGTGGTGGCCGCCCACCTTGGTCATTCGCCAAACCACTATCCGCATCGCTATACTTATCAACGAATCGTGGCGATGTTGTCGAAGCAATAAAAGCTGGAGTACCAGGAGGGTACATCATGGGTACGTACATTGAGCATGGAATGGATGACGAGCTTAGAATTGCATTTGATTTTGATGGGCTTCTTGCAGATGACTCTTCTGAGAAAGTTTATCAGGAGCGTGGCATTGAAGACTACATGCACCACGAAACTGAGCACAAGGATGAACCATTAGGTGAAGGACCACTGAATGAATTGTTGATGCGAATAGCTGCAATTCAGAAGGCTGAACGAGAAAGGATGCAATCAGATTCGAACTATCGTGTTCGTATTCGTACTGCGATTGTGACAGCTAGAAATGCACCGGCACATTCAAGAGCGATTTCCTCATTGCGTAACTGGGGTGTTGAAGTTGATGAATTATATTTCTTGGGTGGTATTCGTAAAAGAGATGTTTTGGCAGAATTCCGCCCTCATATTTTCTTCGATGATCAAGAGTCGTGGGTGACTGATGCGTCCGATGTTGTAGCATCTGTACATGTACCGTATGGGGAGGTTAATGATCGATTGAACAAGGCTTTTGGAAATCAATTGTCTTGATTATGTAAGTTTGTTTCTATTTAGTTTCACATCGCTTCTGCCAAACCTCCGACCAACTCATTGCCCTCGGCGATCATCACCAGTCGCGCCAGTGCATGCACCAGCACACTCGATCCCTGTTGCGGCTCGTAGTGGCTCCGACCCAGACTCATGCGAGGTAAGGGCGAATCAAAAAACAACTCCAGTGCGTCGGTGGCGTGGCTCATGGCCGTGTCCAGCCAACGCTGCTCACCCGTCAACCGATACAACTCACCCGTGAGCGAGATGACCGCGCCCATGTCACCTGCGCGAACCAGTTGATCTCGCGGAATGAATGCTTCGTGATACGCTTCGGCAGCTTTGGCGACCAATTCCAAGCCTCGCGAATCACCCACGCACTGGGCCGCGTTCAGCAACTTCGTCGCAAAGATCGCGGTACAAGGCTGGCCTCGATTCCCCGCCCAGGGCTGACTGTGCGTGAAAGGACTGCCATCCGGGTTGTAGCCCGTGTACAGCCAACCTTTGTCCGTGTCCGGCTGGTCATAATTCAGCATCGCACGGATATAACTCTCGCCACGCTCGCGAAGCAACTGCGACAACTGCGGGTCAGCTTCCTTGAGCATCTCTGCCGTCCCAAGCGTTGGTCCAGCCAGGCCCATCGTTTGACCGAGCGATGCCCCATTCCAGTTCAGGTTCCCCTTGCTGTTATTCTTCGGGCAGACGCCATCTTCGCCACGCGCTTCCCACCAGTAATCGCTGAATCGAAGTAACGCTTCTTTCCATGCCGGGTCGGGTGAGTCGCAGAGCGCAAGCGCGGCTGCATAATCATGGATGAACACACCCGCGGCTCCGGGGAAGTCTGACCCTTTGATTTCCTCGACCGGCTTACCTGACATCAATGCCTGTCGTTTGATCTGATAACCCCGAATGAACTGCGTGATTTGGGCATGGCGGTTGAACTGCGTGCGTGCTTCGTCCATCCAATGCCAATCCAATCCATTGACGAAGCGAGGCAGAGCGTCGGGATTGGCTGCATGAATCTGTTGCCATTGGTCGAAAGGCAGGGGGAAGAGTTGGTGGTGCGTGGGGATGCCTGCATCCAACGGTTGCTCGCCATACTGAAGCAGATAACTGTTGCCAATGGTCTGGGTCGTCAGCGACCAGAAGGAATGCTCACCCCAAGGCAGCAAGCCGGTCGGACTGGGTGGCGCGCAAACCGTGGCGAAAGTTTTCAGATAAGCCTCGCGCTGCAAAAGATAGCGTTCGCGGTTGAGCCCGCGCCCCAGACCATCAAGCGTTGCAAGCAGGGGGATGTCATGCTGCAGATTGCAGCCGCGTGGCGAGCGGTCGCTATTGCGCTGCCCGGGAATGCAAGGCGGCAACGGAAAGTCCATCAGCAACAGGCCGTTCTGTCGCTCGGTGATTGCAGGGAAAAGCCCATCATGTTTGTGGGCTGCCTTGGCGAAGACCTGGAAGACGATGTCCACACTGCGGAGGATGTTCTGTGGGTTGGTCAGATATTTCATGGGATCAGTTGCTCGTGGGGTGGGGGATAATGAGGGTGATTAACGCGAATACCGCGCGAGACTTTATCCAGGCTCGATTGCGTGAATCTTCAAGTCCTTGTATTCCGCGATCAGCGGAGCCATCTGCCGAAAGCCGATGCGACCATCGCCCAACACCGGGCCATACGTTTCGCCATCATCCTGCCAGTCGAAAGTGACCAGATCATTGATGGAAAAGACAATTCTGCCGCGACACTTGACAACCTGAATCTTGTAAAACGCTTCGACATCCGACACATCAGGAATCGGGTCTGCGCCTTGGCAAACAAGGTGAAAGCCATGGCTCTTGCGCATGTTGCAGGTGTGGAATTGGCGTTCGTCTTCCTGCTTACGGCGGAAATAGCTGACGTGGTAGCCGTTGATATCACCTGAGTGATACTGGCGGTAATTCCCCTCGCGCTTGGCAAGCGAGGGATCGAAAAGGTCTTCGCCATTTCGGCCGGCTGCACTCATCCAGAACATCGCCAGCCCCGGCTCGCGGATTGGCTTGAACTGCCAACGCGCCACGAAGTCAGGCGGGAAAATTTCCGGGCACCAAAACAGGTAGTTGGCTGCCTGCCCTTGGTCAGCGGACATGCCGTTCTCCACCCTCATCGCGCCCATAGGAAAGCTGATGACGGGCGAACCCTCTGCGACGAAGTCGGCGACATCCTCAGGCTTGCCTAAAGGGTTTTCGTAAAGCAGATTTTTGGTTTTGAACATGGCAACGGCTCCAATCATCGGGGGAACAACTAGATGGCCATCCTTAAGTAGCAATCACTGTCTTTAGCGTCAAACCTGACTTGTCCCATCGCGCTGCGGTTATCATGTGGCAGAAAAATTCTGCCGCGTATTTCAAATTCTCGGTTTTTATGATGAGGAGCAGGCCACCATCGCCAACAAAGCGACGCGGTGGACACCTCTACGGAATGAAAATGTCAGGCCTGTGCGCATCGCTCGGGATGAAGGCACGGCATGGGAATGGCTGCATCTGCTATGCATCAAGAATCCGCATACTGACAAGACCATCAAGGCGATTGAGATCGAAACTGATCCAACAAAACCACAAAGTCTGACAATTTATGCCATGACAATTCAATTGCCAGAAGAAGAGTAATCTTCATCGATCATGGAGTTGAGGATTCGGGGTTGCAGGCCATCTGTTTCTTCATCTTCTTCGCAGCCATGGCATAGCCACCATCACCGCCATCGATGAAGTGGATATGGCCGCCATCGGCAATACTTTCAACATAGCAGGTCATCTGGGCTTGTTCAGATTGATGCAAGCCATAATAAAGCGTACCTGCCAGCTGGCATTCTTCGAGATAGCGTTGCAATTGAGTTGCCACAGCAGGGGAGCAATCGATCACCATGCGCAGTGTTTCATCATACTTACGGTAGTCCGAATGGATGCGCATGGCTTGTTGATACTTTTGCGGGTTCATAAATAATGGTGGAACCTTATGCCGAAAGACAAGAACCGCTGCGACAATTTCCAGGATTCGTAATAAATACTTCACATTCCAGAGAGAGGAGTGGTATCGCTTCTCATCACGAATACACTGCCAGACTGTCTGGTAATCCATGGTTTCCACATTGACGGGATTGATGTCATCCATGTGCCCGGTAAGTGATTCAAGCTTTTCAAAGAAGTGTTTGATGACACGATCATGACGGACACGAGGCATGACCAGCAGCGAGAGAATACAGCCACGCTTGTTGGGGATCATGTTCCATCGACAGGACAGGCCGGTCATCTCACATCCGCTGAAATTGTGCTCTGCTGTCAGGCAACGGGTGGCGTCATCCTTGATGCATCGTTCAGCAAACGACACGCCCCCGCCACGGAAAGCAGCAGTGCTCTGGCCGGGTGTTAACTCAAACTTAGCGACCTCGACGAAGTGGCTGGCATCGTAAATTTCCTGCATGGCCATACAACCCACGCGCAGGAGCAAGCCAAACTCTTGTATGGAAAGGTGAGACAGTTTAAGTAGTGCTTGACCAACCTTGTCGGCATAACGGGTGGGTACAACCAGCGTTGCCCCATCACCTCCAAAGACGAACGGAAACTCGATGGGAATGGTGTGACGGATGGCGGCGATGGATGCTGCTCCGATTTTGTTGACATCACGATAGCGTCCAGCACGGATGGCTTGCGTCGAGTGCTTCACATCTGTGATGAAAACAGTCCAGTCGGCAGGGATGGCGTGGTAATGGCTTGGTCGAGTAATCTCTGAGAAGTCAGTAAAGCAGTGTAGTCGGTCGTAAAACTGCCTTGAATCCTCTTCAGACATGACTGGCATCCTGGGGTGCGTCTTTGGGGCCTTCTGTATGGATTTTACCGACTGTACGGCAGAATGATGAAGCGCAGCGATAGCCATATCCAATCTCCAGAATGCCTGTATTCATATTTGCAGCTACGTGAAACCACGCCGGTTCCGATAATCCAATCGGTATATCGGCCCGAAGAAAACAGGACTGAAGCAGTCCGCTCTATACAGGGCATAATCTGCGAATCAAGAATCCACATGCTGACTCGATCATCAAAGCAATTGAAGTTGAAACTGATCGCTATAACGACAAATTTTGTCGGTCTGTTCCAAGACAGCAGTCCTTGCTGAACCAAAACACAATAGACAAGATTGATGAACCTGCATGTGAGTATCACAAGAATACCACGGCAAACAGCATCACAAAAGTATTAAAAACGCGGATTAAAACAGAACGATTAAATCAGAATAAAAAAGTTAGAAAATCTATAAAATGCTTGTAATCTATTCTTTCCCTGATTAACATCAAAGTCAGGTGATCATGTTCGTGTCCTTGAGTTGGCATGTACGCATCACCACTCGCGATAAGCGGTTTCAGGGACCGCGATTAGTTGTGAGTACTCATTGAGGATCTGGTTCAGGCTTTGCTGTGATGCGCGTGGCAACACAGCAAGCCAGTATGTCGCATAGGCGACGCTCAATTCATAGGAGGAACTGTGATGACTGCTTCAAAGTATTGTATTGTCCCGGTAGTTCTAACCTTCTTGGCCGTATGCATCTCTGCCAACCCGGTCTTGGCGGACTGGGATGAAGGTGACCCCTATAAGATGCATTACCCACAACTCCCCAATCCGAATGGCTGGGATGTTTATAATCAGTCGTTTAATTGGCAGTATCCAGGCCATGGTGGATATGTCATTGCCGACGATTTTCAGTGTACGGAGACGGGGCCGATCACCGACTTGCACCTCTGGTTTTCATGGCAGAATGATAATTGGGGGATCATTACCGACACGTATATTGGATTTATGGCTGACGATAATGGAAAGCCCGGAGATTATTTGTGGGGAACCAATTTCGGAACCTGGGACGGTTTCTTTACACCGTACACAGGGCAAGAAGTGCGTCAGTACGGCGACGGCGAGCAAGGCTGGTATCAGCCTGATCCATGGGGCCCTCCCGGATCAGGATATTACGTTGTGAATGATCATCAGAATATCTACCAGATGAATCTCTATTTCAACACAGCTGACGATGAGGACGGCTTACCTGATTTCTTTCAGATAGCAGGCGAGCGTTACTGGGTGGCGGTGATGTTCAGCGTCAACCCTATCGATCTGATTGAAGACCCACCAGTGGATGAAAACATCGGCTGGAAAACATCTCTAAATAGTTATGGGGAGCCTGCCCAGATTTATGGTCACATGTCTGGGTCGATGTCAGGCTGGAAAGACCTGATTGATCCGTTGACCGGTATGCCTCTCGATATGGCTTTTGTCATCACACCCGAACCTGCGTCCGTCGTGTTAATGGGCTTGGGGGGGCTGCTGTTACTTCGCAGGCGGTAATCCATAAAAGCAATTCTCAAGCTTTAACTTTGGCCGCGTCCAGCAACGAGACGCGGCTATTTATTTCACCAACAAAAAACCCGCTGCGCGGGGCAACGGGCTTTGTCACACTGTGGTCGCCCGGTTTCAAGTTGAACCCGGGTTGCAGAAACTCATGCATTGATGGCGGTGACGCGCACCTTCAGGTAATCCTGGCGATGGCCGTTCTTCCGCCGGTAATTCTTACGGCGTTTCATTTTGACGACGTTGACCTTTTCAGTTCGGCCTTGCTCAAGAATGTCAGCGGTCACGGAGGCACCATCCAGCAGGGGGGCACCGATTTTCGCTGCCGATTCGCCAGCTTCATCGCCAACGAGCATGACTTTATCAAAGGTCAGAGAAGCAGCATCCTCAGGTAAATCGCGGATGGCGACCTTGATGACATCCCCTTCGCTGACTTTGATCTGCGTGCCACTATCTTCAATGACTGCGTACATCTTTCACCTCTTTAGGCTGGTCTGCCCGTTCATTCGGGCGAGCCGAGCAATATAGCATGAAGGCAGATGCCCGACAACTCGATATCCCGGTCGTTTAGGGGTAGCACATTCTGCCAAGTCGTGAATGGGCAAATTCAGGGGGTTAATCACAGTGGGGCGGTTTTGGCGACCATGGGATTTGACATTTCCAAGGCGGGTATTACACTACTCGGCTCGCTCAAAACTGAGCGACGCTTCGCTTGTCGAAGTAGTGGTCCTTGAGAACCGAACACGCCGAAAGAAAGGCTGGACAATGGCTGCGGATCGAATTCGTATCAGGATGGAAGCCTACGACCATCAGGCTCTGGACGCCTCTGCCCGCGAGATCGTGGATCACGCCAAGCGGACGAATGCCCGAGTCTCCGGACCGATCCCCTTGCCAACACGTGTTGAACGTTACACCGTTCTGCGTGGCCCGCACATTGACAAGAAGTCGCGAGAGCAGTTCGAGATTCGGACGCACAAGCGGATTGTCGATATTTTCGATCCCAATGCTCGTACCGTCGAAGCCTTGAACAGGCTGGTGGTGCCAGCAGGCGTGTTTGTGAAGATCAAGGCCTAGTGTCCAGGTGACACAGTGTTAAGGTGTGATTCGGACTGAACTTGCGGACAATTGTGTCCGCTTCACCATCAAGTCGGGGCACGATCCTCTGGCAGCGAACCTCACAGGTTCAAGCCAAGATCAAGCCGAAACGGCAGCCCTCGGAGATGTGCAAGATGCCAGCAGCAATCATTGGCAAAAAGATCGGCATGACCCGTTTGTATGACGACAACGGCAAGAATGTGCCTGTGACCGTTATTCAAGCCGGGCCTTGCTTTGTCAGCCAGCTAAAGACGAATGATGTGGATGGATACTCGGCGATTCAGTTGGCGTATGGCGATGTGAAGCCTCGCAACTCAACCAACCCGGTGATTGCCCACGACTTCAAAGCTGGCCTGAGCCCGAAGCGGGAGCACCGCGAATTTCGTGTAAGCGAAGAAGCCTTGGCGGAAATGGAATTGGGCCAGGAAATCAAGGTTGACGTTTTTGACAGCATCAAGTTTGTTGATGTGGTCGGCACCAGCAAAGGCAAGGGTTTTGCAGGTGTTGTGAAGCGTTGGGGCTTCAAAGGGCAACTTGCCAGCCATGGCGTGGAACGAAAGCACCGTTCGCCAGGCTCAATTGGTGGCCGGTCTGCTTATCTTGGTGGTGGTCGTCCGAAAAAGGGAATTAAGATGCCTGGTCGCCTTGGTGGTGAGCGGGTGACTGTTCGCAGCATGAAGGTGTTGAGGACTGATAAGGAGAAGAATCTGCTGCTGATTCAGGGACCAGTGCCCGGGCCAAAGAATGGCATCGTGCTGGTGACTGAAGCGAAGCGGCTGTTCAAGCGCAAGGCAAGGCTGCTGGAGGCGTAGTAAGTCCGCAATTCCGTCAGGCGTGGTGTCTGGCGGGTGTTGATAAAGAAGGATACTGCGACGCCGCGACATGACCGGTTAGAAAACCGAGTCGCTCCAAGGCTTCTCGACTTGAAAGAGTTGCTTGGAACGCGGCGGCACAATCCGCCCGCAATAGTGCGGGCCGAAGGTAGAACGAACGATGATCGAAATACCGGTCCATAATGCGGAAGGCAAACAGGTTGATACCGTCAAGGTTGATCCTGCCTTGCTGGGTGACGAAGTGCGTCACGTCCTGCTAAAGCAGGCGTACGTCCGTTATCACGCCAACCAGCGTCAGGGGTCTGCGGCAACCAAAGGCCGTGGCGACGTGGAAGGCTCAACACGAAAGCTTTTCCGCCAGAAGGGGACAGGCGGTGCTCGTCGCGGTAATGTCCGCACGAACCTGCTGCGTGGTGGTGGTGTGGCTTTTGCCAAGAAGCCCAAGAGCTGGCGTCAGGGCATGCCCACGAAGATGCGTCGGCTGGCGACCCGTAATGCACTGCTGGCCAAGATGGTCGGCGATGACAACCAGCCGCTGGCCAAGCCTGAAATCAAGCTGATTGACAAGTTTGATTTCAGTAAGCCCAGCACCAAGCAATTCCAGGGGATCCTCTCAAGTCTTGAAATCAACCGCACATGTCTGGTCGCTCTCGGGGATACGCGTGGCTTTGAAGCGCGATCTGCGAGCAATATCGACGATGTGACCGTGCGTCCGATTCGCAACTTGAATGCATTTGATCTGTTGAACCACCGCTTTGTCCTGACCGACAAGGCGTCTTTTGTTTCCTACCTGGACGAGGCGAAAGCCTGGGCTGGCAAGGACGTTGTCGAGGTTGAATCAGTGGTTGCGGGACAGGAGGCTTAAGCGATGCATGCAACGGAAGTGATTCGTAAACCGCTGATTACTGAGAAGTGCACATGGGAAGCTGCAGCGCGGAATCGTTACAGCTTTCTGGTTGATCGTCGGGCACGCAAGCCTGAGATCAAGAAAGCGATTGAAGAGCTGTACAGCGTGCGCGTGGCGCGTGTCAGTACTCAGAATCGCAAGGGGAAGTATTTCCGAACGCGGTTTGGCACGGGAAAAACCAGTACGTGGAAGAAAGCCACCGTGCAGTTGCACCCCGAAGATCGTATTGAACTGTTCTGATGGAATTTTGACCTGGTCGCGGCCTGAACCGCGAAGGAAAGGATAGCCAGCGATGGCGATTCGAGTTTACAAAAGAACGAGTGCTGGTCGGCGAAACGCCTCAGTCAACCTCTACTCCGAGGTGACCAAGAAGTCACCAGAGAAGACCTTGCTGCGTGCCAAGCCGAAGAAGGGTGGCCGAAACAACAGCGGCAAGATCACCGTGCAGTCGCGCGGGGGTGGAGCCAAGCAGCGTTACCGCGTGATTGATTTCAAGCGTGGCAAGCGAGGCGTTGAAGGCACCGTGGTGGGTGTTGAGTATGACCCTAACCGCACCTGCAACATCGCCTTGATTGAATATGCTGATGGTGAGAAGCGTTACATCCTTGCTCCGGTTGGTCTGACCGATGGGGACAAGGTGATCGCCAGCGAAGCAGCTTCTGAACCCAAGGCAGGCAACAATATGCCGTTGCAATTTATCCCGGCTGGTCTGGCGGTTCATAATGTTGAACTGCTGGCAGGCAAGGGTGGCGAGATGTGCCGGGCTGCTGGTTCGTACGCTCGCTTAACCAATAAGGAAGCTGGCTGGGCCACGTTGGTGCTGCCTTCCGGCGAAATTCGCCAAGTCTCTCTCAAGTGTCGAGCCACCATTGGTCAGGTAGGCAATACCGACCACGCGCTGGTTCGCTTGGGCAAGGCTGGACGAGCAAGGCACATGGGCCGTCGCCCGCATACGCGTGGTGTGGCCAAGAACCACCACGATCACCCGATGGGTGGTGGTGACGGTCGTTCGAAGGGTAACCGTGCCCCGGCTTCGCCAACAGGTGTGCCGGCCAAGGGTGGCCCGACGCGTGACAAGAAGAAGGCATCGAATGCACGGATCATTCGTCGGCGTAAGAGTCGCCGTTATGGCATTCTTTCGTTGAAGTAAGCAGATAAAGGATCAAGCATGCCGCGATCAATGAAAAAAGGTCCGTTTGTGAACGAGAAGCTCTTCCGCAAGGTGGAGCAGCTCAACCAGATGGGTAAGCGTGAGTCGATCAAGACCTGGGCACGTGGTTGCACCATCGTGCCGGAGTTTGTCGGCCATACCTTCCTGGTTCACAACGGCAAAAACTTTATGGAAGTGTTTGTGACTGAAGATATGGTTGGTCACAAGCTCGGTGAGTTCTCGCTGACCCGTGTCTTCCGGGCGCATACGACGGGTACCAAGGCCCAGCGAGCTGGAGGCAAGTAAATTCATCATGCAGTTGTGAGTCAGCTCACTGGCTGCATGAAGGAGTGTTGGAATCATGGCTTACACAAATGTACATCGCATGGCTCGCATCAGTCCGACGAAGGCGCGCCCGGTCATGGACACCATCCGTGGCAAACGCGTTGATGAAGCGTTAGACATGCTGTCATTAAGTAACAAACGAGCGGCTTACCTGATTCGCAATGCTTTGTTGGCGGCGCGAGCCAACGCTGACCAGGCTGAGGCCGACGTGCGCAACATGGTGGTGAGTGATGCTCGAGTGGACAAAGGCCCGACCATCAAGCGATTCCAGCCCAAAGACCGTGGCCGGGCGCACCCGATTTTGAAGCGCACCAGCCATCTGACCGTGTCAATTGATGAAGCAAGAACCAGTACGCTGGTGACAGCCTAAGGAAACGAGACCGCAGGCAAGACCGTCTGCCTCAGGAAACGAGACGAAAGTATGGGACAAAAGGTACATCCATTCGGCTTCCGCGTCGGCATTACCGAAGCGCATCGCAGCCGCTGGTACGCGCCGAAAGCGCTCTATGGCGAACTGCTGGTTGAAGACCAGAAGATTCGTAAGTTCCTCGATGAGCGTTTGAACCGTCGCCCGCCGTTCGCTGCTGTGAGTGATATTCACATCGAACGTACGCGTGAGGAGCTTAAGATCATCATCCGCACTGCCAGGCCAGGCCTGGTGATCGGCCCGAAGGGTTCGAACATCGAAGAGTTGACTGCCACTTTACAGGAGTTGACCGGCCGTAACGCGGTGATCAACTGCGTTGAAGTGGGCAACCCGGACAAGGACTCTCAGTTGGTGGCTGAGTCGATTGCCGAGCAGTTGATGAAGCGAACCAGCTTCCGCCGTGTCTTGAAGATGAAGGGCGATGCTGCGATGACCGCGGGTGTCAAGGGTGTGAAGATTCAGATCAGTGGCCGGCTCGGAGGTGCGGAAATGAGCCGTCAGGAAACACTGCGTCTGGGTTCGATTCCGCTTCAGACTTTACAAGCGAACGTGGATTACGGTTTTGCCCAGAGCCGCACAACCTATGGCATCATTGGTGTGAAGGTTTGGCTTTACAAGGGTATGTATTCAGAAACGCAGGAGCAGGAATACGAGTCAAAGGCAGCCGGTGCTCGTGCTCGTGCTCGCGGCAGACGTTAAGTGAATGACTGCGGCTGGAGGTTTTTCAGTCGCCTGAATGGAAAGGAAAGTGAGGTAACGCAATGCCTCTGATGCCTAAACGAGTGAAGTTCCGTAAGCAGATGCGTGGCAAGCTGAAAGGCAACGCACAGCGCGGTAATTACGTGGCATTTGGTGAGTTTGGCCTGCAGGCGTTGGGAACCGGTTGGATGACCGCCCGACAGATTGAGGCTGGTCGTGTGGCTGCTCGTCAGTTCGCCGGCCGCGAAGGCAAGATGTATGTGCGTGTCTTCCCGGACAAGCCCATCAGTAAGAAGCCTTTGGAAACTCGAATGGGTAAAGGTAAGGCGGAGCCCGAGTACTGGGCGGCGCGTGTGAAGCCTGGCACGGTGTTGTATGAGTTGGCTGGTGTGCCCCGCGAGATCGCCCAGCAGGCGTTCATGCGTGTGGCTCACAAGATGCCGTTCCGTTGCCGGTTCGTGGATCGACGGCACGTGTAAGGTTGAAACAAGCCTGACTGAAAGTGAGACAAGAAGCGATGAAAGCTGAAGAAGTACATCGAATGAGCCTGGATGAAATGTTGGAAGAAGAGGAACGGTTACGCCGTCAGCTTTTCGACCTGCGATGCCAGGCTGTGACGGAGAAACTTGAAAATCCACGCCAGTTGCGTGCGATCCGTAAGGACATCGCCCGCATTCTGACGGTAAAGCGTGCCCGTGAAATCGAGGCGACCAAGCAGGACTAAGAAAGCATGACCCAAGAGCAGGCAACAACTGAACAGGCACTGAAGCGGACGAAGATCGGCACCGTGATCAGTGACAAGCGTGACAAGACCATCACGGTTGAAGTGGCGTTTTTGAAACGGCACCCCAAGTATGGCAAGTTCCTTCAGCGCTCGACACGTTTCCACGTGCACGATGAAAACAACGAGTGCAAGATGGGAGATCGCGTGGAGATCGCCGAGTGTGCTCCCTACAGCAAGACCAAGAGTTGGCGCCTGGTGCGCATTGTGGAGTCAGCACCGGCTGCGGCTGTGTGAGGACTTTCAGAAAGACGCTGGCCGAATTGGCCTGACGAGGAAAGACAGCGATGATACAAGCTGAATCCAGAGTAGATGTTGCAGACAACACCGGCGCCAAGGTGGCGTATGTGATCCGCGTGCTGCGTGGTTCGACGGGTAGAGGCAAGTTTACCCGCAAGACAGCCGGCATCGGTGACCGCGTGGTTTGCAGTGTGAAGAAGGCGCTGCCCGGCAGTGATATGAAAGCTGGCACCATCGTCAAAGGTGTGGTGGTGCGGTCGAAGTATCCAGTCCGGCGAGTGGATGGCAGTTATGTGCGGTTTGACCGTAATGCCATCGTATTGATTGACAATGATGGTAACCCGCGAGGCACACGCATCTTTGGTGCAGTCGCTCGTGAATTGCGTGAACAAAACTACATGAAGATTGTTTCGCTGGCTTCGGAAGTCGTCTGAAGCAGGCGAATTATTTAGAGGATGACGCGATGGCAATGCGTTTTCGAAAAGGTGATCAGGTCATGGTGACCGCTGGCAGCAGCAAGGGCCGGCGAGGAACTGTCCTGCGGATCGATGCAGCCAGGCAACTGGTTTACATCCAGGGTGTGAACATGAAGCGCAAGCACCTGCGTCCGACACAGGCCAACCCGCAGGGGGGCGTGACGGAACTGGAAGGCCCGGTTCACATTTCCAATGTGTCGCCGATTGCCGGTGAGAAACCAACGCGCGTTCGCTATCAGACCAAGGAAAACGGCAAGAAGGTCCGTGTCGCCGCTCGAAACGGTGAAGAACTGAGTGTCATCAAGGAGGCGCAGTAAACACGACCCGGCTAGCCCGGCGTGAAAGCGAGAAGAATCATGACGCCTAACCTGAAGAAAGTATTTAAAGAAACCACAGCCCCGAAGCTGAAAGAGCAGTTTGGGATCAAGAATCCCATGGCTTTGCCTCGTCTGAAGAAGATCGTCATCAGCGTGGGGATGGGTAAAAGCCTGGAAGGCACGAAGATCAACGCCAAGATGAAGGATACGGTGCTGGAAGACCTGACGGTCATCACCGGGCAGAAGCCTGTCATGACCAAGGCAAAGAAATCCGTGTCAAACTTCAAGGTGCGTGAAGGTTATGAAACTGGTGCGATGGTCACACTGCGTGGTGAGCGGATGTGGGAATTTCTCGATCGACTGATCGCGTTGGCGATTCCGCGCATCAAGGACTTCCGCGGCCTGAACCCGGAAAGTTTTGACCACAAGGGCAATTACAACCTGGGCGTGACCGAGCAGGCGATCTTCCCGGAGATCGACACCTCCAGGCTGGATTTGACCCATGGCATGAACATTACCTTTGTGATTGACAACAGTGACAAAGAAAAAAGCAAGGCAATGCTGGCTGAGTTGGGTATGCCCTTCGCGGCCAGTGCTGCGGAACTGAAGCGTAACTAAAGCCCCGAAAAGAGAGGCTGAACGAGTATGGCATCGAAATCAACCATTGGACGAAATGAGCGCATTCGCAAGACGGTGCAGAAGTATGCCGCCAAGCGATTGGAGCTGAAGAAGAAGAAGGATTACATCGGTCTGCAGCGACTGCCGCGCGATGCCAGTCCGACAAGACTGCGCAACCTGTGTGCCCTGACCGGCCGCAGCCGTGGTGTTTATCGTAAATTCAAAATTTCAAGAATCATGCTCCGCGAATTGGCGTTGGAAGGCAAGATTCCTGGAATGAGAAAGGCCTCCTGGTAAAGAACAAGCGGTCAGTGATGAACTGACCCAGGCAACGGAGTAAGAAGCATGGCATTGAGCGATACGATCGCCGATATGCTCACACGAATCCGCAACGCTGCACGCAATCGTGCGGCAACGGTTGACTGTCGGCAAAGCAAAATCTGCACCGGCATTGCGGAAGTGCTCAAGAGTGAAGGCTACATTGAGGACTACACCACGCTGGAAGATGGCAGGCAAGGCCTGATCCGCATCCAGTTGAAGTACGGCCCGCACGGCGAACATCTGTTCCACAGCATCCGCCGGGAAAGCAAGCCTGGCCGACGGGTGTATGTCAAGAGTGATCAGGTGCCTCGCCCTTTGTCAGGGCTTGGAATTTCGATTGTCAGTACGTCACAGGGCGTATTGTCCGATCGTGGTTGCCGACAACAGAAAGTCGGTGGCGAGTTGCTGTGCACCATTGAATAAGGCAATGATTTGAATGCCCGGCTGAACAGGCCGGCCACTGCGGAAGGAAAAGAAATGTCTCGCGTAGGCAAACAACCCATTGCGATTCCCTCAGGCGTGACGGTCACCCTCAACGGGCGAACCGTCAGCGTGCAGGGCAAGGGCGGTACGCTCTCCATCGAGCACCGGCCTGAGATTACCGTTCAGGTGGACAATGACGCCAAAGAGGTGGTCGTCACCCGGGATAACGATACCCGTCAGTCCAGGGCCTACCACGGCCTGACCCGTTCACTGATTCAGAACATGGTCACGGGTGTCGTCGAGGGTTACAAGAAAGAACTTGAGATCGTTGGCGTCGGTTGGAATGCCCAGGTGCAAGGCCGCAAGGTCAATCTGAACCTTGGCTATGCCGACACGCGCGTGGTCAATATCCCCGAAGGTGTGAATGTCAACGTCCAAGGCAACAAGCTGGAAATCACCGGCCCGGACAAGCAGGCGGTCGGCCAATGTGCTGCCGAGATCCGCTCGCACCGTAAACCTGAACCTTACAACGGCAAGGGTGTGAAGTATGCAGGTGAAGTGATCACGCGTAAGGCTGGCAAAGCCTTCGCTGGTGGTGGCTAAGGATAAAGTCAGTGAGTGGGTCTGCTGGCTTTTGGCCCAGTGGATCGACTTATGGAGAAGATACGATGGCAAAGCAGAATGTAAGATCCAGTCGTCGCGACCGCCGCAAGAAAGGCATGCGAAAGCATATCCGTGGCACGCAGGAGCGTCCTCGGCTGACGGTGTTTCGCAGCTTGACGCATATTTATGCGCAGGTCATTAACGATATTGACGGCCAGACTTTGGCTGCGGCCAGTTCGATGGAGCAGCGCATCGAAAAGGGTGGCAATGTTGCAGCGGCGACAACAGTCGGCAAGGCTTTAGCTGAGAAAGCCAAGGCTGCCGGGATTACGAAAGTACAGTTTGACCGCAATGGGTATCGCTACCACGGTCGCGTCAAGGCTCTGGCGGATGGAGCTCGCGAAGCTGGCTTGGAGTTTTGATTCAAAGGAAGGCAGATTGGGCGTCGGATAAAGCCGTCGCTTAAGCATAAAGGTAAACCATGGCTGAACGTCTATCAGAATCAGAAGCATTTGAATCAACGACCGTTGGCATCTACCGCACGGCAGCCACCGTCAAGGGTGGTCGGCGGTTTTCCTTCTCCGCATTGGTTGTCGTCGGCGATCGACGTGGCCGAGTGGGATTGGGTTATGGCAAAGCACCCGGTGTGCCTGCTGCCATCGAAAAGGCTCAAAAAGATGCCCGTAAGAATGTCATGAAAGTCGGTTTGAAAGAAGGCACGCTACCTCACGCCTCCGAGGCTCGCTTTGGGGCTTCACGGATTCGCCTGCTCCCGGCTGCACCGGGTACGGGTGTGATTGCTGGCGGTACTGCTCGTGCAGTGCTTGAGCTGGCTGGCGTTCGAGACTGCCTGACCAAATCCTTCGGCTCGAATAACCAGAAGAACCTGGCTCGGGCGGTGATGGTTGGTCTGACTTCGCTTCGTTCCAAAGAGGATGTGGCCAAGTTGCGGGGCGTAGAAATCGACAAGACCGATGTTGAAGAACGGCTCGAACTTGGTGAGCGGTTCCATCCCAAGCCTGTCGAGCGCGAAGCACAGGTATTGACCGCACCTGAAACCAAGGCCGTGACAGAGGAAGTGAATCTGGCTGAGCCTGAAGCGACTGAAGCTGCCACGGCTGTTGCTGAGGCACCTGCCGAAGAAAAGGCGGAAACAACTACCGAACCTGCAGCAGAGAGTCCGGCTGAAGGTGCATCAAGCGAAGAAGAAAGTAAGTAAACATAAAGATGCCTGGGTCGCCTTGCGTGACTCTGGCTGGAGATAGTAAGCCATGATGATTCACGAGATCACAGCGAAGGTTGGCAAGCACAAGGCTCGTAAGCGCATTGGTCGCGGCCCGGCATCCGGCAGCGGTAAGACTGCTGGCCGTGGTCACAAAGGTGACGGCTCACGTGCGGGTCATCACTCTCGTACCGGCGATGAAGGTGGCCAGATGCCGTTGTTCCGACGATTCCCCAAGCGCGGCTTCAGCAACGCCAAGTTCCGCAAGCACTATGCATTGGTCAACATCAATGCGTTGGAAGCTCGCTTTGATGACGGAGCTGAGGTGAATCCTGAAATGCTCGCCAAGGCAGGCCTGATCCGCAATACCAAGTTGCCGGTGAAGATTCTTGCCTTCGGGGAACTGAGTAAGAAGTTGAACGTCTCAGCTTCCAAGTTCTCAGGTGCTGCGAAAGAAAAGATTGAAAAAGCTGGTGGCAGTGTGACTGTCATCGAAACCCGTCCGGCACGTTCCGAGGAAAAAACTGCAACTACCGAGTAAGTCTGTTCAGCCTCATCGCAAGCGTGACGGGAAGACAGACATGAACTGGCAGGAAGCCAATGCTTAAAGCGTTTCTCAACATTTTTAAGATCGCCGACCTTCGCAACAAGTTGCTATTCACTTTTGCGATGCTTGCGATTTATCGCATTGGGTTTTTCGTGCCCTTGCCCGCTGTGGATCAATCTGAACTGGCTCGCTGGGCGGAAAGCCAAAGTCAGGGCGCTGGTGGCAACCTGCTGACCTATGTCAGTATCTTTACCGGTGGTTCGCTATCCCAATCGACGATTTTCGGCCTGGGGATCATGCCTTACATTTCCGCGGCCATTATTTTTCAGCTTCTGCAATCCGTCGTTCCCACCCTTCAGGAACTGAAGAAAGAAGGAGCGTCCGGCCAGCAGAAAATCCAGGAATGGACGCGATATACCACAGTCGGCTTGTGCATCATTCAAGCCGTGTTCTGGCTGCGCATGCTTTACGCGCAGGATCTGGTGATTTCAGGTTGGAGCAATACCCCGGCTTTCTGGATCAGCGGGGTCGTCGGACTCACCGCGGGAACCATTTTCCTGATGTGGCTTGGCGAGCAGATTGATAAGTATGGCATCGGTAACGGTGTTTCATTGATTATTACCGCGGGGATCGTGGCCCAGTTACCCAACGCCATCATGATGATTGCCAGCAACTTCTCTCTGGAAGATGCGACGGCAACGTATGGCGTTGACACCGTGATCTTCCTGGCGATTGCTTTTGTCGCCGTGGTGGCTGGTGCCATCATCATTACGCAAGGGCAACGACGCATTCCCATTCAGCAGGCCAAGCATACCCGTGGCCGAAAGGTGTATGGCGGGCAGAAAACCTACCTGCCATTACGTGTCAATCATGGCGGTGTGATGCCCATCATCTTCGCTTCGTCACTGCTGATTTTCCCTTCCGTTATCCTCGGCGGTGTCGCCAGTTTCTTCCCGCAAGGCAGTTGGTTCCTTGAGTTTCTCAATCGCAACCTGGCGATGGATGGGACGTTACACCTCTATCTCTACATTGGCCTGATTTACTTCTTTGCTTATTTCTGGACGACGGTTCAATTCAACCCGCCGGAGATGGCCAAGAATCTTCGAGACAGTGGTAACTTCATTCCCGGATTAAGGCCTGGCCCGCGAACAGCGGAATACCTGGAAACCGTCATGGAACGCATCACCTATGTGGGTGCCAGCTTCCTGTCGATCATCGCGGTGATTCCTTCGATCGTGGCCAGCTTCTATCAGATTAACTTTGCCGTGGCGACTTTCCTGGGTGGCACCGGTCTGCTGATTGTAGTCAGCGTGATGCTGGATTTCGTCCAGCGTGTGGAAGCCAACCTGCTGATGAGAAATTATCAGGGATTCCTGGGCGGTGAAGGTTCCGGAAAGGGGCCACGGATACGAGGTGCTCGCCCGACCTGATGCAGGTCAATGCGAGATAACGGGCAGTCAACGGATTGGCTTGCAAGGGTTTTTTGGTACACTAATGGACTTTCCCGTGATTGGGGAAGCAGCCGATGGCAGGCTATGGCGATCAAGCTCAAGACACGACAACAAATCGAGCAGATGCGCGTGGCTGGCCGGATCGTGTACCAGGTGCTGGAATTTGCCGGGTCGATGTGTCAGCCCGGAGTGACAACGAAGGAGATTGACGACGCTGCAGGTCGGAAAATCGAGGAACTTGGCGGCATTGGTTTGTTTAAAAACTATCCGCCAGCCACCCCCGGAGCTCCGCCTTTCCCGTCGAACCTGTGCATCAGTGTCAATGACACCGTGGTGCACGGCATCGCAGAGGAAAGACCCCTTGAAGAAGGTGACATCGTCGGCATCGATTGCGGCGTCAAGATCAATGGCTGGTGCGGCGACTCAGCGAGAACCGTTCCTGTTGGAAAGGTCAGCTCAGAAGCCAAACGTTTATGCGAGGTTACGCAGCATGTGCTGCAACTCGCATTGGACAACATGAAGCCGGGCAGGCGATGGAGTCAGGTGGCTCGCGTGATGCAGAATTATGCAGAACGGGCTGGCTTGGGCGTCGTCAGGGAATTTGTGGGGCACGGGATCGGGCAAAACATGCACGAAGACCCCAAGGTGCCCAACTTCGTCAGCAATGATCTTTTGCGTAACGACATTGAGTTGCGTGAAGGACTGGTGCTGGCGGTCGAGCCGATGTGCAACCTCGGCTCCGCTTCAGTGGAAACGCTGAAAGACGGCTGGACCGTCAAGACCATTGACCGATTGCCTTCTGCTCATTTTGAGCACACGGTCGCGGTCACTGCTGACGGGGCTGAAGCCCTGACGGATGGCAACTGACTGAAACGGCAAGCCAGGTGGCTTGCCTGAAAGTGTAGAAAGAGTCGCGCAGCAGGATTGACGCGGCCAAAGACGAAAAGGACAACGTGGCCAAGGAAGAAAAGATTCAGGTCGAAGGCGAAGTGATTGATGCTTTGCCCAATGCAATGTTCAAGGTCAAGCTCGAGAACAACCATGAGATTCTCGCGCAGATTTCAGGCAAGATGCGGATGCACTACATTCGAATTTTGCCCGGGGATCGGGTGACCGTGGACATCAGTCCCTATGACCTGACCAAAGGCCGCATCATTTACCGTCACTGAGTTGACGGGCATTGACAGGAGTTGCGAGATGAAAGTTCGCAGCAGCGTGAAAAGAATTTGTGAAAACTGCAAGGTCATTCGCCGTAAAGGTGTGGTGCGTGTGATTTGCACGAATCCGAAGCACAAGCAGCGCCAGGGCTAAGCCCCGCTGAACTGAAAGGATCCCGTTATGCCGCGTATTGCTGGTATTGACATTCCCGACAATAAACCGATCCGCATTTCCCTGCAGTACCTGTATGGGATAGGACCCAAGCATGCCGAGACAATCCTCAGGGAGACTGGCATCGAAGGTCAGACCCGCGCGAATAAGCTGACCGACGACGAACTGACCAGCATCGTGAACGCGATCGAGGCCAACTTCGTTGTGGAGGGTGCTTTGCGTCGCCAGGTGTCGCAGAACATTGCCCGTTTGCGTGACATCCGCTGCTACCGGGGTGACCGACATCGTCGCGGCTTGCCCGTGCGAGGTCAGCGGACGCAGACCAATGCCCGTACCCGCAAGGGCCGTCGTAAGACCGTGGCTGGCAAGAAGTCCGTCAAGGGCATGCGCTAAGCATCGACTTGATGGCAGAGTGTTTCTCGCAGGGCGTTACCCTCGCGGGAATTTGACTGGAATCAACGAAGCAAGCTGCCCGCAGTCGGGTGTGCCGACTGAGAGCTGCAAAAGCAGGACAGGCAGCGCTGGTAACTTCGAGGAAAGAAGATGGCTAAGAAAACGAGAAAAGTCCGCCGCAGCCTGACGCGAGGCATCGCCCACGTCAAGGCAACCTTCAACAACACCATCGTCACCGTGACCGACATGAACGGAGAAGTCGTCGCCTGGGCGTCGGCTGGGACGATCGGCTTCAAGGGCTCGCGTAAGAGTACTCCCTTCGCCGCCACCCGTGCCGCCGAGGAAGTCGCGGACAAGGTCAACAAGATGGGGATGACCGAGGTGGAAGTACGCATCCGTGGAGCAGGCTCCGGTCGTGAATCTGCTGTGACCGCGCTTCAAAGCAAGGGGTTGAAGATCACCGCGATTGAAGACCACACCGCTGTGCCGCACAACGGCTGCAGGCCTCGCAAGAAGCGACGCGTCTAAGCACAAAAAAACATCAGGCAGGCAGAATGACCATTGTCATATTGCCGACCTGCACCGAAACACATTCTGCGACCAGAAGCAATGCCTCGGCCCCGGCAGTGAGGTCAAGAAGCGAGAGTCGCAGAGTTCACCCACCAAGGGCTGCCGGTCTGTTGGAGACAAGATTATGAGAATTCGTTGGCGTGGCATGGAACTGCCCAGTCGGGTAGTACCGGATGATCAGACCAATACCGATACGTATGGCCGGTTCACCGTTGAACCGTTTGAGCGTGGCTTTGGTACGACGATTGGCAACAGCCTTCGTCGCATTCTGCTGTCCAGTCTGGAAGGGGCAGCCGTCACCTCCGTCAAGATCAAAGGTGCTCCGCACGAGTTCATGACGCTGGAAGGCGTCATGGAAGACGTGACGGACATCATCCTCAACGTCAAGAGCCTGGTGGTCTCCATGGATTCGGATGAGCCGAAAACCATGCGACTCTCAGCTGAGGGCCCCGGTGAGGTGACGGCCGAACTGATCGAAGCTGACACCAGCATTACCATCCACAACAAAGACCTTGTGCTGGCAACGCTGACCAAGCAGGTGGACTTCGACATGGAGTTCGTTGTCAAGAAAGGCCGAGGTTACGTGCCCGGTTCCGAGCAGTTTGCGAACAAGGATGAAGATCAGGAAGTCGGCTGGATTCCGGTAGATGCCATCTACTCGCCCGTGCTTCGCGTGCGTTACAAGGTGGAAGACACCCGTGTCGGCCAGAAGACCAACTACGACAAGTTGACGCTGGAAGTCTGGACCAACGGCACGGTCACGCCTGAACTGGCGTTGGTCGAAGCCTCCAAGATTCTGCGCAAGCATCTGAATCCGTTTGTGCAGTACTTCGAGATCGGCAGTGAAGTGGCCAGCGAGTCAGCCTCGGCAGCAGCCCGTGTCGAAGAAGAACTGATCCGCAAGCTGAAGATGCCTGTCACGGAGATGGAGCTTTCCGTGCGTGCCAGCAACTGTCTGGAAAGTGCGAAGATTCAGACGGTGTCTGACCTGGTTACGCGAAGCGAGTCCGACTTGCTGAAGGTGCGCAGCTTCGGCAAGACATCTTTGCGTGAAGTGAAGCGCAAGCTGACGGAAATGAACCTGTCGCTGGATATGGAACTGCCTGCTGAACTGAAGCAGGAGCAGGCCGCCGCGTCAGTGTGATAAATAACACGCAGCCAAGGGTGAAAGCCTTCGGCTGTGATTCAGGCCTTCGCTGCCTGGGCCTTACGTGAGGCCAAATGAGTTTGCCCTGTTCGGCAAAGCCGGTCAGGAGTGGCGTGACTTGGACCGCGGTCTCAGTGGTCGAGTCGGTCAAGATAAGGAGACTTGAAATGAGACACCGCGTTGCCGGCCGAAAGCTGAACCGCAATACTGCGCACCGCAAAGCCATGTTCCGCAACATGGCGATCGCGCTGTTCACCCATGGCCAAATCACCACCACCATTCCCAAAGCCAAATCCCTCAAACCCTTCGTCGAACGACTGATTACTGCCGCCAAGGCCGCAAACCAGGGTGATCTGGCTGCCCGTCGCCGCATCTACTCGAAGATCGGCAACCCGATCATGGTGCGCGATGAAGATGATGAATCACTCAAGCGTCACCCGCGCAAGCCGAACCGTCCCGATGGTTACCAGGGCAAGCTGTTGGACGGCCCCAAGGTCGTTGAAACTTTGGTCAGCGACATCGCTCCCAAGTTTGAAGACCGCAACGGTGGCTACACCCGCATCGTCCGCCTGAGTAAGCACCGACTGGGTGATGGCACACAGCTTTGTGTGTTGATGCTCTTGGGTGATGAAGAAGAAGGCCCGCAACTGTCAGGCCAGTTCTCCCGTCGCCGGGAGAAAGCCAACCGCCGTGCTGAGAAGGCTGCGGAACTGCGTCGTAGTGCTCGTGCAACAGGTGGCGCAGAAGCTGAAGCAGCGACAGCAGTAGCTGAAGAAGAAGCCCCGGCTGAGGAAGCAGCAAGTGAAGAAGCGCTTGAAGATCAGCCGGAAGTCGAAGCTGAAGCAGATGACGCTGAAGAAGAAAAGAAAGACTGATCTCTCGATCAGTTAGTTGATAGAAAAAAAGTCGATCCTAGTGGTCGGCTTTTTTACTTCACTCTCTCCCCAGTCACCTGATTCGATAACTTCTTGCTATTCTCCAACTCATCCAGATTGGTGATGGTGGTCTCGGCGATCTGCGTCAGTGCATTCCTTGAGAAGAATGCCTGATGGGCCGTAACCACGACATTGGGGAAGGTCAGCAGCCGGGCGAAGACATCATCCTGGATGACTTTGTCTGACAAGTCGCGGAAGAAAAGTTCATCTTCCTCTTCATAAACATCGATGCCCACGCCTGCGACTTTTCCTGTTTTGAGTGAGTCGATCAAAGCATGGGTGTCGATCAAGCCACCTCGTGAAGTGTTGATGATCGTCACGCCTTGCTTCATACGAGCCAATGATTCACTGTCGATCAGGTGATGCGTGGCTGGGAGCAACGGGCAATGCAACGAGACGGTGTCCGCCTGCTGCCAAAGGTCGATTAGCTTGACATAGTCGATGCCCATCTTCTTGATCTGGTCATTTTCGTTGACATCAAAAGCCAGGACTTTGGCGCCGAACGCATGGAAGAGTTTGGCGACGATGCTGCCGATGGTTCCAGTCCCGATGACGCCGACGGTTTGGCCATGGATTTCCGTTCCAAGCAGGCCGGTCAGGTCGAAGTTGCCTTCTCGGACTCGGGCATGCGCGCGGTGAAGCTTGCGAAAGACAGCCAGGAGCAGGGCGATGGTGTGCTCCGCGACCGCGTGTGGCGAGTAGGCAGGAACGCGTACCATCTTGATCCCCAGATCGTCGGCCACCGACAGATCGACATTGTTAAACCCAGCACAGCGTAATGCGATGGCGTTGATGTTCATCTTGGAGAGCTTGAGCAGGATGTGGGCGTCAATCTCGTCATTGACAAAGACGCAGATGGCATCGAAGCCTTGGGCGAGGGTGACCGTCTCGCGCGTCAGGCGGGGTTCAAGAAAAACCAGCTCATGCTTGCCAGCCCGATTGGCTTTATCAAGAAATTCTCTGTCGTAAGTTTTGCTGCTGAAGACTGCCACGCGCATCGGTCACCTCCCCACCGAATCATACAGGACACCGTGATGCGGGCCAATGGTCGGCGTGATGGTTGAGTTTGGCTGGTTTTGACACCTCTGTAATTTGTCCTCTGACCTAAGCAACTACCGAGGAAACCAAACATACTTGCATGGTCTATCGACTCAGCATGCTCTGCTTTGAGCATCGTATCAATGACGGGTGAAGCGATCACAGTTTAGCCTGGATTATTCATCGGAGTTGTCTGGTCCGTGTTGAGGTGGGTCTGC
>CAZJJN010000015.1:0-68161 GCA_964546335.1 uncultured Phycisphaeraceae bacterium
AATAGAAATGTGAGTGTCAGTCTTTGTGCTCGAACGGGCCGTCCTCTCTCTATCCGCAACTTGAAATCGCAGATGGAGTTGATTGGTGAGCCTGCATTGGCTGAGAATGTTCGATTGCTGGTGCCACATCCCGATCATCGAGGATACACCATCACGCTGGATGATCATCCTTTGGCTGAGTATGACTTTTCTGATTCTTCCGCACGTCTGACCTGGCGCGACCTGCCGGAGCTGCAAGGACCAATGGCCATTGAGCTTACACTCAATGTGAAGTTGCTTGACGATGGTGTTCAGTTCGAAGTTGAATTGAATAATGAAAGTGACTTTCTCGTTGAAGAAGTTTATTGTCCGGCTATCGGTGGCATTCAAGCCCCTGATGGCGACCCTGAAGCCTGGCGGATCATGATGCCTGCAGATAACGGGGGGGGGCGATCATGGAGGCCGTTCTGCGAGGTACGTAATGTGTATCTCGGTCCTGCGGATCCCACATATGTGTGTGCCCCCAAGTGCATGACTTGGTTAGATGTTTACCACGAAGACAAACGTCAGGGCATATACGTTGCTCATGAAGATGCTGACAGCTCATTTGGTGCGTGGTGGTTACAGGTCAAGCCTGGCGCAGACTGGGGCGGCAGCAGCTATGTCTGGCCGAGAACGAATCAGCCCCAAGGGATGTGTCTCGCCTGGGTGTGTTTCCCATTCTGTCAGCCGGGCGAGCGATGGCAGTCCGCACCGACGGTGATCCGTTTTCACGAGGGAACCTGGTGGCAGGCAACGGACCTGTATCGCGAGTTTTATGATCTGCATTTTCCCATCGATCGAACGAACAACTGGCTGTGGCAGGAAGATGCCTGGCAAAGCACAATCATCAGCTATCCTGATGATGTCATTGGTTATCGTTTTGTCGACCTACCCGAATTGGCGCGCCAGGCGTGTGATGCCGGGATTCGTGTCATACAGATTGATGGTTGGGACCGTGGTGGACTTGACCGGGATTATCCTCATTACGAGCCAGACCCAAGGCTTGGTTCTGAGGATGAACTTCGCGAGGCGATTGCTGAGTGCGAGGCTATGAGGTAGGTAACCAGTACCATGCCGTTTTCCAGCGCGATGCCGAAGAGTGCGATGAATCCCACTGATGCGGGGACGGAAAGGTTCTCGTCCATCAGCCAAAGTCCGATGATGCCACCGACCAATGCCAGTGGGATGTTAAACAGGATCAGCGCGGTGTTTTTCAGCGAATTGAAGCTGGAGTAGAGCAGCAGGCAGATGATCAGCAATGTGACGGGCACGACGACCGCCAGCCGCTTGTTCGCTTCCTGCTGCAGGCGGAAAGAGCCGCCCCAGGTGGTGAAATAACCGGTGGGCAGTTGAACTTGCTGATCGATGGCGGCCTGGGCATCGGCAACGAATGAGCCGATGTCCCGACCGACCACGTTGTTCTGGATGGTGATGAACCGCTGGGTGTCTTCGCGGGTGATCTGGCGCGGGCCGGTGATGCGATTGATCGTAGCCAGTTCGCTCAGCGGGACGCGCTGACCATCCGGGGATTCGATGAGGATATCGCCGATCGCTTCGCGTGTTTGGCGTGCTTCAGGCAAGTAGCGCACGAGAATGTCAAAGCGGCGAATGCCCTCGAAGACCTGCCCGGCCCCTTGGCCGCCCACTGCGGCGCGGATGGTGTGCTGCACATCCGAAAGGTTCATGCCGTAGCGGGCGATGGCGTCGAAGTCGGGCCGGATCAGCAACTGCGGTGTGCCGGTGACCTGAACGCCTCCGTTGCTGGGGGGATCGCGATGTCGCGCAGTGCCACCGCCTCGTCGTGGGCGTTGACCAGGCGGGTGTAAGCTTCGGACAACATGGATTCGAGGCGCAGTTCGGCCTCGCGCTGACGCTGACCTGCCGATGCCGCGCTCAGCCGCGCCGCCAGGATGTCGCCTTGCCTGCGGTCGAAGATAGGCAACGGCAAGGAAATGCCGACGACCAATGCCCCGGCCTCGTCCGCGCCATCGTGCTTGTAGCCCAGCCGACCAGTCAGATCGGGCACCGCCTCGGCCTCGGCCAACCGTGCTTCAGCTCGACGGGCACTAATCTTCGTCGCCCATCGTGCCACCGACGGGTTCCGATTGATCAGAGACACCAGCCGATCGGCGGCGGGCGGCGGTTGTAACTCATCCAGCGACCCGGCCAGCTCCGTAAATGTCGGTTCCTTCGACGCCCAGGTTAGTGCCAGTTGCTTGCGTGCCGCCTGGAGCTGGCGCTCAGCACGCTTGAGCGCCACCTGCGATGTAGCCACCGGTACGCTCGCGCGCGCCGCTTCGATGGGCGGGGCAGCGCCGGCGTCAATGCGCTTCTTCGTCGTGGCCTGCACCTGCTGGGCCAGTTGCATGGCCTCGCGTGCCACCTCGATCCGACGCTGGGCGGCCAACACAGCGATATAGCGTTGCGTCACGTCGGTCAGCACCTCCAGCCGGGCGGACTCGTAATCCCAACCCGCCAGGCGGCTCTGATAGCGCGCCACCTCTCGACGGCGAGCAATGTCACCACCCAAGGGGAACGTCTGGGCCAGACTGACTGTTGTTTCGAGTGATTCAGTTCCGGCGAACGGACCTGAGCCGGCGAACTTTTCGAACTCCACCTCAAGTTCAGGATTCGACCGCAGTCCGGCCTGAAGCGACTGGGCCTCGGCTCGGCGCATGTCCCAACCGAACGCTCGCAACTCCGGATTCCGCATGACAGCCAGCGCCATCGCTTGCCGCAACGTCAGTTCACCGGTCGGATCAGCCAGCTCCTCAGCGGTACCGTCGCTTCGTGCCGCCGGGAATTGGACAGGCGGACGATATGCACTCAATCGCTCGCCTAAAGGTCTTTCTTGCGGCCACGCGGCGTCATCAAGCAGCCTGGGCTGGCATCCAGTCAAACCGAGTGCCGCGATAACCACGGTGCCAAGACACCATCGGTACATACTGCAACTCCTGTCGTGTGAATGTGTGTAAGCAGGGATAGCCGACGGTCACAAGACCGATCAGGCCAAACGGAGAGAGGAATCTCGACTACAGCAACAGAACAGTGCTGCGCAAGCTCAACCGAAGTTCTGTAATGCTGCCTTGGTCGGCCCAGCGAGCAAGAGGAAATGAATGCGGTGCCGGATCACAAGCCAAGTCGATCAGGTAGATCGGGGAAAGCAGATCTGGTAAAAAATTGGCCAAGTGTTCTTGATGCTCTTGAGGACGCGGCACCCACACCAACTTCGCGAACGGGAGGTCGACGCAATCTTCGGATGGAGCTTTAGCCAGATGTATATCAGAGGAAGTGCTACGACCATTGAACTTGTTACAACTACTGTCCGGATGAGCCGCCTCAATCGCTGCATGGCCGTCTGAACCAACGCACAGCACATTGCCTGAGGCAGGTAAAATCATCGCCACGATCAGCAGCATGACGGTCAAAACGGTGCCAGATTTGGTGCAAGACCACATGTAAGTAATAGTAGTCGCCGTAATTGGCTTAGACAAGCTGTGTGACAGAACGCGCCAGCAACAAAATCTACGAATGTTTATCGATGGCACACTCAGCAAAGCCACGGACGGCGGGATAGAATAGGCAGAATTGCAGGCCTTAACCCCGCACGCCGTATGGTCGACCTTTTCATCGCTACAAGCGACGCTGGAAGGGTGAATCTCACTATCTGCTGGCTGGGGTACTTGTGTCGGCTATGTATTTACTGGGAGAAATCATGCTCGAAGTTTCTGTGCACGTTTCACCTGATCTGCACCACTCTCCTAGTTTTAGGAAGTTTGGGATAGGTTCCATTGCAAGAGCAACGACAGAATGCTGCTGTTGGCGGAACTTTGATCGCAATCATCATTTACGATTTATTCGACTTCGGCGTATTCCGATGTATAATGTGTGATTCCCTTCAGGGGAACCGCGATATAAAGCGGTTGATCTTTGAAAATTGGGGCCGATCGGTATCGACCGGACAGGATCGGCTTATTGTGGCACGCCGAGGACGCACGTTGGCCTCGTTAATCATCGTGTAAACCAATAAATGCCAATGACAACAACGTCATCGGTCGAATCGGCTTCGCGCCGGCTCGCCTGGCTGCCTAAAGTTGCAGCCGTGCTCTAGGTTGTTTCGCCTGCGGGCGGCTTAGGGCAAAAATCAGCAGGCTCGCTCGATTGCTTCGCCTAAGGGCATGAGAGCTAAACAACACTTGGGCTTGATTCGTCGGAGGCGGTCGCGGGCCGCCGACGCATCAAGAATAAAACTGCGACTATGCGTGTAGAAGCAATAGTTTGACTGTCTCGACACGGGGGTTCAATTCCCCCCGGCTCCATCTACTTGACTGGCAAGGACTTATGGAATTATCTCGCAAGTTCTTGTCGGTTCCCGAAATAAGGTCGTCGGCCTCGCCGGCGGCCTTTTTCTGTTTCTGGTTGTTTCCGCTCTCATCATGCAACTTCTGCTGCGCATGGCGCTGCGCGCTGCTACGGCCTTCCTCGCCGGCGTTCGCGGCTTTCGTGAACAGTTCATCGGGAACATCGTTGGCATAGTGTCGGCCGCTGATGGTAATGCTGTGGCCGATCCACTTGCTGACCGCGTACTGCGGGAAGGTCATCGCCCATTCCTTTTCGCAGGACTGGCGAAGGGTCTGCCACAGGCGCTTCCACGGCTCCACGCCGGCCCGCTTCCAGATTGCCCGAACCTGCCGGATGACCGCCCCTTTGCCGCCGATGGCGACTAGATGCTGCTGGCCTTCGTCGGCTTCGGCGAAGCGGTCTTGCAGCAACTTCATCAGCTTCGGCGTGATGGGGATGATGCGTTGCTCATGGCCTTCATGGTGTTCGGTCTTCGGGCTGTGAACCGTCAGCCGCGCCCGCTCAAAGTCCACGTCGGCCCAGGTCAGCAGGTGCGATTCGCTGGGGATGCGCAGGCCGGCGTAGCGGGCCAGGCCGAACAGCAGCCGCCATTCGGTGTTCGGGCAGGCTTCGATAATCCGGTCGATTTCGTCGGGCTTGACGTAGCGTGAATACTTGCTGGGCGTCGGGCCGGACTTGAGCAAGGCGAAGGGGTTGTCCAGGATCAGCTTTCGGCGGACGGCCTCGGCGAACATCGTCTTCGCGTTGCCGCTGTGGGTCTTCACCGCCGCTTCGCTCAGCTTCAAGCCCTTGAGGAATCCCCGCCAGTCGGTCGCATCCTGCAACGTCAGCTTTCGCAGTTCCTTGTCAGCGTCGAAGAACGCCAGCAGCTTCGTCTTGGTCTGTTTCAGCTTTCGCAGGCTTTCGGGCTTCAGGTCGTCTTCGCGTTCGGCGATGTACCGTTCCAGCCAGCCTTCGACCGTCACCTTGACGCGCGGTTGCACCAGGCCCACGCGGGCCAACTTGTCATGCAGGCGATCGTCAATGCCAGCCACCCAGCGCGTGGTATCGTCGCGCGGGGCGTGGTGGTTCGCCACCGCCGATGCCAGGTCTTCGACCTTCACCTTGACCGTTTCCGCGTACCGCTTCGCCACCTTGCCCAGCGTAATCGTCTGCGATTGGCCGTTGCCATCGGTGAAGCTGATGAAGCGGCTGCCGTTCTGTCGCGTCGTCAAACTTGCCATTGGTCAACGTCCCTTCCTGCCAGCCTTGGCGCTTGTCCGGGCCTTGCCCCGGTTGCTGTTCTTCGGACTGGTGATGATTTCCAAGTCCAGGCAGTAGGCCAGCTTCTCAAGGGCTTCAACTGACAGGCCCTTCGTGCCAGCCATGAACTGGCACAGGTGCGGTTCACCGATGCCCGTTTCCTTCGCCATGCGATAGCGGCTCTTGTCGCTGGCCGCGATGGCTTCACGGATATGGTCATAGATGGGCGGCATGGTTCGCATGTTACCTTGTCCTTTTCTTTGAGTAAAGCATTATTTCCAGTTCATCCAGGGCGACTTGCTCGGCGTGGTCTTCGGTCAGTCCGCCGTCGATGGTGCAGACCGCCAGCCGTTCGCGCCAGGCGTCCCGCATGGCCACAGCTTGGCCGTCACTGTGTCGCTGGGCATCGCGGATCAGTTCGGCGGCTCGCCCCCGGATCTCGCGTCGCGTCCACCCCCCGCGACCATGCGCTGATTCGATCGATACCACCGTCGCGCCGCCCCCGGGCTCTTCGGCGAAGGCGTCTTTCACCGCCGACACCAGCGGCAGGTCCGCCGGCGTGGTTCCCGCTCGCGCCAGCATGGCCAGTTCGTCTTCACTCCACAGGCCGCGGCCAGCCCTCACCCGTTCTGACACTGACACAACCGACGAAACCTTCGATTCCGCTTCACGCGGGGCGATTGCCGTTACATCCGGCGGGGTTGTGTCAGGCCCCGGATTCGACAGCAACGCCAGCAGCGCCGACCGATGCGCCTTGATCCGCTCGGCCAGGTCGGGCGTCATTGCCGACCGGGGACGGAATCGAATCTTCCCCGCCTCGGCCTGCAACGTGATGCCCCGTCGGGCCACGTCCGCCAGGATGCCGGCAACGCCGCCGGGGTCGGTCGTGATGCTGGCGCTGTGGCTCACAGTTCCCCCCAATCGTCATCGCCATCGGGGCCGGCCGTATCGCGATCAGGCGTCGCGAATCCTTCCTCGGCTTCGTGGTCATCGTCCGCAGGGGGAACAGTCGCGGACGGAGTTTGATTCGTCCGCCCCCGGATTCCCTTCTCCGCGTCGGCCAGGATGAACCGCTTGGACGGCCTGCCGCCCTTTGGCCCCGGTGCGACTTCCTCCCACCGGCCCACGCCGGCCATTACCAGTTCGGCCAGTTCCGCTTCGGCATCCTCGGCGGTGTGGTGCGATCGCGTCCGCTGCCATTCCCGCACCGTCACCGACCCCCGGGGGCCGCCCTTGCGTTCGATCAGTTCGACCATTTGGCGGCGCTGCCGCGCTTCGTCATCCTCGGCCAGCATCGCGTACACGCGCTTCG
Organism: uncultured Phycisphaeraceae bacterium; assembly: GCA_964546335.1. GTDB lineage: Bacteria > Planctomycetota > Phycisphaerae > Phycisphaerales > Phycisphaeraceae > CAZJJN01. The sequence goes on from CAZJJN010000015.1 coordinate 6,938, forward strand.
CTTCATGGGCGAACCAGCGAGACAGCTTCTCGCCGGCTGCGATGCTCACCGCGTCGATACCATCGCCCATGGCTTCGCCGCCTCCGGGGGATACTTGGCGGATCAGGTGATGCACCAGGGCAAAGCGTGCCGCATAACCTTCCAGCTTCGACCACGCCGCCGCCAGGTCGCCGCACAGGTCGGCGGCTTCGGCGTTGTGTTCGTCGTAGAATGCGATCCAGTCCCGCTTGCCCTCGGCTGTCAGTTGCACAATCGCCGGGCGGGGTTCGCCGTCGGCGTTGTTTGCTGGTTCCAGGTCGTGCAGGGCCTCGAAGATGGCCGCGATGCCGGCTTCGGCCATCGGGTCGATGTCCGCTTCGGTCCAGACCTTCGGCCGACGTGGTGGCATGGTCAGCAGCAGCCGCGCCAGCAGGCCGTTGTCACGGTGTTCCTGCCCGACGTAGCGGGCCAGGATGCCCGGTTGGATTCCGCCGACGATCGACACCGCCGCTTGCGGAACGTAGATGGTCCCGCTGGTCTTCCGATCCACCACCAGGGCGCGACCGCCGAACATTTCCAGCCACTTCGGCGCTTCCCCACCTTTGCCGCCGCCCCCGGACGTGTACCGATCGAAATGCAGCCAGCCAGCCAGTTCATCCCGAATCACCAGCATGCCACGGGGGTTGTCTTGCAACAGCTTAGCCAAGGCTTCGATTGTGGCGTCATCGGTCCAGCAGCGTTCGCACGTTGGGGCCTCCGGCGCTTCGGGCGGATCGCCGGCGGCTTTCGATCGCTTCCAAGCGGTCAGTTCGCGTTCGTGGTTCAGCCGCTCGACTTCGTAGTTCCGCATCGCTTCGGCATGTTCGCGCATGGCCTTACGTTGACGTTCCCGCACCGCGCGAAGCGCCAGTTCCAGGGCGGGGCTTTTCGTGCTGCCCGATTCGCCGATGATCGCGCCCCACAGAATGGCCGGTTCGGTCCAACCGCGTTTCAGTTGAACCCGCCGGCTGTTGCCGATCGCCGATGCGAAACCTACCAGCAGCGGCAAGGCGATGAAGGATGCGTCACAGCCGATGGCCTCGGCGCTGTCGCTGACGAAACCCGCCACCGCTTGGGGCAGGGCATCGACCGGGAACGGTTGGAAGGGTTCAATGCGGGGTTGTGTCGGTTTCGCTTCGCGGACCTTCGGTTGCGTCGGATTGTCAGCCGCCGTAGCCGTCACCGCTTCGGCGCTGTCGGCCAGGGCTTTGACTTCCGCCTTGATCGCTTCAGCGTCACCACCCCGAAGGGCCACGAAGTCGGCCATATCGCCACCTTCGCCGAAGGGCAGGTCGGGCAGGCGTACCACCTTCACCGTCGCCGCTGGGTTCAGCTTCGCCAGCAGGCCGGCCACGTCATCGGCGTACCGCTCGCCGGCGTCATCGGCATCGGGCAGGATGACCACCTCATCGATTGCGGATGCAGCAAGCGGGGACCAGTCCGCCTTCGATGCCGACTTGCTGCCATGCGCCGACGTGGTGGCGATCAGCCCCACGGCCCGCGCCGCGTCCGCCGCCTTCTCACCTTCGGTGACGTACACGGGCGAACCGCCGCCCCCGGACTGCGCTTTCAGCAGGTCGGGCAGTCGATACAACGGGCGCGGTTCCATCATCCCGCCGATGGTCCACCGACCATCCACTGTTCGACTGACCGGCCGAACGTCTTTCCCGTTGGGCTTGTCCCACCGAATCACGAAACCGACCGGCTGCCCCTCGGCGTTCTCATACCGCCAGGTCGCCGATGGCTGGCCATGCTTCCGCTGAAGAACCGCCACGGCTTCGCTTGCGGTGGCGAAGGTGTTGCCCGGTTTGCGATCGTTGACGGCCTTTGCCGCCGATTGTCGCCGTTCGCCACCCGAACCGTTCGCCGGCATCACATCCGCCAGGTTCAGGCCCACAGCTTCGACGATGGCTTGCGGGGTGCATCCCGCATGGCAGTTGACCAGCGCCCGGCCGTCGTCACCTTCGGCAATCGACAAGCTCGGCCGGCGGTCATCGTGTGCCGGGCATCGCGCATACCAGCCCTTGCCGTTGCGCTTGGCGTCTGGCAGCTTTGACAGCATCAGTTCAACGGGGGTCATGGTCGGCCCCCCTCGAAGTCGTCTTGCAGCGGTCGATGTAGGCCCGCAGGTCCGCCGGGTCGATCCGTACCGATCGGCCGAACCGTACCGCCGGCAGTTCGCCGTCGGCTACCAAGGTCCAGACGGTTCGCTCCGTCACCCCCAGCAGTTCGCCAGCCTGCTTGTAGGTCAGCAGCTTTTCGACGATTGGCGTGGGCGTGCCGATAGATTCATGTTGTTTCATACCTATGTCTGAAGTGCGATCGCCATGCGCACTAAAGCCGTACCGGTTCGGTCGATCAGTCATGGTCCACCCCCGTTCCGCCGCAGTTTCGCCGGGCATCAATCGCGTTCAATTCATGGCGGATCATGGCCACGGCTTCGCGGTCATACAGCCGCAGCCGACCAGCCAGGGCCGCTGGCTTTAACCCGCGACTTCTGATGATGTAGCTGACGCGGTGAATGGGGACGCCTAGCTTCCCGGCGATACGGCCGGTGGTGTCTAGGCTTGGTGGGTCCGTTCGGTGGTGCATGATGCAGACTTCCTTTCCGGGCATTAGCGCCCTGTGGAAGTCCGCGAAGTGCAGCGTTGCACCCTGTTGTGTACGGTGTAGTGAACAAAAAGCAATCGCTGCACGTGCAGCGATACACGCCGCTACACCACTTACGATCGACGATTCTTAGCCGCTAGCGCCTGCCGTTCGTCCCGTAATTTTTCGGCGTTCTGTTGATCAACCAGCTTCTTCAATTCGTTGTGCTTCCTCTCCGATGCTTCCTCGATCACGGCATCACTCAGCGGTACATGCCGCCCCGGTCGCGAGTTCTGCGCTTCTGCCTTCCTCGCCTTTAAATAAGTTGAATTCGAAATCGCCTTGTCCATCGTTGGCCTAGAACAGCCAACGATTTCAGCCAAGCGCTTGACGCTTGGGAAGGACCCATCATGGGCCTTGACGTGTTCTTCAGCCCGCTTCTTGGCATCCTGCCAACTCATGCCACCGTTCCCGACTCCAGTAGCACCGGTTGGGCTGGCCTCATCCAATCCTTGTCGATCTTTTTCGGCATATGCTCTGGGAGACGCTTCGGTCCCATCGGGCATCCCTTCCGCCCAATGCTTCATATTGATCGCCGTGTGGCGGATCGTGTGCCAGTGACCGTTCCACTCCTGCACCACTTCGTGCGGGGCAGTTTCCTCGGTGACGCGATAACCCCAATTGCTCGCCAGGCTTGATCGAAGCACATGCGCGATGAAGTCTAAGGCTTGCGACAGTTTCGCCAGAGCGTCTGCACGCTCGCCGGTCAACATCCGTTGCCGGTTTACGGCTTCGCGAACGCTGCCGACTCTCTTGTTGAGGTTTGCTGCTGAACAAATCACGGCCTCGCGTGCATTGTGCAATGCGCGATCCCGTGAACTTTGCCCTTGTTCATATAGCGTGTCTATCGCCCTTGTCAGGGCATCAGCTTCGCTCACAAAATCGAGAAGTATCTGAGCATCCGTTCCGCGCAATCGCGATACGGAACCGTGGCTATCGCCATCCGTGGCCATCAAAAACCTGCCTTTCTTCGGGCCGGGGGGCGGGGCAGCGGGAAGGCAGGTCAGACCCGCCACCGCCGTCCTTACCGTTCGCCGGGGATCAGCCGGCTACCCGATTAAATCTTAGAATGCATAAAAATTACAGCAGTGCTCAAGCCCAGTTCCGGGCCTTACGTCGCCGCCTACGCTGTTCGTTGCGCTCCTTCCAACGCTTGAAATCTCGTTCATTAGAACGATTATCCAACCTTGCTTTCACTTGCGAACCCGTGATACCAAAGGCCGCCCCAAGTGAGGCAAAAGCAAGGTCGTACTTGTGGGATTCTTGGCAGCTTTCATACGTCAGGTCGTAGCAATGCCGGCAGCCGTAATGCCGACCGACAGGGGGCAGGTACAGCTTCCCGACCCGCCGGCCGCAGTAGCGCCCGTTGACGTGCAACGGGCAGATGAACCACCATCGGATGACACCCCACGACAGATCGGTCGTCGTCAGCGCAATCTTGTAATCGAAGTCCTCATTGAAGCGATGAGAATGGTAGTACAACCGAATCCACCGATCCGGGGTATTCACTTCATAGCCGATGCTGGACGTTTCTTTCCCAGTGCGGGAGTTAGACCAGCGGATCGACCCCGACCGCCAGCACTCATCGAACATGCCTTCGCGGGTCATCCAATTGACATCCAGCGTATAGCAGTCTTCAACCGTGCTCTTGGCGCTGTGCTTCCATCGTATGCCGCTGCCGTATCCGCCCATCCTTGGGCCTCCAAGTGAATTGTGTTATTCCTAAATCATCGAACCAGTCCGCACCATTATATTCGGCTGGATGTCCTGTTAGAGCCTGTTTATCAAGCGATTGTCGCCATTATCATTGAAACTCAGGACATTGCCCCACGCGCCATCGGCCAAGACTACAAAACCCAAGACTAGGTCTGTGGCGCATGCCAGGGGTCGCCATGCTGGACGCGCGGATTGTCGGTCATTCCGCATCCCCCAGCGCCGCTTCCAGCTTCGCCCAATCACGATCTACCACGCGAACGAAGATGCACCGCCCGCCGGATCGTTCTTCCCATAGCTTGCCGACGGTTTCCTTGTGCAGTTCTTTCGGGTCTTGGGCGATGTGTCCGCCCTTGTATTCCACGATCAGGATTCGCCCGTCTTCAAGCTCGGCGATGAAGTCGGGGAAGAATCGGCCAGGTGATAACGGCAAGCTGAACCCGCCGGCGCTTTCGTGTTCCAAGTTGCGGACCCACCGCTTGACGTTCGGATGATCGTTGATGCGCTTGGCGCATTGGCTTTCTTCATCACCCATGCTGCCGATCAGGCTGAACGCATGTTTCGACAAGTCGAACGCGCCGCGATACTGGCGATAGGGGCAATAGCTTTGCTCGGTCAGGATGCCCGGCAGTTCAAATGACGTTTCAAGCTCGCGGGGCGACTCTCCACCGATCAGCATATTGGCCGCTTCGCGCACTTGCCGCCGGCCATGCGCGGCGATGCGCCGGCTCAACACGTTCGCCAGGTCATGCCGCTTGCGAACCACGATGGGCAGGTCCGCGCCTCGGTCGGTCAGAAGCGAATCCACCACGCGAAGCAACCATGCTTGGCTTTGCGCCTTGGGCAGTCCCGCCAGCGCGCCGCCGTGGTGCAGTTCGCTATCCAGCCAGCGCACCAGTTCCGGCTTGCCCCAATCGTCGCCTTCGGTCACGAAACTAAGTTGACGGACGATGACTTCCTCCACGCCGCCAATCTTCACCCCGCCTTTGTCCGTCACGCCAAGCGATACCCGGTCGCCCACGTTCAGTTCAATCGAAAAGTCCGCATCGCTCAGCTTCGGGTCGCACTGGTCAAGGTTCCAGGTGAACTCGTCCAGTTCCTCCGGCTCGAACAGATAGCTACGCTTGCCATCCCGGACGATCAGTTGCGGCACGCGCAGCGGCTCGGCGTAGTCATCCAGCCGCTTCGCCGCCGTCCCCACCCCGCGTTCGGTCTGCCAGTATTCTTCGACGGCCGCTTGATCGGTCAGCGTCCCCATCGCATCGCGCAACGTCGCGGCCTGTTCCCGCGTCAACGGTTCGCGGACGTGAAGGGTTCCCGAATCCTCGTCGTAGTCCACCAGCCCCCGCACGTCGCCGGGAAGGTCCGCCACGTTGACCGGCGCTGAAACCGGGATGGCCGCGACTGGCAATTGTCCTTGGGCGTCACGATGCCGATGAACGCGGAACGCATCGCCGACCGTGTCCGCATCGAACCCGCAGCGGTTGACTAGGCTATCGCACAGGTTCTTAGCGGTCTTCACCACGTCCGGGCTTTGCACCACGGCATAGGCCCGGTCCAGTTCAGGAACGCCGGTCGGCGTTGCATGGGGCATCCGCAGCACGCGCCCCAGCAGTTGTTCCACCGCCGTTGCCGTCGCCACGTTGCCCACCGATCCAAGCACATACGCGAAGGGGCAGTCCCAGCCCTCCCGCAGCTTGTCCACGGTGATGACGTACTCGACCGGGCAATCCTTCGCTGACAGGTCTTCGGTTCCCAGTTCGTCATTGTCGCCGGTGGCGATGCGGATGCGGTCTTCGGGGATGTTCAGTTGGCGGACCAGCACCGACTTGATCGCATCGACCGTATGCGTTTCCTTCGACTTGCTGCGCGGCTGGGCCTGAATCAAGGCAATCGGCCGAATGTACCGTTGCCCCCACGATCGCGCCGCTTCCTCAAGCTGGGTCCGCCGCTGCACCGTCAACGCCAGCACATCAAGCCAGTTGTCGCGTGATTCAAGCTCAACCGGCAGCTTTATCATCCCCTCGCGTTGCAGTTGCAGCGCCGATACCGCGTGTAGGACGTTGCTGGCGTACCGTTCCTTGTCGGGGTCGTGGTCCTGTTCCGGCGTGGCGGTCAGTTCCAGCACAGCCAGCGGGGCGAATCGGGCCAGCGAGTCGAACGAAATCTTCGTCCGTGCGTTGTGTGCCTCATCCATAATCACGATCGGCCCGCGCAGCTTCATCACGTTCGCCAGCGAAAGCGATACCCGCCCACCGGAACCATTGCCATTTCCGCCGTTGTGTTCTTCTCCGGGGGCGGCAAGCGAATCGCGGACCCACGCCGGCAGGTTCGTGAAATGGTCCATCAGGTAGCCGTTGTCCTGATACACCTTGCGGTTGGATTGTTCGTCGATGCGGTAGCTCTGAATCGTCGTCACCACGATGACCGCGCTGGAAGACACCATCGCACGATTGGCCGATAGCGCTTCCTCCACCGTCAGCACTTCGATCGGGCTTCCGCCCAGCCCTTCGCGCAGCGCTGCATGGTAAGGGTGTTCGCGGTTGCGAAGGCCCTTGAGCGTCTGGTCACGAATCGTGGTCCATGGCGTTACCCACAAACACAGCGGCCGGTCCTGATGGCCAAGGTGTTTGGCAATCTCTCCCACCGCGTGCGCGGCAATCAACGTCTTGCCCCCGCCGGTCGGCACGCGAAGGCACGCATATGGGACGCCGGGAAGCTGGGGCACTTCGATGAAGTCCCGGCCGGTTTCCGCGTAGTACGCATCATGCACCGGGCGCATCGCCGACCGGCCCACCGCATCGCGCACGGCATCGCAGAATCGGCCGATGGCCTCAAGCGATTCGCGCTGATATTCCTTCAGTTGCAGGCCGGCCATGCTCAATCCACCTTCAATTCGTAGGGAACCTGTTTGAACGTGATGCCGTAGCTTGCCAGGGACTTCGCCCCCAGCCGGCACGCTTCGCCATACACCACCCGCCACCCGCCCCCAGAAGTTTTGCCTTCGGGATGCGGGGGTAAGTCTTGCGCCACGCCATGCGTCAGCACGTTGCCGCCCGCCGGCCGCTTGTCGCCCAGCACGCCGTTGAACAGCAGATATACCGCCTTGCCCTGATGCACCCCAAGCAAGGGGTTGTTCTTCTGCGGCCGCTTGGGGATCGGCGATCCGGTTTCGGTGAAGAAGACATGCGCCGCCAGGTCGGAGAAGGAAACATCTTCGCCGATGTTCCCGGCCTGATCGAACAGCGGCTTGCCCAGCTTACAGAAGCGGAAGCCGCCGCCCAGGCCTTCGACGAGTTCGCCTTTGCTGTTCGTGTAGCCTTCACTCACCCGCTTGAGGCGCTGGGCGGTCACGTCACGGCAGATGGCTTCGTCCATTTCAATGCAGATGAATCGCCGGCTACCACCGTCCGCCTTGTTCTGCGCCATCACGGCATGGCCGGTGGTTCCGCTGCCGGCGAAGGAATCCAGAACCAAAGAATCTGTGTCACTTCCAACCTGAAGAATCCGCTGAATTAGCGCGACTGGCTTCGGCGTGATGAACACCGATTCGGAGTCGCCGAACTCACATATCGACACAAGTTCCTTCTTCGCGTCTTGTGTGTGCCCGACCTCACGCCAATGTAGAATTGTCTGCGGCACGACGCCCTGCTTGACTTCGGATAGGAAAATCTTGGGGGCTGGCACGCTGTTGCCATCCTTGCCCCAATAAATGCGCCCATCGGCGTCTAACTCTTTCAATCGTTCTTCAGATAAACGCCAGTAAGACCCCTTGGGGGGACCCTCGATCACGCGCCCGCCGGGGCACCGAATCGCGTATGTTCCTTTGCTGTAATAATTGCGCGCCGCAAGATTGTTCGGACGCCACAGCCCGCGTGGGTCATCATCGCGGTTCTTGTAGATGCGATTCTGTTTGTTAGTGCGCGGCACAAGATTAGGTCGCCATGTCGCCCCATGTTTCGCATAGACAAGAATGAAGTCATGGTCCTCTGAAAAGTGTTTCGCTGTGCCCTTGGGTGCGTAGTTCTTGTGCCATATCAGTGTCGCAACGAAATCAAAGTTCAATTGCTCCATGAGCGAACGCAGGTAATGCACTTCGTTATCGTCGATGCTGATGAAGATGGCCCCGTCTTCGGTGAGGAAGTCGCGGAGCAGGGCCAAGCGGGGGTACATCATGCACAGCCACTTGTCATGCCGGCTCAGGTCCTCGCCTTCCTTGCCGACCACTTCGCCCAGCCAGCGGCGGATTTCGGGGCTGTTCACGTTGTCGTTGTAGGCCCATCCCTCGTTGCCGGTGTTGTAGGGCGGGTCGATGTAGATGCACTTGACCTTGCCGGCGTAGTAGGGCAGCAGGGCCTTGAGCGCCAGCAGATTATCCCCCTGCACAAGCAGGTTGCCCGCGTCGGGGTCGCCGGCGGAAAGCTCGCGGTCGCAGCGCAGCAGGTGGTACGGCACCTTGCGATGGTGATTCACGACAGCGGGTTTTCCGATCCAGTCCAGCGTGGGCATCCGTGCGGTTTCCCGGTTTGCTCAAGGTGAAGCAACAGGATAACCGCTTCCCGATCCACCGTACAGGCGGCGGGGCGTCGGAACCGCGCTCGCTGACAGCGTGGGGTCAGTCCCCCCGGAAGTCCCCGGAAGTTACCCCGGATCATCCGCCGGCGTCGCGGACATGAACTCGGACACGTCCACACCGGCGAGCACGTCATCAAGCCAGCAGTCCAGGGCGTCTTGCGTGAACGGGGGCTGACGGGTCCGCAAGCGGTCGGCGATGGCCAGGGCGCAGCGGGCGGCTTCTTTCTTCCAGCAGGACGGCCACCGGCTCACCTTCCCGCCGCACTTCCACGGCATGGGTCAGATAGACTTCGCCGACGTGGGCCAGCATCAGGGCCAGGGTTCCGGGGTCGGGGTTGTTCTCAAGGTGGACGGTTCGCTTGTTCATCGTCGGGCCTCCATGGCGCACAGGTTGCGGGCGACGGCTTCGCCCCGGTCGGTTAGTTGCAGGTGTGACGTGCGGCTGCCGTCGCCGTACAGGCTGACGCGCCGCAGCAGGCCGCGTTCGGCCAGCCGCTTGTAGGCGCGGTGGTACATGACGGCTTCGCTGGGCGTGGGGTTATGGCCGATCCAGCCGGCCAGGTTCATCGGGACGTACCCTTCGCGGGCGTCGGCGATGCGGACGCGGTACGCGCCAAGTTGGGGCCGGGCGACGCCGCCGGGGTTCCAGTCCAGGCCGGCCAGGTATTCGCGGTCGCGCAGGACGCCGGCCAGGATCGCGCGTTCCTTGGGTGTCAATTGCATGTCATCCATGACGGGGCCTCCGGGTTGTGTCAGGGGATGGGGCCGGGCGTTGCGGTGTGCAGCGTCGGCGGTTGGTTAATAAAGAAACTCTATTGGGGTCCGCGACTGTTCCCTGTGGCATCGGGAAGAAACGATCGCCAGGAAGGACCCGCAGGGGGTCAGGGCGGGTTCGATGACGGGTGACGGTCTGACACAACCGATAGCTGGCCGGGGCGGATCGGCGATCGGCCGCGATGGTGCGGGGTTGTGTCGGTTTTGTCAGTGTCAGCGGGACGAAGCGGGAACGGACGGGAAAAGGCGGAAACCCGTGAGAATGTCCGCGACGCTGCCGCCACGGTCTGCGGGATGAAGGGTGTAGGGATTTCATGCCCCCTCCCCCTTGGCCGCTTCGACCATCGCCAGGATGCCCCGTCGGACAGGTTCGGGCAGGTCGGCCCATGCGTCGATCAGGGCGGCAAGCGCGGGGTCGATGGCGTGGGCCTGTGCATCACGCGCTGCGCATGGCGCTGCGCGCGTTTCAGAATCGGCTTGTTTCTCGGCGTTTTCTGCAACGGGACGGGGGTTCAATTCCCCCCGGCTCCATTTTTCTTTTTCTCCCTTATCAAACGCCCGATTGGGATTGAGAAGAGATTTTCTCAATATCGTTTGATCCCTTTTTGTTTGATGTAACCAGCAAATCCTCTGGCTTGCTGTCAGTATGGATAGCCTGATATGTTTCTTGCCATTCGTTCAAAGAGGAGCCAACGATTATCCAGACTCGAAACGATTATCAGGCATGGGCTATCAAGCTAACCGAAGCGGTCCGTAGCCAGGTCAGTCCCGGCTTGGCCCGGGTGCGACTTGGTGAGACGGGGCAGCATTACAGTAACCCCGGTGCACAACTTGAAGCCTGGAGCCGTCAGCTTTGGGCCCTCGCCCCGTTGGCTGCCGGAGGTGGGATTGTGCCTCGCGCGGAGGAACTCGCCATCGGTCTGGATCATGGCACAAACCCCGACCATGAAGAATTCTGGGGCTGGCCCGTCGATGGTGACCAGCGTTTTGTCGAGATGGCTGTCATCGGCTTCACCTTGGGACTCTGTCCGCAACTGCTGTGGGAGCCTTTGGATCAACCTGCTCGCGAGCGGGTCACCCGTTGGCTGAACACAATCAACGAGCACAGAATCCCGGCCAATAACTGGCTGTTTTTCCGTGTCATGGTCAACCTGGGTCTGGAAAGTTTGGGCATGGAAGCGTCTTTCGAGCAAATCGAGAAAGACCTTGAAGCTATGGACGCCTGCTACCTCGGAGCCGGTTGGTATGAAGATGGGCCGGGCGGGGGCCTGGACCATTACAACGGCTTCGCCATCCATTTTTATGATATGTTTGTGACCTCGTTGTATGCGGATCGGCTTGCCCACCGAAGGCAACAGACCATTGAACGCGCGGAACACTTCGCAGCCGACTTCGTGAATTGGTTTGATACCAACGGGGCCTGCATCGGATATGGCCGAAGCATGATCTACCGTTGTGCGATGGCTGCGTTCTGGTCGGTCGCTGCGTTTGCGGGGATTGACTCCATTCCTGTCGAGCTCTCGCGCGGCATCATCTCCAGGCATATTCGCTGGTGGTTGGATAAACCGATTCTTGATAGCCGAGGCATCCTGACTCTCGGTTATGGATATCCGAATTTATATATGTGCGAAACTTACAACAGCCCCGGTTCTCCTGCCTGGGCATTGAAAACATTTCTTGTGCTCGCGCTGGCTGAAAATCACCCATTCTGGCAAGCAAAGGAAGGAGAACTGCCAGACACAACCACCCCCAGGATTCAAACGAATGGCAAGATGCTGGCCAGACGGCAAGAGGATGGGCAGGCTGTTCTCATCACCTCGGGCTATCGCCATAAGATGGAGTTCGGTGCTTTTGCGGACAAGTATTCACGCTTGGCCTATTCAAGTCGGCATGGTTACTCGATCGCGCGCAGCAACCATTCACGCGGGGCCATGAGTCCGGATTGCCAACTTCTGGTTTCAGTCGGCGATGGGCCTTGGTTTGGCAGGCAGCAAGCGGAAGATTTCGAAGCAGGAGATGACTGGGTGGCTTCGACGTGGTTGCCGATGCAGGGCGTGAGGATTCACACGCGACTGGAATGGTACCCCGAGGGGCATGTCAGAAAACATAAAATCGAATGTGACTTTCCCATCCATATTTGCGAGGGAGCTTTTGCCGTGCCGCGTGGCGATGAGCCATTGCGCACAGTCAATGAAATCCACGGGCGCGCTAAGGAAACGAGTATTGGCTTCGCATCTTTCGCTTTTGGTGGGCTCAAATCCAGCATTCGCAGTCTCGGAGAGGATGGCCGAGCTGGTGAGTTGATCGAACCTTGGCCAAACACCAATTCACTTCATCCCATGACAGTTGTCCCGGTGCTGACCGGACAGCTTGATTCGGGCACTCATGAAATCTGTTGTCTGGTGACCAGTTGAATGAGGTTATTCTTGACAGGGCAAACGCATGTGGCTTGTAGGATGGGTTAGGCGAGTCTTAGAGCCGTAACCCATCAACAGACGACGATTGGCCATGTGTCTCATTGATGGGTTACGCTCCGCCAAGAGGCTGCGCTAACCCATCCTTGTATCTTACTGATGTCTTGCCATTGAGCGATTATCGTGGCATGACAAAGGTTCGATCCCCCAAGCTTGGGGGATCGAACACTCGGTGGAGGATCGTCCCATCCTCGGTCTGTGATGGCCGTGTCGTAGCGTGATCGCCACCGAGTGTTTTTCGCGTTTACCCGTACAGTCGCATGAGCTGCTTCACGCATGCTCGCATTTACAAGGAAGGGCAACACGAATGAACGACCCCATTATCACCGCTGGCATCGACATTGCCAAGGCCCATCTGGACCTGTGCATCCTCGATCGCCTCTCCCACGAACGCTTTGACTACGATCAAGCAGGCCTCGAGCTTCTGATCGACCGCTTGAAAGAACACCAGGTCCAACTGGTCGTCTTTGAAGCCACCGGTCGCTTAGAAGCGCATCTCATGGCTGCACTGGCACAAACAAGCATTGCTTATCACTGTGCCAATCCAAGACAGATTCGTGACTTTGCCAAAGCCATGAATCAGCTCAACAAGACCGACAAAGTTGATGCCAGGATCATCGCTCAGTTCGCTCGCGATATTCGGCCTAAGCCTCAGTCCATGCCGGAAAAGACGCAACTTACGCTCAAAGCCTGCCTGACCCGCTATCAGCAGGTCATGACCATGCGCGTGGCCGAGCGCCATCGTCTGAGTCGTACCGATGACCCGTTTGCGTGTGATCTTATTCAAAAGTCCATTGAATCTCTCAATGAACAAATTCGTACTTGTGATAAACAGATCAAGAAGCTGCTGAAAGACAACCCCGCCACACAAAGCAAAGTCAAGCAACTGGTCTCGGTGCCAGGTATCGGCCAACGCACGGCCTGTCGCCTGGTCGCCATGCTGCCTGAACTGGGACAGTGCAATCGTCAGCAGATCGCCCGACTCGTCGGCGTGGCTCCGATCAATCGTGACTCCGGCACCATGCGCGGCAAACGCATGATCGGCGGCGGTAGAAAAACGCTGCGAACAGCGCTTTACATGCCCGTACTCGTAGCGGTGAAACACAACCCAATCCTGCGAGATGCCTACGAACACTTGTTGGCACAAGGCAAAGCCAAGAAAGCCGCCCTGGTCGCCTGCATGAGAAAACTTATCATCCTCCTCAACACCATGGTCAGAAACAACAAAAATTGGGAAGCGTTCACTCAAAACACTTGACAACCAAGACAGTCGCTACCTCCGACGCTCAGAGCGTTTTTAGCTCCTTAATCCCGTACCTGCGTTCGACCTGCTATTCTTGACTAAGTCCAGATACTGACTTAATCTAATCATATGCATCCAGATCGAGCGCAACTTCTGCGTGAACACGGCGTCCAGGTCACCGCACAGCGGCTTTCAGTTCTGGCTGCGGTGCATGCCTGTTCGCATGCGACCACCGATGAACTTCGAGAGACAGTTGAGAAAGACATCGGCTTCATCTCCAGGCAGGCCGTGTATGACGCTTTGGAGATATTGACCGACAAGGGATTGGTGCGGCGAATTCAACCGGCTGGATCAGCCGCGCGCTATGAAGGTCGAGTCGGTGACAATCACCATCATCTGATCTGCCGCTCATGTGGCAGAATGATCGATATTGATTGTGCCATCGGCGATGCACCATGCTTGTCGCCTGATGATGATTATGGCTACGAAATTGACGAGGCCGAGGTGATTTATTGGGGACATTGCCCAAAATGCAAGAAAAGGAAACGGGACTAAATCCATCTAAGAGTAATCTTTACCATTTCAGTTAGACATTGAGAATTTAATCTACGCTTATACGTCTATGAAGATGCGTTCAGAACCAGCTAAGGCAGTATCATTCACAGGAGAGCTTTCATGTCAGATGCAGTCAGCCAATGTCCTTTCTCGCACGGTGCCCCCAGGAAAGCCATGACCAACCGGGATTGGTGGCCGGAGCAACTGAACCTTCGCGTGCTTCACCAGAATCCACCAGCGGGTAATCCGATGGGTGAAGATTTCAATTATGCCCAGGCATTTACGAATCTCGACCTGAAGGCCGTCAAGGAAGACCTATACAAACTGATGACGGATTCGCAGGATTGGTGGCCGGCGGATTGGGGGCACTATGGCGGGCTGTTCATTCGCATGGCCTGGCATAGCGCGGGCACTTATCGCATTCAGGATGGCCGGGGCGGGGCAGGCACCGGAACGCAACGGTTCGCTCCGCTAAACAGTTGGCCTGACAACGCCAACCTGGACAAAGCCCGTCGCCTGCTTTGGCCAATCAAGCAGAAATATGGCAAGGCGCTCTCATGGGCGGACTTGATGATCCTTGCGGGTAACTGTGCGCTCGAATCCATGGGCTTCAAGACGTTTGGCTTCGCAGGTGGTCGCGAAGATATATGGGAGCCAGAGGAAGACATCGACTGGGGCACTGAAGCGGAATGGTTGGGAGATCAGCGATACAGCGGGGATCGTGTCTTGGAGAATCCATACGGTGCCGTGCAAATGGGCTTGATCTATGTCAACCCGCAAGGCCCCAATGGCGAACCTGACCCGGTGGCAGCCGGCCGCGACATCCGTGAGACATTTGCTCGCATGGCGATGAATGATGAAGAGACGGTCGCCTTGACTGCGGGTGGCCACACCTTTGGTAAATGTCATGGTGCAGCTCCCGATTCCGAATATGTTGGCCGAGAACCTGAAGGAGCGGCGATGTCTGAGCAAGGATTTGGTTGGAAAGGCAGCTATGGCTCAGGTATGGGTAACGACACAATCACCAGTGGCATCGAAGGAGCGTGGACGCCTAACCCTACCAAGTGGGACATGGGTTACTTCGACATGCTGTTCGGCTACGAATGGGAATTGGAGAAAGGTCCGGGTGGCGCGTGGCAGTGGCATGCCAAAGATGTCGCAGAGAAAGACATGGTGCCCAGTCCACAAGACCCGGCCATCAAAAGCCGACCGATGATGACCACGGCAGACATGGCCATGCGCATAGATCCGATCTATGAAAAGATCTCCCGTCGCTACCACAAAAATCCGGATGAGTTTGCGGACGCCTTTGCCCGGGCATGGTTCAAGCTGACGCATCGCGACATGGGCCCGCGTTCGCGTTACCTCGGCCCGGAAGTGCCTGATGAGGAATTGATCTGGCAAGACCCCGTGCCTGCTGTGGATCATGACTTGATTGATGCGTCGGACATCGATGGTCTGAAAGAAAAGGTGATCAACTCAGGACTGACGATCGGCCAGTTGGTTGCCACAGCATGGAAGGCTGCGGCTTCCTATCGTGACAGCGACAAGCGTGGCGGAGTCAATGGTGCCCGATTGCGACTTGCCCCCCAGAAGGATTGGGATGTCAACGAACCAAAAGAACTGGCCAAGGTGTTGCCTGCGCTGGAAAAGATTCAGCAGGAATTCAATGCCAACCAGAAAGGCAACAAGAAAGTTTCGCTGGCGGACATGATCGTGCTGGGCGGTTGTGCCGGGGTCGAGGCCGCTGCGAAGAAGGCAGGCCATGAGATTGAAGTTCCATTTCGGCCGGGCCGAACCGATGCGACACAGGAGCAGACGGATGCCCATTCTTTTGATGCACTTGAACTCAAGGCCGACGGATTCCGCAATTACCTGGCTCCTGATGAGTTCACCCGAGGGGCAGAGCACCTGCTGGTGGATCGGGCTCAACTGCTCAGTCTGACGGCTCCGGAAATGACTGTCCTTGTCGGTGGCTTACGTGTACTCAATACCAACCATGGCCAAACCAGGCATGGGGTTTTCACGGATCGCGATGAAACACTCACCAATGACTTCTTTGTCAACTTGTTGGATATGGGGACGGCATGGAAATCAACAGATGACGCAGAGACGACGTTCGAAGGACTCGATCGCAAAACTGGACAAGTGAAGTGGACAGGCACACGTGCGGATCTGGTCTTTGGCTCGAATTCACAATTGCGCGCGTTGGCTGAGGTTTATGCCTGCAGCGATGCACAAGAGAAATTTGTGCAGGACTTTGTTGCGGCCTGGGATAAGGTGATGAATCTGGATCGCTTTGATTGAATCTGGAAGTTGGATATCGCAACAGCGTTGAGCAAATAAAAGGTTTTGTCTTTTTGCAATATGCAAGCAATTTGGCTTTTACTGAAAATGAAATAAAAGGATCACCCTGACTGAGATTCACTCGGCTTGTTTTCTTCATTCCCTTCGCCTGGCAATTTCATGGCGGCGAGAAACTCCGTGAAAGTTTCAGCAGACATGGCAGCCTTGCGGCTGTGCGGATCCGTGAACGCCTGAGCGAACATGGCCAAGAGTTCAATCTGAGCGTTGGCATCTTTCATGGGAGTCAACAGCAGGCAGATGACTCGGGCCGGTTTGCCATCGTTGGCATTAAAGTCGATGCCTTGCTCACTGCGAGCGAGGATGATGACTGGCTTATCCAGTTCCTGCAGACGGGCATGGGGTACAGCCAATTCATGCCCCAATCCGGTGGACATGATCTGTTCCCTCCGCCAGACCGCTTCAAATATGTCCGTCGCTTGTAAGTTAGTGATTCGGGCTGCATGGGAAGACAGCATTTCGATTGCCTGCCGGGTGGTCAGGGCATTGAGTTTGGGAATGAAGTTGCGGTCGGAGATGAATTCACCGAGGAGGCGCTGCCGGGCAGGTTTGAGGATGCGTTGAATGGCTGGGCCGGAGATGATGCTGGTGACCAGCGCGGTGATGATGATGGCTTCGAACAGTTCCGGGCCGATCAAACCTGCGGAACGTGCCAGTTCGCCGAGGATGACGCCCATGGTGCCTTGCGCAGCCATGCCGAAGCCGACCGAAGCGGATTCCTTTTTGTTCATGCCACAGATCGTGCAGCCGATGAAGGTGCCCACGACTTTGCCGACAATCGCGATGCTCAAGACGCCGAGGATCAAAGGCAGGTTGAAGCTTTCGACAAAGTCCACGCGCAGCGCGATGCTGGCAAAGAAAACGGGAGCGAAAATGTTGGTGATGAACTGGTGAATGGTTTCTCGCGTTCGCTCGCGCAGATGGCGGGTGTCACCAATTGCCACGCCAGCGATGAATGCGCCGAAGATCGAGTGAATGCCGATCCACTCGGTCAGTGCGGCACATAACAGGGCGATGACCAGCACAAAGCCGATGACGCCGCCCGGCCAGGTCCAGTGGGCTTGTAAATGGGGCACGACGCGATGGAACGCCAACCGACCGACCGTCACCATCAGCACAATGAAGACGATTGTGTAGATGATTAACTCGATCGTCGCGGCATTGCCCTGCCCGGTAAGCATGGCCTGCACCACAGCAAACAGCACCCATCCAATAATGTCATTGAGCATGGCTGCGGACATGATGAGCATGCCCATGTCACTCTTGAGCAAATTCAAATCCATCAGGATTTTCGCAATGACAGGCAAGGCACTGATCGATAGCGCGATGCCGACGAACAAAGCGAAAGGCAGCCGCAGTTCCTGCATGGTCAGTAATGTTTTCCCGGTTGCATCCGCGGGGCCCGAGCCGATGCCCATGTCCTGGTAAAGGAACCAAGCGACGAGGGCAGCCGTGGTGAAAGGAAGAATGATGCCCGTGAAGGAAACCACGACCACAGATTTCCCCTGCCGCCAGACACTGCCAAGGTCGACTTCAAGTCCTGCCACCAGCAGGAGAAAGGATGCACTGACGACGACAAAACCACGCAAGGCAATGGCCCCGGCCTGAGGGTTGGCGGCGTCCGGATTTGGGAATATGAAGTCGAAGGCATCGGATGAGATCGCCCCGAGCACAGTCTGGCCAAGAAACACACCTGCGAGAATCTCGCCGATGACACTGGGCAAACCAAAACGCTGAAAGAACTCCCCCATGATCCGGGCAAACAGAAGCAAGACCGCCAGTCCGAGGAACAAAGCGGTGATGTCAGCCGGCTTAAGATTCGATGCAGCAAGGCTCAACATAAGCGTGTTCGTTCGACCAATAGAATCTGTTTGTCACCCATCGCCGCAGAAGTGTAACCATTCATGTCTTTCCATGCGAAAGAAACTTGCCTGCGGAAAGTATCACAACACTTCTTCAATCGCTGATCGAACACGCTTTGCCGAGTGAGAATCAGAACGGGAAGACCCAAGGCGTCAGTATGACAGTGATCGCACAGATGGTCAGATTCAGCGGGATGCCCATCTTGAGAAAATCGGTGAAGGTGTAACCACCGGGGCCATAGACCATCAGATTGGTTTGATAACCCAACGGCGTGGCAAAGGAAGCGGAGCCTGCCATCATCACGGTGATGACGAAAGGCATGAAGTTGACATCCAACTGTGTGCTGTACGCCAAGGCAATCGGGAAGGTCAGGGCCACGGCTGCGTTGTTGGTAATCACCTCGGTGGCCAGCGATGTCAACAGGTAGATGATGAGCAAAGCCATCCACGGATTGGTGCCTGCAATGCTCAGCGATGTCTCGGCGATGGACTGCGCAGCTCCGGTCACCTGCAAAGCCTGCCCGACGCCCAGCGCACCGCCAATCGTCACCAGCACCGTCCAGTCAACGTTGCTGCGCGCTTCCGAAACACGGCAGCAGCGCGTGGCAATCATCAACATCGCGGCAACCAAGGCTGCAACCAACATCGACACCAGCCCAATGCTGACCGCGATCACCATCGCAGCCAGAATAGCCACGGCGATGGGCGCTTTGTCATGCCTTCGTGGCGTGGAGTCCTCCAATGCACTGACCAGCAAAAAGTCGCGCGAGTTGCGATGTCGTTCATCAAAACCTGTGTCGGCTTCGACCAGCAAGGTGTCGCCCACACGCAGCGTGATGCTGCCCAGTTTGCCGGGCACGCGCTTTCCTTCGCGCGTCACCGCCAACACAGCTGCGTCGTAACGGTTGCGGAATCGGCCGTCACGAATCGTCTTGCCGATCATCGGCCCGGAGGCAGAGAGTACGACCTCAAAGAGTCTTCGTCGCAGGCGCGGGGAATCCAACTTGAATACTTGATCCGTGGCTGGGGCCAAACCACGCATGTTCTGCAGTTCTTTGATTGAATCGACCACGCCGACGAAGACCAGTTGATCCTTGGCAGCCAGTAACTGATCAGGCCCGACTGCGGGAATGATGTCGCCGTCTCGCTCGATTTCAGCCAGAAAGCAGCCGGGCAAGTTACGCAGACCAGCCTGTTCAACAGTCTTGCCGATCAACCAACTACCTTCAGGCACCACCAGTTCGAGGGTGTATTCCCGCGAGTCTTCATACACTTCGGTGGAGGATTGCCTGGAGGGCAATAATCGCGGGCCAAGGAAGACGAGGTAAGCCATGCCGACCAACGCGGCTGGCAAGCCGATCCACGTGATATCAAACATGCCGATCTCAAGATCTGCCTGATTCAATGCCAGGCCAAAGACGACCAGATTTGTGCTGGTACCGATCAGCGAGCACATACCTCCGAGGATGGCTGCATAACTGAGAGGGATGAGAAACTTACTGGGGGGCAGTTCAAGCTTGCGCGACCAGCCAGACACTGCTGCAATCATCATTGCCACGACGGGCGTGTTGTTGAGAAAGGCGCTCATCCCTGTCGTCGGCAGGACGATGCGCACCAGCGCCCGACGAAGGGTTTTGGGTCGACCAAGCAGTCGCTGCACAATCCAATCGACCCCGCCGGTCTCGCGTAAGCCACAGACCACCAGGAACAGTACGCCTACGGTCAGCATGCCCGGATTGGCAAAGCCACTGACTGCTTCCAGTGGGGTGAGGATGCCGATCTTCCAACCGGTGTTCGTTGGATGTGGAATCACCATCATGCCCGTGAGCGCAGACAGCACCAGTGCGTCGGCTGCGATCCTTGTGAAGATCAGGCAGCCAATCATGCAGGCGATGATCAGGATGGCCAACCATGCGTCGATGGACATAAGCGACATACTTTACCCGCAGTCTCATTCCATCGCGGATTGGAGGACTTATCGGGTATTGCCTGATTCAACGGGAAGGCGTGCCCACAGTTGTGGCGTTCTGGCCGATAAACAAGGGGTAAGGATGTTTTTCCTGCGAAATTCTCAGCCGATGCGCATTGGAGACCTTTTTCATGGTCGGTGGCAACTTACAATTAACCCAAGAAGATTCCTCCATGCGTCAAACGCGCCAAGTAAGGCAAGACCAAGTCAGACATGATCAGGAGCGACGTTTCATGGCCAGCAAAATCACTTACCGGCAAGCAGAGCAGAAAATACTGGAAGTCCTGGCCAGCGACGCTCAGGTCGCCCGACATGGGTTCCGTGTTGATCCCAACCTGCCCGGTCTGGTCGCTGAATATGTAGGCAATGTCATCTGCCGAATCATGATTCCCGAAGGTCGCCTGAACGAATCCATCGAAGGCAACGCGACGCTGCATTGGGTGGCCAAGTTATGGTCCGAAGGTGAAGAGGAATGGGTGAAGACCATGCCTTTCCTGCTCAATACGACGCAGCAAGGCAAGTGGGGATTTGCGTTCAATGAGCTTTACCTGTTGGTTCAGGAAGCGGAACAGCAAGGCACGCAGAAGCCTTGGGTCTGGCAGCGACAGGAATATGAAGTCCTGGCCAATCGTTTACGCACGGAGTTCGGCGTGGAGGTGAAGCTGAGTAAGTCACTTGCCCCACCCCGTCATTACTGGCTGGAGGTCAGGCACGGCGAGGCGATGGTGCGCATCCGAGGCTTGGACGAGCAAGGCCGTTGCCAGGTCGGCCTGCTTTGTAACGGCCACGTCAATGACCTGTCGAAATTGATTGAATACATGAAGCGCAATCCCCAGGCTTTGGTCGATGATCAACTGCCGCAGGTCAAGCTGGATGACGGCCTATTGCGGGAACTGGCGGCTGTGTCCTGACGCTCGAAAAACATTTCCCAAACACCAAACCTGCTCCTTGTCGTATCATGTCGCCCATGAGCGAACAGGAAATTATTCAACGTCACGTGATCGCGGCCTTGGTCACCAATGAGCCGGGCGTGTTGTCGCAGGTAGCGGGGATGTTTGCCGCCCGAGGCTTCAACATTGACTCCCTCGTGGTAGGGCGCACTGAGAACCCGAATCTGTCCCGCATGACCATTGTGGTGATCGGCAACGATGCTGTGCTGGAACAGGTGCGCAAACAGCTTCAGAAGCTTGTGCCGGTGGTCAAAGTGGTCGATTACAAAGAAGTGCCATATATCGAGCGTGACCTGGTTTTGGTTCAGGTTTCAACTCGAGGCGATGGTGGCCCGGGCAGCCAGCGTGAGGAATTGATCGCTTTGGCCAATCTCTTCAACGCCCGCGTGGTCGATGTCAGCGAAGACAAGCTGATGATCGAGATGGCAGGCAAGGAAGAGAAGATCGAAGCCTTCCTCGAACTGGTCAGGCCTTACGGTATCGTCGAGATGGCGCGCACCGGTGTCATTGCCATGCCCAGAGGCATGGCTGGCCTGCAACGCTTTGCCAAAGCGGCACCGACTTTGCAGGCAGGTGACACGAAGTCAGGCAATGGGCCTGATGCCAGCAGCTTGCCTCCGGGTTAAGCAGGAAACAATCAAGACAAGGACGTGATATGGCTAAGAAACGATCAGGGACGAATAAAAATACCACCTCACAATCACCTTCGGCCAAGAGTAATGGGCGATTCACCCTTGCCCATGTCACCCATGAAGCGACCGAGCAGATCGGCGGCATCGGTACGGTTCTTGAAGGCCTGATCAGTTCGCCAGTCTATCAGCAACATGTCCGCCGCAGCATTCTCGTCGGCCCGACTCAGGCGCACATTCACGCTGATCCGGAAAAGCGTCTTGGCGAGTTCGGCAAAGTACTCTACAGCTCAGTCGATGAAATCGATCGTGGCAACTATGCCCACAAGTTCCGTCCCATTGAATGGGCTTTCAACACGCGCATCGTGTACGGCACACGTGAATTCGACCCACCCGGCCAGAACCGCAAGGGCGAAACTGAAATTCTGCTGTTCGATGTCTTCAGCACCAATCATGACCGCCTGTCCGTCTTTAAGCTTCGCCTGTGGGAACGATTCGGGCTGGACAGTGGCAGATATGACGGCGACTGGGGCTATGAAGAATGGTGCAGACTGGCAGAACCTGCTTTCTATGGCCTGTTGGCACTGCTCAGTGATGATGAGTTGCCTTGCATCCTTTTCTCACATGAATTCATGGGGATGCCAGCCGCATTGCAGGCCATCCTCGACGGGCAGAAGCAGTTCCGCACGGTTTTTCATGGGCATGAATGTGCAACCGCCCGACGCATCGTCGAAGACCACCCCGGCCACGACACGATGTTTTACAATGTCCTGCGCGAAGCCAAGAAGCAAGGGCTTTACGTCAACGATGTCTTTGGCGATCAGTCCTATTTCTTCCGTCATGCCTTGGTCAGTCGCAGCCACTTGTGCGACGGCGTGATCGCGGTGGGCGACTACACCGGCGAAGAATTGAAGTTCCTTGACAAACGCTTCGACCATCAGCCGGTAGATGTGGTTTACAACGGCGTCCCTGCAGCGAAAGTCACGCTGGCGGAGAAAAAGAAATCTCGCGATCTGCTGGCCAATTTCGCCGAGAACCTGCTGGGGTATCCCGTCGATCTGTTGATTACACACGTCACCCGCCCGGTGATTTCAAAAGGGATGTGGCGGGATATCAAAGTCAGTCATTACCTTGATGAAGCCTTGACTGAGGCAGGCGAGAAAGGTCTGCTCATCATCCTCACTTCGGGCGGTGGAGTACGACGACCGCAGGACATCGCGAAGATGCAGGAGAATTACGGCTGGCCTCGCCATCATCAATTTGGCTATCCCGATCTGGTCGGCCCAGAAGAAGACCTGTACCGCATGATTGACGAGTTCAATCAAAGTCACGAAGCCATGCAGGTCGTGCTGGTGAACCAGTTCGGTTGGTCGCGCGAGCGTGTGGGCAGTTGCGTCCCCGAGGAGATGGATATTGCTGACCTGCGGCGCGGCACGGATGTGGAATTTGGCATGGCGACGTATGAGCCGTTCGGCATCAGCCCGTTGGAACCTTTAGGCTGTGGCGCACTATGCGTCATTTCCAATGTGTGTGGCTGCGAAGGTTTCGTCCGCCATGTGACCAACGGCGTGGACACGCAGAATGTCATCACGGCTGACTACACCCAACTTGACACGCCGGAATCGATCGAAGCGCTCAAGGCCATGGACCAGGATCAGCGCGATGCCATCGAACAACGGGTCTCACGTGAACTGGCCAAGACGATTCTCGAACGATTGCCTGAGACGGATGAGGATGTGAAGAAACTCTTGGCCGACGGGCAGAAACTGGTCGCCCGTATGGGTTGGGATCAGGTCATCGAGGAAAGCCTGGCCCCGATGTTGCACCGCATCGTTGGCCGATGAGAGCAGCGTCAAGTCACACGAGCCTGAGCCTGAAGTTGCCATTTGGGGCATTTTTCCCCATCAATCCACCATCTTTCGCAACCGAAATGATAATAGTTGCGTTAAATGTATTTTGGTGTATTATACCTACAGATCGCAAGGATAGGGTGGGTTAGTATACACACCCCAACATATTGGGGTTTTCAGCCGATTAGGGGATATTCAATGTCTAAGCAACGCCAGAACATCAACATCGAACTCGCCGACGGCGCGAAAGATCAATTGGAGATCATCCGCCAATGGAACGGCATGACGCAGAAAGAACTGGTCGGCAGGCTGGTCAATTGGTTCTGCCAGCAGGATCGCGTCTCCCAGCAGGTGATCCTTGGGCAGATTCCTGAGGAAATCGCGCCGGATGTCGCACGGATCATGCTAGAACGCCTCGCGGAGGATGATTCGACTCAAGCCAAAGCGCCAACCGGCGGCAGGCTGGCTGGCTCGACACGCAAACGCAGCAAGCAAACAGTTGCCGTCGGAGAAATCATAGAGTAGCTGGCCGCGTATGAACGACATTGGCGCATGATGCTTGTGATTGACATATTTTCCTTGCTTCCTGTCCATATCAAGATGTACAATGCATAGGGATTGGTCATATTGAAAAGTCTTTTCTGATTGTTCTCAAAGATTGAAGTTCGTTTTCATTCGCTTTCGTTTCATTTAAGAATCAACATGCATTACAATTCGCAAAGACAATATGCTTTCACTTTGATTGAACTATTGGTCGTCATTTCAATTATTGCACTTCTCATTGGTTTGTTATTACCCGCATTATCTGCGGTCCGTACTGCCGCCTTGACGATGTCCTGTTCGTCCAACATACGCAGTTTCGCTACCGCGGCCTACGCTTATTCAAGCGACCACGAAAGTGTTATCCCGACGAACGACATGAATGTTTATAAAGTCAACAATGAAAAACATTCAACTTTCTGGGCACCGCTTATGCTTCCTTACATCGGGTCCGAAAAATTGGATGAGACAACACTCGAAGCACCTGATGAAGCGGCCATCGAAGCCGCGTTCATAGAAAACAAAACCTATCGGTGCCCGGCTCTTACCCTGGCTGAAGGAGCGTTACATTACACAGCGAATAATGGCACGAATCGTGCGGGTAACCGTTATGAAACATGGGAGGTGAGAACGGTATCCCTTGACCGGATAAGCCAACCACCATCCCGCCTGGGATTTCTTCTGGAGGTAAATCGATCAGCAGGCAAGAACAACCGCTGGAATTACATTGACATGCAATCACCGGGACACACACCATTTAATGCGGGTAGCCTCTCGGGGGGCAGAGCCATCAAACCCGATGACGACCGTCATTCAGGATCGACCACAGTAGCATTTCTAGATGGTCACGCGGAATCCTTGAAACTGAAAGCTGAAAATTTTCCGGATGAAATGTGGTACTACTACAAATAGAGAGTCATGAAAAATTACTATTGACGTTTCAGAATTCAGCCGATATCCTTTTGCGTCAATGTATAGCCAAAGCACAAACATTCTCAACGCCCTGCTACTGAACCTGTCAGGTCAGCCGCGATAGTTGCGTTGGAATGTAGGCGAGGCTCCACAAGCCCGAATCACAAGCCCTGTTCCAACGCGGAACAGGGCTTTTTCTTTTGCCCCAAAGACCGTTTCATAGGACGATACAGAATCACCCCAACCCATATAGGCCAAAGGCCTGACTGAAGAGACCAGCCATGACCAGCGAAACCCCACAATCGGAACCCAATGACCAGCGCACACCGATCCGTATCTTTGATACGACGCTGCGTGACGGCGAGCAAAGCCCCGGCGCGACGCTGAACTTCGAGGAAAAGCTCAAGATCGCCCGCCAACTGGAAGCATTGGGGGTCGATGTCATCGAAGCGGGTTTCCCGATCACCAGCCAGGGCGATTTTGAAGCGGTGCGCACCATTGCTGGCGAATGCCAGCGCAGCATCGTGGCTGGGTTGGCTCGGGCTGTACCGCGCGACATCGAACGGGCAGGTGAAGCCGTCAGGAACGCTGCGAAGGGGCGCGTGCATGTCTTCTGTGCCACCAGCCGCATCCATCGCGAACACAAACTCAAGAAAGCCACCGAAGAGATCATCCGCATCAGCGTGGATGGTGTGAAGCAGGCCCGAGAGTATGTCGCGGATGTGGAATTCTCGCCCGAGGATGGCAGCCGAACTGAGATCGAAGTCTTGGTGGATATCACCGCGGCTGTGATTGAAGCAGGCGCGACAACGGTGAACATCCCCGACACGGTGGGCTACGCCATGCCTGAAGAATACGGCCGAATTTTCGCCGAACTTCGCAGGCAAATTCCCGCCATCGACGAGAAAGGCATCTACCTTTCCTCGCATTGTCATAATGACCTTGGCTTTGCGGTCGCCAACTCTCTTGCAGCCGTGCGCAACGGAGCGAGACAGGTTGAGTGCACGATCAACGGCATCGGCGAGCGTGCGGGGAATGCCGCTTTGGAAGAAATCGTCATGGCCATGCGCACCCGGGCTGATTTCTACAAGCAGTATTCGTGCAACATCGACTCGAAAAAGATCTATCCAACGTCGCGCATGGTTTCGACACTCACTGGCTTGCATGTGCAGCGCAACAAAGCCGTCATCGGCGAAAACGCTTTCGCCCACGAGTCAGGCATTCATCAGGACGGCATCCTCAAGAAGCGCGAGACGTATGAAATCATGGACCCGCGCGACATCGGCGTACCCGAGAGTAAACTGGTCTTGGGCAAGCACTCCGGCAGGCATGCGCTGCGCGAGCGCGTTCGCGACCTTGGCTTTGTAGTTGATGAGGAAACCTTGCAGCGCGTGTATGACCAGTTCAAAGCCCTTGCGGACAAGAAAAAGGAAGTTTATGACGAGGACATTGAAGCCTTGGTCGATGACCAGTTGGCTGAGTCTCGCTCGCTTTGGGAATTGGCGCGTTGGCAGGTGACGTGTGGCACAGGTGTGATAGCCATGGCCACGGTCGTGATGCGCGACAGTACGGGCGAAGAGAAGACGACCACTTCTGCAGGCGATGGACCTGTCGATGCGATTTACTCTGCCATGCAGGAGGCGACCGGCGTACAAGTGCAACTCGAAGGCTTCGAGACACGCAGCGTGTCGCGCGGCAAGGATGCGTTAGGTGAAGTCAGCGTCAAGGTGCGCCATCGAGATCGGCAGGTCACAGGGCGCGGATTATCGACCGATGTTGTCGAGGCGGCAGCCAAGGCTTATCTCGCAGCGATCAATCGTATCCGCACGATCGATGCCAAGATGGTCGAAGCGACGACGATGAAGGATGATACGGAACAGGTGAAACAGCCATGAGTTTCACCATACAAGTTCCCGGTAGTGATGGCTTGCATATGCGTCTGCTTGAGCCACACCATGCGAAGCAGCTTTGGCCTTTGATTGACAAGTATCGCGCGCACATCAGCCGATTCCTGCCTTGGCCTAACGATCTTCATTCGCTGGCGGACTGCAGGAAAGGACTGGAAAAATTGCACAGTGCCTTCGGCAATCTGAACATGCTCAATGTGTCGATCATGCTCGGTGATGAAATCATCGGTGGCAGTGGCTGGACGGACTGGCGACAAGGGCCTGATTTTGCCAACACATTGGAGCGTGGTTCGGCAGACATCGGTTACTGGATCTTGCCGACGCATGAAGGACAAGGCCATGTCTCTCGCTGCGTTGTTGCTCTGACACACATGGCTTTCTCCGAGTATGGCCTGTTTCGCCTGACGATTCGCGCTGAGACCGCCAACGAGCGTAGTCGGGCTGTGCCTTTACGCTGTGGATACGTTGAAGAAGGTGTGATGCGGCATTCCTGTCGCTATGAAGGGCGCATGATCGATCATCACCTTTTCGCAGCTTACGCTGACAATTGGCAGATGCCCGGGGAAATGCGATGAATAGCGACATGGATAATCGATGGGCAAATTTATCAACAGTAGACGAGATTCGTGAGCGTTTCGATCAGGATGTCGAGAGATTCAGTACGCTTAAGATTGGTCATCAGGCCATGCCAGACTCGCCTGAATGTATGCGACTGGTTGCACGGACTGCTGCGATGGTTCGTCCGCACGCCTCAAGTTTGCTTGACGTCGGTTGCGGCGCGGGAAATTACACACTTGCGTTGCTACAAGAGATGAATCATCGAAATGATGCTCCCTCGAATATGGATTGCACGCTATTGGACCTGAGCCAGCCAATGTTGGATCGAGCTCAAGATCGCGTGATGCGCAAGACAACCGGTGTGGTTGATACGATGCAGGCTGATATACGGGATGCGAAACTAAGTGAGAATCACTACGATATCATCATGGCTGCAGCGGTTCTTCACCATCTGCGCGATGAGGCCGAGTGGCGAATGGTTTATACCAAGCTACTTGCATCACTAAAGCCCGGCGGCTGGTTGTTTGTTGTCGATATGATCGAGCAGAACGACACGGCTTTGCAGACCAGCACCTGGGAGCAATATGGTGAGTACCTTACTGGTTTGCGAGATGAGACATATCGCGATGAAGTCTTCGCCTACATCGCAAAGGAAGATTCGCCCCGGCCTTTGCTCTGGCAGTTGGAACTGATGAAGCAGGTTGGCATCGTTGGTATCGATGTCTTGCATAAGCGATTGGCCGCAGCGTGCTACTGCGGCAAGCGACACGAATAATCATCATCTAAACTTACGGGTTTGAGCTATCTCATCAGGAGTATCGTTTCATGTTTGGCAGCCATTTATCCATCGCAGGCGGCATGCATCTGGCGCTCGAAGCTGCGGCTGAGTATGGCATGGATTGTGTCCAGGTCTTTACCAAGAACCAGCAGCAGTGGAAGTGCAAGCCTTTGCAGTCTGATGCAATCGCGCTTTGGCACGAAGCACGCGAGCGAACGGGCATGGATGCGGTGGTCAGCCATGACAGTTATCTCATTAACATGGCCAGTCCAAAGGATGAGCTTTGGGCCAAGTCAGTCGATCTGATGGAAGAGGAAATCCGCCGATGCGACCAACTCGATATTCCCTGGCTGGTGGCGCATCCCGGCTCGCACACCGGCATCGGCGAAGAGGCAGGCATCGAACGGATCGCGAAGGCAATCAATGAACTGCACCAACGCCTACCTGACAGCCCGACTACGATCTGCCTGGAAGTGACCGCTGGTCAGGGGTCGAGTATTGGTTATCGGCTCGAGCATCTGCGAGAGATTCGTGGCCGCGTCAAGCAACTCGAGCGTGTTGCATATTGCCTGGACTCGGCTCACCTGATTGCAGCGGGGTATGACCTGACTTCCGCGATGGGGGCGAACGATGTGATCGCGGAAATTGATGCGGTGTTTGGTTTGGAGATGGTCAAGGTTTGGCATCTCAATGACTCGAAGGTGCCATTGGGCAAGCGCGTGGATCGCCATGAGCACATCGGGTTTGGCACGATCTCGATCGACGCATTCAAGGCGATCGTCAATTGCCCGGCATTCAAGGATGTCCCCAAGATTCTGGAGACAGCCAAGGAAAAGAACGAAGCGGGTGAAGACTGGGACGCAGTGAACTTGCGGACGCTGCGCGGGCTGATGGCAGGGAACAACAGTCGCAAGCATTCGCTTGTGAAAAGGAAAGTCGCGAGGAAGAAGTGATGAACCGATTCATACTTTTATAGAATATAATTCTGTAGCTAGATTCAATCAATTCAGGGTATAAATTGATACTTGGCAAGGGAGCGCACAGTAGCAACTCGTGGTTGCTATGTTCTTATTACAATCCAGCCGATTCCTCGAACCCGAACATCAGATTCATATTCTGCACAGCCTGGCCGGACGCGCCTTTGATCAAGTTATCTTCCGCAGCGAAGGCAATCAGTTGCCCCTCAGCGAGACGAACCGACAAGTCACAATAATTTGTCCCAGCCACATGCCTGACGTTCGGCAGATCACCTTTCACGCGCACGAAAGGTTTATGCGCATAAAACTCGCGTAGGCATTGCAGCGCAACTTCCTGCGTGATATGATTCGACGTCGGCGTCAGATAAATCGTTTCATGGATGCCCTGGTTGATCGGCAGCAGGTGCGGTACGAACAAAGGCTTGCTGCTGCATCTGGCAAAGCGATCCAGCGTCTGGCGGATTTCCGGCTGATGCCGATGGATGCCCGGGCTGTACGCGTTGAACCCTTCATTTGCTTCGGGGAAGTGCAGGTTAGGCTTGGGCTTTCTACCCGCGCCGCTGATGCCTGATGCCGCATTGATGATGATCGGCAAGGGCGCGACCAGACCTGCCTTGAGCAGTGGGGCGATCGCCAGGGCTGCCGCTGTCGGATAGCAACCGGGGTTGGCTACGAGTTTGGCGTCGGGGATTGCGTCCGGGAAAAGCTCGGGTAGGCCATACACTGCGTGGGCCAGATTGCCGGGGTCGGCATGCGTGTGTTCGTAAACCTGTTCATAGAGCGATGCATCCGCCAGGCGGTAGTCAGCGGAAAGGTCAATGACACGCAGGCCTGCATCGAGCAGGGCAGGGACGTAACTCATCGCAGCCACATGAGGTAGGCAGACAAATGCGACATCGGCGGCGTCGGCCATGGCCTTGGCGTCGGCTGGCTGACAAGGCATGTCACAACGGCCCAGCAACTCGGGGAATTCATCACTGATAACAGGCAATTCATCGCGATGGCTGGCCAGGTAGGTCAATTCCGCATGGGGGTGACGTAGCAGGAGCTTGATCAGCTCCCGGCCTGTGTAACTGGTGGGTCCGAGGATGGCGGCTTTGAGTGTCATTGCAGCATTGTTCGCGGGGAAGGGCGGTTGTCAATTTGCCGGTGCAGGATGGGAGATCGCATGGCTTCATTCATGGTGATGGAATGTCCCTTCGACATTACCCCACCCCAAAACTGCCAATATGGCAGGAATTTGCCCCGGCGTCAGTTTATTAACCTATGAAAATAAACCACTTAAGAAGTTACTCGATTGGCATCGCTTTCGCACTTCTACTTGCGTCGCGTGAGTGAAAACCGCGGCAAGGAGATTCAACCCATAACCCGGCCGACGCAAGGCCAACCGAAACGAAAGGAGCATTGCCATGTTAACCCGTTACCAGAATCTACCCAATCCGTTTGAGGCCCTTGAACGAGACTTCGGGCGCGTCCTCAGCCGACTCGCTGATGACAACGGCCACGATGCCACCGGTGTCTATCCGGTCGATATCCGCGAGGATAAAGATCACGTCTATGTCGAAGCGGAACTGCCCGGCTTCACCCGGGATCAGGTGAATGTCACTTTGGAAAACCGCGTGTTGTCAATCATCGCGGAGCGCGGCAAGCCAACCCTTGAGGAAGGCACCAAGGAACACCTGAGCGAACGCCGATTCATCCGCGTGGCTCGCAGCTTCACCATGCCTGACACCGTGGATGAAGGCAAGGTGGACGCCAAACTGTTGGATGGCGTGCTGAAACTGACGCTGCACAAGAAGGAAGAGGTTAAGCCTCGGAGAATTGAAGTGCAGTGAGAGTAGTTGTTAGTCGGTAGTTCCTGGTTGTTAGAGTCATTCAGTGCGATATGCGGGTAGCCTGTGAATCGGGTCGAACCCGCAGTGGCGGATGATGACTCGTGATGAACTGGTGAAGCGAGTGTGACAATTTGAAGAAAAGCCGCCGTCTTTCGAAGGATGGCGGTTTTTTATGGGTGTCGCTCAAGTTACAGGGCAAAGGAATGATTTGCCGATTGAATTTTAGAGAGAATGATGTCACAATCAGGACATGCCGGTTGGAGTTGATCGGCAGCTTCGCACGTTCGCTTTCAAGGAAGGATTCCAGGATGCGCAACGCCTTAATCATGTTTCTTGTGATCGGTTTATCAGGTTTGCTGTTGGGTGGCTGTCAGAATCGGCCTGGTTGGATGGGTGGTAAGAAGAACAGTGCGCCACCGCCCCCGCCGATTGAAAGCACCACCAGTGCAGCGGTGATCGAGCCGACCGCGCCGCCTCAGCCTGAGCCGGTGATGGTCGAGCCTGAGCCGATCGTGGTGATGCCCGAACCTGTCGTACGGCAGCCGGTCGTTCAGCCTGAGCCAGTGGTCGCTCCTGTTCCCGCGCCTGCGGAGCAGATTCACGTGGTGGTGAAAGACGACAGCCTGTGGAAGATCGCCCAGCGTTACTACGGCAAGGGCACGATGTGGCGGGTCATTGCTGACGCCAACGGCATCACGGATCCGAAGCGTCTGCGCATCGGGCAGAAACTGGTGATTCCTGCCCAGTAAAAGCTTGCTTTAACAATCAGTGCGAATGGCAAGGTGATCGCATCAGATACTGCGGTATCGGTGCAGCAGGTCCACGATCTTGGGTTGATCCTTACGCAGCATCAGACTTTCCCGCCAGGAGTTCAAAGCGGCATCACGCTGTTCCTTGTCTTCGCGACCGCCTTGCAGGTAAAGCGTCATCAGGCAGGCGCCCCGGCCGTTGAGAGCCGCGGTCATGTCCGTCTTGCGCTTGGATTCCTGGATCGGATCGGTCAACACGCCTTGCTCCCGGGTGATTTCGATGGCTTTGTTGAATTGAAGCAAGGCATCCTGATAGCGCCTCTGCTTGAACAGTGCGTAGGCCAACCTTTCGTGAGCGGTGCTGCTTTTCTCGCGACGGACAAGTGAACGCAACACATTTTCCGCACGATCGAAGTTTTCGAGTTTGAGATGGGAGTCGGCCATGCCCAGCAGCAGGGGAGTTTCCAACTCGCCTAACTCAACGGCTTCGCGATAAGCGTCCACCGCGTCTTCATGGCGACCTAATACACGGTAAGACTCAGCCAGGTGTCCCCAGGCAGATTGGTCGTTACGGTTCAGTTCCGTCGCGCGCTTGGCGAAAGGCAGCGCATCAGCGGGTAAGCCCAGTTGCAGATAAGCCGAGGCCACGTTGTTGTTGGCTTCGAAACTGCGCGGGTTGATCGTCAAGGCTTGCAGGTACATGCGGATGGCATCTTTGGCGCGCCCCAGCAACTGATAAACATGTCCCAGCTTGTAGTGGGCTTCAAAGTGTTGCGTATCGCGCTCGACCGCGGCTTCCAGTCGAACGCGTGACTGGTTGTACCACTTGACCTTTTCTTCATCGGTGGTGGCTTGCTCGGCCCGTGCTTCATAGATGTCTGCCATGCCGATGTAGGCATCAATCAGGTTGGGATTCTCTTCCAAGGCTTGGCCAAAGGCAGCGAGGGCGGCGTCGGTCAAACCCTGTTCGAGGTAAGTCTGAGCTTTGCCAACGTTGACTTTGCCTTTGTCGGTATTGTTGTCATCCTTCTTCTGGGTGATCGTGCAGGCCCCCAGCAGGGGGATAAGAAGGGCAATGAGCAGTATGGTAAATGCCCGTGACCACCTGATCATTCCAAATTGCATGTGCGGCTCCTGCTTTAAGTCCTTGCTGTCCAACTGATTCATATGCCTTACCATCGACTCGTTAGGATACCAAGTATGAAGATTGCCCTCGCTCAGATCAATCCGACGGTCGGTGCTGTGGCCGATAACTGCCGAATCATGGAGCAGATCATCGGTCAGTGTCAATCCCAAGGCGTTCAGCTTGTGGTTTTCCCCGAGCTGGCGTTGGTGGGTTACCCCCCCAAAGACCTGCTGCTTAAGCCGGTGCTGATCGAACAGGCTACCGAGGCGATTGACCATCTGGCCAGCCTTTGCACGGATGTTGCAGCCATCATCGGCTATCCGTTGGCGACACACCAGCCCGATAAGGGAAGACCTTTGCATAACGCAGCAGCTTTCTGTGAGCAGGGGGTTGCCCGTCACACGTATATCAAGTCGCTGCTGCCTACTTATGACGTGTTTGATGAGCATCGTTATTTCGAACCAGCGTCAACAGAGGTGCGACCAAGCTATGGCCCGGATGCACTTGAGCATGGCATCGCCAAATACATGGGCCGACATCTTGGGGTCAGCATCTGCGAAGACCTTTGGAATGAGCCAGCGCTTTTTGAGCGCCAGCTTTACACGACCAACCCCGCTGAGGCACTTACGAAAGCCGGGGCTGATGTGTTCATCAACTGTTCCGCGTCGCCTTTTGTGCAGCACAAACATGAGTTCCGCATCAAGCTTTTCGAACATACCGCCCGGCGGTTTGACGTGCCTTTGCTTTACTGCAATCAGGCCGGAGGCAATGATGAACTGGTGTTCGATGGCAACAGTTGTGCGTTTGATGCGCAGGGTGAGCTTATCGCCCATGCCAAGGCTTTTGAGGAAGACCTACTCGTCTTCGACCTGCCCGAACAAGATGAAGCATCCACGCAAACGAGCCGCAAAGCTTCGACAGTGAGGATTCCCGCGATCAACCATGATCCGGTTGGCAGCGTTTACGAAGCTTTGGTGCTGGGCATCCGCGATTACTGTCGCAAGTGTGGCTTCAAGCAGATCGTGCTGGGGCTATCCGGGGGCATCGACTCGGCGGTGACGGCTGCCTTGTGTATCGCGGCCGTGGGCAAGGAAAATGTGCGGGGGGTGGCGATGCCTTCGCGATATTCATCGCAAGGCAGTGTCGATGATGCCCGAGCTTTGGCTGAGAATCTGGACATGACATTCGATGTCATTGCGATATCTCTGCCCCATGAAGCTTTTGAAAACGTATTGGCCGACGTCTTTTCAGGTCTTGAGCCTGACGTGACAGAGGAAAACATTCAGGCCCGTGTGCGCGGTGTCATTCTCATGGCCATGAGTAACAAGTTCGGCTCTTTGCTGGTGACGACAGGTAACAAGAGCGAACTGGCGGTGGGATACTGCACCTTGTACGGCGATATGGCTGGGGGATTGGCTGCACTTTCGGATGTGCCAAAGACGCTGGTTTGGGACTTGGCGCGATGGATCAACGAAAATGAGGCCTCGCCTTTGCTTAAGCAGTTTGGCAAGCCTGTGATTCCTGAGAATTCGATCAGCAAGCCTCCTTCCGCAGAGCTTAGGCCTGACCAGAAAGATGAAGATTCGCTGCCTGCTTATCACGAGCTTGACCGCATGATTGAGCTATACGTCGAGCAGGATCGCAGCGTCCGCCAGATTATTACTGAGACGGGGTTTGATGAGGCACAGGTCAAGCGGATCGTGCGCTTGATTGATCGCAATGAATACAAGCGCAAGCAGGCAGCGCCGGGTATCAAGGTGACCGGCCGGGCGTTTGGCTTTGGCCGCCGCATGCCGATGGCTCAAAGGTTTGATGATTCAAAGCAAATCAAGCGAGACGGATCGTGACAGTTATTGATGCGATTGAGATGTTTCGAGGATAGTCTTCTGTTCAACCCATTGCTCAGAATGACTCGTCACTGATTTGTGCTGAGTCAGTTGAGGGTATGGGGGAGTCGAGAAGATTCAGGACGATGGTGCGGTCCATGCCTGGCTTGTTGCTCTCAAGTTCGAAAACAGCAGGCATGCCTGCACGGACATAATTCGAGGCTTCAAAAGCCCATTCCGCGCCGGGTGTGGTGTCACGAATTTCAAAGACGACGTGGTAAAAGTCGCCATCACCTTCCATGACCTTGGCGGCGATTTCCAGCCTTTGATCCATCCCGCCGTCGGCACTGACGACAGTCAGTTCCACGCGTTGGCCGACGTAGAGCGAGAAGACAGGCTCAGCCAGGGTTTCCCCCAACTCGTTCTGAATCACGGCACCCAAGGTGATCATGCCCGGGTTCGATTCGGCCTTTTCTTTGGATTTATCAGTCGAGGCGGTGACGGGGACAGCCTGCATCAGAACAGCCAACAACAACAGGCATCCGAAAACTGTCCAGCTTCTTGTCACCATCATGAAATGTACTCCGGCTCAAAGGTTCGTCCGTGATCTGCATAATTTACACGCTAAACGGCCTCAACACCAGCACTTTTTGTAACGTGTGAGTCACTTTCCGGTTCCCCCAGTTGAAAAGGCCAAAACGAAAAACACAAAATCGGCAGTCAAGTGATTCAACAGATTCCGTGAAACTGGGCAAACTGGGCAGCAGGCATCTCGATTGTTGACTAGAATGATGCAATGAACACGAGGGTGTTTTTATGGAATTCTTGCTGTAAAACACAGGTGGATAGTTATTTATGCCTTTAGGACCGGTGACGACGAATCTGAGAAACATTACTTTGGTGGGGACGCATCTGCCGCGACGCTGTGGCATTGCGACTTTTCTGGACGACTTGGCCAGCGCGATTGATACCGCTGCCGTCGGTGCGGAAGTGCGAGCCGTGGCGATGGATGATCGGCCAGAGGGCTATCGCTATCCCTCGCGCGTGTGGTTTGAAATCAACGAAAAGCGTCTGGGCGAATATCGCGTCGGTGCGGATTTCCTGAATCTTTCTAAAGTCGATGTCGTTTGTGTGCAGCACGAGTATGGCATCTATGGCGGGCGTGATGGCTCACATGTCACTGAACTGCTACGCCGGCTTCGCGTGCCTGTCGTCACCACGATGCATACCGTGCTGAAAGAGCCGACCGAAGGTCAACGCCGGGCCACCATGCAGTTGGCTGAGGTGAGCAACCGACTGGTCGTGCTCAGCGAGCGGGGCAAGGAGTTTCTGACTGAAATCTATGACATCTCGCCTGATAAGGTCGCGTTCATCCCGCACGGCATCCCCGATGTGCCTTTTGTCGATCCGAACTTCTATAAAGATCAGTTCAACGTCGAGGGCAGGCGTGTCATTCTTACCTTCGGCCTGCTCAGTCCGGGCAAGGGCATTGAAAACATGATCAATGCCTTGCCTCGCGTGGTGAAGAAATATCCGGATGCGGTATATATCGTGCTTGGTGCAACCCACCCGGCCATCAAAGCACAGACAGGTGAGAGCTACCGTAATGATTTGATTAAATTAGCCAGTGACTTGGGCGTCAGTGAGAACATTCGCTTTCACAATAAGTTTGTCGATCAGAATGAACTGGTGGAATTTCTCGGGGCTGCGGATGTTTATGTGACGCCTTATTTGAACGAAGCGCAGATCGTATCTGGCACGTTGGCTTATGCACTCGGTTCAGGTAAGGCGACGGTTTCGACACCTTACTGGTATGCGCAGGAGATGCTAGCGGAGAATCGGGGCCGGTTGACGCCGTTCGGCGACAGCGAAGCGATGGGTGATGCCATTGTCGAGTTGTTTGACAAGGATATCGAGCGTCACGCCATTCGTAAGAATGCCTACCAGTACACGCGCCCGATGATCTGGCCCAGCGTCGCTGCCAGCTACATACAACTGTTCGAACAAGTCGCTGATGAAACCAAACGCTCCATTAGGCCTGTCCCTGCTGTCGTGCGTGATGCCTCCGATCATCCGCAGGAACTGAGCGAAATCAACTTCGATCAACTGCGGCATCTGACCGATGATTGTGGCATCCTCCAGCATGCCAAGGGAACCATTGGAGACCGGCATCATGGTTATTGCGTCGATGATAACTGTCGGGCGTTGATTGTTGTCCTGCTGGCAGCAAACTTCGCTCGTGATGAAAGTGTGATTCGCTGGCTGGTCGAGCGTTACCTTTCCTTCATGCATCATGCCTTCAATGATGACACTGGCTTTTTCCGCAATTTCATGAGTTACGATCGGCAATGGCTTGAAGAGCGGGGAAGCACGGATAGCCATGCCCGTTCGCTCTGGGCCATGGGTGAAGCCGTCGCGCGATTGCAGGAGCGCGGCCCGATGACCGTCGCGGTCAGTCTTTTCCAGAAAGCGCTACCGGCAGTGGAAGCGTTTGGGTCTCCACGTTCGATTGCGTACTCGCTGATTGGCATTCACGCCTATCTGCGGAAATTCAGTGGTGATAGTGATGCCCGCAGACTTCGGGAAAAGTTAGCCTTGCAGTTGCTTGACTATTTCAAGTCCAACATGAAAGACGATTGGCCCTGGCTGGAGGATACATTGACTTATGCCAATGCCCGGTTGTCACAGGCTTTGATGCTTTCAGGTCGATGGATGTTCCATGATGAAATGTGCCAGATTGGTCTGCGCAGCTTGGAATGGTTATGGAAAGTGCAGGTCAGCGAGGAAGGTTACTTCCAGCCGGTCGGATGTGATGGCTGGTTCCCTCGTGGAGGTGAAAAGGCACGTTTTGATCAGCAGCCGATCGAAGCCAGTTGCATGATTGATGCCTGCATTGATGCGCACAAAATCACCGGCGAGGACAAATGGCTGGAACGTGCTCACACCTGCCTGAACTGGTTCCTGGGTGAAAACGATCTTCGCATCCCGCTTTATGACTACAAGACAGGCGGTTGCTGCGACGGCCTTGAAGCCTCGGGCGTCAACGTCAATCAAGGTGCGGAATCCACATTGGCCTGGCTGTTGTCACTACTGAGTCTGTATGAATATCACGATGAACTGGAAGGTCGGGCTGAGCATAAGACTGAAGAAGGCGGCCCGGAAGAAGAGGAAGATTAAACCGTGCCCATGTTATTGATCCAGGGGTGCCACAGTTTGACCGAGTTTTACTGAGCAAAGCGAAGGAAAAACGCGGCAAGCTGTGCTGTTGATGGTAAGACGAAACGCGTATAAAACATATCTGTAGTTACGCTGCGTCGCTTCACTCCTCGCGTATCCACAGCCACCCCACTTTATATCATCCACACACCTTGCGCCCCTCTCGCTTCGCTCGAGGGTCGTCAAGGCGTGGCACCCCGAAATCGCCACGTTTGCACCCAGTCTGGTCTAAAGCACCTGCTTGAGATCGGTCAGGAAAGCTTCGATTTCCTCTTCTCGTGTCGCCCAGGAACACATCAGGCGGACGCCCCCCTCGCCGATGAATGTGTAAAAATGCCAGCCGCGATCATGCATCGCTGCAATCCATTTCTGTTCGAACTGCGCGAACACCGCGTTAGCTTGCGACGGGTTCAACAATGGAATGTCCAACGCCTTGAGACCTTCAGCCAACTGATTCGCTCGCGCATTGGCGTGTCGGGCGTGGCTCAGCCAGGTGTTTTCTTCCAGCATCTTGATCCATGGGGCCGCCGTGAATCGCATCTTGGAATTGAGCTGCCCCGCCTGCTTGCAACGGTAATCAAACTCGCTGGCCAGTTCGCGGTTGAAGAAAACCACAGCCTCACCGAAGGGCATGCCATTCTTCGTTCCCCCGAAGCAAAGCACATCCACGCCAACTTTCCATGTTACTTCCTTGGGTGCAACATTCAACGAAGCAACCGCATTGGCAAACCGGGCACCATCCATGTGAACACGCAGCTTGTGTCGGCGGGCGGTTTCTCGAATCTCATCCAATTCCTCTATCGAGTAAACCGTGCCCAACTCTGTTGATTGCGTCAGACTGATCACGCGAGGTTTGGGATAATGGATGTCGCTTCGCCGGGTGACGATTTCCTCAATGTCCTCCGGCTGGATCTTGCCCTGATTTCCCTTGGCCAACAGCAGCTTGGTGCCATGCGTGAAAAACTCAGGCCCGCCACATTCATCGGTTTCCACATGGGCTTTCTCGTGGCAGATGACGCTGTGGTAGCTCTTGCACAGGTGGCCGATCGCCAGGGAGTTGGCAGCCGTGCCGTTGAACACAAAGAAGACTTCACAATCAATTTCAAAAAGTTCACGCAACAGATCGCTGGCATGCGTCGTGTAATGATCATCGCCATAACCTGAAACATAACCCGCGTTGGCTTCGACCAAAGCCTGCATCGCCTCCGGGCAGATTCCGGCACAGTTATCGCTGGCAAATTGTGAGCCGGGCGCGACGGCAAGGTTGGTTTTCTTAACTTCAGTTGAGGCAGTGCGGTTCATGCGAAATCCATTCGTCTAATCAGTCACCTGATTTTCACAACCAAGTGAGCGAAGCATGATATCGCGCACCGCCGTCATTGGCAGAGAATCATTGCTGCCCTGAAGAAGTTGCGACTCGTAGATGATCAGTGGTGCGTGTTCCGCCTCCGGAGACATTCGGCCATGCGACCCCTTAATCAGACTGGCATCCAGCGGAATCACATCCAATGGTTGGCGCAATCCCAGCCTGCGCTTCAATAGCTTCCAGGCAAGGCTAACGCGAGGCCAAAGCAGATTGGGATCAACAAACATTTCAACGGGGTCATAGCCTGGCTTGCGGTGAATATCCACCGTCCGGGCAAAGTCCGGGGCTTGCTGATCCTCCAACCAGTAGTAATAGGTGAACCAGTGACCAGGCGCGGCTTCGACAACGAATTCTCCCGTGCGGGGGTGATTCAATCCGGCAGCGATCAACGCAGATTGATCCAGTACTCGGCCAACGCCGGGCAATTCTTCAAGCAGGCTTTTTACTTGCTCGCGCACGGCAGCATCGTTTACATAGACATGAGCGATTTGATGATCCGCGACAGCCAAAGCCTTGCACTCGCCGGGGACAAGCACTTCACCATCCCCTTCGTCGCGCACTTCAATCAAGCCTGCTTCACGCAGCCGACGATTGATGTGGATGGGTTGGTGCACAGTCTCGATGCCATACTCACTGACCAGCATGACGCGATAATCCCTGGCCTCAAGATCGTGAATCAGGTCAGACAGGCAATGGTCCAGTTCCGTGCAGGCAAGTTGCGCTTGCGATGAGTCTGGGCCAAACTTCTGCAAGGCGTAATCCAGGTGGGGCAGATAGGTCAGGAGTAAGTCCGGGTGATGCCAGTCTGCCACCAGTTTGGCTGCGTCGGCAATCCATTGAGTGGAAGTGATGTCTGCGCCCGGCCCCCAGAATTTGAAGAGCGGGAATGTGCCCAACTTGCGTTGCAGTCGATCGCGGAGTGATAGGGGTTGGCTGTAGATGTCCGGAAGTTTTCGGCCATCGGCTTTGTATTGCGGGCGCGGGGTGACGGCAAAATCGACCTTGGCATGCATGTTGAACCACCAGAAAAGCTTGGCCACGCTCGCCTGCGGAAAAGTTTGGCGCAATGTCTGCCAGACTTTGGGGGCCTGCACGAGGTGATTGCTTTGTTTCCAGAAGTGGATTTCGGTCAGGTCGCGGTCATACCAGCCGTTGCCCACGATGCCATGGCATGAAGGGGGCGCACCGGTCAGCATGGCCGACTGACTGCTGCATGTGACCGCAGGCCCAACTGGCGCCAATGGATGAACCATTCTCGACTCAGCCCATTGGCTGACTTTGGGCATCTTGGCCAGTGTCTGCTTGTCCAAAGCCACAGCCAATAGCACAGCGGTTTTCTGCAAAGTGGGCATCAGAGCATTCTAAACCGAGTCGCGACTTCGGTTGAAATTCAAGTCGAATTGACATTGTCTTTGAAACGCTATGATGCAGAGGAGCGCTGCTCAGTTGAATTGGACGGCCAGCAACAGTACTTTGCCATTTTCAGTGAGCCTGCCAGCATGACCAACACCCGACCGAAAGAAAAATGTGGCGTATTTGGCATTTGGGGGAGTGAAAACTGCCAACATCTGGCTTACACCGCTCTTTTTGCCCAGCAGCATCGCGGGCAGGAATCGGCAGGGATCGCGGTCTCGACGGGGCTGGAGCTTTCAGCCCATGTCGGCATGGGACTCGTGGCAGAAGTTTTTGATGAAAGAACTTTACGTGGTTTGCAGGGCAAGGCCGCGATCGGGCATAACCGTTACTCCACCACAGGCTCCAGCCGAAGCTGCAACGCGCAGCCTTTATTGGAAAATTTCGTCGGCGGGCAGGTGGCAGTGGGGCACAACGGCAACCTGATCAATGCAGACCTTTTGCGCGAGACATACGAGCATCGCGGCCACATCTTTCACACGGGCACCGATACCGAAGTGATCATTCACCTGCTGGCCAGTCATTACATGCACAAGAAAGACCCGATGGTGGAGACATTATCCCACCTGCAAGGGGCCTACAGCCTGGTCTTTCTCTTTGCGGATCGGTTGGAAGCAGTGCGCGACCCTTGGGGCTGGCGACCTTTGGTGTTGGGACGCATGCCTGACGGGGCATATTGTGTCGCCAGCGAGACGGTTGCCTTCGATGCCATCGGCGCGGAGTTGATTCGCGAAGTTGAACCGGGCGAGATCGTAACGTTCAGTGATGAAGGTATGTCGTCAAGGCGTTTTTCGGAAGAAGCCACGCCAGCCCACTGCATTTTTGAGCATATTTATTTTGCCAATCCAAGCTCACGCATCTTTGGGGATACGGTTCAGATTGTTCGCGAGCGACTCGGGGAGAAACTGGCAGAGGAATCACATGTCGATGCGGATTATGTCATCCCCATGCCTGACTCAGGCCGAAGTGCTGCATTGGGTTACGCCAGGCAGTCAGGTTTGCCCTATCGCGAGGGGATCGTGCCTAATCGTTATGTCGGGCGTACGTTCATTCAGCCATCGCAGGGACAGCGCGACCGGGCTGTGCAACTGAAGCTGAACGTGGTCGATGACATTGTGCGTGACAAACGCTTGATCGTGGTCGATGACTCGATCGTGCGAGGCACCACCACGCGCGGCAAGATGCAGCAGCTCAAACGAGCCGGGGCCAAGGAAATCCATATGCGGATCAGTTGCCCGCCGATTCGCCACGCCTGCTACTTCGGCGTGGATTTTCCTGATCCAGCCAAGTTAATCGCCAACGAACGCAGCATTGAGGAAATTGCTGAGTTCCTGGGCGTTGATAGCCTGGCTTACCTTTCACAGGAAGGCATGCTGGCTTGTGTCAGTCGGCCCAAAGATCATTACTGCACGGCCTGCTTCAGTGGAAATTATCGCCTGAACGTGGACAAGCCCGTCAATAAGCTTGGTCTTGAGCGACATCAACTGAGTATCTTCGGCAGCCCGGTGGATTGATTTCTTACTTCTTCTCTTCCCGTTCGCGTTTGCGGAAGACCAGTTGAATCGGCACCTCGCTGTACGGGAGTTCATCACGAAAACGGTTGAGCATGTATCGCTGGTAGCTGGGGTCGAAAAGTTCAGGGTCGTTCACCCAGAGCACCAGTGTGGGTGGATGGACCTCGGCCTGCGTGACATAGAACACCTTGGCACGTCGGCCATGGATGTGGCGCGGTGGGTGCATGGCCAACATGTGCTCAGTGACACGATTCAATTCACCCGTCCCGACGCGGTGACCTGACTGCTCGTGCAAGTTCATGGCCATGGCGATCAGGTCTTCCACACCTTCATTTTTAGCCGCACTGATAAACGCGACCGGAGCGAATCGCCAACCTTTCAGGGCGTCATCCAGATACTCGATGTATTGCTCTTGCGTGTAACTCTTCTCAGCCAGGTCCCACTTGTTGATGACGATGATGCAAGGCTTGTAATGCTTTTGAATCTCGTGGCCAAGTTGTTTGTCCACCTGGCTGACAGGCAGACTGGCGTCAATCAGCAGCATGACCACATCGGCCCGGCGAATCGAACGCAGCGCCCGGTGATAGCTGAAATACTCAATGTCGCCATCCATGCTTTTCCGCTTGCGCACCCCAGCGGTATCGATGGCGGTCATGATCTTGCCCCCGATCTCAAAGCGCACGTCCACGCTGTCACGCGTCGTGCCTTCGATCTCGCTGACGATGACGCGTTCATCCCCAGCCAAGGCATTGACCAATGTACTTTTACCGGCGTTTCGCTTGCCGACAATCGCGAGTTCGACACCGGTATCAATCGCCTCGGGCGAGAGATTGCTTTTCCTTGCGGCGATGCTGTCGAAGTCGATGGCGTCCAGCAGCGCGGTTTCAAATTCCCGGCGGTTGTAACGATTCTTGGCAGAAACCACCAACGGTTCACCAAAGCCCAGTGAAAGCGCATCCAAGGCATCAGCTTCAAAGTTTTCGCCATCCACTTTGTTGGCTACGAGAAGCACAGGCCTGTCCATGCCGGTCGATCGGATCAACTGCCCGACTCGATTGTCCAACGGCACGATGCCTTGCTGAGCGTCGATGACAAAAAGCACCACATCAGCATCGGCTAATCCGCGGGCGATCTGTCGTTCCACCGCGTCAGTCAGGTTCTGGCTGTCGGCGATGCCATGCCCGCCTGTGTCCACTAATTCCACTTTGTGGGTTTTGCCCTTGCTGTCTGCCAGTTCTGCAAGGGTTGAGATGCGATCGCGCGTGACGCCCGGCGTCGCGTCAACAATGCTGATGCGACGGCCGGCCAGCATATTCAGCAAGCTGCTCTTACCCACATTCGGGCGACCAACGATAACGATCTTTGGAATCATGGAACCGAGCATTGTAATTGAAGAAAGCCAACCGTGAGCGCGGCTGGGTGTTTTGATCAACTTCCCGAAGCTGCCCCGGCCTGCTTCCTGCGGTTTTCCCAGATTTCGACCGCTTCAGGTCGGCGCACATACAGAGGCAGCAAGTCGGCTGGCTCTGTCCAACTGCCAGCTTGCGCTCGCGCTTCGCCCAGTTTCACCAAGGCCTGGCATCTTGGTCGGCAGAGATCAGGATCCACACGAAGATCCACTTGGTCT
Source organism: uncultured Phycisphaeraceae bacterium (assembly GCA_964546335.1). Classification (GTDB taxonomy): domain Bacteria; phylum Planctomycetota; class Phycisphaerae; order Phycisphaerales; family Phycisphaeraceae; genus CAZJJN01. The sequence goes on from CAZJJN010000015.1 coordinate 50,907, forward strand.
GAAACTGCGTAATCTGCGTCTTTGGGCAACCGGTCAGTGAGGATGATTCGCGCTTGGGTTACTTGGCCAGGGGTGCTAGGTGCGGTCAGTGCCCGCCAGTCTTGCACGGAAGCGGGTTCGCTTGGTTGCCAGCTTTCAGTTTCCGCGAGCCAGTGGTAGGTCGATGCGACAACGCTGCCACGCTTGTGGTTCAGGCAGATGGTCAGTTGCTGGTCAGGTTGAGCAGGGGGCTGATGTTCGAAGGCAATCAGGTCGGCTGAGGGGATACCCATGGTTCTGGCATCCGTGGTCTGAGCCAGCATCTTGGCGGTGGCGAGGGCAATGCGCAGGCCTGTGAAACTGCCCGGCCCAAGTGCGACGTAAATCGCAGCAAGTCCGGCGGGCGAGAGGCCAAGTGCATCAGACAACTTGTTTAGGGTTGGCATCAAAGGGACCTGATGCCTGTTCGCGCGGGTGAGTGCTTCCCTCGCGACGATCTGTCCATCCATCACGATCGCAACCTCACCCTCTTGGGCAGAAAGGTCCAATGCGAGCTTCCAGGATTTTCCATTCTGATCGTTCACGGTCGCATTGTAGCGCTTTTCTCACAATTGCTCAGGACAACGAAGTAAACTTCTTGTAAGACTTGTCAGGTTAAAGCTTGACCTTAAATAGGTAAGGTGTCACAATCGAATGTTCTATTCATCTTAATTTCACAAAGAGGTAGATCATGGCAGAGGAAATGAAGCAATCAGGTGGCAGTTCTGTCATCATCGTGGTCATTCTGGTGATGCTTGTGGTGGCTGCCGCGCTGGTCTATTCGTTCAGCCGGGTGGACAAAACGACGGAAAGTGAACGAACGCTTGGCATGCTTGGGGTGGGCGAGCCGATCACCAATTCTTTAAGCGTCAAATTCGTGGATACAGATGGTGACCTGCTCGCTGATCCGCCCGAGGATGAATCGCAGTGGATTGATCCGCAAGTCCTCACCTTCAGCTTTATCCCAACGGAGAAACCAACGCATGAAGAACGCGAAGCTGAATTTGAAGTTGAGAAAGCCAAATGGGCACCCTTCGTCAAGCATCTTGAAGCCACGACGGGTAAGAAAGTCGAATACCTGCGGGTGGACACCATTGATGAGCAGTTGCAGAAGCTGGCCTCGGGTGAATTACATGTGGCCGGACTCAACACAGGCAGTGTGCCGACCGCAGTCAATCTGGCTGGGTTCAGGCCGGTAGCTGCAGAGAAGGATGAAAAGGGAAATTACAACTACGAGATGCACGTAATCGTGCCCAAGGATAGCCCGATTCGCAGTTTGAAGGATATTCGAGGCCGATCCATCACCTTTACCGACAAGAAATCCAATTCAGGCTTCAAAGCCGCAGTAATCGCTCTCCGCGAGCATCGCTTGCGCATGGTCCATGATTATGATGTCCGTTTCTCAGGCAGCCACGACCGTTCGATCAAGGGGATTGCGGCCGGTGACTTTGAGGCGGCATCAGTAGCCAGCGATATTCTGACGCAAGCGATCACGGATGGCGAGGTGTCTTACACGGACTTCAAAACTGTCTATGAATCATCACCATTTACTGTTGCAGGTCTTGGATATCTTTACAACACTGAACCAGAACTGGCAGGCAAGATCGAGGAAGCTTTCAAGACTTACCAAGTAGATGGCAAACCTGTCTTCGCCGAGGTGGATTACAAGAAGGACTGGGACATCGTTCGGCGAATCGAAAACGAACTGGGCATTCGTCAGGAGATTCCGGAAACAGCCAAGACCTTGGCCAAGGAAACAGAATAAACCCCGTCAAGCAAACCAAATCTTACTCGGCCGGTTTGACGCCATATTGACTGATTAACTTGGCGGATCGCTCGCTGAGTATGCCTGTCCCGCGCGAGGTTTGGGCATAGACCTTGTCTGTAACCTTGTCGCGATAAAATGAGCAAACGTAATTGATTGCAACTTGTGAAATTGTGCAGTTTCCAATGGTTACCAATTGATTTTGTGGCGGAAGGTCTGTCAGCCGATCTGCTGTCAATGGGGTGAACAGGTCGGCGATGGCCTTGATGTCATCGTCAGCGAGAGTATCCTCGGGATGAGTGGTGACACCAGTTGCATTGAAAGAGATTTGGATGCCATTGGGTAGTTGGATAGATTTAAGTTTGCTTGGATCGGCAGGGATCAACCGAGTGTCGCGATACTCACGGGTGATCAGGTTCAGCAATTCGTTTGAAATGCGGAAGGGGGTTTTGATGCCTTCTATCTGGGCTAATTTTTCATGACTGTCAATGGTCAATGTGACCTGATGCTCCTTCAAAACGGGTTTCGGCTCATGTTCTTTTTCTTCTGCACGTTCTTGGGCATTTTGCGATTTATCCTGCTTCTTTGGTGCGACTGTTTCAATCAGTTTCATCTTCAGGTGGATCAGATTGGTCTTCTCTGTCAGATCCATGTCGGGTAACCATGCTTCAGCTTCAGCCTGTTGCAGTTGGCTGAAGAGAAAGGCTGCCTGATCATTCTGCCATTGGTTCGGATTTGAGTTGCTCGACTGCTTCCACATCACCAACCATCTTGGCTCTTCTGGCTTATCATTGACCAGGCTGATGGTTGTATTGGGTTCACCCTCGATTTCAATGACAAGTTCCGCAAGTTGGCCTGGCACGTCACGAAGGACACGGCGATGGCGTAATGACCGTAAGTCCCGGCCGAGTACCGCAGCCTGATTCTCGTCAAGCGCAAAAGCAATCTCAGGATAAGCATCCGCCGTGAGTATCCAAGGATAAGCTGACTTCGACTCCTTCTGGCTAAACAAGTTCATACTGCTGGTCCTGCCAGCCACATCGGCAACAACCAGGGTCATGGCAGGTTTCGTTTCCGTAGGCGGATCAAGAAAATCTTTAACCTTAATCTGCTGCAGGTTCTGAATCCAGACGCGCATCCACTGCGGATCGGCCAGAAATTCATGCGTCCCATCCGAATACTGCCAAGCACCTGACTCATCCTGACTCACGCTTTGGCTCGCTGCGTTGGCATAACGGATAAATGCCACTGCCTGATCCACGATCGGCTCAATCGGTCGCTGGCTGCGGTATGTCTTCGCCTGCAGGTATCGATCATTCAAACCCTCGTGCAAAAGAAAAATGACGTTGCCCACCTCACCGGCCCAATCCAAAGCCAACATGGTTTGTCCTGAATGATCCGGATGTTCCTTGAAGGCAAGTTGAATCGTTTGGCCAGTGCCGGTCGTTAACAGCACACGCTGTTGTTGAGCCGTCCTTCGCCAGACATCTGCGTACTGGCCAGCCGGATGAATCTCAACGGGCCGAAAGCTTTTCAGTCGCGTGAGCAGGGCAGCCAGCGCATCTGTCTCAACCGGGGAATGGGCTGGCAACTTGAATTGCCAATCCGCTCCATTGCGTTGAAGTTGAAGGGCAATCTTCTCGCCTTGACTGATTTCAACAACCTGCAATTCATGAACATCAGGCCAAGGCAACGTTGCGTAACTCTCATTCAGCCAAGGCGTTTGGCCACTGGCTAAAAGATCGCGCAACTCGCGCGAAATCAGATGTATCTTCTGCGACTCTCCATCATTCGATTCAACCAACGCATAACAGCGACCATCCGTCAATTGGTGACCGATCTTGAGTGACCATGCTTTACCATCCTGTCCCGGTAAGCCTATCTCAAATTCAGCAGGCTCCAGTCCAACTCGACTGAGTGATGCTCCCTCGATTTCCGCCAGATCAATCCGTCTCAAACTTTTCAAATCACTGATCGCTTGAATGAACTTATCAGTCCAAACTTCACTGACAGGTAATTCAAATGGTGAGGTTTGCTTCAACTGGCCTTGATCGTTGGTGAACTGATACGTCTGTTCTCCCCGGCGAATATGAAAAACATCCAGTTCGGCTAGTGAAAATGCTTCAGGCAGCAATGCAACTTCATGATCACCTGGCTTACTCGACGATGAGCCTGACAACTCGATCCACACATACACACCCGCAGCCAGAGCAAGTACCACAAGCAGGATGATGGTCAATTTCAGGTTCATGTCACATCATCCTGGCTAGCCTCGACGACGAATCAACCAGACACCCAGGCCGAACAGAAGAACGATCAAAGGAAGCCCAGCCGACAATCCCCAACGCAGTGAAGCCAGCGCAGCCGGCTCCAAAGGCTCAACGCGCGGGATCGCTTTCGTCTGCGGACTGCTGGCAATGATGCCTTCCGCATCCGCCAACCAGGCGACACTGTTGACAAACAATTCTGCATTGGCGGGATACTCCAATGCACTACCTGCGGTACCAGCCGCCTGTCTGCCTGCGATGGTGTCGCGCGCGAACACTGGCGAGGTATAAACCACCAGTCGTCCACTGCCTTTCTCCGCAGCCGCTCCCACAAGGGCTGAATCAACCGCTTGCCCATCCTGCATGGTGATCCTGCCACGCAGCCTGCTGAAATCGATCAGGCGATGTTCAAGGAACAGGTCTGGTTCAGCGATCTCAACCAATGGCTGCAATTTTGCTGATGGATCTGCATTGGGTGACAGCTCAATCGGGCTGGCAAAAATAAATGTACCGCCCAGTCCCTTCAAGGCGCGCGTGATGATCAGATCCGTCGGCCAATCCTGCACCGGATGGTCAGGCCTGGCTCCGACGACCCCGCGTTGAACAATCTGGCGCAGCAGCATCTTGTCTGTCTGGACATTGATACCCAACTCACCCAGCCAGCGCAGTAGTGGGCCGTCCGCCGAACTCATCGTCGCACCCTCAGGTATTTCGCCGGGGTTGGTGAGGATCATCACGCCATCACCCGCAGCGAAAACTTGCTGGAGATGTTCGACCACAGGCTTAAGGTTCTGTGCGATGAATGGGCGATCCACCAACTGCCCATCGAATGCCGGAAGCAAGACCCATACCGTCCTCGCTTCGCGCGACAGCCTAGGCGGGTCCTGCATTTTCGTTGCGTCTGCCTTGGGGCCGAATGGCGCCCAGGTGACCACTTCAAAGTTCAATCTCCTCAATCGTTGCGCGACGAGATTCATCGATTCATTTGCTGCTGCTCCGCGATCAATCACAGGCCGACCTAGTGGATTGATCAGCACCACGCGTGGTCGATTCGTCGCCTGGTTCAAGCGAAGCAGGGCACTGGTTAACAGCTCTTCGCTGAGAAAGCCCTGACTTTCGTTGTCATCAGCCAGCGCACTGTCGAGCGAGGAGACCACCAGTCGTTCTCCCTGCTCCAGCACGATTGCATTTTGCCGGGCCAATCTTGCTGTGGCGTCTTCGTAGCCGGTCAGGTCGGCTTCGACTTTCAAGGCAAGGACGCCGTCGGCCAATGCACCGACATTGGGCGAAGCTTCCGTCGGCGACTTATTTGTCGGTTCCAAAGCTTCACGCATCGTGCGCATCAGTCGAAGATACTGCTCGCTGACCGCGTCAGGCCTGGCCACACGCGTCTGCTGGAGCAATCCTTCATTGCGAGCCAGCACTTCCATGTAGCTGCTCAAGGCCCGTTCCAGCAACTGCAACGCCTGTTTGTAACGAGGCAATGGGCCGGTCAACGCATTGTCCACCCGCTCCATCGCGGGAGTGAAAATCTCCGGCTCCACGCGTGCCAGCCAGTCGCGTGATTGCGTCAAAGCAGTCCGTAAACGCAGTTGTTCAACCGGTGCGCCCGGGCCACCAAAAGGCAGATCGTCCAATACCTTGGTCTGTTGAATCAGATCGCTCAGGTGGCTGCGCGCCCGAGTGATCAACGCCCGGCCAAGCCGAATGCGCGATTGATAAGGCTCAATGTCACTTTGGAAGCGATCATGAATCGACTTCTCGAAATTCTGCAAAGCCTGAACATCCGTGGCCGGGTCCAGCAGTCGAACCGTGATCTGCTTCGAAGCCAGTTCATACTCATTGAGTAAATCACCCGCCCGTTCGGTCGCGGCCTCATCACCCCCAAGGATGGCGGTAATCTGAATCGGTTGCTTCACTTGAGCAATCGCTGCTTTGGTTTGCTTGGACAAGCTGTACTGCTGCAAAGCGGTCATGTCGATGCGGGTGTCATGCAGCGTCTTGAAACTCACCCAACTGAGCAAGGTCGCGATGATAAAAGCGATAAGAATCACCATCGCGACATTCACAGCGAACATCACTCGCCTAACGAATGCAGATCGGCCAGAGCGATTCTCCTCTTGTGGCGTGGAGGTTATTGTCTGCTTATGACTCATCGCCACCTCCTGCTTTCGAGCAGTTGATGAGCGGTCAATAGAAAGAAACTGCTGCCGATGGTGAAATAGGCGATGCTGCCCAGGCTGATGACACCTTTGGTGAAGTCCAATGCTTGCAGGTTGACGTTGAGATATTCAAAAAGAGCGCGAGTTTCATTGCTTAGCCATGCTGCTGCGACCAGGTAATCCATCAGGAAGGTGAAGATGCCAATGGTCAGGACACCAATCACCCAGGCGACGATCTGGTTTTCCGTCAAAACGGACGCACATAAACCGATCGCCAGGTAGAAGCAGGCGACAAGGAAAAGACCAAGCAAGCCCGTCGTGATCTGGCCCAGGCCTGCATCAGAGGTAGCCAGCAACAGCACAATCAAAGGCAAAATCGAAGCGAGCAGAACCACGGTGAAGAACATCAGTGCGCCAAACCACTTGCCCAAGACAATTGCCACATCACTGGCAGGCGAAGTAAGTAGTAACTCAATCGTTCCGCTGCGATTTTCCTCAGCGAACAGGCGCATTGAGAGAGCGGGGATGATGAAGATTGCCAGTTGCACCAGTCTGCCATAGGTAAAGCGGATGACGCGATCGACTGGCTCGCCCGGCTGATAGACCTGAAAGAAAAAAGCCGCAGCCATGAGCATGGTGACTGCGATGACGACATAAGCCGTGGGCGAGTAGAAAAAAGCTGCGACTTCACGTTGAGCAATCAGCCAGGTGTGACTGATTGACTCGACCACCACATGCCGGGGACGCAGCAGACCAACATCTTTGGTTGGCGTGTTCATCTGGCCACCTCCGCTGTGCTCGGAGTGGTCGAGGTCACGCGAGTGAACAGGTCTTCCAGATTACCACTGGTCCAGCGTAACTCGCGAAGGGCAAATTTCTGCTCTGCCAAGGCTGTGGCGATCTGTTCAGGCATCGCATCATCTGATATGGCCTGTAGCGAGAGGCGTGTCCAGCCTTCAACAGGTCGGCTGTCCTTAATCTTGAATGACTGGACACTTTCCAATGCCTGCGTCGCCTGTTGCAGACTGGCTTTCACTTCGACCATCAGCAGGCGTTTGCCAACCAGCCGATGCAGTTCTGCGAGTTTGCCATCAGCCACGACTCGGCCGCGCGCCATCACCACCACCCGATCCGTCGTCTGCTCAATCTCAGTCAAAATATGCGAGGAGATCAGCACCGTGTGCTTGCCTCGCAGGTCAGCCAGGAGCTGACGGAAATGCTGCACCTGGATGGGGTCCAGACCTGACGTCGGCTCATCCAGAATGATCACAGGCGGGTCATGCAACAGCGCCTGCGCCAAGGCAGCGCGTTGTCGATTGCCTTTGGACAGTGCCCCGATGTTGCGGTCGCGCACCGGTTGAAGCGAGCATCGTTCGACCATGGCCTCGATGCGTTCTCGCCGCACTTTGCGCTGCAGGCCGAACATGCGCCCGCGATAATCGAGATACTCCGTGACTTTCATCTCCGGGTAGAGCGGCGAATTTTCAGGCATGTAGCCCAGCATCCGCCGCATCAATCGCCCCTGCTTCAGCACATCAAAACCCGCGACGGTGATTCGGCCAGACGTTGGAGGCATGAACCCGGTGACCATGCGGATGGTCGTACTCTTGCCCGCACCATTGGGACCAAGCAGGCCGACCACTTCGCCCTGACTGATATCCAGGTCGATGCCAGCGACGGCGGCGTTAGGCCCAAAGTACTTGTAAACGCTTTGCAGTTGAATCATGGCAAGGCTGGGGCGGGTGATTGTGCCTGATTAGTGTCAGCCGGTCGATGCGATGCGTCAAGCTGGCGAGTGAACACGGCGAACGCATGTACGGAATTCAGGACCCAAATCGCACAGATCGCTGGGAGTAGGATGGGTTAGCGTAGCCTATTGGCGGAGCGTAACCCATCAATATAGCCCATAATCACGCGTACTCCCGCTGATGGGTTACGGCTCGAAGACTCGCCTAACCCATCCTACGCGCCATATATGTTCGCTGCGCCGTTTCCTGAGAACTCACCCCTCACTCAATAAATCAGGCCGATGCTCACGCGTCTGCTTGATAGCCTGTTCCTGTCGCCAGGCTTCGATTTTGGCATGGTCACCACTGAGGAGAATGTCAGGCACTTTCATGCCTTGCCATTCCGGCGGACGGGTGTAATGCGGATAATCGAGGATGCCTTGATGCCCCGGGGCGAAGCTTTCGTGGTCGGTCGAAGTGTCGTCGCCCAGCACACCGGGCAGCAGGCGGACGACGGCGTCGATCACAGCCATGGCCGCGATTTCTCCGCCGGTCAAGACAAAGTCACCCAAACTGATTTTCATCGGCCCCAGCTTGTCCACGACGCGCTGGTCGAAGCCTTCATAATGCCCGGCTATCAGAAGCAGGCGAGGCAGTTCAGCCAACTCATGGGCGACCGTCTGCGTGAAAGGTTGACCTTCAGGCGTGAGCAGGATGCGACGCGCAGGGACATCAGGTTGCTGCGCTTCGGTTGCGACGACCGCGTCCCAGACGGGTTGGCATTGCAGCACCATGCCAGGCCCACCGCCGTAGGGGGCTTTATCGACTTTGCCATGTTTGTCATGGGTGAAGTCGCGGATGTTGGTCAGGTGATAGGAAACGACAGGGGGGCGAATCTCGCCGGTCGCAGGATCAGCGACATCGCTGGCGGCTCGATGCAGAATCGAACTGCCCAGCACGCTGGAGAACATTTCAGGGAAAAGTGTGAGGATATCGATCCGCATAATGGATCGGGCTGGCGCCAGGCACCAGCCGAGGTAAAGGCGGGTGAGTTACCCGGCCTGGGTGATGCCTTGCTTCTTGAGCAGGTCGGCCACAGTTTCACTGGGCTGCGCGCCTACGCTCAGCCAGTACTTGATGCGCTCTTCATTCAGACGGATGGCTTTCTCGCCGTCTTTTTCGATCGGGTCATAGAAACCGAGTTCTTCGATGGCCCGGCCGTTCCGCTGATTCCGCTGGTCGATCGCACACAGGCGGTAAAAAGCTCGATTGCGACGACCCATTCTTTTCATTCGAAGTCGAACCACGCTAAATCTCCATTTGCGTCAGCAAGTTCAATCCGTATCCTGCCCCATCGGGCGAGCCAAGTAGTGTACCGGCTACAGCAATTGACTGCAATAGGGGCGTTTGGCAGCTTTGGATACGACTCCGGACGGGGAAAATCGAAACTTTTGACTGAGATAAGGAAAAGACATGCGTAAGACGATGCTGGCCTTGGTTTTCTGCGGTTTTCTGGCTTCATTTACTGCTCTATCTCATGCGGAGCGGGTCGTGCTGAACTCAGGCGACGTTCTGATCGGCGAAATCACTGCCCGCAGCGAGGAATCGATCACCCTGAATCACCCGGTGCTGGGCGAAGTGGTCCTGCCTATGGATAAGGTGGCGTTGGTCGATGATGGCCAGGCCGAGGCTGGAGCAGAACCCGCCCAGCCTGCGGAAGAGGCCCAAGCACAGGCAGGCAATGGCAATGCTGCTGCCGGGGCAGGCGACGCTCAGGCTGGGGCACAGGCTGCTGTGGCCAAGCAACCCTGGCTGCGTAAGCCTGACTCGATGAAGAACTGGAAAATCACGCTTGATGCTGGAGTGAACGGATCGACGGGCAACTCGGAGAACTTTGATATCCTGGTCGGCGCCCAGGCTATACGCGAAGTCGAGGCCATGCTCACACGCTTTGAGGTTGGTTATATTCAAGGTCAGTCTCGCGGCATCGTCGATGAACATGAAGCCTTCGGGGAGGCATTTAATGAATGGTACTTTACAGGCAGTCGATGGAGTGTTTTTGCCAAAGCAAGATACGACTATGATGAGTTTGAAGCTTGGATCAATCGTATCTCAGCCACGGCTGGTGTTGGCTACCTGCTGATTGATCGCGACAAGTTGAATGTCCGTCTGCGTGCTGGTGCTGGCGGGCGCTACGATGGTGGTGCCATTGATGAATTCAGCCCGGAAGCTCTGTTCGGCGGGGAATTGGCATATCTGATCACCAGTCGTCAGACGCTGACGGCTTCGACCGAGTTTTATCCTGCTCTGGATGATTTCGGTGAGTTCCGCAACATCAGCAAGGTGGAATGGAAGATGGCGCTGGATGAGGCGGCCAAGTTGCACCTGAAGATCGGGGCTCAGAATGAGTATGACTCATTGCCCGGGCCTGGCTCAAAAAATAACGATCTGATGTATTACGCCAAGATCGGTTTTACCTTCTGAGTAAACAATCTTGATATGAATTTAGGCAAGCTTTGATCGTTTGATACGGGCAAAATTGCCTGCCAAAATTACCCATATTCACAGTCTGAATCACTCTTTATTTATATGAAGTTAATTTCCGTACTATTTTCAAATATGGGTTGACATCCCTAGTCTCTTGTGGTTTACTTTTACGCAAGAGGAGAGCAGACCCACCTGTAGAGAGGGAGGTTTGCTTAAACAATTTTCAGGAACTGCCAAGGACTTTCATCTTGGTTCGTTGATAGTCCAAGGCAGACGGGTTTCAGGAATTCCCCGTCTATTTAATTTGGAGGAGATGTGATGATCACACGCTCATTTACCGTTGCGCTTTGCTGCGCGTTCACTCTTTCATTGGTCAGTCAGTCTTTTGCAGGCGTCTCGCTTTGGGGCACGGCAGCAGATGGCGCAGACCTGAACTCAAGCCGTGATGAAACCCTTGGCGTTACGGGAGCTGGTCAGTGGGCTGATGATTTCAATATCAGTTGGTCAATTAATTACGACACGCAAAGTGGTCTGTGGACTTATCAGTACACGGTGTCGGCCGACGAGAAAGACATATCACATCTCATCGTTGAAGTCACTCAACCAGGAGACTCAGAGCCAGGATTTGTATACAACTCTTCGATGTCAGATGCTTCCATCGAAGGTCCTTACGTCTATAGCTCCACATCCGATGGCAACAGTAACCCGAACATGCCAAATCCGGTCTATGGGATCAAATTCGATGAAGGAGCTGATGGTGGACCCATCACCTATACAGTGGTGACGCCTAACTCTCCTGTCTGGGGTGTGTTCTACGCCAAGAATGGTAAGAGTGGTGGAAAGAATGGTGTGCCAGTAACAGCATGGAGTAATGCTCTGAACTATGATGACTACAAGACGAACGACTCCCTGATGAAAGCGGACTTCATCGTTCGTCCCAACGGCACAGAACTCATCCCTGAGCCAGCCTCACTGGCCATGCTTGGCCTCGGTGGTGTGCTGATGATCCGCCGCAAGTAAATTGCCAATGTAAACTAAATAAGTATTGATCCGCACTCTTATCGAAGAGTGCGGATTTATGCTAATTAAGTGCTGCTAGTATAAGTAACGAGCCATTGCTTACCAGTCGCCTTGGAAATCACTCCATTCCATACACGAATCACGTAGCGCCATAAAATACATATAAAAAGGGGTATGTAATGATTGGGCATAGATGATATCTCGGTAATGCCCAGGCATTGGGGAGGGTGGAATAAGTACATAACAACTAAATATCGTAACTATTGCAAAAAAGAAGAAAAAAAATAAGAAAAAGCACTAAATAGGTTGGCTTATCCATCGAAGTAGTGCATAATAGGTACCAGAGGAGAGCAGACCCACCTGTAGAGAGGGAGGTTTGCTTAAACAATTTTCAGAAACCGCCAAGGACTCTCATGTTTGGTTCATTGATAGTCCAAGGCAGACGGGTTTCAGGTAACCCCCGTCATTTTAATTTGGAGGAGAAGACATTGTCTTATCGCATTTTAATGGGAACACTTTGCGCAGCCGGTATGGTAGGTCTGACTTCGCTGGCACAAGCGAGTCCGATCACGCTTAACTTTGAAACCGAAGATGACTTTGTTACACCTTTGATCAACGGCCAGATTATCGACGCAGCGTTTGATGCCAACGATCTGGAGTTTGGCAATCTCGTCACAATTTCATCCACCAACATTGGCAGCGATGGTCACCTGGGTGTCACCGTGTTTGATTCGGATGCAAGCGACCAACTGCCCAATACCCAGGATCCTGATCTACTCGTTGGCTTGGGTAACATCCTTATCCTGCAGAACGATGACAGCCCCAACACAGCCAACGACACGCCTGAAGGTCTGCGCTACACCTTCCCCAATGATGAGGCTTCGATCAATGATCGTGGCAGCATCCGATTTGATTTCGTCGGCACTGTGCTGCCTGAATCAATTGATCTGGTGGATGTCAACGGCGGAGTCAATATGGTCGTGACACTGACCGATGCCTTCGGTTTGACCCGCACTTACAACGTGCCGCAAAAATGGACAACTGACGTGACCAAGGCACCCCAGGGTTATCAAACCCTGTTTCTGACCACCCTCAACCCTCAACCGTCTGAGGCAAACGCAATCGGCGGAGATGCGACAGCAATTGAAGACCCCGGTTTCCTCATTAATCAGGTTGTGACCATGGACGTGGCAATCGGTGGCAGCTCACCATCAGGCGGAATTGACAACCTTGTGTTCACACAGACCGACTTGATTCCCGAACCCGCTTCATTTGCCATGCTTGGCGTCGGTGGACTGTTGATGATCCGTCGCAAGTAAGACAACGAGTGAACGAGTAAATTCGCAAGTGGCTCCACAGCCGCGTTCTCATAGAGCGCGGCTGTTTTTCTTTATGCGTTACCAACCAGATACCAGCAGTTTCCGCTTGCATCCCAGACCCTGTTGTCCTATCGTTGAAGTGTTCGCCAGGGGTGCTTCGAGAAAAACGAAGCTGAGATTAAACCCTTGGAACCTGATCCGGCAAGACCGGCGTAGGGAGGCGAACGTCCCTGACCCACTGGCTACATCGCGCCAGGCTTCACACGTTCCATTCCTTTTCGCCAGTGCAACACGGGTCTGTAGCAGTATCAAGCACGACGCACGCGAAAGGATGTGACATGATTCAATCATCAGCCGAGAACGGATTGCCTTATCAATACCCCCAAGTCGGAGGCGATCCCGGCAAGGAAGCCAAGGCCACGACGCCCGGCAGCTTTGCCCGTTCAGCCACGATCCTGCCTGGCCCGCGCGGAGCCGCGACGTTTACCTCACCTGACACGCCGGGCATGCCTGCGTTACCCAAACGTACAGCATGGGACTTTCTGCCCGAGGGTTGGTGCTCGGATGAAGTGGCTTCCCCTGAAGCGACCAACTGTGTCGGGGCCAACGAAACCCGACGCGAAACCATCTTCAAGCAGGCGGACGGGACTTTCCGTCGCGTGATTTATCCCACCGACTTCAAGCCTTCCACGCAGTTGGAATATGCCCGGCTTGGGCAGTTGACCAAGGAAATGCAGCGTGTGGCCGACCGCGAACCCCATCTCACGGCTGAGCAGGTGCGCGACGAAGTCGCTGCCGGGCGGATGGTCATCCCAGCCAACAAGGTACATCTCGGTTATCAGCTTGATCCGATGTGCATTGGGCGAGCGAGTAAAACGAAAGTCAACGCCAACATGGGGGCGTCGCCCGTTTCTTCCGGCACAGAAGAAGAAGTTGAAAAACTCAAATGGGCTGAACGTTGGGGCGCGGATACGGTCATGGATCTTTCCACCGGCGGCGATCTGGACGCCTGCCGCGATGCCATCATCCGTAACAGCAACGTTCCCATCGGTACGGTGCCGATCTACTCCATGATCATTGGCAAGAAGATTGAGGATCTGGATGAACAGCAGGTGCTGGACACCGTGCGACACCAGGCTGCCCAAGGCGTGGATTACATGACCATTCATGCGGGTGTACTTTACGAACACCTCAAGCACGCGAAGGATCGCCTGATTGGTCTGGTCTCGCGAGGCGGTTCGCTCCTGGCCAAGTGGATGCTGCATCACAATCGTGAGAACCTGATGAACACAGCATGGGAAGATATCTGCGACATCATGCGCGAGTATGACGTCACCTTCTCCATCGGGGATGGCTGTCGCCCCGGCGGTTTGGCGGATGCGACCGACCGAATCCAGCTCGATGAATTGGTCGAGATCGGCAAGTTGACGGAACGCGCCTGGCGTAAGGGTGTGCAGGTGATGGTCGAAGGGCCCGGCCACGTCCCCTTGGATCAGATCGAATACAACATGAAGCTGGAACGCCACCTTTGCCATGGTGCGCCGTTCTATGTGCTTGGCCCTTTGGTGACTGACATTTTCCCCGGCTATGACCACATCACCAGTTGTATCGGTGCGACCAACGCAGCCTATCACGGCGCATCGATGCTCTGCTATGTCACACCCAAGGAACACCTGGGGCTGCCAAAGAAAGATGATGTCAAGCAGGGGTGCATTGCGTACAAGATTGCCGCCCACGCGGCGGACATCGCGCTGGGCATCCCCGGCTCGCGTGTGCAGGATGATGAACTGACCAAGGCTCGTGCCGCTCTCAACTGGGAGAAGCACTTTGAGTTGTCGTTCGATCCGGACACCGCCCGGGCATATCACGATGAGGACCTGGATGTGGATACGGACTTCTGCGCGATGTGCGGCCACGACTGGTGCAGCGTGCGGATCAGCAAGGAGATTCAAGACTGGGCCAGCGGTAAGGCAGAGGGTTTTACGCCTGAGAAGAAGGCTCAACTCTCGACAGGCCTGACTGAAGAACAGGCTCGCATTCTCGAGGAGCGAGGCAATCTATCGCCTGAGGAAATTCATAAGCTGGCTGCCCGCGCGAAGGGGAAATTGCCAGCAGCAGACGCGACCGGCAAAGCTGCCTGCCATAGTGACTATGTGGATGATGACAAAGCCAAGAAAATCCACCAGGAGAAAGGTGTTGATACCGTGACGCTGGGCGTTAGCGCGCTGGGGTTAGGGCATGGCGATAAATCAGTCTGAGCTTTGTGGTGGGGTATGAAAATTTCAGATCAATACTTCTCCTCAAGCTTATCCCAATCCCCCTTGAAGTTGTCCACAGCTTCCTGCACGAGTGGCTGGTCCAGAAATTTCTCCACGTCCCGGCCCCAGATGAAAAAGGACTGCACACCAGCGGCTGCATACATCGGCAGTTCTGTGACATCATAAATCCCCGTGCAGATGACCGCGTCCGCAGCCTGCTCGTCAATGATGTGTTGCATCTGCATGACTTCATCGGTTTTCGAAGCCAGGCCACGCTTTTGCAGCATGCTGCCATAGGGAGCGATACGTCGCGCCCCTGCAGCGAGGGCAAAGCACAGCCAGGCTGTCGTGGGCACGCACGTGGCCGTCACATCCAACCCGCGCTCGGACAAGTCGCGTACGACACCCAGCCCCGGCACGGTCGCAGGGGACTTGATCCGCATCCGCTGCGGGTCGATCGCGAGCATGTTGTCCGCCTCGGCCAGCATCGTCTGCTTATCCGCATCTCGCAGTTGGTACCACGCAGCCGGGGCAAGTTGAACCAACTCTTTGAAAAGATCAGTCGCCTTCATGCCCGACTCAGCCACGACATGCGGGTTGGTGATGACCCCCGCGAAGATGCCATAATTCATCACCTGCTCAACCTGTTTCAAATCACTGCTGGCCAACCAAAGTTGCATCGCAAACTCCATTATTCATGGGGAAAAATCGTCATCATCGTTACTTCAAGTTGTGGGGCCGGTTCTTTTTTCAAAACGAATCCAGCGCCCAGACCTTTCGGGTAACTCTATCGCCAACGTTGAAGCCAAGGGCAATTCCTCACCGGTGATCGCATCGCAGGCTGAAGCATACTCTGCATCGAAGACATTCAAAACCGCACTGGTGCTTGGCCCTTCATTCAGGATGAAGTAGTGGTCGGCCTTGGCACAGCGCCTGCGCCAAGTCAACGGCGAGGAACTGCGCCAGCCGGGTTGTCTGCCCGACTGAACCATTTCGACGATCAGCTTCTCTGCTTCGACATGGCCGGGCTTCAGGCATAGGTGCGACAGATCACTGCCGATCAAGACACTGCTTCCCCGAGATCCGCGATTGCCAGCAAAGACTTTTTCAATGATCGCAGGTTGATCATCATCAAAGCGAGCAAGGATGCGCGCCTCTGTCACCTTGATATCCGCGAAGTAACCACTGACATTCACATCACCCAGTCGCCTCGGCTGAGTTCGGCTGTCATGGATACTGCTGACCCATCCGCCAAAGAGTTGTTCCAGTTTCGAGTCTTGGCCTGTCTTCAGCAACTTGCCCCACGGGTCAGTAAAACCAAAGGGAATATCCGCAATGAGTCTGCCGCCTTGCTCAA
Source organism: uncultured Phycisphaeraceae bacterium (assembly GCA_964546335.1). Taxonomy (GTDB): domain Bacteria; phylum Planctomycetota; class Phycisphaerae; order Phycisphaerales; family Phycisphaeraceae; genus CAZJJN01. Next base: position 67,287 of record CAZJJN010000015.1, read on the forward strand.
CAAACGCGAGCAGTTGATCCAGTGTCTGCTCGTCCAGACTGCGCAGATGCGGGGCATAGAGAACGCGGTAACGCGCTGCGAGCGACGTCCCCAATTCTTCCGTAGGCACGAAATGGAAAGGCACCTGAGCATTGATTAAAGCGCGAGCAACACCGATGCGCGAACGCATCGCCTGCAAAGGCGTCCCGCTGCTGTGATCGCGATAACCCCCCAAGTCATGGCGGGGTGGTTCCAGGCAGAGAATCGCATCCGTATCCCAACTGGTGACGATGCCCACCTCCGCTTCATCATCCGCGTCTCAGAGTTCATCATGCCAGCGATGCATGGCCTTGGTGACCAGCCCGGCCTCTTCCGCCCACGGGGTCAGGTCACCAGCCAGATCAATCATGCCATACTCGCCACCCTCCCAGCCGCCGGGTCTTGGGTTCCACGTCCAGAAAGCGATGTTCTGGTTGCCCGCAGCGAGATAACTGAGCATCAGGCGGCGCATCAGGCCGGGGGTCATCGCGTTACCAAAACCGCCGGAGTATTGCACAGGTCCGCCGGTCGTTTCGTAGCAACTTGTCCATCCTTGCTTGTCCGCATCGCGCGTCAGACGGGCCTGCATGTAAACCGGGCGATCCACTTCGCCATCAACCAGTTCAAAATGCCAACTGAGGTGAATGCTGCTGGTGAACAGATCGCCCAACTTGGCCCACTTGGGGATATCCCAGCGCAGCAAAGGTTGGTTGGCAAAGAGTTGATGTGCTCCGATGGCGATCGCATGCGCTGGATCAATCTCACGAATAAGATCGAGCAAAGGTTTCGCACGACTTAGTCTTCCCTGAATAAGTCCTCGATCACGCGACTAAGTTGACCTCGCGCGGTTGATTTAG
>CAZJJN010000016.1:0-65679 GCA_964546335.1 uncultured Phycisphaeraceae bacterium
GCCAGTGTTAGATAATGGTTAGGATTCCAACGAAAAGTCCCGGACAGTAGTGGGGCTTCGCAGCGTAGCTCACCGAAAGATCATGCACGGTCATGCACGGCTCTCGGGTCGGGCAGCATGCCTCACGATCCGCCCAGGGACGCAGCGTGTCAGTTATTGGAGAGGTTGTTGTCATCGTGCAATCCTTCCACCGAGCCATCGGTCGGCGATCCAGAAGGTCAGAACGTTGATCGTGATCAGCAGCCCCAGCAGGACGATGGTCGTGGCGTAAGCGCGACCTTCGCCGCCGGGCACGTTCATGGCCGTGTCGTAGATGTGGATCGACAGTGATCGGCCGGAATCGAGCAGCGATTCGGGCATCCGGTCCACGTACCCGCTGGTGAACAGCAGTGCCGCCGTCTCAGCCAAAGCGCGACTGGTGCTCAGGACCAGGCCGACCACCAGCCCGGGCGTGGCGGCCGGCAGCAGTATCCGCCAGAGCATTGCACTGTGGCTAAGGCCGAGTGCCGCGCCGGCCTTGCGATAGTCATCGGGCACGGCGAGCAACCCCTCTTCCGCCGATCGGATCAGCAGCGGCAGCACCATGCACGCCAGCGTCAGCCCACCCGAGAGAATCGAGAATCCCATCCCGAGATAGATACTGAACAGCGCGTTGCCGAACAGTCCGAAAACGATCGACGGCACGCCGGCCAGCACGTCGAGCGACCGGCGGATCGCCCGGCCCAACCATCCGCCCGCCCGAGCGAATTCAGCCAGCAGGATCGCGGTCGCCAGCCCGATCGGCACACTCACCGCCAGACACACCGCGAGGATCAACAGCGTCGAAACGAGAATCGGCCCGATTCCCCCGGCCCGGCCCGCGTCACGTGGCGACTCGGTCAGGAACTGCCACGAGATGTGCTCCACACCATGTCGCACCAGGTCGGCGATGATCCACAGAAACACCCCGACAATGGCCAGAGCGATCGCCCACACCACGATCGCCATCGCCCGATCCGACCAGTGGCCGGTCGGTTGCATCACCTGCGATGTGCCCGATGCATCAGCCACGCGACCGGCTCCTTCCCGTCCATTCGGACAGCCCGACGAGCACGATGATCATGACCATCAGCATCAGGCCGCTGACGAACAGAGCCGAGCGGTGATGGTCCATCGCGTAGCCAAGCTCAAGCGCGATGTTGGCAGTCATTGTACGGACCGGGTCGAAGACGCTATGGGGAACCTGCACGACGTTGCCTGCCACCATGAACACGGCCATGGTCTCGCCGATCGCCCGGCCGGTGGCGAGCAGCACAGCGGTGGTGATCCCGCCACGCGCCGCGGGCAGCGCCGCGCCAAAGATGACGCCAAGCCGGGAGAAGCCCATTGCATGGGCGGCCTGAAGGTGAGCTGCCGGTACGCTGCGCAGCGCCGCCTCGCTCAAGAGCGCTACTGTCGGCAGAATCATAATCGACAAAATGGCAATCGCCGCGAGCAGGCTCTGGCCCGGCGGCTGCAACTGCGCGATCAGCGGCCCGAGCACGACCAGTCCCCAGAATCCGTAGACCACAGAGGGAATACCTGCCAACAGTTCCAGGATGCGGCGGTGAATTTGGCCAATGCGGCGAGGCGCGTAGAAGCGGGTAAACAGCGCGCAGGCGATTCCCAGCGGTGCGGCCACCGCGATGGCACCGAAGGTGGCCAGCAACGTGCCGATGAGCCTGGGCGTGAGGTTGAACCGCCCCTGCTCCGCGCCACCAGCCGGATGCCAGGACGGATCGCTGAAGTAGCGGGCCAGCCCTACCGTTCGCAGCGCCGGCCACGCTTCGATGATGAGGAATACCACGATCAGCACGACGATCGCGCCAGCGAGGATGCCTGCAAGCCACAAGACCGCCACGATCGCTTTATCCATCCTGCCATATCGACCGATCGTGGCATCAGCAATCTTCACGGGCGTTCCCCCTGTTTTGCCTTTCTCGAATTGGGATGCTTGACCGGTGCGGCGAGCATCTCTTGCAGCGTGCGCCACGACCGTCCGCCCTCCTCGTCATGCAGCCCCAGTTCAATCGTCTCCGGTCGATCACGCAGGCGGAATGTGCCGAAGCAGCGGTCCCAGATCGACAGCACACTGGCGTAGTTCGAGTCGGTTTCCGGTTGCTCGCGCGAATGATGCACCCAGTGCATTCGGGGCGTCACGATCAGCCACCGCAGCCAACGATCAGCCCGGGCGGGCAGTCGGATATTGCTGTGATGGAACAGAATGACCGGCAGCAGGATGGTCTCATAGACCAACAATTGGGGCATGGTCATACCCAGCAACGGAAGAACCGCCAGTCGAGCGATGAACGACAGTGTGATTTCGCCGGTGTGGAAGCGGAACGCGGAGGTGGCGTCCATCTCCCGGTCGCTGTGATGGACGGCATGGAACCGCCACAGCAACGGCACGCGATGATTGAGCCGGTGCCACAGATACATCCATGCGTCGAACAGAAGCAGCAGAATAACCCAATGCAACCACGCCGGTCCGGTCAGCCAATGCCCGAGGCCGATGGCCTGGTGTTCCGCCCAATGCGTCACAAGCAGCATTGCCGAGGCAAACGGCACCGCAACGACCAGCGTGTTCAGCAGCCCGAGCGCCAGATTGCGGAAGCCGTGTTGAACCCGGCCGCGTCGCTCCAGGTACATCGGCGCGACAGACTCAGCAGCCCACAGCACGACCAGCAGCACCGTCGCCGCAAGCGGTTTGGAGATCGAAAGCCAATCAATGGAGTGCAGATAGGTCATGATGTATCGTCGCTACTCGGTAATGGGTACGAAATACTGCGCTTCGACCAGGTCGTTCGCCTCCGAGGACCGGGCGAAGTCGATGAACGCCTGTGCAAGCGGCGAGACGGGGCCATGGGTCACCAGATTCAGCGGGCGCGACATCGGGAACGACCCGTTGCGGACATTGGCGGTCGTGGCCTCGACGCCATCCATCGGCAGCAGTCGAATGGGCACGCCGCGACCGATCTCATAGTCTGCGGTTCCCACGGAGACATAGCCGATCGCGTTGACGTCGCCAGCCAGCGGTGCAACAGTGCTGGAGCCGGTCAGGACGAGTTTGCCTCGCAAGCCGTCGCCGGACGAGGATGCCTCGGATTCCCGCTCACCGCAGCCCGGTGCCGCCAGTAATGCAAGACTCAACATGATGTAGGCGATGTACGTTGTCGCGAGTTTCATGGCGTGGTCCTTGGGGTGTTGGGGACGCGAAGCGGCATCAGGTGGTGATGTTGTTCGTTTCCAAATCTGATGAGGGTGTACCCGAAGAATCTTGGCGCATTGGTCAGCGTTCTCTGGAATGCTGGCCTGTTGCGTTTGCATGTTGAAGCCTTCAAATGAAAGACCGTTAAGCTATCCGGGCAAAGTGAACCCACGGCCGGGGGAGCCGTGGGTTCAGTGGGGGAGGGAGGTGAGCTAACAGCAGCCGGAATCCGGATCACAGCAAGCTGATCCGTCAGCCAGATTCGTGGCCTGGTAATCGAGGCCCTTGGATTGTTTGGGGGATCGGATTGCCGCATGGGCACAGTTGAAGACCGGTGCATCCTCGACCGCCACCGCTTCACGCGGTTCGATGCCTTTGACCTGCCCGACGTATGGGCCGTTCGGATCGGTCATCAGTCGATACGTCTTCTCGCACACCGCCATGCGCTGGCCCCGGTAGAGCACGTGACCGTCGTCATCGCGCACCTGTTTCCACGAGCCGGTGTATACCACTGCCTGATTGCGGTCCAGGCACGGCCCTTCCTTGCCTTTGTAGGCACGAACAGTGACGGAGCGGAACTCGATGCCCTCGATCGTCTGCCAAGGCTCATCCTGCCGTTTGAGCAGTTCGATGCCGTAAAAGCCCGCTTCCTCGAACATCTCCAGGAAACGATCCTCGCGGAAGGCCCCGGAAAGACAGCCCGACCACAAGTGTGGATCATTGAGCATCTGCGGTGTGGGGTCCTCATCGCAGACGATGTCTGAGATGACCACGCGTCCGCCCGGTCGAAGCACGCGATGCATCTCACGAAACAACTGCTGCTTCTCTTCGGTACGCACGAGGTTCAGCACGCAGTTGCTCACGATCAGATCAACACTGTCGTCGGCGACGAGCGGTTCATCCTGACGAAGCCGATCGCAATACGCCCGGTACTCGTCGGCCTGCTCGACGCTGCCGATCGGGTTATCCGCCAACCAAGCAGCAGCACGATCGAGGTTGAGAGCCATGTCCTGAATCCGTGCCTTGCGGAACTCGACGTTGCGGTGACCGATTTTGTCTGCCATCTCGTCCTGGTACTTGCGGGCCAGCGACAGCATCGCGTCGTTGAAGTCCAGGCCAATGACGCGGCCGGTCGGGCCGACCTTCTGGCCGAGGATGTAACACACCTTGCCCGCTCCGGAACCGAGGTCCAGAACCACATCGCCCTCACGGGCATGGGCGGAAGGGTCACCGCAGCCGTAATCCTTCTCGATGATCTCGTCGGGCAGCATCTTCAGATACTGCGTGTCGTACTCCGCTGTGGGACAGCACAAGCCCGGCTCGAGCGTCTGGGCACCCTTGGCGTAGCGATCGCGAATCGCGTGTTCCAGCGACGATCCTTCGGTTTCCGAGACGTCGGGTTGCTTTGTAATGCTTTCCAGCACTTGTGTCTTCATGGTGATCAACTCCTGTCAGCCCGGTCTGCCTGCGTCGGCTATGAACGGGCGCTCTTGTTTCTGATGGGTGTATGTCGTATGGGCCCCCCGAACCTTACATCGATCACTCAGGAATTATGCAACCCGGCGCGACGCATGGCTCCGACGCTCGACAGCGTTGAGACGACGTAAGGCACCAGTACAGTCAAGCCCATCCGCCACGCCCGCCCGACTGACACCTCACCTCGTGACAGAGCGTCGCCGTGGTTGATCACGATGAGAATGGCCCCCACGATGACCGCGTAGGCGAGGCCCCGTCGGATGACCGAGGGCGTCAGGGCAAGCCGCAACCATGCACGGCAGGTCTGCAATGACCCACCCGTATGCTTCTGTGTCTTGGGTTGTGCAGCGATGGGTGTCACCTCAGCGAGTTTTTTCCCCAGCGGGGCGCGATGGTGGGCGGCGAGGAAGATTCGGCGACCGATTCAGCAACGGGTTGCTCGAGCCGTGTCCATTGCTGCGGCCGCTCGAAATCCTGCCCGCGCTGCAGAACCATCGCGTGGGGATGCTTCGCCACGATCTTGCCCCAGGTGGTCTGCGACCAGTGCGCTTCGTTGAGAAGCTTGAGCGACCGATCCACGAGCGGCCCCGAAACGGCTTTTCCGATCGGCGGCCACCAGAGGCTTTCGGTTTCTCGATCCCATAGGACGAACGCATCTCGCCCCTCCCAGACGTCTGGGTCGGCGTAGGTGTAGCCGCTCAAGGCAAATGTCAGCGTGTGGTCGCCCAGGCGGCGATCGTACACCGCGCCCAGGTCGGCGAGGATGCAATAAGCCGCGAAGATCGGCACGTCGGCAACCACGTCATTCACGACTTCATGGCGGATCAGCAACTCGACCGGATAGACCCGCACCTCATCCTTGATGCGAACCGCAAGCACGCGATCTTCTTGGCCCAGCCATGCGCTGGCTTCGTCCGCCGAGACAAACTTCGGCGCAATCAGTGCCGGGAATGCCTCGCGGCCGATGCCGTAGTTGAGGTTCGCCGGGTCCAGGCGGAATGTGGTGATGTCGAAGTGCATCGACTCTTCTTCGCCGCCGCGCAGCAGGCGCGTGCCGTCGTCGCGCTCGATCGCGTATGATGCTGGACGCACTGCCGAAGACGAATCACCGATAAGGTCTCGTAAGTGACGGCGTGAATCATGGAAATAGCCAGGCATCAGATAGACCAACAAGAAATGCCCAAGCAACAATACGAACATCACATGATACATGATCCACAGGCGGCGATGGCTCCGTGCTCGTTTCATGGCGCGATTGGTATGGTTGCTTGGGTGCTGGTCGGGATTCATATTGATGCTCCGACTACAGGTTCGTCATTCGTCAGCAGGTGACGTGTAAAACTCCGTCTTGGGATGGAACGCCACCCAGGCGAACCAGAACGTGTGAATAGTCCGGGCCTCGGCGGGCGATTCAACCACCGAGACGTTCCCAGAGTCGTCGGCCTTGAGCGTGATCTTATGATCGCCGATTCGGTCGGTAACTTCCCCGCCAGCTTTAACGATCTGAGCGACGGGGTAGGCTTTGGTTTGATCGCCGACCTGCATGCCCACCACCGGTTCTTTGTTTTTAAGCCGGTTATCCTTGTTCTCAACCGGGAACATCAATTCATCAACGCGGAAGTAACTGGCGTAGGGATTGCGGGTGTAGTTGCGGCGGTGGCCGGTCTCGGTGGTGACGATGCTGGCCTTGGGATGTGTCTTCTTCAATTGCCCGAATGTCGTGATCGCCCACGGCAGGTGTTTCAGCGATTCGCCGGCGTGCGGCCCGCTGACCGCCTCCAGGCCGACCTGCGACCACAGCGCGTTGTGCTTGCGGTCGTAGAGCAGAACGTTGGAGTTGTAGAGCAACCCGCTGATGCCGAACTCCAGCGTGTCGTTGCCCATGCGGCGATCCACCACACTGACGGAGTCGCACAACGGGCAGTAGATCACCGCGAACGGGACTTTGTCGAGTTTGTCATTAATCGCTTCATGCCAGTTGAGCACCTTGATCGGGTAGGCGCGGGTCGTCTCATCTATGGTGACGACAACCATGCGGTCGTCATCAGCATATTTCGCATCTTTGACGGCTGTTGTCTTCGGATCGGTCAGCGAGGGAATGCCGTCCTTCGGCGGGCCACCGGAGCGAATTTTATCTTCGGACAGGGTCAAGCCTTCAACATTGAAGACCCTGCCAATCCCCTCAGCCGCCTTGGATTGGCTGCCCGCTGCGGCCGTATCCTCATCAGTGTTGTTTTCGGAGGTTTGTTGGCCGGTTGCGAGAAACAACCCGCTGATCCCCAGAACCACAATCAAGGCGATGGCGAAGGTCTGACCCATGCGGAGCATATTGAATTTTGACATCATCGGGTCCTTATCCGCTGGAAAGTGTTGATACGTCGTTCACGGGGGTATAACCCTTACAGTCAAACGAAATATTTCCGTACAGAGAAATTAGGGAACAGAAAATCGTCGCGGCGCGTTAAGACTGTGGGCAAGTTCATACGCCTACGAAGAAAAGTTAATATGGCCATTCTTTCCCGACTTTACAAGACTGAATCCAGCGCATACCTCTGGCACAAGGAACAAGATGAACAATCAAATACATCAACTGGACTGTCTGGAAGTCTGGGGAGGCAGTGATCGAGCCGAAGAAGAACTGCGCGTGACCGGTTTGGATGTTTCCGTCTGGTCCAGACCTGCTGATGATGTTCTGGGGGGTGACCTTTACTTCGTGTCCATGTGTGCCTGCGCTGAGGTCTCGCGTTTTCTTGTCGCCGATGTCACAGGTCACGACGCCAGTTCAGCCGAAGTTGCCAAGCGACTTCGCCGCATCATGCATAAACACATCAACAAGCCGGACCAGTCGAGGCTGGTGTGTTCGCTCAATAAAGATTTCGACGGCATGAGACGACATCAGAAGTTCGCCACTGCCGTGCTTGCCACCTTTTTCCCTCCGTCCCAGCATCTGATTTTCTGCAATGCAGGTCACCCTCGCCCGCTCTGGTATCGTGCTGCCAGCGGGCAATGGTCCTGGCTCGATCCGGAACTGACCGAGAACGTGGAGCAGGCCGGTAACCTGCCACTGGGCATTCATGGCGATACGCCTTACGAGCAATCTGCGGTGCGTCTGGAACCGAACGACCTGGTCCTGTTCTACACCGATGGCTTCACCGAACTGCGCGACTCTTCAGGAAACCTGTTGGGTGAAGACGGACTGTTGGATGCCTTGCAGCAGATCGGTAGCCAAGGGCATGAGACACTCGGCGTTCAACTCAGGCAGCGACTAGGTATTGATACCGCCGAGAATACCAACGGCGACGACATGACGATGCTGCTCTTACGTGCCAATGGCGATCAACCTCCACGACAAGCTCTGTCGGAGAAGTTTCGTGTCATGGCGAAGATGCTCGGGCTGCTGCCAACGCGTTGAACGCGATCGGCGGTCTTGCAGCGATGACGCTGCACTCTTGTATCCGTCGCTGATGCGGCTTAATTGCCGCTGGCCGGTTCCCACACGGCGTCGCTGAACGCATCGTCCAGCGGGGTGTCGGCGGCGTGGTTGGTGTAGTTCGACAGCGTCTTCATCCCCACGCCGAGGATCACCTCCAACGCCTGCGCTTCGCTGTAGCCAGCGTCATGAAAGGCCTGCTTGACTTCGTCGCTGGGCCAGCCTCGCGTGGTGACGATTTCCACGGCAAAACGTCGCAGGGCTTCGAGCTTGTCGTCGAGGATCGGTTCGCCGTTGCGGATCGCCTCGACCACGTCAGCGTCAACATTCTGCATCTGTGCGATGGCGGTATGGGCCGCCACGCAGTAGGTGCACTCGTTCTCGGCGCTGATCGCCAGCAACACCACCTGCCGCTCGGTCGGGCTCAGCGAGGTTTTATCGAACAGGCCCGATAGCGTCATGTACGCTTCGAGCGTCGCCGGCGCATGGGCCATCACGCCCAGGATGTTGGGTACGAAGCCGTAGCTGTTCTTGGCCTTCTCCAGCATCGGGCGAACCTGCTCGGGGACGTTGTCAATGGTCAAGGGATTCAGTGTCATGGCATTTCCTTTCGTTCTCGATGGCAGTAGCGGTCACCTGCCGGCCCTACCGCACCGGTTGGGCGGGTCTGGGTCAGCAGGACATGAAAGGAGAAGCGAAACTGGTTGGAACGATCAGCCCATCTGCTCGCGGAGCGATTCGGTGATCCGACGCTTGGTCTGCTCGGGGCAGGCCGGGACGTCCGTCGCGGTCACATCCACGGCAGACTCATCGAACCGTCGGCGGACGACGCGATTCAGCGTTTCCACCTGTCGGCGATAGGCCGAGCACGCCCCGCACATCATCAGGTGCAACCGCAGGTTCATCCGCTGCCACAGCGACAGCTTGCGGTCCAAGCCTTCGGAAACGAGGCGGGCGGTTTCTTTGCAGGTGAGCATAGTCGGTCATCCATTCCCGGCGTCTTTGCCATCGCCGGTGAACCAGTGCTTCTCCAGACAGGCCCGCAGCAGCGCACGCGCGCGATGCAGGACGACCCAGAGGTTAGTCGAGGTGATCTTCAATTCCTTACAGACCGCGGCCGATTCCTGATCGTCCATCACCTTCATCGTGAAAACCTGCCGCGGCCGATCCGGAAGACCCGTCATGCAGTCATGAAAAACCGCCCAGAACTCCTGGCTTTCCAGAAGTTGCTCACCGTCGGGCTCCCATCGCCCGGGCGGCTGCTTCCAACCGCCTTTTTCGTTGAACCAGGAGTCGAAGACGTCCCCACCATCCTCATCCTGGCCGAGGTGGGTTTCGCGACGGGTCTTGGCGGATCGGAAGTGATCGAGTACTTTGTGTCGCAGGATGCCGATCAGCCAGGTCCGTTCCTGCGAATCCCCACGGAAAGAACGCCGGGCCTGCATCGCCGCCAGGAGGGTATCCTGCACCAGGTCTTCGGCCAGGTGTGACTGACCCACCCGCGAGACGGCATAGCGATACAGTACATCCGCGTAGGCGTCGACCCACTGCTCCGGGCCGGTTGAGATGGAGCGATCTTCTTCGGTCATACTTCGGCGATCTGTGCCATGGGTGACATCATGATCCCTGTCGACGGACGCGGACATACGCCATCCATGACACGGCATCTTAGACGAAATACCCGTTGTCTTGAATGCGGCGGGATCGTAATGGGGCTCTGATGGTCGTAGAACGAGATGCGTATGCATGGTTCCTTCCCGGCCCGAGACGATCCCGATGGCACGGGAACGCGTGCAGCGGGTTCCTGACAACAATCGAGTTCAAGTGGGAGAGGGGGAAGGTCAGCGTAGTTTACTGAGAACCCCGACCGCTCAGGTGGCGGCAAGCCACGAACGGATGATGTGCCTGTCCTGGCGTTTGTGTGGAGCCTAAGGAGTGTTCTTACTATAGAAGAGAGCCCCCGCTGGCATCGGGGCTCTCTTCTATACCACACGCATACAGGCAGATGCATCATTTGATCGGATGGTCGATGTCCGTTGCCAGAAAGTAAATCGTCCTTGCTCCCTCTTGTTCGGATACGACCACAAAACCATGTGCGAAGGTCGGGTTGTCCGCGAACGATTCGTTCAGCTTTTGGCTGTAGAGAAGGTTGCCGACCGGTGCTGTATCGGCAAGCGCCTTGGGTACCTTCTCTCGTGGGATAGCGGCCCATGTGAATTTGGATTTCACTGACCCGAAGCCTGACTCGGACAGCTTAGCCGACCCCCTGAGTTCGACTCTAGTGTCTGAAGGGGATGGCATACGACTACTAGCAGATGACTTCTCAACAGTGTAATCGCACGATTCGATTCCGTATGGATGTAGGTTCGGCAGCTTGCCCAGAAGCTCAGTTACAGATGAACCTGCGCTCACTTGACCACCACTTCCATTTCCGTTGCATCCGCCAATGAGGAGGATCATCATCACGATAACCGCAACTGAAAAACAGGCAGCAAGCGGGCGTCCAGGATAGTCGGATGCCCCACTCATCGCACCGTCCTCCGTCGCGGCTCACCTTCGATCTGGGTTGTCTTGTCAGCTTGCCCTCGCTTCCATTTGACTGTTCGCGTCACCTTCCCTCTCGAGTAAAAGGACTTGGCCCAACCAAACACCTCAAAGCGACCATTCTGGTCGTCTGGTAGACCGGTTGCAATATCCGCTTGCCCCTTGTTGAAGTTATAGAAATCTTCTGCATCAACCTTTATCTTGAGAGCATACTCGCATGTCGCAGGATCGTAGGTCACATCTCCCGTTCCCCATATTCGGTGTCCACCCAATGCTTTCTGCCAGTTTTCAGTGTTGCTATTCACCAGCCGGGCAGATGTCGAATAGACGCTGAAGCTCTTGGTCTTGCCGTCATGCTCGCGTTCAATATCTGCTTGCGCTCCAGCCAATTCGGCATCAAACCCATTGCTGATGCCGCCGTCATCACGGATCGCCTTGTTGTAGTCAACATGCAAGTCGGTTCCCGTAGCGCCTCGATAGTGGCGATAGGCCCGGGTTCCATCAGGCAAATGCCCTAGAGCTTCGGCTCCCGCTAAGAGCGTGCCGTACTTGGCCCAGTTCCATCTATCACCCCACGTGGGCTCTGCGTCGGGATCATACGCATACCCGTTGTCCCACTTGATGTCAGGTTTGGGGCCATTGCCAATCTTGTAGTCCTTTAGCCCCAATGGGTCCACTCGCATCTGAGGGTTTGAGCTTCCGTACTGATAAAGGTTCATGCCGGCTGCGTACTGATCGCGCGGCATGAACCCACCTCCAGAGGCTGGCCCACCAGCACCGATGCGATTTGCACCACCGGGTCCGGGATCGCGGCTGGTGAAGACCCCCATTCCTGGGTGGTAGTAGGCGGAAGCATCGGCTGTGACCATGGCGATGGCAGCCATGCCGACCAGGACGGCGATCAGGCGAGTTCTCATGTTCGTACCCCTTTCATTGGGTCGTTCTGTGTCATTCATGTTCGGTTCTCACGGCCTCGGCGGTTGCCCTGGGACAGGTGGCTGATATGGCTGGGCGAGGCCGGGTTGTGGTATCTGTGGAACGTGCGGCTGCGGAATCTGCGGCTGGCCCTGCCCGACGCGGACGTGCGGCAGGCCGGGCACGGTGCCCATGGTGGCCATCTCACTCGGCTTGGGCATAGCCATCGGATCGAATCGGCCGCGACGGGCGGAAGCGATCCGGTTCATCCTCTGGGCTAGCATCTGGGCCAGTGCGGGTGTTGCGGGCCGGTAGCCCCTTTTCATCGCGGCGTCGAGGAACCACGCACGGTATGCCGGGCGGGTGGTGTCGTAGCGATAGGCGTTCTCATAGCAGCGGGCCGCGAAGGCAATCTCCCCGTTGTCCAGGCCGCAGTGGCCGCGAGCGGCTAAGAACTCGGCGAACTCCTCGGCTGGTGTCAGTGAGACGAGGTAGCGATTGGCCTTGACCTGGGCCTCGGTCAGCTTGAACGGCCAGTTTCTATAGTGATCATCGTCGTAGCTGCTGAAACCGTCGCCAGCGCCCTCGATGTTGAACCGTTCGCGCCAGGCCGGGTTCGGATGGTCCGCGCCGTCCCAGCGGACGAAAATGTGGCCGTTGGTGGTGACCAGCTTGAGCGGATAGCCCAGCCGACGGCCGATCGCCACGTACATCACCGGCATCGATGCACACGTGCCGCCTTGGGTGTCGGCGACCGTCTGGCCCTTGGCGGGGATCATCCCATGAAGGAAGGCCACGCGGGAATCGTCGAAGTCGAAGTTGTCCTTGGCGCTTAGATCGTACTTGACGCCCAGGTCTTGCTGGAGCACTTGGAGCAGGAACTCGGCCCGCAGGTAGGCTTCACTATGGCGATAGTGGTCGGCCCACTTCGGATCATGGGCGCGATAGAGGTGCCGCTCGGTCTCGAACTTCACCCGCTGTGCCCACTGGTCCAGCGTGGCCAGGGCGTGGTCGATGTCGAGATTCTCCGCGCCGGGCAAGCCAACGGCGCAGAGCAAGTTCATCTCAGCGATATCTACGTCGGCCAGTTGCTCGACGGGCAGATCGAGCAGGTCGTTGAGCGTCTGAGCCTTCCGCGTGTACTTCGGGGCGTCGAACGAGCTGGCGGCGATACCACCGGGCGCTGACGAAGAAGGCGTGGAGGTCGAGGGCTTGTCCGAGAAGAAGACGAGGTAGGCGACGAGGGCGAGGGCTGCGACGGTGAGGACGGGCAAGACGATGTTCAGGGCCTTTCTGGCCCGGCTCGCCTTGGGCGGTTCTTGCTGCTGCTTTCGCGGCCTGGATTTCCTTTTCTTTCTCGACAAAACACACTCCGCGCACTGCAACGCTGAAAGGTTTCCCGAAAAGCCGCCCTGAGGATCAATCCGCCATCCCCGAATCCGGGCGGTTGACCGGGAGAATAGCAGCTGGCCAAGCTGGCGTCAATGACGCAAATCGTTTTTTTTTTTGCACTTACAGATTCTTGCGCCACACATCCGGCCCGGCCGCAGATGTAGAGGATGGTGGGAGCGGCCCCGGAGATTTTCGTGGCTCACGGCGGAAAGCTCCGTTACTTCGAGCCTCGGCCGGGTAAGTAAGGAATGGCGGCGATGTTTTTTCGGAAAGTCCCGTCACTTCCCGGTTCCACCGGGTAATTGACTAATACCCCCTCCGCGCGCGGCAAATCCGCCGGTTCCGCGGATGTAGTGATCAAACGCACCGCTGCCCACCTGGCGGGATGGGACACATTGGGGCGGGGTGCAGATGTAGAGGGTGCTGGGCGCAACAGGACCGCCCGTGCGGCAGATATAGATGGTGGATATCCGGCGCTTCGAGATTGGCGTAGGCGTGCTTGGGGAAGATCGCCCGGCACAGGGTCGATTTGCCGCTCTGGCGCGGGCCCGTCAGCGTGACCGAGGGGAACTGGCTGGCGAGCTTCTTCAGCCGGGGTGTCAGATCGCGGTTGATCATGGGGGGTAGCATAGCCGTGGTGATGGGATGATTCAAAATTCGATTTTGAACTAGCCCGTCACAATCGGCCACTGAACCTCGTGCAAGGATTCGTACCAGTTGACGGTTCCCATGTGCAAGGACTCATGCAAGGACTGTGGGGCCAAATGTGGGTCTAACCCGCCACGGAGATGGGCTGATCCCTGACTTTGCCCACTAGCGAGTCGAAGGCAGGTGGCACACTTACTCGCGAAGCGATAACCATGATATTCTGACGTGTGACTTTATGGTCATGGCTGCGCCCTTCGACTTCGCTCAGGACTTGGCCAGTGACCAAGGCACCCGGTGACAAACTCAACTTTCATCAACACTCAACAGGATCAACTCAGCATGTCCGACTCACTTCGCACCTCCGCCGGCGACACCACATGGTTCCAGCACGACCGCTTCGGCCTGTTCATCCACTGGGGGCTCTATTCGCTGGCTGCCCGGCATGAATGGGTCAAAAGCCGGGAGCAGATCGCAGACGATGTCTACGACCAGAATTACTTCAAGCACTTCGACCCCGATCTGTACGACCCGGAGCAGTGGGCTGCGGCAGCTTCCGGCGCGGGAATGAAGTACTTCGTCATCACCACCAAGCATCATGAAGGCTTCTGTCTGTGGGACTCGGCGTTGACTGAATACAAAGCCACCCGAAGTCCCGCCGGCCGGGACCTGCTGCAGCCGATGGTGGATGCGTTTCGCAGCCAGAACATCAGGGTCGGCTTCTACCACTCGCTCATCGACTGGCATCACCAGAAGTACATCATCGATGGGCAGAACCACCCGCGGCGAGGGGAACTGGCGCAGAAAGGCGAAGTCGATGGCATGCTCGCGCAAGCTGGCGGCGAGGTGCAAAAAAGCACAAACGTCCAAGGCGATCCCAATGAAGGACGCGACCAATCCGAATACGCCAAGTACCTGCACGGGCAGGTGAAGGAACTGCTGACCGAGTTCGGCGACGTCGATATCCTCTGGTTCGACTTTTCATGGGCTGCTGAGGCGTCCCGCGAAAACGGATTGGACTTCACCCGTGGCAAAGGTCGCGAGGCCTGGGATTCTGAGAATCTCTACAAGATGATCCGTGAACTTCGGCCCGGGGTGATTCTTAACGATCGGCTTGACCTGCCGCACGTGCCTGATGCGTGGGATGTACGGACCCCGGAGCAAATCCAGCCGCGCAGTTGGGTGAATGTGGACGGCCAACCGGTGGTGTGGGAGGCGTGCCAAACCTTCAGCGGTTCGTGGGGTTACCACCGCGATGAATCATCTTGGCGGTTGGTCAAGCAACTCATCCAGACGCTGATCGACTGTGTCAGCAAAGGGGGCAACCTGCTGCTCAACGTCGGGCCCACGGGTCGGGGAGAGTTTGATGTGCGTGCGCTTGATCGCCTCAACGGCATTGGTGAGTGGATGAAGCGGCATGGCCGATCGATTTATGGATGTACGCAAGCACCTGCCGAGTTCAAAACGCCCGAGGATTGCCGACTGACCTGGAACCCGGACAAGAAGCGTTTGTATGTGCATATTCTCAGTTGGCCTTACAAGCACCTGCACCTTGATGGCAAAGTGTTCGGTGAGCGTGTGGAGTATGCGCAACTACTGCACGATGCGAGCGAGGTAAAGTTGAGGCTTGATGCCTGGCATGCCAAGCAGGCCGGCCTGGGCGAGGACGTTTTGACGCTGAACCTGCCGCAGAACGAACCGAACGTGACCGTGCCTGTTGTGGAGTTGTTCCTGAAGTGACCTGTGTCGTTTTGGGGTTGGTTAGGAAAAGGCCAAGTAAAAACATCCTGACGCTTTGACCGGCCTCAGATTTACTGGTTTTCGTTTAACCCCATATTGATTACTTCACCCCTTGACTGCCACGCATGTAGAGGACGCCGACAGGCGCGAGAATCAGTACGCCGCCGCCAGCCATCATGAGCATGCCCTTACTGCCTGCGGGTTTGCGGTTATGGTCGAGGATGAAAGCTTTATCGACATCCACACCTGAGGGGAGTCCTTGCTTCAGTTTTTTCTTTTCATCTGAGCCAAGTGATTCAATGGAATTCACAATCAAGCCGGTACACTTTGTTGTTGCAGCAAATTGATCCCACTGACTTTCAGTGCGTATCTTGCTGCTTCGTACGATCAAGACAGGCAAATTATCAGAGTCTTCCCGGTTATCGGGGTAAACGACCATCCAGATTTTTGTAAAGAGATTCGGCGTTTCATCTTTCGATTCCACCACGCCATAATCGCTGACGACATAGTCTGTCACGGTGACATATGCATTATCGCCATAACCGTCTTTGACCAGCTTCTCGACTGAAATCTCCTGAGGCTTGGATTTTGCTTCGCCACCCACACGCATTTCCTGGAAGCCCCAGAAAATCAGAATACCGCCGAACACCAACAAGCCAATCATGAGTCGAAAGATCATCGTTTGCCCCTTTGTGTTTACACCGGTCGAACCCCGAGCCGGATATGAAGTCATAAGATACCAAGCTTTTCAGGAAAACCCACTGATAAGTCTGAATTTGTCCGCTTTTTGGTTCAGTTTAGCCCGTCAGCACCTTCACCAGCCCGTTGTCGTTGCCTTCCGGATCGAGCAGGCCGAAGTGTCCGCGATAGTCCCACATCGCGAAGCCAACGTTGTGCTTGCGAAAGATCGCCACGGTATCCGTCAGCCAATGCTTGCGGATGTCATGTGGCGTGAAGTCGATGCAGCCGAACTCGCCGCAATACAAAGGCAGTCCATTTGCCTCGCGCTTGGTCAAAGGCTTGGCCATTTGCGCCTCCAGCGCAGCCGCATCGACCGGCGCGTTCCAATCCGTCCAGTCATCCAGCCGGGCACGGTATTCTTCGCTCATCATCGCCACCCCTTCATCAGGCACGGGCTTACCGGGATATTGAATCGGCCCGGCATAATCCCCCGTCGGCGTCCACTTCGCCTGGTAATGCGTGATGAACATCGGATGATAAAAGTGATAGCTCATCACGATCTTGTCATCCCCCTCAGGCAGCGTCAGTGCATCAAACGTCTTGCAGTTCTGGAACCAGTTACTGCCAATGACGATCACCCGCCCCGGCTCGCGTTCACGCAGCGCGTCATAAGCCACGCGATAAACCCGGTTCCACTGTTCATCATCCTTGGCTACAGGTTCATTCAGCAGTTCATACGCGACCTGGTCGATATCGCGATCTCCAATTCGGCGACTGATTTCCCGCCAGATTTCTGCAAAGCGTTGCTGCTCAGCCGGGTCTTCATACAGCCGATTACTTTCCTGCTGATTGAAATGGTGCGAGCGGAGAATGTGAAGATCAACCACCACGCGCAGCTTGTGCTTGAGCGCCCAGTCCAGCCCATTCTGCAGCAAGGTGAATCCCTGCTCATCAATGCTGCCATCCTCGTGATAAAGATGTTCTTCATCGACAGGCAGGCGGATATGGTCCAATCCCCAGTCGGCGATTCGGCGGACATCCTCTTCAGTAAAGAAAGCGTCGCGCTCTTCGCCTCGCCTCGGGCTTTGGCTGAGCCAATGAGAAGCGTTGACGCCATGAGACACTTGGAATGGCTGATTCATCGGGTGATCTCCTGAGATGAGGCTACTGGAATCAGGCAGATCGGTCGAGGCCGGGCAGGCGCGGATATGCGCATGTAAGGTTGATTGGCTTTCGCCTATAATCCCCCGCCATGGATATGCTTGTACCAGTGGGACCGTTTGAGAGTATGCCCACCATCATGTTGTTGCTGGTGTTGGCAGCCGCGTTCTATTTCCTCATTCGCGGGGCCGACCTATTGGTCGAAGGTGCCTCGGGTTTGGCCTATCGACTGGGCCTGCCCAAGGTGGTGGTCGGGGCGACGATCGTCTCGCTTGGCACCACCACGCCCGAGATGTCCGTCAGTGTGCTGGCAGCCTGGACGGGTAACTCTGGGCTAGCCCTGGGCAACGCGGTGGGTTCCATCATTGCGGACACTGCATTGATCTTTGGCCTGGGTTGCTGCATCGCGGTCCTGCCAGCAGATCGTTTTGTTCTGTCACGCCAAGGCTGGGTGCAGTTTGGCACAGCCGCAATGCTTGCCGTCTTCTGCTACATCAAGCTGGCCATCAACCCGGAGCAGGCGGTCATCAGTTGGCCGATCGGATTGATTCTTCTCACGCTGCTGGTGCTTTACATGATCGTCAGCATTCATTGGAGCCGACAGCATGCGAAGCTGGCTCTGGCTCATGATCCTTCCGTCGTGCCCGGCGGTGAAGGCTATGCCTCCGATGACTCTGAACTGGCGGGGCAAGATGTTGAGCATGGCGAGGAAGACCCGGTTGAGCATGCGAAGAAAAAGTCAGCGCTCTGGTTGTTTGGCATGTTTCTTTTAGGTTTGACGCTGGTGATTCTCAGCTCACCCTTCCTGGTGAACAGCGCCAGTCAATTGGCTGTCAACGCTGGCGTGCCTCAGGTCGTGATCGCGGCGACTTTGATCGCGTTGGGGACTTCGCTGCCTGAGTTGGCGACCGCCATTGCCAGCATCATGAAGGGGCACAAGGAAATCCTGGTGGGTAACGTCATCGGGGCCGACATCTTGAATGTGTTGTTCGTGGTCGGTGCGGCAGCCGTCGCGGCCCCGTTACCCGTGATTGACCCAACCCCGGGCTTGGATTGGTGGTCACAGCACATCTTCCTGACGCTGCATCTGCCAGCGATGATGGTGATCCTGTTGGTGTTCCGCCTGTTTATCTTCCGTGCCTCAGCCAAGGGGAGTTTCAGCCGATGGATGGGCGTCCCGTTACTGGCTCTTTACGTGGCTTATGTTGCGCTGAACTGGATCATGGCAGGCTCTTTGCCGACACATTAGAGCAGGATGAGTTCAATCGTCGCATCCTGGGTGCCACACCTTGACGACACTCGAGCGAGGCGAGAGTGGAGCAAGGTGTGTGGATGCCGCTGCGTTAAGGCTTTCCATCGAGAGCACAGTTTGCCTCGCGGACTCGGTCAAACTGTGGCATCCCGCGAGGAATGATTTGGGTACGCTCTAATACGGCAGTTGGTTCATGCTTACAAAATTGCCATAAAGCGGCCATACATCTTCGCGCGATTACGCTAACCTTTTGGTGGGTTTACTTGCCAAACACAAGCCCTGTCGCCTAATGCACGAGACTCAACATGAACAGAAACGTGGACTGGTTGATTGTTACTGCTGCCAACGAGATGCAGTCCCGGGGTTACCGTGCCCAGCTTGAAGCCCGGCAACGCCGTGGGCAGATCGACTTTGTGAATCACTGGCGGGTGATTGCTGACCCGGGTGGTCGACGCGTCGGCTCCGGTGGATCAACACTTTGGGTGCTGCACGAAATCGCGCGCGAGCTTCGCAAGCAGAACAAACAGGCCAAGTCTTTGGCAGAGTTGTTTGCAGGTCAGCGCGTACTCATTATTCATTCGGGGGGTGACAGCCGCAGGCTTGTGGCTTACGCAGCGCAGGGCAAGGTCTTCACACCACTGCCTTGCGATGTGCCCGGTCGGGATGAACATCCTGCCACCCTGTTCGACCTGATCCTTTCTGATCTGGCCGGTCTGCCCTCGCCTGAAGCCGGGCAGGTCTTACTGGCTGCCGGGGATGTGCTACTGACCTTTGATCCGCTGGCGGTTGATTTCAATCAACCGGGTATCGTGGGTGTCGCTTATGCCGGGCCGGCGGCAAGGGGTGAAAAGCATGGCGTGTATGTCGCCGATGCCAACAGTCAGGTGACTGACTTCTTACAGAAACCCACGGAAGCCGAGGCCAGACAACGCGGAGCCGTGGATCAGGTGGGACGCGTACTGGTCGATACCGGCCTGGTCAGCCTTGATCCGCCAACCGTTAACACCTGGCTTAATATGGCAGGAGTCTCACTGGGCAAGCAAGGGGTACAACTCAAGCCTGGTTTGCTGAAGGATGTGGTCAATGGCAAGTCGCCAGCCATCGATTTGTATGAGCAAATGCTCATGGCCGTACCCGCGAAGCAGAAACGCAATACCTACCTCAAGGCGATGCAATCTTCGAAAACCAAACAGGCTGGAGTTACCAGTCATCACAAGCGCCTTGAAAAGCTGTATGACGCATTGCATGACCTGAATTTTCATGTCAATGTGCTGCCGACCTGCGAGTTCTTCCATATCGGTACCACACGCGAACTGGTCGAAAATATCTCCGGCCTGAACCGCACAGCCCAACATTATCACTTTGCCAACCTGGATCGCAGCGTCATTGCCGATTCTGCGGCACTTGAAGGGGCATTCATCTACAACAGCGTGCTGGAAAGCCAGCGGATTCGTGTAGGCAAGCGCGCCTTGATTGAAGCGGGGCATGCCAACGGCGTCGAAGTTGAACTACCGGGCGATAATGTCGTCGTGGGCTGGCCTAAGGAAGCCAAGCAACCCTTGCGTTTGCCTGAGGGAGTCGGCCTGGTGTGTCTGCCCATCGGCGAGCGCGACTGGAGTGTCGTGATGTTCGGTTGCGATGATGATTTCAAAACCAGCATCGAGGCAGGTGGCACCGGCTTGAACCAGCCACTCGATCAACTGCTAAAAGATGGCGGGTTGGACGCCGATTCGATCTGGAAGTCGGATGAATCCTCGCGCACGCTTTGGTCTGCGAAGCTTTGGCGGGTTGGGCCAATCAATCAGGTACTCAAGCAGACGACCTGGCTGGCGCGCAGCGCAGCGGGTGAAACAGTAAAGCCCCCCAAGCCTTGGCTGAAGGCCAAGCGACTGTCCATGGCCGAGTTGTTGGGCATGGTCAACCATGAGCGTCTGATCGCAGCACGAGAAGAATTGCAAAGATTGGGCGAACTCAACGAACTCTCACAACGACTCTTAACTAAGCCTAACCTGCCTGCGGATCATGTTGTTTCGCAATTGCGCAGTATCAAGGAAGCAGAGAAGGCGCTGTCGCAGATTGATCAATTACTCGCGCGCGATCAAGACCCCTTGCTGCACGCGCGGCTGTTCCGCCTGGCCGAACTGATTGCAGACCGGTTCAAGAAGACCGCCGTAACAGTTGCGGGATATGAGAAATCGCAATGGTCGCAGGCAGCTTACTCCGCTGTGGCGGAATCGGTCGCGCGCGATTTGGCTATCCCCGATGAACCCGTTGCCGCAGCAATTCTGCACGACCAGGTCTGCTGGGCCACGACGCCGGTGCGCATCGACTTTGCCGGCGGTTGGTCGGACACGCCTCCCATCTGCGCGGAAGTGGGCGGTACGGTGGTGAATGCCGCGGTCACACTCAACGGCCAGTACCCCTTGCAGGTCGTGGCGAAACTCACCGAGAAACGCAGCATCACTCTCAGCAGTATCGACCTTGGCCGGAGCGAAGAATTGACGCAGACGCGAGACATCCTGCGTTACACGGATCCCGGTGATTGGGCGGCCTTGCCCAAGGCAGCGTTAGTGTTGGCTGGGTTATGCCCGCGCGATGCAAAACAGAAACTCACGGACTGGCTTGAGATCCTGGGAGGCGGGTTGAACCTGACGCTCTTCTCCTCGCTACCCAAAGGCTCGGGGATGGGGACGAGTTCGATTCTCGGTGCGGCGGTACTTGCCTGCCTGGCTCGCGTTGTAGGCAGGCCTGTCAGTAATGAAACGCTCATCAGCCAAGTGTCGATGCTGGAGCAGATGATGACCACGGGTGGTGGTTGGCAGGATCAGGTCGGTGGCATCACGCCGGGCGTGAAAATCGTCCGTACCGTGCCAGGCCCGGATCAGAACCCCAGCCTGCACTGGACAGGCGTGGACCTGACCGAACGTTCCCCGCTGAAACGCCGCATGCTGCTGTACTTCACCGGCCAGAAGAGGCTGGCCAAGAACATCCTGCAAAATGTGGTCGGCAGATACCTGGCGCGCGATCCGCAATCCTTGGCCATCATCGACCAACTCAAAGCCAGCGCGGAGCAGATGAAAGATGACCTTGACCGCGGCGATGCCGAAGCATTCGCCCAAGGCATCGATCAATACTGGCAACTGAAAAAAGCCATCGACCCCGGCTCAACCAACCTCGGCGTTGAAAAAATCATCAAGAAGGTGGACAAGTATTTAAGTGCGAAACTCCTGCCCGGTGCCGGGGGTGGCGGGTTCGTCTTCATGGTCGCGAAAGATGAAGAAGCAGCAGAGAAAGTGCGGTTCACGTTGGACAAGCAACCGCCAAATCCTCACTCGCGCTTCTTTGATTTCCAGATTGACCCGCAAGGGTTGAAGGTGACCGTGCTATAAGCAGAGAGGAAAATCACCGCGGGGAAGGGCACATTCAAAACTGGGGAAGAAAGGGGTCGGGAGTCTATGATTGATGTTTTCGGCGTGTGCGGTTAGAGTGCTCTCATGCCTAGAAGGCCACGCGTATCGTCAGGGGGTGTTGTCTTTCACGTACTCAACCGTTCTGTGGGGCGGATTACCCTGTTCAGCGATGAGGATGACTATGCTGCGTTCGAGCGTGTGCTGGCGCAGGCCCAGGAGCGTTTGCCGATGCGGCTGTTGGGATATTGCCTGATGCCCAATCACTGGCATCTGGTGGTTTGGCCGCGGCGGGATGGCGACCTTTCCGAGTGGATGCGCTGGCTGACCGTGACTCATACGCAGCGTTGGCATGCCCATCATCACTCGGCGGGAACGGGGCCAGTCTATCAGGGGCGATTCAAGTCGTTTCCCATGCAGTCGAGTCCGCACCTGTTGACAGTGGTTCGTTACGTGGAGCGTAACGCCTTGCGGGCGGGTCTGGTGAACAAGGCCGAGGACTGGCGGTGGGGCAGCCTGTGGCGGTGGGTGAATCGTCGGCAGCGTTTGGAGGACGTGCCTGAGTTGAGTACCTGGCCTGCGGGGGCGGGTGCCAAGCCGCGGAACTGGACGCGAGTCGTGAACCGGCCGCTGACCAAACAGGAGTTGGAGGCCATGCGGATCAGTGCCCAGCGAGGCAGGCCGGTGGGAAGCGAACGCTGGGTGGCGCGTACAGCGGTAAAGCTGGGCTTGGAGTCAACGCTGCGGCCACGAGGCAGACCTCGGAAGGCAGAGGAATAACGGAAATGACTCCCGACCCCTTTTCTTCCCCGGAAGGCAGAGGAATAACGGAAATGACTCCCGACCCCTTTTCTTCCCTTGAATAAAGAGTTGCGTTTGTTGATTCACCTTGGTTATGGATTTAAGAAAAGTGGTGATGTGTGGGAAGCCGTGCCGATTTCTAAGGACTAATTAAGATGGACATGGACTCGCGTAGTGAAGTGTGTATGCGCATAGAATTAGGCCTACGTGAATTATTACGTGCGTCTGGAGTACCGCATGAAGAGGTCAGAATCGATCCCGGGGTGAAGGAGTTTCGAATAGTATGCATTGAGGCAATACGAAGTAAGACTTTAGAAGCATTGGAATCTGGTTCGTTCCGAGATCAAGCACTGCAGATACTGCGTGAGGCCATTGATCGCTATGGTGACGGGTCGGAATGTAAGGAAGATGCGTTACTGCTATTAACATCTGCCGACCGGCCCCCGGTAGTGCCGGATACACCCGAAAGTATCGCTATTAGAGCTGCTGAAGATGCGGTTCTGGCAGAGATTGAGTCACAGCATCCCGATGTCTCTATATATACTGTCGAGCGTATTGTGGATGAAACACGCTTCCTACATAGTTGGATATTTGTCAGGACCAATGCTGAACTAGAGATACCAGCGTTCAAAGATGATATGCCACGATACAAGCGCCTTTACCAAGAATTACTTGCGAGTGAATTCGATTACGGCGTTGCGGCTAGAAAACGTCTTCAAACCGAACTGACGTTCGATTCATATCAGAATGTCTTGGAAAATTATGAAGGTAATTTTTATTTCTACCTTAGATAGCATTTGAAGAGTGCGCTGGTCCATACCGGGAGGCGGTCCAAAATGTCGGGCACTGCCCGTTTTCTTCGTGAATCTCGCAGCTTTCCGCTCATCATAGTGCAGTAACCAGCCGAGCAACCGCTGCCGACGGACACGCCCGGCATCGTCCACATCTCCGGCTTTGCCAAGCCCGGCGAACAGGTTTACATCGAAGTTCAATCCGCCAACGGGCAGACGCACAGCCGCATCATGGCTCAACGCGACGGCCCGCGTTACTACGCCGCGATCAACGTCGCGAACACCACAGGTCCGCAGGCGGTGCACATCACCATCGATGCGCGCGTCGTCAAACCCGACGGCAGCGAGACCGATTTAACGCACAGTTATTGGCGCATCATTGCCGACGATAACCAGGCCTTAACCTACGACGGCAGAGGCAATCTCACCGACGACGGCATCTATCAGTACACCTTCGATGTCCGCGGCAGACTCACGCAGGTGGCGACGAAAACCACGCTGGACACCGACGATGTGCCCACGCATCTCTGGGCCAAGCTGGTCTATGACTACGACCCGCAAGGCAGGCGGGTCACGAAGAAGGTTTACCGCTGGAATGATTCATTGAATGGCGGCGCGGGGGGTTGGAGCGCGACTCCCGTAACCTCGCTGCGGTTTATCTGGGCGGGTTGGAACATGCTGGCCGAGGTTGATGCGACGACGGGCAAGCCTGTGCGCAGCTACCTTCAAAAACGGTGCCAGGAATCGTTTTCGCCACTCTCGCACCCGCCTCAATCGGTAAAATCGGTAAGATTTTCACCGGCAAGCCTGTTTTCGTGAAAAAATGCACCTCGGCTGCACCCCCAGCGATGTGACAGGCAACTCAAATGCGGAGCCGTAGATTTGTCGGCAATGGAACCTGCAGAGCTCGAACAGATCGTGGCCCGGCACCAGCATGAGGTGTTCCGCTACCTGCGGTATCTCGGCCTGGATCGCTGGGATGTGACCGAAGAGCTTGTGCAGGAGACGTTTCTGGCAGCTTATGCGGCCAAGGATCGGCCCCCGCTGGATGAGCCTAAACGGGTGGCGGGGTGGTTGCGAGGCATTGCCCGCAACAAGTTGAAGATGCACTGGCGCACCAAGTCGCGCAGTAAAGTGGCCTTCGACTCCGATGCGATGGAAGGGGCCGAGGCCTACTGGGCCGCGACCGTGGAACTGGTTGAGTCTGATGACATGCTGGATGCCCTTCGGGAATGCATGAAGAAACTGACAGATCGCGACAGACAAGTGCTCGACATGCGGTATCGGCTCAATCGCCCGCGTGTGGATATGGGCCGAGTGCTGGGCCTGACGCCGGATGGCGTGAAAAGCCTGCTTCGGCGGATCAGGCAGGGACTGGCCGACTGCATGCAAGCCCATGCGGGTGAGCATTCGCAGTAGATGCAGGAGTCCGTGGACTCCAGGGAATTAGCCGTGAACGATGCAGAATTCAAAGACCGACTGATCGATAGCCTGCTTGAGGAGGAGGTAGAAGGTCGCGCTTTGCCTGACCTGACCGGTCGCATCATGCAGCGGGTGAGTAAGTTGGCTGATGCGTCGGGCGATTCCTCGGCTGGCACGATTCAGGCCATGGAAAACGTGCGCATCCGCCCATCGGCTCAGGCGACTCCCGCTTCGGTCGATGACTCGGCAGACATGGACGTGATCCGTCGGCCAAGTCGGCGATGGTGGGCCGGTTGGCCTGCTGCTGCGGCAGCGGGGATCGCGCTGATGCTCATCGGCTTCGGCCTGGCCAGCGTGTTGCAGAACATGCAGGAACCAAGCGATCCGATTGCGGAACTGCTGGCCGGGGACAAATATCCGCAGCCGAAGCTGACTGGCGATTATGTCGCCAACCCGACAGGCAGGGCATTGGCGCGGGGTGACCGCGTGCGCACAGCCGAGGGCGAAGCCCGACTGGTGCTCGGTGGTTACAGCCAGGTTGACCTGAGGCCGGGCACGGAAGTCGTGCTGACAGGCAATCGCAAGGCCGAGGCCATCGAACTGGTGGAAGGCTCCGTGCTCTGCAAGGTGGAGAAAGGCATCGGCCAATTCACCGTGCAGTCGGCGATGGGCGATGTCGAAGTGGTGGGCACGGAATTTGAAGTGTCGGTGGTCGAGCCGAAACTGAGAGATATCTACGCACGACAGGCCAAGCCACACCTGGCTGTGTCCGTGCGCGAGGGCATCGTCAAAGTGCATGGCCCATTGCAGGTGCATACCCTGACCAAGGGGCAACAGGTTGAGCTGCCTCAGTCTGGCATGCTGGTCGGCGAAGTGGTGGTCGCCACGGACACACGTGTGCAACTGGCTACGTCGGACGCAGGCAAGGTCTGGCTGGTCGTGCCCGATGTCGAAGATGCCCAAGGCCAGTTCGTGCCCGACCGCGCGTTGGTCGAACAGTTGGCTGACGTTGAGGTGGGTGACCGAGTCAGAACGGAATGGGAATACGACGGCAGGCTGCTATTGACTCACATTGAGCCGGTGGTCGATCAACCCGATGAACCCCAGCCGATCCTGCCTGAAACTGAGCAGGAGGATTTACCTGCCAAGGTCAAGGCCTACATCGCCATGCTGGAAGAGCGCAACCGCGATGTCCATGAGGAAAATCAGAAGCTTCGCCAGCGGCTGAATCAACTGGAACGCCAACTTGACGCTCTGGGCAGGAAAATGGCCTCGGGAGATGCTGGCAACGCAGCCAATCGTGGTCAAGGGCAGGATATTGCTCGATTCCTGCGACTCGAAGAAGTGAAAATCGATGGCGTTGAATACATGGGCTTGCATGTAAACCTCGACACCAACCGCCCAGCGGTCTATCTGCTGCCCAAGCCGGGCGGCGATGATGCGCAATTGCCCCAACATTTGCAGCGGGCCATGCGACTGGCTCAGAAACTGGAATCTGGCGACAAATTGCAGGTGACCTGGACTGCGCAGGCCGGGCACTTATGGGTCAAGCGATTGCAACGAGCGAGCAATCCGTAAGTTGATTCCCCTGACAGGCCGATAGAATGCAGGATGAAGCGAATTTTTTCATCATCCCTGCACAGGTGAGATTTCATGACGCAAACGAGCATTGAGCAGCACAAATCCATCTTTGAAGCCACGGTCGAGCATTATCTCAAGCCGATCAAAGCCTACCTGGATGACCCGGCTGTCAGTGAAGTGATGGTCAACCACGCCAACGAGATTTTCATCGAGAAAGATGGGCAGTTGATCCGCGTGCCTGAAGTTTTTGTCGATCAGGAAACCTACGAAGCCGCGGTCAACAACATTCTTCAATACACAGGCAAAAGCATCAGCGATGAAGCGGCTTTGGTTGACGGCCGGCTGCCCAACGGCTCGCGTGTGCACGTGGCCAAGGAGCCGTGTGCCCGTTTCGGCACGGTCATGACCATTCGCAAGTACAACAAGAATGTGCTGGATGTCGATTGGCTCATTCATCTGGGCACCTTGACCGATCAGGCTGCCGAATACCTGCGCATCGCGGTCAATGGCGAGCAGAACATGATGGTGGTTGGCGGCACCAGTTCAGGCAAAACGTCGCTGCTTAATGCGCTATCAAGCTATATCCCCAAGGGGCAGCGGATTGTGGTGATTGAAGACTCGGCTGAGCTTCAGTTGCAGCAGGATCACGTCATCTCGCTGGAGTCGAAACCTGCCGACCGGTATGGCCGCGGGGCCGTGGGTATTCGTGAACTGTTCCGCTCCAGTCTGCGGCTTAGGCCTGACCGGATCATCATCGGCGAAGTGCGTGGCGGTGAGGCGCTGGACATGATCCAGGCGATGACGTCAGGTCACGGCGGGTCGATGGGCACGCTTCACGCCGAAACCCCGCGCGATGCGATGAACCGTTTGGAAACGCTGGCATTGATGAGCGAAGTGGAACTGCCGTTGCATGCCTTGCGCTCGCAGGCGGCGTCAGCGTTGCACCTGATTGTGCAGATGAATCGTAGCGTCGGCGGTTACCGTGTGGTCACGCAGATCACGGAGATTCTCGGACTCGACGATCGTGGCAATTACGACCTGCGCGACATTTTCCGACTGGCTCCGGCGCCACCCGGCAGTGAAAGGCCGATGGAGTTGAAATGGACGGGTGCGATTTCCCAGATGGCCGAGATTCTCCAGCCTGACATCCGTGAGATGGTGACGGATTTATCTCGCGAAATTTTTGAACCCTCAGAAGACCCAGCGGCAACCTGATTGTGGAGAAAGATTTCATGACCCTGTTATCTGGCCAACCCACCCACCTTGCCAGTCACTTCATAAGAGCGGCCAAGGTGATGCGTCTGCGAGCCCACCGTCGGCTGCGCAGACTGATGGGCAGTGAGCAGGGCGCGACCACGTTGGAGTGGGCGCTGCTGCTGGCGGGTATTGGTTTGCCCAGCTATTTCATCATGATCTTTCTGTTGAATATTCTGCGCGAGCATTACCGCATGATCACGTTTGTGAACAGTTTGCCGTTCATGTAATCCCCGACAAGTGATGGCGACATGGGCCTTTGCCATCGACTTTCTTCAAGACTCGGCCCACGAGAGGTCAATGACATGTTGAACAGCCTGAAAAATACATTGATGCGACTGCACAAGTCAGAGCAGGGAGCGGAAGGTCTGGAGAAGCTGCTGCTCTTGGCAGCCCTGATCCTGCCACTGCTAGGCATCCTGATCTTCCTCGTTTCGCAGTACATGGTGCCCTGGCTTCAGGATGAATGGAGCAATGTGCAGGACGATACCAGCCTGGATAACGGCGGCGGCCTGTGATTGAGTTTGGCGATCCCACTGCAGCCGATGTCGTCGCGATGCTGCTGCTGACGGGACTGGTCGCTGTGGCCATGTGGACGGACGTTCGCACGGGCCTGATTCCCAATCGCCTGACCTATCCGACCATGCTCGTTGGTTTGATAGGTTGGGCGGCCTGGGGCTTGGCGATCAACGGGCTTTCGGGAGCTGGCGAAGAGATGGGGGCGTCGGCTGTCGGGCTCGTAGCCGGGCTCGTGCCGTTTGCCTTGCTGGCCGCCTGTCACATGATCGGCGCTGGCGATGCGAAACTGATGGGCGCAGCCGGTGCCCTGGCGACCGGTTGGCAGTTCATGCTCATGGCCAGCTTTTACGCCTTCGCTGCGGCTTTGGTCATGGCCTTGATCATGGTCGCCCGGTCGAGCCTGTGGAGGCAGACCACCATGCGCCTCACGCTGCTGGCTACGCGTACCGTCAAGCCTGACGACGAAGTATTGGTTTCTGGCAACAGCCCGAAACTGCCCTTTGCCGTCCCGGCTGGCATCGGTTGCCTGCTGGCAGGTTGCGAAATGCTGCTGCGGGTACAATTCCCGTGGAGCCAGTTTGTGAAGGTTTGAGTTTGACTGGTCACACCTGGTTGACCTCGGCCCCGAGGAGTTACCTCACATGTTGGCAAATCAGCTCATCCTTGGCATGACCGAATCGCCGCACTGGCTTTGGCTGGCGCTGTCCAACAAGCTGTCCATCACGCTGTTGATTGTCATTGTCCTGTCCATTGCCGGTCTCGGCTTTGCCTTGCAGGCCGCCTGGCGTTTCAGCCGGGCGCAGGCCAAACGACGCCTGGTGAATCCGCTGGTTGCCAATGAAGGCACGATCATGGTCCAGATGGTGCTGATCATGCCCATCCTGCTTTACTTCTGCCTCATGCTGGCCCAGGCGACGTTCCTGATGACCGGCAACATCATGGTCAACTATGCCGCCTTCGCCGCGACACGTACCGCCATCACGCAGATCCCCACCGACTACACCTTCGACGGCGGTGACAGGCAGAATGTCATCAGTATCGACTCGTTCTCCCTCAAGTTCCGCAGGATTCGAGAAGCTGCGGCCATTGCGGTGGCCCCCGTCAGCGGGCGCATCTTCGATTCCGGCGATGCTTCACAGGACATGGCCGAGGGCATCGCCTCGATGTATCAGGCCTACGGGCGCGATCGACCGCGCTGGACGGACACCTTGATGCCTCACCGCTTCCGTTATGCCCTGGCGCATACGGATGTCACGCTTTACACGATCGACCTGCCTTTATCGACGGAAGTGGAATACGAGCGTATTGACGGGTCGCATGAGTTTGGGCCCAAGGAGCCGGTGACGGTGGAAGTGACGCACAAGTTTTACTTGTCCATGCCCTGGATTGGTGCGTTCTTCAGCGAGGGCAATCTTTCGAATTCTGAAGGCAACGGGCGCTACACAACCATCAAGGCGGCGTATACGCTGACCAATGAAGGCATCATCACCGCCATGCCCGAAGAACCCCCGCTGATCCGCAATCCGTAATGCGGGACGAACCCAACACGCAACGAACACAGACAGTGAAAGACAGCCATGAGTGAAATGAACATTGGACCTGGTGCAAAGATCGACAAGTTCGAAATTGTCGAGCAGATCGGTGCCGGCGGGCACGGCGTGGTCTGGAAGGGCTACGACCGGCTGCTGGACAAGTTCGTCGCGATCAAGCACTTTCAGCCTGAAGTGGTCAACGCGGATGATGAATCGCGCGACCGCTTCCGCACCGAGGCCCGGTTGCAGAAACGCGTCGCCTCCGGGCAGAAGCACCTGGTCAATGTGCTGGAAGTCGTTGATGACCAGCGTGGCCTGTTCATCATCATGGAATATGTGGACGGCCCATCTTTGGAGCAGGTCATCGCCCATGACCCCAGGCCGATGGAAACACGCCAGGCATTGGGCATCGTTGCTGCCACGGCTGCGGCGCTCGACTCGATCCACAGCCAGGGCGTCGTTCACCGCGACCTTAAACCCAGCAATATCCTGATGCCCAAGACCGGCGGGCTCAAAGTCTGTGACTTCGGCCTGGCCACCATGGTCAGCGAGCAGGAAGCGATCGATCTGGGCACCGTGCGTTACATGGCTCCCGAGGTGTTCCGTGGCGAGTCGGTCGATCCCCGCGCGGATATTTATGCCTTGGGCATGATTTCTTACGAACTGCTGGCTGGGAAGTCGGGTTTCGATGAAGCGTTCAAGGTAATTCTGCGCGACCAGCGCAATCAGGCTTTACGCTGGATGAAATGGCACACCAATCAGCGCGTCGCGCCTCCGAAGTTGTCGG
This sequence comes from uncultured Phycisphaeraceae bacterium, assembly GCA_964546335.1. Lineage (GTDB taxonomy): Bacteria > Planctomycetota > Phycisphaerae > Phycisphaerales > Phycisphaeraceae > CAZJJN01. The sequence continues at coordinate 30,557 of CAZJJN010000016.1, forward strand.
ATGTGAACCCGCAGGTGGATGAGTCGTTGGCTGAGTTGGTCGCGCGCATGATGGAGAAAGATGCTGACCAGCGCGTGGGCAGCGCGCAGGATGTCATTGCGGCCATCAAGCGCCACCTGACCGGTGAGCCGGCGCTGGGCAGCCAGGCTTTGGCAGCCGCTCAGGCACAGCCGGTGGGCAATACCGAAGTCACTGCCAAGGTGCCCAGGCGGGGCAAGCTGCAATGGGTGCTGGCTGCGAGTCTGCTGTTTGTGCTGTTGGCTGCGGGAGGCATTCTCTGGTTGCAGCAGACAGGCCAAAGCGATGACGCACGGAAGGTTTATCAAGAAGCTGAACGCAAGTATTTATCAGCTCAGGAATCTTTTGTTGCGCAACGAGATACATGGAAAAAGGGTGATTTTTACAATCTTTATTTTGAGTTTTCAGAATTAGCGGAACGCTGGCCTTCATCTGAGAAAATAGGAAGGTTGTCATATGCCCATGCGGTATTGTGTGCTGCACTAATCGAGATGCAGGCAGGGAATTACGAGGTGGCAACCAAGCGACTGGAAGAAGCTGACGATGCTTTTGCAAAACATTTAAGCGAGGAAAACATAGGAGATAAAAGTGGAATTCGGGAGAGAATAACTCAGTGGAAACATGACGTATCTGGCTTAGATGCGGGCGAAAAAATCCTTGTTGATATTCAGCAGATGGTCAATAAGACTTCTCTTACGGATGATATCTATAGTAAGGCATATGAAAAGATTGAGGATTTAAGAAAAGACAAGGCGAAAACTCAGCCGGCATCTTTTTTCGAAGAACTCAACAGACTGGAGCAAAAACTGTATCAGCGTCGCAGTGATCGACGGATGGAGAATCTGCTGCAACAGATAGATACTGCGATGGCGCGCAACACCCGCGAGGGACGTGATGCTGCGTTGGACCTGATGGAAAAAGCCGAAGGCGCTGGCATCCGGGGCGGCGAAGCCTTCCGCTCTCGCAAGCAGGAGATTGAGAACCGTAACGCTTATGAAGATGCGCTGAGCACCGCCCAACGGGCCGAGCGCGGGGATGATTTTGCCCGAGCTATTCGCGCTTACACAGAGTTAAAGAATCTGGCTCCGCTGGTGGGTACGGAGTCGAAGATTCCTGATTTTGAGAATCGCATCACCATTCTCAAGGCGGAAGAAGCGTATCAGCGTGGTTTGCAGGTTGAACGCAGCAATTTGAACGAAGCGGAGTCCTACTTCAAGGAAGCTGATCGCCTGGGCCATGAATTAGCGAAGAAGAAACTGGAAGAGATGGGGGTCAAGGTTGAACGTGAGGAACACGCCAAGTTGGCGCGGGCCCGGCTGGATCGAGGCGACTTTGAGGGGGCCATCGAAGCAGCAGACGCGGCCAACAGGATCGAGCGATCGCAGGACATGCGTGAAGTGATTCAACAGGCACGCATCGGCATCGCTTTGAAAGAAGCAAGAGCCGCGCTGGAAGAGAAAGACCTGAAAGGCGCCCAGCGTGAATTCCAGCAAGTATTGCGATTGGATCGAGGTAACTCCGAAGCCATGCGAGGCCTGACCGAAGTAGAGAGTTGGTTGCAATACAACGAAGCGATGGATGAAGGCGACGCGGCCTTGAACGCTGCCATGCAGGAGCGCAGCTTCCGCCGGGCCATCGATGCCTATTCGAGGGCCAAGTCCATCCACGACACGACTGAAGTGAATGAACGCCTGAAGCACGCCTACTACTCCGAGCGCATGTCCGCAGCGCGCAGCCACATGAAAGATACGCAGTACAAAGCTGCTCAGGCGGCTGTGATCGGTGCGATCCGATACAAGCGCACGGATGAAGCTTTGAAACTCAAGGCAGAGCTGGACAAACTCGTGGCTTCTGAGGAAGAAGAATGATGTATCACTCAACCCCCGCCATCTCGCCAAGTCATGCGCGAAGGAACCGCAGCGTTGCTGTCCGCTGCCGGGGCACGGTCATCATCATCACGTTGTTCGGCCTGTTCGTCATGGCTGGGCTTCTGAGCTTTGTCATCAACGTGGGCGCGATGGCCAACCGTCGGATCATGGTGCAGCACGCGGCTGACGCCACTGCCGAGGCCGGGGCCGTGTGGGTCGCGCGGCAGTTTAATACAGTCGCGCTCAACAACGTGTCCATGTCGCGGATTCTCGCTTATATCCCGGTGCTTGATGCCATGCCTCAGTCCGTGCAGTTCACGCTGGAAGATCAGCGGGCGCTGCACGATGCCATTGTCGGGCAGTTGGGGCGGGGGGTGCCCAGCCAGTGGCTGCGTGAGAATCTTGAGAAGTTTCGTGACGAGTTGCAGGCCGAGATCGACATCCTTGAACCGATGCACGACTACTTCCAGGCGAACGATGTCAACCGCCTGACACATTACAACGAGAACGGCGACTTCTGGATCGCGCTCTACGCGATGGATCAATACAGCCAGTCCACCATGACCAATCTTGGCGAGTTGGCCCAACTCAGCGCCATGCGCGGCGGGCAGACCGTGTTGGCCAACCGGGATGGCGGGCGTGGCGACGCGATGCTGCTGCCCACCGTGCCGGATGTGCCCTGGGTGCGAGGCGAGTTTGATGATTTTGAAAGGCCTGTGAAGAACGGCCTGCTGCCGCGCGATGTGGACGACCCGATCTACAACCGCGGGCCTTGGGATGTGCTCTTTGGCTGGCGCCATCGCTATGGTGGTGGACGCCACGGCTATTGGGAACCCGGCGACACCAGCCCCGTCACAGGGGGCGGGCACGGCAGCATCCCCATCGGGCGCGGCGTAGGCAACGGCGGCAGCCGAGGCACGTTCGTCACCACCAGTCGCGAACCTCACACGCATTATCGAACATATGGCGAGTACGAACGCCTGCGCGACATGGTGGGCAACTTTGAAGAGCACCACCTCGACCACAGCCGCTTTGCCCAATACGTGCGACGACTGGCCGACAACAAACTTCGCCTGATCTGGCCTAACGGTGTGGGACGACACAACGTGCGTGATCCGGAATGGATCATTGATCTCGATGAAGCCGGGGACATTGCTGACGACCCGGGGACCCGCAGCCGCATCGTCGAGACAGCTTATGTCGGGTCGGAAATCAAGAGTCAATATCCCTCGACCCATCCGAATTTCATGTCCCCCGGCACCTGGGCGTTCACCACCCGCAGTGGGGGTGAGAACCCGTTCATGCGCATCCAGAACGGCTGGCTTGATCCGCGCGGCTGGGAGGATTTGCCCACCGTCACCAAGATCGCCAACCACATCTGGCGCGATGAATGGCAATATGAAGTCTTCTACGACCGGCAGATTGGCATTACCCCCACCTATGCCACCGGGCCTGACGGCGAACAGATTCCCATCCCCCAGCGGGTGTACCGCATTGACGACTTCGTGTTCCTTGGCGTGAATGTTGGTGAAATCACCGAATACGACAATCCGTATGAAGGCTTCAACCCCTCCAGCGCGGATGCCCCTTCGCCGACCGATATCGACCATGCTGTGGTGACGCGGTCAGGCAATGCCCGACGCGAGTTCCTGACTTACCTGGGCATCGCCCGTCTTGATGACACCGCTGCAATCTGGGCAGACCGCTTCTCAGGCAATAAGCCTGACTCAAACGAGGAAGGTCGTATGGGTTCGATCACTGCCATCACCGAGGCCCATGTGTTCAACAATCACTCGTGGGACTTGTGGACGCAGATGTGGCATGCCCAACTCAAGCCCGTCGAAGATTATGACAATTGGCTGGATGTGATGAGCTTCGGCTACAGCCAGCTTTCACGGACGCCTCTGGCCAGCAACATCTACGACGACATCCTGCGTTACCTGGAAAACGCCCAGCCCATGGCCGAGACCATGCTCAAACACTAAAGGTTGACTCTGATGCTCAGGAAAAGCCACAACCTGTACCGGAATGATGCTTCCCGCGCGCGACATCGCGGCACGGTGATGTTCGAGTTTCTGCTGGTCGTGCCTGTGTTGGTCGTGGTGATGCTGTTGATCTTCTACTTCGGCGTGTCGATGATCCGCATGCAAAGGACGGTGGTGGTTGATCGCTATGAAGCGTGGCGCGAGGTGGACAACGGGCAGGGGCCGACACGCAACGCGATCGTGAATCACGCCCAACTGCGCAAGGCGATACTGGACGACAAGCCGGAGTCGATGAGTTTGAACATGCGGGGCGGGTTCAATCGTGAGGCCATGTTTGAACTGGCTGGCCGATCCGACCGCGACTTCAGCAGCCTGGCTGGAGACCTGGTGCGTACATTGATTGGTGCGCCGGGCTTTGATGAGGGCAGACGGGTCGACGTCCGCACGCGGTACCACCACGACCCGCGTGGCATCCTCTCGCGTTTTGATGTTCCCCTGCGCAGCACCCATTGGCGGATCGAAAAAGACTGGAAATTTGCCCACAATTGGCGACTGGTCGGCGGGGAATGGCGCCATGCCGACGGCGACACCACCTGGCTGATGCCTCGTCTGACAGATGAGTTCTGGCCTGACTACGACCTGGACCTGCGCGCGATTTCCGCCAATACCAACCCACTGGCAGACCTGCTTCGCAACATGTACCGGGGTCGGCCCGGCTACGATGGACCGGAAGTGAATCCTTAAGTTTGACTTCACCGACGCCACAACCCGAAGCTTCCGTGCGAAACAAGCGACGTGATCGCTGGATGCTCATCGTGCTCGTGCCTTTGACAATGGTCGGCCTGAGCTTTGCCGGTTGGCGTGCATGGTCCACTTTCAACGAGCGAACGACCATACCCGACCGCCCCAGCGAACAGACCTACACGCAGCCGCAGCCAGAGCCCAAGGCAGGCAGTCTGCCAGCAGGGAATCTGGAGCAAATACTCAAAGACCCGGCAGCGTACGTGAAAGTTGCGGAAGATCAGCCGACGAATCGAATGCCCCTGGACTTGCGGGTTGTGGCACCAGCGCGGATCGAGACGAACTTCATCCGCCAATATGCCGATGAACAGGTGCATGTGGTGATGGTGAGTCTGCCCTCGGAGCAGTCGCAGCCCTGGCTGGATGAACTGGCTGCCCAGATTGCTGGCAAAGGTTATCGCTCGTTGGTGCAGCCCGGGCCGGGCGGTCGATCAAGACAATGGGTTTATATTCCCTCGGGCACAGGCCAGACTGTCCTGACCGGACAGAAGTTGATCGTGAATGCAATGGAAAAACAGGGCGAAGTGCAGGTGCAGTTACGCTACCACCAGCCTCGCTGAAAACGAATGGCCGTTGATGGAAAGGCCCATTCCGCGTACAACGTGACGCAGAATTCAACTCATGGAGACCTGACATGTCGCAATCCACCCCACCCGGCATGACGCAAGGCCCCAGCAGCACGATGCTGGTGATTCTTTCTCTCGTACTGGCTGTGATCGCCATGGTCGCGATTCAGGTTTACGCCTCGATGCTCCGGGCAGAAACCGAAAAAGAGATGGACACGATGTATATCGTTGCTAACTCAAAACAGAAGGGGCAGGAGTTAGAACGAGATGATCTGAAAGAGGTGAAAGTGCCCAAGGATTTGAGGGAAAACCTGAAGGAAATCAGCGTCATATTTGAAGATGAGCTATCGCGTCATCTACCGAAGAAACTGATGCGCGATGTGAAGGTCAATGAACTCTACATGACGAAGGGCATTTATACGGGTGATAATTCCCAAAGACCTCAGCCTGCGGAGGGTTTTGGCCGGATCGCGCTGGATGTGAAATCTACGAGTGTTATGAATCTGGAACCTGGTGAGGATTATGTCAATGTGTCAGCCTTTCTGCCCAACGTGGATAGAGATGGCAACCGCGAGGGGGGCACGAGTTCCGTGCTGGTGCTGGAGCGCATTCAAGTGAAGGAAGTGGACTCGCGTGGCGTGACGGAGGCGGAATCGCGCAGTGTGAACTACAGCCGAATTTCGGTGGACATTCCGTTGAAGGATGTCAGCGCGATGAATGATCTCAAGCGTTATGTCGAAGACCAGGACGGATTTCTTATTAGTCGCGTCAAGCCGACACAAACCAGAACGGAAAACCGCCGCAGCCCGGACTCAGCGATTACGGAAAAGGCCGCCAAGCGCTTCGAAGCCATGCAGATCAAAGGTTAACGCCTCGCAATCCACCCCGGCCAGTTGAGAAACCCATGGAATTCTGGATTTACGACCACAGCACGAATCAAAGGCACTCAGCCAACGTCGAGGCCGACCCGATTGTCATCGGCCGGGACGATGAATGTGACATCGTGCTCAAGGGCCCGTTCATCTCGCGTAAGCACTGCAAGATCGTGCGTAAGGGCAACCAGCTTTTTGTCGAGAACCTGGGTAAGTCCAGCACGCTGGTGACCAACCGTGAGGTGATGAGTGGCAAGCCGGCCCGTGTTGACTTCGGCGATGAAGTCCAGGTCGCTCAGTTTTCCATTGTCCCCATCTCACCTGCCCGCAAAGGTGGGGAAGACCGCAGCAAGCAGGAACTGCAGAAGAAGTTGATGGCCTTCGAACAGAAGGTACATGCCCAACTGCTCGAGCGCATGAACCTGCGCATCACGGGCAATATTGACAAGAGCGACCGCACTTACGTCAACCAGATTCTGCATCACATGCAGGAGATCGCCAGCCAGGCCATCGACCGCATGGACAAGGCGCTGCTGCTGCACACGGTGTCCACGCATATTCATCGTCTGGCCATGGCCGAGGTTGTCAGGCAATGCCAGGGTCGCGTGCAAACCGAATACAAGTCTGCCGACGAACAACTGCTCGATCAGCAGAAGGAAACGCAGATACGCGAGCTGGTGACCAGCATTGTGGACATGATGCCTTTGATTTTCGATGCGACCAGCGTCAGCGAAGACCTGACCGTCGCGGAAGATTCTTTTGATGACATCTTCGAGCAGGTCGCGCCGACCATGAGCGTGGCATTGCTCAAGTACATCGTCCGCCAGACCGTGGCCAAGGACATCGAGGACATCATGTTCGGTCTGGGACCGCTGCAGGACCTGTTGGAGATGGCCAACGTCAGTGAAATCATGGTCGTGGGCAAAGACCACATTTATGTTGAACGCAATGGTGTGATTCAGGCCACCACCCGCAGCTTCTTCAGCGATGAAGTGTTGCTTTCCGTGATTGAACGTATCCTGGCCCCGATTGGTCGGCGTGTGGACACCAGTAACCCGCTGGTCGATGCGCGACTGGCCGATGGCAGCCGCGTGAATGCAATCATTTCTCCGCTCAGTCTGGTTGGCCCATGTCTGACGATTCGTAAGTTCGGGTGGATTCCTTTTACCGTTGACGATCTGATCGAGCGTGGCAGCTTGAGCGCCCGGGCTGCGGCATTCCTGCAGGGGTGCGTCATCGGCAGGGCGAATATCATCATCTCCGGCGGCACCGGCTCGGGTAAAACGACGCTGCTCAACACCTTGTCCGCATACTGCCGACCCAACGAACGCATCATCACCATTGAAGAGTCGGCTGAGTTGAAGCTGCCTCAGCCCCACGTGGTTGGGCTCGAGGGCAGACCAGCGAACGTCGAAGGCCGCGGGGCTTACACGACACGCGATCTGGTGAAGAACTCGCTGCGGATGAGGCCTGACCGCGTGATCATCGGCGAAGTGCGCGGGCCCGAAGCGCTGGACATGTTGCAGGCGATGAACACAGGCCACGACGGTTCGCTCTCGACATTGCACGCCAACTCGCCGATTGATGCGATGAAGCGTCTCGAGACGCTGGTGCTCATGGCTGTGGAAATGCCCATCCGTGCGATCCGTGAGCAGATTGTCGCCGCAGTGGACATCGTGGTGCAGATATCACGATTCTCGTCAGGCCAACGCCGGGTCACGGCAATTTCCGAAGTCTTGCAGATGGATCGCGAAACCGGCGAAATCATGATCGAAGATATCTTCAGTCTGCGCAATGAAACTCAGGAAGGACTCAGGCATACCGGTTACATCCCGACATTTACCGAAGCCTTGATCGAAAAGGAATTCATCGATGTCGATGTGTTCCTCTAGGTAGCTATGAACGACAACCCCGTCATCTGGAACATCGGCAGCACGTTGCTATTGGGCACGGCGGTTTTTCTATTGACGATATCCGCAGGCCCGATGGTGATCGCTTATCTCAAGCAGTATCGCGACCGCCTCGACCGCATGCTGAATCACCACCTGCTATTGAAGATCAACCCCAACGTGGCGATGGGAATTTGCATCGCTGTCGTTCTCGTACCAGGCATCTTGCTGGGCGTTTTCGCAGAAAGCATCATCTTCTTCTTCCTCGGGAGTGCGGTGGCGATGCTCCTGCCCTGGATGATTTTGAGGCACATGGAACAGTCCCGTCGTCGCAAGCTGGATCAGCAACTGGTGGATGGCATCACCACGCTGGCTTCGGGGGTCAGGGCTGGTCTGACGCTGGTGCAGTCCATGCAGGTGCTGGTGGACAACCTGTCCGGGCCGATCAAGCAGGAGTTTGCTCAGTTGTTGCGTGAGTATCACCTCGGGCTGGACTTGAACCAGGCCATGCGCAACGCTGCGAATCGCATAGGATTGCAGAGCTATCGGCTGGTGTTTACAGCCATCGAAATGCACCGCGTACGTGGTGGCGACACGGGCGAAAGTCTGGATCGTATTGCGGAAAGCGTCCGCGAGATTCAAAGACTCGAAGGCAAGCTGGATGCGATCACCGCCCAAGGCCGGGCCCAGGCGCGCATGATGGCGATTATGCCGATCGTGATTCTGCTGATTCTTCTGGTCATCCTCCCTGCGGACACCATGATGTTGTTTACCACGCCCGGAGGCAGGCTGGCGTTATTGGCGATGGTCGCGCTCATTGCGGTCGGCTTCTGGTGGATTCGACGCATTATGTCGGTGGATATGTAAATGATTGAACTGGCTCCCAACATCTACCTGCTTGACCTGGTCGTTGCCCTGCTGGGTGGCGCGTCGGTGTTTATGTTGGTCTGGTCGATCTTTCGTTACCCGGCCCCGGCCGAGCCTCCGATTTCCCGCCGCATCGCCATGGCCATGGGTGTCGGCGGCAGGCAGACGATTTTCGAGCAGCCTTTGCTTCGCCCGATTACCAGCATGTTCCTGCAGTTGGCCAAGCAGTTCGGCTTCACGTATGTGCGTAACCGCATCCGCCGCGATCTGAACGCTTCGGGCAATCCCAGCGGCTACACCGTCGATGAATACATTGCCATCTGCATGATGGCGGGTGGTGCGTTTGCCATGATGAGTGGCATCGTCACGTTGATGTTCTTCGGCTTCCCTGAGCCGGCCACGTTCCTGCTGACGTTTTTAATCGGCTTCTGGATTCCGATGATGACCTTGCGAGGCCAGGCCGACGCCCGGGTCAGGCGGATCAGCAAGAAGTTGCCTTACACGCTGGATCTGATCGCGCTGATGATGGGCGCGGGGGGCACGTTTGGTGAAGCCATCGACACGATCATTCGCGACGAACCGGAGGACGATCTGAATCAGGAACTGGCCTTGGTGCAAAGCGAGATCGAGTTTGGCACGATGCGTTCGACAGCTTTGCGGAACATGGCCGACCGCATTCCCCTTGAGTCGCTGCGTTCGGTGGTCAGTGCCATCAACCAGTCGGAATCACTGGGCACGCCACTCAGCGCGATTCTCAGCACTCAGGCTCAGATCATCCGCATGCATCGCAGTGTCCGAGCAGAGAAACTCTCGGCCTCGGCGTCGCTGAAGATTCAGTTGCCTTCGATGTTGATTCTCATCGCGGTGCTGCTGATCGTCTTCGCTCCGCTGATCATCAAGTTCAGTGAAGGTCGGCTGTTTGAGTTTTAGATCGCTTCTGAAATCTGCGTAGCGCTGGCACAGCAGGGAATGTCTTGATTGCGGGGCACCATGTTTTGCCATGTGGTTCGGCGCCCCGCCAAGCTTCCCCGCATACGGGGGGGGTGATATTTCAAGATTGTGTAGGCAAAAAACGCACCACTCACACATCGCGCTCCCTGATCATCGCGCGTCGTTTCATCCCCCTCCCTTGAATGAAGGGAGGGGCTAGGGGAGGGATTCTCTCACTTCTCGAATGATGTATTCAACGACCCCATCCACATCTGCGATCACATCATCATTAGTCACCCGCAGAACACGAAGCCCCTGCGCCTGAAGGTCAAAGGTGCGCGCAGCATCCGCTTCGGCTTGTCCCGCATGACTCATCCCATCCACTTCCACGACCAGTGAAGCAGCCGGGCAATAGAAATCGACGACATATCGATCAATGGGCACTTGTCTGCGCCATTTCATTCCCCCAGCCTGTCGGGCACGCAGATGACTCCAGAGTAATCGTTCGGGGAAAGTCATCTCGCGTCGCAACTGCCGGGCCCGGCTCAGCAGGGAATGTCTTGATTGCGGTGCACCATGCTTTGCCATGTAGTTTGGCCCCCTCCCAGCCTCCCCCAAGACGGGGGAGGGGTGATATAGCAGTCCTGTTCCGGCGCCTCACCGCAGAGAAGAAAAGGTGTCAGGATGATTTACCCGCGCCCTTATCCCCTTTTCCGCGCCCAGTTTCTTTTTCAAGTCCACCTTATTTCTTAATATCCTTAACATATTCCTGTACTGTCATTATTGCGCTTCCTATTCTTTCTATATCCTTTTCGTCAACGATAGAATACACTACATTTACATTCTCTGAACCTTTACCTTCTTGCAACTCTATCTGATCAGCCATTTCGCTGGTAATGCAAACGTCAAATATATATACTTTAACCCCAGTCCTTGACAGTTCATAGAGCACAGGTATTTGCTCCACCTCTAAATAACTATACATACGAACAGACTCTAGATGGTTCAGTTTATCTAGTTGATTGTATTCTAGTAAATTATGACACTCTACAGCATTTACTCGATTATATATCCACAAATACCAGTGTGGAAGCATTCTCTTTAGAATAGTATTCACTTCGGTGGCTGTATATGCATAATCGTACTTATACTTTATGTTCTCTTCTCGTAGTGCGGGCAACGCTGCTCCAATTATGATTATTGACGTTAATATTATTATCGCAATGCTATAACGATATTTATCACCCAGCACCCTTAATGAATTCAGTCTGCGTAGCGAATTCTGCTTCTTGTTTGTGCCGCATTCTGGGCATGAACTTGTAGTCCAATGTTTAACTGGATACCCACAGACGTCACAAACCGGAATGCCACCTTTTCGCATTTCTTTCACATATGCGACAAATATTTGCAATATAAATCTCAACAGAAGCACTATTATTATTACTATTGATGCTAAATGCAGTATGCATCCATATTCGCTCAACACTAATATGTCAATATACTTGCATATTTGTTGAAATATTCCACGATCCATTTATTCACCAAAAGAATAGCCCCTGATATGTTGCCTTAACAATCTTTCGTAATGATCCCGGACAAGAAAAGGGGATAAGTATATTTTACTTTCTGGAACACCATGCTACCAGGTTGACATCGAACTGTGCGAGGCATGAACATAAGGTATCGAACGGGTAGTCGGGCGTCAATTAAATGTACTTATCCCCTTTTCCGTTCCAACCTCCCCCAAGACTGGGGAGGGGTGATATAGCAGTCCTGTTCCGGCGCCTTACCGCATCTTCTCGATATCCGTTTCCAGCTTCTCAAGCTGCATCGTGAACTGAGGCTCGGTGGCCAGGCGGTTTTCGACAGTCTTGATTGAGTGCATGACGGTGGTGTGGTCGCGCCCGCCGAAGTGTCCGCCGATCTCCTGCAGGCTGAATCGCGTGCGTTTGCGCGCCAGCCACATACAGACCTGCCTCGGCTCGGTGATGCTTTTATGCCTGCGTTTGCTCTGTAAGTCCGACAGCTTGACGTCGTAATGGCGGGTGACCGCTTCGACGATGTGCTGCAGCGTGGTCTGGCTGGAGCGGGTGTCGATCGCCTGATCGCCCAGGGCTTCCTGGGCCAATGCCAAATCGATGGTTCTTCCCTGAAGTGAGGCGTGGCCTTGGATGGAGATGATGGCCCCTTCCAGTTCACGAGCGTTGGAGTCGATCTTGGTGGCGATGTAGCTGATCAGATCGTCGCTGAAGTTGATGTTGCGCAGTTTGGCCTTGGCTTTGATGATCGCCACGCGCGTTTCGTACGTAGGCTTGCCCACCGGAGCGACCAGACCCCACTGGAATCGGCTGATGAGCCTTTCTTCCAGCTCGGGTATTTCCGAGGGCGGCGAATCGCTGGAAAGCACGATCTGCTTGTTGCTCTGGTAAAGGGCGTTGAAGGTGTGGAAGAATTCCTCCTGGCTGGATTCGTGCTTGGCCAGGAAGTGAATGTCGTCGATCACCAGCATGTCCACGTGGCGGTAGCGATGACGGAACTCGTTCATCAGGCCGCGCTGCACGCAGTCGAGGAACTGGTTCATGAAGCCGTCGCAGGACAGGTAGCAGATGCGGGCGTCAGGTTTGGCCTGCATGATGCTCTGGCAGACGGCTTGGAGCAGGTGAGTTTTGCCCAGACCGACCCCGCCATGGATGAACAGCGGGTTGTAGGCCGTGCCTGGCTGATTGGCGACGGCGACGCTGGCGGCATAGGCCAGGCGGTTGCTCGGGCCTGTGACGAAATTGTCGAAGTCGTAATCGGGGCAGAGGACGATCTCGTCGGCGGCTGGGTCATCCGGGAACAATGGTTCGTTGAGGATGGTCAGCGTCTGTCGCGGACGAATGGAGGGGTTGAACGCTTCGGGTGGGAGCGAATCCTTGCCCGTGGAGACCGAGCCGTTGCTCTGGGCGGTTTTCTGTGGGGTGGCGTGCATCTGGCCGTTGTGGTGGACGGAAACCGGCTCTCTGTCCGGAGCAGGTTCGAAATCCACATCGTCGTGGACGAATCGAACGACCACGAGGTTGCCCGTGACGGCTTGGGCGGCCTCCTGGAACTGTTCCACGCATTTCTTTTGCAGGTAGTTCTGCTGCACCGCGGTCTGGGTTTTGATCTTGAGCAGGCCTGAGTGCAGGTTGCCTGGTTCAAGGTCTTCAAACCATTGCCGACAAATCGGAGCGTGTCGGTCTCGCAGGTATTCTGTCATTTCGCGCCATAGCGCGGAGTCCAGGCTGGTCATGGCCACTTTGAACCCCTTTGGTCTGGTATATATTCAAATGTATCAGCGTTCATCACGCCCGAGAAATCTACACACCCTTACACCCCAATGTAAATGTCCCCATCAGGGAACATGCAAACCTACGAGCGATTGGCTTCCGTGTCAATAGCGAAATGCTCACAGCCCGCCGACAAATTGTTAACATCCCGACATGGCAAACATGGGGAAAAGTTTTCTTTGGGTGGTCGACGACGGGCAAGGCCTGTTCGGCCCGTTGACCGATCTACGCAGCGTGTTCGAGTTACGCACCGGCTGCGCGACAACGCGGCTGCGTCTGGAACATCTGTTCGGGCAGGCTTGCAGCGCCTTGACAGTACCGGCGCATTTAGAAGCCGTGGTGCGCGCGCGGTATCAATGCCCGGTCAATCATCCGCCGGAAGAAGGCAGCGGTAATTCCGGCCTGGTTGTTAATGGTCGATGGACAGGAAGTGTCGAGGCCAAAGCTGTCCAGCAACTTAAGATGAATCATTTACTTCGCCAGGCTGATGGACAATGGCTAGCAGCACGTGTGGATCGTCAGACTGCGATGACGGCTGCGTCGCGCGGCTTTGCCTGGCCTGCCTCGCTTGATGAAATCAAGCTGAACGACAATGTCTTAATCGAAAGGCCCTGGCATATTCTCGATCAACTTGAGCAGGCATTTATTCAGGATGGCGGTCTCATTGATCTTCCTTTATGGAGCGGACGCGACAAGGGCATTCTTGTGCGCGATGCTTATCCCTTTAAGGTGGGTAAGGAAGCAAGCCTGTTGCCGGGCGTGATGGTCGATACTTCGGGTGGGCAGATCTACGTCAACGACCGCGCGGTGATTGAGTCAGCGGTGGTCTTGCAGGGGCCTTGCTACATCGGTAGTGGAAGCGTGGTCAAGTCTCATTCGACGATTCGCCCGTACACGGTTGTGGGGCCGATGTGTAAAGTTGGTGGAGAACTCAGTGCGTCGATTATTCATGGGCACTCAAATAAAGCGCATGACGGATTCCTGGGCGATTCTCTGGTGGGTCAATGGGTCAACCTCGGGGCGGGGACGACTGTGAGTAACTTGAAGAATACGTACACAAATGTCCGCGTGCAGTTGGGCTCGACCGGGGCCAGCGAAGACACGGGAAGGCTGTTCTGTGGCCCGGTGATTGGCGATTTTGTACGCACCGCCATCGGAAGTCGGCTGATTACAGGCAGTTGTATCGGCACGGGAGCGATGGTGGCGTTGTCACACTTCGTGCCCAAGTATGTCAAACCCTTTGGCTGGTACACCGATTCGGGCGTGGACCGATACGACATCAGCAAGTTTGAAGAGACCGCGCGGGCGATGATGGCCAGGCGCAACGCCCAACCCGACGAGGCTGAGGTGGCCCTTTGGCGCAAGCTTTACCACGCTTAAGTGATTCGGCGGTTGCGGGTTATGGGTGGCGCGCGATTTCGCGGGCGATGATGTAACCATCACGTTTGTTCCCGAAGTATTGGCCGGTGTTGATTGAATTCGAACCGGGGGTGATTTCGATTGATTGCCAGGCTGGGTACTGCTCCAGCCAGTGTGTGATTGCCTGTTCGGTTTGCTGCCGCAGCGATTCGGGAGACGCACTGGGGTCGATGCGCCAAACCAGAATGAGACAGCGATTGGACAAGACGGGTGCTTCAGTTTCTTTTGTAGATGATGGCGCATCTTCATGAGTTGGGTTGGTGTCAGGTAGCCAGAGTGGTTGGCTTCCAAGTCGGCTATGGGCATACCATTGGGCGATCTGTTCCTGCTTGCTGGCTTCAACAAGAGGGGCGTTGCTGTTCAGCACGACGATGGGAATTTGGTTGTTGGTCGCAGCCTCGCCCAAAGCTTCAACTACCTCGCGAAAGGCGGGTTTGTCAGGACGAATCGCATCGTCATAAATGGTGAACCCCAAGGCGAACAGGCCGTAACACGCCAAGCCCAGCGCATAGGCAGCCAAGAGTGTGCCTCCGACTTTGGATCGAAGCCAGTCTGCCAGTTGGATGGCCCCTGCTGCGATGAGTAGGCATTGGGTTGGGATGAAATAACTGGTGACACGCGGATCCCCGCCATATGGATAGAGCGCCAAGGCTGACAGCAAAAGGCCAAGCGCCTGAGGCAGCAGCAGGATCAATAAAGCCAGTCGCGCCTTGGCCCCGGCTCGCAGCAACGCCACGATGCCTACCAGATAAAGTAAAAACCAGGGCGTACTGACATAATTATCGTCGCCGATGGGAATGCTGAACAACCTGCCGGTGTGGATTTCCAACAGCCAGCGCAAAGCTGCCCCAATGGAGTCGGTGGGCAGGAATTTTTCATCCCAGAAGCCATATAGAAAATCGGCCGAGCGCCCGGACATGCTTGGCCGAAGGCTGAGTTGGTAAAGAAAAAAGAAACTGATCAGAGATGCAGCGAGCCAGACCAGTAACAGGCCGATTGTTCGCGGGTTTTGGCTGATCTTGGTCGAGGGGGTGATGCGCGATGGGGAATTGGTGTCATCATCACCGCGGCGACCTTGCGATAGGCGCGAAACAAATACGATGAGAATTCCAAGACCACTGGCTGCGCCCGCGATCATGGCTGTATGAGAGAGCCAAAACCCTAACGGGCAGAGAATGATTAAGCCAAGCATGGGCTTGAGATTCAGTGGGGGGGCGTATTCTTTCTCGGGGTGATCCGCGTCACCTTTTCGTGCAGACAGACACTGCCAGGTCAGATAGAGAATCAACAGGCAGATGAGCATTTCAAAGCTGTACTGCTTGGCGCGCACGGAATAGAACAGAGGCACATAAGTCACCGCGAACAGTGCGGTCGCGCCGAGGCTGGTTACGCGAGGCAGCATCGCGCGCGCCACTAACCAGAATAGACCGAGTCCTGCCAAACCAGCGAAAAGACTTGGGAGTCGAGCCCATTGTTCGTGTGGACTGATCTGCAACATCGCCCGTTGCAGCCAGGCATAAACGGGCGGCGCGGTTTGCCCGTTGGCCAGTGGGCCCATGAGTTGCTGGTAATTCAGGTGTAGTGTGTTATTGAGGAGAAAGGCTTCTTCACCCGTGACGGGGAAGTTGAACATGAAGCCGACGACTCGAGCACCGATACCTACGAAGATGGCCAGCAGGAAAAAGCGTGCAGCGAGTTTGAATCTGCAAGGCACACAATCTTGGTCTTGTTGTCCCACAAAGGGCTCATCTTTGTGCGCTGGCTTATATGCAGCGATTTGAGGTTGATGGGAATCGGTCGGTCGCATGTTGGATGCGACATGTTAGCTTCAAGTCGATGCAATGAGTCTGGCACATAGCGAAGCCAGCCATTGGTCACCAATCACCTGCGTCGAATCAAAGCCAAACCTGCCGTTGCCAGAAGTGTCAGGCTGGCGGGTTCGGGGACAGCGGCGATATTGGTTGGACTGAAGCTGCTGCCATAATTCGTCGCCAGGATGCTCAAGTCGAGGACGTCGACGGACAGGTCGCCGTTGTAGTCACCCTGCGTGTAACCACTGATACTGCCGTAGTTCGTGGCCAGGATACTAAGGTCAAGAACATCGACGGCACGATCCAGATTCGCATCACCCGGCAAGGTGGCTGTCCAACCCAGGTCAATCAGCGCGGCCACGTCCAGATCGGTCAGCAACTTACGCGTGCCCGTGGTGATGGTCGGGTCCATGGCCGTTTCCTGAAAACTCCCCGCGACAGTACTGGTCGTGCCGTTGAGCCAGTGTGATTCATCGCCATCAAGAGGGACATTGCTGCCATAGAGAGCGACGGCATTGGGGCCGGTGAAAACGGGAGAAGCTGTTGTGTTGACGAGTGCATCAAACGAGTCGGCACTGCCAAAGCCCAAGGCGTGTGCAAGTTCGTGAATCGCGACGGACAAAAAGTCAGACTGGCCTGCGGAAGGAGAGTTGGTCCCAAAGTGCCAATTCGAGTCGATGTCGAAAGTCAGCGTACCACCCCATGGGGCAAAGTCCGTGGCCGGGTCATCGTTGGCGCCAATTTGGCCTCGCTCACGAATGGAATCCAGAAAGCTGGTCGTACCCGAGCCGGACCAACCGCCATAACCACCCCGGCCCAGGGTCGTGCCCCCAAGTTGTCTTGCCCCGACATAAATACGCACGGTGTCTTCGGGAATGATGGGGTCGACCACGGATTCCACGCTGCCGGTATCGGGATTAAAAAACTGGATGGTCCATGTGTTGCTGCCGGTCGGTGTGATGGCAGAAAGGTCATCGACAAAGCGACTGACGTGGCTGACTGCCAGATCCAGCAGTTCCCGTCGCGCGGAATCCGCAAAGAAGTCGGTCCCTGCCTCGTCATAGCTGTAGTCCAGTTCGATTTTGACTGCATGGGCTTGTTGGGGGCCAGCAACTTGTGTGAGACACAACAGGCCCATTGCCAAAACAGCTTTTGCGCGACGATTCATTCCCTTGCCTCCTGTGGTGAAATTTGCTGATGCTTTGATTCGCGTTGTAATCAACAATCCTATCACCCACACACGCCGAATCCACCCCAAGCCTGTGATTTAACGCGAATCTTCTGTTTGGACGGGCTTTTCGCGGTCGCCAAGCGTGACATGAAGGGAAAGGCCTTGCTCTTCTGCCCATTTCTTTGAATCAAGCGATAAGTCAAAGCTGCCGAGTTTGGTCAGCAGATCATGCGCCATTTTGAGGCGTGCTTTCTCATGTTGGCCGATGTTTTCCTCTTTGGTCAATGTCTGTAATTGTTCACGCCAGATAGCCAGCAGATTGATGAAAGGCTGATCATGTGAAGTCATCATCAGCATGGTTGTGTTGGGTTTGGTTGTCTGAAGACGGTCTCTGTCCTTGTCCTCGAAGGCCAGGTACCTGTCGATGGCAGACTGGTGTTGCTCGGGTGACAAGGTCAGCAGGACGGTTTGTCCAACTTGGCCACAGGTGAAAGTAAGCTTTCCAATCGACTCAAATCCTTTGGTTGGAGAGGCTGGTAAGAAATCCCCCTTGATGCTGGTGAACTGAAAAGATTGATATCGATGTGGTTTGATCTGTGGTTTGTTGGCTTGGTCTGTTTGAGAGATGCCTCCAAGAAGCCAGAGTTGCTGAATTGTGTTTGCAAGTTGCTGAGCCGCATCCTCGGATGGCATTTGAATGGCCGCCCCCCACTGCCACGCATCTGTCTCTGCCTTTTGGTGATATCCCGCCCAGGCCACGACCCCTGCCATTTTGGATTGTGGCTTTGTGTTGCCCGGTAAAAGCTTGGTCAAAGAAGCAATCGCCTGATCGTGTGCAGTTGTTCCACCGGCAAACATGGTGATCGCCGCATCGTCCGGCAGCAATGCAAGCGTGGCAGCATCTGGCTGAAAGTTGCGCGGCAAGAAAGTTTTCTCTGCTGGCAGGCTCGCTACCGCATCAGCCTCCACCTTGTGTTTCGTGATCGACACCTGCCAGGCGTAGTGAAAGGCATCCGGTGCCTGTCCGTAACCAAACGCCACGCGCGCGTCGCGCTCGGGCAGCCGTTTCAGCCACTTCTGATAATTTGCGTTACTGGCTAGGCTATCCTTTTGCGAGCGCTCAGTCACAACTTGTTTTGCATACGCATCGTCCGCCACATTGCAAAGAAACAGGCTGTCACTGCTCAGTCCAACCAGCGTCTGCTTGTCATACGACAGGTAAGCTTTCCACGGGCCGACCTGCCAGCGCTCCGTGAGTTCGAAGTATTGAATCACCCGTCGAACATCGGCAGGGGTCACCTGCATGAACAACATCACAGGCGCTTCCTTGCCCGGGCCGACCACCATGACCACGCGTTTGCTCAGGTAAGCTTCAAAGAGTTGGTCAGGCGTCAGCTTCATTTCCTTGCTGATGATGCGCGCCAGCTCCGTGCCCCCATCTTCCGCTGACCCGGTGAAATGCTCAAGCAATGTTTCGACCAGGGCATTGCGCTGGTCGGGCTGCCGCAGCCTGCCCAGGTCTTTCAGTTCAATGTAGGCAGCCACGTCGCCGGGGAAGGTCGAATCATCAAAGGTTGGCCCCTCTGCCTGCGCGGTTGAAACCAACGCGAACAGGAGCAGGCCAAACCAAAGCAGAATGATGCGCGGGGTCTTTACTTTCACAGCCATATGGTACCCTTGTGTACTGCTGATGGTTGCGAATCAGCAGATGTCAACGTTCAAGCCGCACCTGGCGCATTGCGCACACAAACCAGCCAGTATGACTGAACACACACAAGAAGAAACCTGCCTTGGTGTCGATCTTGGCGACAAACGCACCGGCATTGCCGTGGCGGAGCGATCCACCGGCCTGGCGTCGCCCGTGGAGGTGATCGTCGAGGCTGATCGCCAACGATTGGCCCGGCGAGTGGCCGACATTGCTGCCGAGTATGGAGTAGACCGTCTGGTGGTCGGCTTGCCGATTAACATGGATGGGACCGAAGGCCCGCGCGCCAAGCTTTGCCGCGCCTTCGGCGAGATGCTGGCCGGCCTGACTCCCCAGCCGGTGGAACTGTTTGATGAGCGCCTGACCTCGGCTGCGGCTGAAGAAGACTTGGCCGGGATGGGCTTCACGCGCGACCGCAAAAAGCGCCTGCGTGACGCCTTGGCTGCCTGCCATCTACTCCGCGCGTATCTGGCTGCCTCGTCTGACCACCAACAAGACCATGGGCATGAATCACCTTCCGAATCCGGCTGATACCAGCGTGGTTCGTGCCATTTTGACAGGCCAAAACCGTGCCAAACACCCAAAATCGGCGATTAAAGCCCAGCAAGCGGGTTCGTGCCCGGCATGAAGCTTGCCTACTCTTCTCTTAAGAACAGGCCAACAGCGCGATGTCGCGCGCTCATGTAAATGGCCTGACCAAGATTACCCATGAGTGTGAAGTACAAAGACTATTACGAATCACTGGGCGTGTCGCGAAAGGCGACGCAGGAAGAGATTCAGCGCGCTTATCGCAAGCTTGCTCGCCAATACCATCCTGATGTCAATAAGGACAAAGATGCCCAGCAGAAATTCGCGGAGATCGGCGAGGCCTACGAAGTCCTCAAAGACCCCGAGAAGCGAAAGAAGTACGACCAGCTCGGGGCCAACTGGAAGGCCGGCCAGGACTTTCGTCCACCGCCCGGATTCGAAGGCTTTCACTTCGACTTTGGTGGCAACGCAGGACCCGCAGGCGGGCGCGGCTTCAGTTCACGCGGCGGGGCATTCTCGCCCGGCGGTTTCAGTGAATTCTTTGAAGCCATCTTCGGCCAGCAGGCGCGAGGCTTCGGTGATAATTTCAGCGGCGCAGGCAACGGAGATCCATTCGCCCGGGCGTCGGCTGGTGGTCGCACCCAACAGGCCCCGCTCCAGGAAGTCGAGATCGACGTCACTGTCGAAGACCTGTACTTCGGTGGCACCCGCCATCTGACATTGCAGGATGAGTCGGGCAGGCAGAAACGGCTGGATGTGAAAATCCCCGCTGGCGCAAAACATGGCAGCAAGATTCGCCTGACAGGGGAAGGTCTGCTGCTCAAGCTGCGCATTCAGCCTCATGGCAGATTCCGCGTCACCGGCTACGACCTGACGACCACGCTGAAGCTGGCGCCTTGGGAAGCTGCGCTGGGCGCGGAAATTGATGTGCCCTTGATGCAAGGCTCCGTCACTTTGAAAGTCCCCGCAGGCTCAAGCTCAGGCCAGCGCCTGCGCGTGCGCGAGCAAGGCCTGAAGCAGAAAGATGGCAAGCGGGGCGATCTGTTCGTCGAACTGAGCATCGCTTCACCCAAGACACTGAGCGATGAAGAGCGCGAGTTGTTTGAGAAGTTACGAGACACCAGCGACTTCAAGCCTCGCGGATAGTTGCGGCACGGGATGATCCAAACACACACGTACGCCGTCCTCGCGCCAGAACATGACAATCAACCGCGGACATGAAACGCGGCCAACCGGGAAGGAACCGAACCATGGATATGAACAAACTCACACAGAAAATGCAGGAAGGCTTGCAACAGGCCCAGTCGATTGCTGTTGAGAAGCAACACCAGCAGGTAGATGTGGAACATCTCGTACTCGCGTTGTGTCGGCAGGAAGATGGACTCGTACCTCGCCTGCTGGAAAAGCTGGGTCGGCCTGCCGATGTCGTGGCCGGGGAGTTGGAGCGCGCTCTCGAACGTCGCCCCGCGGTTTCTGCTGGGGGTGAGCCGGGCAAGATTTACCTGACGCAGAAGCTTAACCAGTTGCTGGTGGATGCAGAGAAAGAAGCGAAACGGCTGAAGGATGAATATGTGTCTGTCGAGCATGCGATGCTCGCGCTGTTTGCTTCGGGCAACCCGACGGATGCCGGGCGAATCCTGCAAGACCTTGGCATCTCGCGCGATGCTTTCCTGCAAGCCATGACCAGCGTGCGGGGCAATCAGCGTGTGACCAGCGCGACGCCCGAAGCCACCTATGAAGCCTTGGATCGCTACGGTCGCGACCTGGTCGATGAAGCGCGCAAGGGCAAACTCGACCCGGTGATTGGCCGCGATGCGGAAATTCGCCGAACCGTGCGCATCCTTTCGCGCAAGACCAAGAACAACCCCGTCCTCATCGGCGAGCCGGGCGTGGGTAAGACCGCCATTGTCGAGGGATTGGCCCAGCGGATTGTGCGCGGCGATGTCCCCGAAGGTTTGAAAGATAAAACCATTTTCGCGCTCGACATGGGATCGCTCGTGGCAGGCGCGAAGTATCGAGGCGAGTTCGAGGAACGACTGAAGGCTGTGCTTGCGGAAATCAAGAACAGCGAAGGGCGCATCCTGCTTTTTATTGATGAGCTGCACACGATTGTCGGCGCAGGCAAGGCCGAGGGCGCGATGGATGCGGGCAACATGCTCAAGCCCATGTTGGCGCGCGGCGAGTTGCATTGCATCGGTGCCACGACACTCAACGAATACCGCCAGCACATTGAAAAAGATGCGGCTTTGGAGCGCCGCTTCCAGCCCGTGCAGGTTGATCCGCCCACCGTGGAAAACACGATCTCCATCCTGCGAGGCTTGCGCGAACGCTTCGAGCTGCACCACGGCGTGGCGATTCAAGATGCAGCATTGGTGACCGCAGCCACGCTGAGTCAGCGTTACATCACCGACCGCTTCCTGCCCGACAAGGCCATCGACTTGATCGATGAAGCCTGCGCGATGATCCGCACAGAGATGGACTCGATGCCTGCGGAGCTGGACGAGGTGACCCGTCGCGTGATGCAGCTTGAGATTGAAGAAACGGCACTGAAGAAAGAGAAAGACGCTGCCAGCAAGCAGCGGTTGGAGAACCTGCGCAAGGAGTTGGCCGACCTGAAACACAAGGCCGACACCATGCGAGCGCAGTGGGAAAACGAAAAGCAAGGCATCCAGAAGGTGCAGCACCTGCGCGAGCAGATTGATGAACTGAAGCTGGAAGCGGAGCGCGCTGAGCGCGAGTACAACCTCGAAAAGGCAGCAGAAATCCGCTACGGCAAGTTGCCTGAATTGCAACGCCAGCTTGAGAAAGCTGAGGCGCGCGAGATCGCCGAGGCAAAAGCTGAGGATGGCGCTGGGGGTGAGGACGCGGCAGCAACTGCAGCCGCGACAAGCCGTCGTCTGCTGCGTGAAGCGGTGACGGATGAAGAAGTGGCCGAGATCATCGCGCGCTGGACAGGCATCCCCGTCACGCGACTCATGGAAGGGGAGCGTGAGAAACTGCTGCGACTTGATGAAACCTTACACGAGCGCGTGGTCGGGCAGGATGAGGCTGTGCAACTCGTGGCCGACGCGGTCATCCGTGCTCGCGCAGGCATCAAAGACCCCAAGCGGCCCATCGGCTCATTCATCTTCCTCGGCCCGACCGGGGTGGGGAAGACGGAACTGGCCCGTGCGCTCGCACAATCGCTTTTCGACAGTGAAGACAACATGACGCGCATCGACATGAGCGAGTACATGGAGAAGTTTGCCGTGTCGCGATTGATCGGCGCGCCTCCCGGATATGTTGGTTACGAGGAGGGTGGGCAGTTGACCGAGCAAGTCCGCCGTAAGCCTTATTCGGTGGTGCTGTTCGATGAGATCGAGAAAGCGCACCCCGAGGTTTTCAATGTGCTGTTGCAGATTCTCGATGATGGGCGCGTCACGGACAGCCAAGGACGCACCGTGAACTTTAAGAACACCGTCATCATCATGACCAGCAACATCGGCAGCCAATATCTGCTGGACGATGCGACTGCGGGTACGGGCAATATCTCTGACTCGGCTCGCAACAGTGTGCTTGCGGATCTGCGCAGCCAGTTCAGGCCTGAGTTTTTGAACCGCGTGGATGATATCGTGCTGTTCAAGCCTTTGACTTTGGCGGAGATCACGAAGATTGTGGATCTTCTGGTCGATGACATTCGCAAGCGGTTGGCTGAGCGCGACATCAAGCTGGAGATGAGTGATGCGGCTCGCACACACGCAGCGGAGATGGGTTATGACCCGGTGTACGGCGCGCGCCCGCTCAAGCGCTTCCTGCAACATGAACTGGAGACGAAAATCGGCAGGGCGATCATTGCCGGCGATGTGACCGATGGCTCAACTTTACTGGTCGATGAAAAAGACGGGACGTTTGTGATTGAAACGAGACAACCCGCAGGAGTATGAGTTGTGGACAACAACCCATTACTTCCCAAGCAGCGCCAGCGCCCCCTTGGCTTTTAATTCTTTCACCACGCTCCTGGCTGTGGCGGTGAGTTGTCGCGCAGCCACCGTCGTGTCCACTTCCACGCATTGGCTGCCGTCCTGAGCATACACCTTCGCGCGCAGGCGGAACGGCGAGGCGATGCTCTTATCCTCCGGCACAGGCTCGACCAGCACCGCAATCGCAGAATGACAGTCGCAACCAAGCCCAGCCACGATCTGGCGCTCGGCATGCACCGCCTGACTGCTCAGGGAATCATTGCAAGGCACCAGGCAGGTGAACGTGGAATGATCCATGCCTCGACATTGCACAGCCAGCGCTCCCTGCCCGGCAGCAGGAAGCATCTGGTCCGTCGAAAGAATTGCGGTTGCCCGTTCCTCAAGGCCGGCCCGTTTCAAACCAGCCAGGGCAAGAATCGTCGCGTCATATTCGCCCGACTCCATCACCTTTCTGATCCGCGTTTCGATGTTGCCTCGCAACGGGCGAATCTGAAGATCAGGGCGGATGGCCAACAGTTGTGCGCGCCTGCGCGGACTGCTCGTGCCGACCGTTGCGCCTTGAGGCAGTGACTCAATGCTTGTTGCTTCGCGCGAGATCAACACTTCGCGGACATCTTCGCGCGGAGGGATCGCAGCCAGTTTCAACGGGGAGTCTTCATCGCAAGGCACATCCTTCAGGCTGTGTACCGCAGCATCAGCGCGACTTTTAATAACTGCTCGTTCGACTTCGCGGATGAACAGTCCCTTGCCACCCTTCTGCCAGAGGGGTTGGTTGGTTTTGTCGCCGTCGGACTGGACCCAGAGATAATTCACTTCCAGTCGCGGGTTACGCGCGGAAATGATCTGGCCGACCGATTCTGTTTGCGCTCTGGAGAGGGCGCTTGGCCGGGCTGCAATCATGATGGGTCTTCTGCGTCTGCGCACGTGCTTGTCTTTCCCCTGATCGATGGGACATTGCACTATACCATGAGTTGGCTGTGATGCAGCGCATTTCTGCAGGGGACACGGCTACGAAAGATGGTTGTGTGGCGAGAGGGTTACGGAAGAAGCCCTGAGTATGTCCAAAGATCAGGAGATAACCATGATCTTGGGCGCATCATTGACATTCTCTGACCCCCCGCGTCACACATGAAATGGATTGGTGATCATACAGCACGGCGGATGATTCACGGCTCGAAGACTTACCTTATTCGCTCAAACGTCAAGGCATTGCTTTGAACCGCTCAACACATCACACGCCAGCGGGCTCCATGCCCAGCGTGGCGACATCCTGCCGACTGGCATAGCCCTGCTCGCGTGCATGCCAACTGTGTACGGTGTCTTCATCGCGCTGCCAGGTGAAGTAGATGTCGCGGTTTTCATGGCGGGCAGGGAAATCGATCAAGCCCTTCTCAAAATCTTTCAGTTCCACGCCCACCTGGTGCAATTCATCGATCAACTCATTCAGCCGATCCATGAGCGATTCATATTGGCTGCGCACCTGGTCGGCTGCATCAAGGTCGCGCTTGCGCTCGAGCTGCTCGCGCATCTGCACAGCCTGGCGGTAACAGGTGACGATGTCATCAACAATGCGCTTCAGATAAGGCAGCGATCGGTTGGCTTCACCGAGGGTGAAAAGCTTGCGACCTTGCTGAACTTCGGGCTTGTCATAAGAACTGATTTTGGATGGCATGATGAACCTCAACCTTGCATGGACGCAACCGAAACGACACCTGGCCATCCATGCAGGTTGATGCGGGCTCCGCCGCTGCCGTCCGAACACAGCATTGTATCGGCGAGTTATGGAAGTCTCTGCGGAAATTGCCTCGAAGTTGACAGATTTCACCTTTTGCGGTGCCGATAAATCAAAATGAAAATTGATCGCGCAAAAATGATCACACACCAAAGGTCGAACCCGACCCCGGCTTCTTATCTGTCGAGGCGGGCGAGGCTTCAGGCTTAGGCGCTTTTTTCTCACCGGCTGACGTGTTTTCAGAAGCGGAAGAAGCCTTCACGCTCGCTCTCGGATCGCGGTCAAGATTGATCTGCGGCAGTTGCCCGAGTTCCTCTTCACTGCCACCGCGCGCTTTCTTGATCGCCAACTGGAAGTCCATGACAAGACTGAAAAGCATGGGTACGACAATCAACGTAAACAGCGTGGACATGATCAGGCCGCCCACCACTACACTGCCCAGACCTCGATAAAGCTCACTACCCGAGCCGGGCATCAGCACCAGAGGCAGCATGCCAAACACACTGGTGGTTGTTGTCATGAAGACTGGGCGGACACGCGTGCGCACGCTTTCGCGCAGTGCCTCGCGTGGCAGCATCTTGTCGAGAACATCCTGCGCACTCTCTCCCATGCCGCGCATGTAGTTGAGTGTCTGGTGCACAATGAGGATGGCGTTGTTCACGACGACGCCGATCAGAATGACAAAGCCCAACATGGTCAGTACATCCAGCATCTGCCCGGGGTTGAAGAAGTGCACAATCGCCAGACCGGCAAAGCCACCAACCGTCGCCAGGGGCACCGTGAACATGATGACGAACGGATAGACGAAGCTTTCAAACAACGCGGCCATGAGCAGGTATGTCACCAGCAACGCGATGAAGATTCGACTGGAAAGCAGACTCACCAGCGATGCCAACCGGAATCCTTTCCACTCGCCAAGCAACGTCTCGCGCACCTGCGCCAACTTACTGGCAGAACCTTCAAGGTTGACCTGCACGCTGTCAGGTAGTTTCCCTTCGGCTCGCAGTTTCGCGACGATGCCGTTGACCGTGTCAGTCGCAGTTTCAATGGGCATGGTGTCGGGCGGCGTCAGGGTTAACTTCACCGAACGCTGGATATCGACACGGCGAATTTCCTGTGGCGATGTTGTGGCCCGTTCTCGTGCGGTTGATCGCAAGGTGGTGCGTTGAACTTGCCCGTGCTCATCGGTGTAGGCGAAAGGTACGTCCAGCAAGGCACGAGGATCCACTTCATAACTAGGAGAGCGCTTAGCGATGATGTCAATGTTGTCGCCACTGAGTCGGAAGTCGCCGACATTGATGCCATCCACAATCGCGCGGACCGCCTGGCCAAGAGAGGTGTTGTCGATACCCAGGGCGGAGGCTTTGACCTTGTCGGGTTCGATCCGCTGCTCAGGGCCGAGTTTGTCGAAGGTGATCGGGCTGGGTTGGATCGATCGCATGCCGAACATGCCGATCAAAACGTTGCGAAGCTCGACACCCGCCAATCGGACGGTGTTCAAATCCTGGCCAACGATTTCGATGTCAATACCACGCGAGCCGGACAAGCCTCTACCAAAGATGGACTGTTGCTGAGCAAAGCCGAACACGCCCGGTACGGTGGTGAGTGACACCTCGCTCATCTTGGCAGCCACGGGTTCGACATGCTTCTTGTCTGAGCTGGTCGCCCCGTTAAAGACGTTGCCGCCAAATGTCACGAAAAAGTAATTAGAAAAGCCAACTTTCTCCATCGGTTGCTGGGTTTGCATGTTTTTGATCGGGGGCAGATTCTGCACTGCCTGCGGATCACCTGCTGCTTCCCAGTAAGGACGGTAACGAGCTTCGACGCGTTCGCCGATGGATTCAATCTGATCCATGTTGTACCCCGGGGGCGTCACCATCCGGCCGAACACCAGGTTTTTGTTCCCGCGTGGCAGGTAGTCTGTCTTAGGCATCAGCAACATCGAGCCAATGACTGACATCAAGGTAAAGAACAGGACGATGAAAACGCGTGTACTGACAGCCCCGGCGTTACGGGCTGTCAGTGCGTACATCAAATCCGCAAAACGATTCGTGACCCAGGCTAATACAGGCGCGATGCCGAACAGCGCGTTCCACGATTTCTGCAATGCACTTTTGGGTGGCTTGCGTGCGACCAGCAAACGCGACGACATGGTGGGAATCACACTGATGGCCACGATCATCGAAAGCGTGACTGCCGCACAGATCGCAATGCTGATGTCGCGGAACAACTGCCCCGCTTCTTCCTGAATGAAAATGACGGGAATAAACACCACCAGCGTGGTCAGGGTGGACGCGAGAATGGCTCCCCAGACTTCACGCGCCCCTTCATAAGCAGCACGCAGGGGTTTCTTGCCCATCCCCAGGTGACGGTCGATATTCTCAAGCACCACGATGGCGGCATCAACCACCATGCCTACCGCAAAGGCCAGTCCCGCCAGGCTGATGACGTTCAGGTTGCGCCCCAACCCCACCATGACCACAAACGTGCCTACCACGGAAATGGGAATCGCCAGCGCAATCACCAGCGTCGGCCGGAAACTGCGCAGGAACAACATCAAGCTGACCACAGCCAGCACACCACCGATCACCAGATTGTTCTGCACCAAGCCGATCGCATCATTGATGTAGTCCGTCTCGTCGTAAACCTGATCGATGCGCAGTGTGGGGGTGTAACTCAAGCCCTGCTCGACACGGGCTTGCTCAGCAATGACAGGCAGCACTTCCTTACGAACGCGTTCCAACCGGTCTTTCAATTCCTCCATTACCTCAATGACATTACCTTCTGAAGTTTTGGTGACGGGCATCGCCAGACTGACCTGACCTCGCGAGCGCACAAAGCTGGCGCGCTCTTCCAAGGTGAACTTCACGTCAGCAAGGTCGGCAATCCGGATTGGCGTGCCGTTGCGCGTCGTCACGACGGTGTTTCGGATCTGGTCCAGCGTCTCAAACTGCGAGGTCGTGCGCACGCGCACACTGCGAATCCCTTCATCCACATCCCCCGCCGAGACGTTGGTGTTCTGCAAGCGCAAGGCATCAACCAGCGCGTTGTAGGTGATCCCGCGCTGAGCCATCTTGTCGGGATAGAACTCCAGATGCACTTGCCGATCGCGTCCGCCATACACCTCGACCGAGGCCACGTCAGGCGTCCGTTCCAGGAAAGGCTTCACCCGGTCTTCCACCAACTGGCCGATCGACTGCATGTCGAAGTTCGGCTCCTCAGCCGTCACCATCAACCACGCAATTGCCCCCTCCGGGCCAGTGTCTCCGGATTCAATGACGGGCTCTTCCACATCATCCGGATACTCAGGCACCTCGCGCAGACTGTCTGACACTTCCTGCCGGGCTGCGTTGGTGTCCGTCCCGACTCGATATTCCAACTCAATCTGAGCCCGTCCCTCAGAGGCGGTGGCGACCATCTTGACCAGGCCTTTGACGTTTTTCAGAACGTCTTCCTGCTCTTCGATGATCTCCTTTTCGACTTCCTCAGGGCTTCGCCCCGGCCATTGTGTCGTAATCGTGATGATCGGCCGTTCGACGTTCGGCGTCAGTTGCACGGGAATCGCAAACAGCGACAGGAAGCCAAACAACACCACCAGGAGTACCGCGACGATAATCTTGACCGGATTTGTCACTGCAAAACGAATTAAATCCATGGAGCTTTCCGTTCTATTGAATCACGCTGCAGGGGATGACTGCGGCGAAGGCTTGTCCGGGTTCCATTACTCGGCGTCGTTGTTCTCGTCTGGCGCGGGGGGAGCGGTCTTGTCGCCTTCCGCGCCACCACTTGCCGGGTCAGGCATGGGTTGGCCGTCCGGCACAGCCATTAGCGGTGCACCGACCATCGGGATCATCTCGCCACCTTCGATGACCACCTTGCCACCATCCAGCAATTCCTGCTTGTAAATCTGCTCCACGGCATAGCGGTCGCCCACACCAAACATCACGCGCACCTGCTCGCGACGGGCAGTTCCCATCGGTGGGCCGCCTGCTGCACTTGCGCCAGGTCCAGCTCCCGGCCCCGCATCCGCGCCACCGCCCGCCGGTGGTTGCTGGCCGGTTTGATCTGGCCCTTCTCCATCGCCTTGTTGCTGAGGCACATACAGCCAGATGATCGGCCCCATCGCGGTGTAAAGCACCGCATCACGCGGCACGGTCAGCGCCTCCATCTTTCGAGAAGCAGGCAACACCGCGGTGACACTCATGCCCGGCAGCAATCGCCGAGTCACTTTGTCGCCAGTTTGATTGGTGACTTCCACCTCATCGCTCATGCGTACTTTCACGGGGAAGGTGCGCGCCAGGTTCATGCCTTCAGGAATGATGGCCATGACTCGGCCTGTCGTATGCGTCCCCAGCGCATCAATTTTAAGATCCACTTCCGCACCGATCTGCATGTTGTTGATCAGTTCTTCAGGCACATCGAGGATGGCTTCGATCTCGCCGACAGACACCATCTCCACCATCGCGGTGCCGGGCATGGCAAACTGTCCGCGTTCGGCAAACTTCTGGGTAATCACGCCATCAAACGGCGCACGAACAATGGTGCGTGCGATCTTGTCTTCCAACTCATCGAGCGTGCGCTGCTGGCCACTCAAACTCGCCAAGGTTGCTTCAAGCGTGGCCTGCTGCGCTTTGACCAGCGTCCGCGCATCTTCCACTTCCTTGGGCTTGGCGCTGTTGCGTTCAAACAATTCTTCAACCTGCTTCAGGTCGGACTTGGCCTGATCTAGATTGGCCCGCGCCACCTCAACTTGAGCTGCGGCCTGGGCGATCATTTTCAACTGTGTCTGCTTCTGCAGTTGCAGTGTCGTGTCGTCCAGCCGCGCGATGACCTCCGCTGGCTCGTTCGAATCTGCATGAGCCAACACCACATCGCCTTCCTCGACCAGCACCTGCTCAACCCGTCCATCCACCTCGCTGCCCACGGTCACCCGGCGGATGGCTTGAAGTCGGCCGATGACCTCGCGCTGCTCGACCACCTCTTCCAGTCGTATGTCCCCAAGTCGCACCGAAGAGGGCGGCATTCCCGGCGGGCCTCCCTGCTCACCTTCCTCTTGAGCCGGTGCGCCGCCGCATCCGGGCAGGGCAAGCAGCAATGCTGCTGACAATGTCAACAAGGAAAGGACAGTCAATACAACAGGCTGATAGATTCGCTCAAGTGTCACGGATGGACTCCAGGAATTTGCAACTGGGTTTGCGTTTGCTCGTACGTCGTACGGTTGATATCGTACGTTGTACGGGGTTGCCTGTCCACTTGATCGTTACGATTCAACCGAAACTGATACCCAATGTCTGATTCTTCCCAACACCACCAGCCGACCATTCCCCAGATCGAGGAGATCGACCCGTTGCCAGACTGGTCGAAAGCCAGTCACGAGCAGCGTGTGCGTCTGATCGCCCGGGCAGCTCTGCAACTACTCGATGAGGGGGGCGAATCCGCAGTCACCATGCGGGCGGTGGCCGGCAAACTCAAACTGGGCACGATGACGCTGTACACTTATATCAAGTCCCAGCAAGCACTTAAATCCGCCATGGCCGCGGAAGGCTTCGCCTGGCTGGACAGCAACTGCATGCAGGCGACCACCTTGGGCACAGCCAACCACTGGCGGGGCGGAGCCAGGGCTTATGTGCAGTTCGCCCTTGATCACCCCCACACTTACAAGATGCTCTTCGACACCCCCATCGGGGACGATGAAGAAACCGTGCTCGTTTTCGAGGGCGCCTTTGCCGACTTCGTGGGATTCATCAGCGAAACCATGGCCAGCACCGAAAAAGACAGCGAAAAACGCCAGGCCTTGGCCCTGCGCATCGGCCAGACCTATTGGGTCGCGCTGCACGGCATGGCTTCTCTGGCCATCGCAGGCAGGCTCATGGGGGATCTCGACCAACTCCTCGACGACCTGCTTGACCGCGTCGCGCCACCTGTCCGCGAAGACCTGAATGCCGAAGACATCCTGGCTATGAAATCTCAGCGCAGGCAAAACCAATCCAACCCATAACCATGCATCCCCCGAGTGATTGCTGTATGTCACCTGCCCCAGCCATGGGTTGGTTTGTAACCACCATCTGCCCGGCTTGGCGTTTTCACCAACCGCCCGTAAAATGCAACCATGATGAATCTCATTGGTATCACAATCAGCTTCACTTCCCTGCTGGCTGAAACTCAGGTCGGCGAAGCACCGACAAGGCAGGTCTGGCTGGGATTTGTGATGGCTGGTGTGCTTGGTGCAGCCATCATCGCGCTGAACTTCAAAGGCTCCAAGCGAGGCCACCAGGACTGACCTCGCCCTTGCCTTTTGATTCCGCTTCCGCCTGCGTTCTCACCCAAGGAGTTCCCCCCATGAACAAACGTTTCCTCAAAGTGTTGATTGCGGTCAACGTCGTTCTCATGGCCGGCCTGGCGCTTGTCTCCGTTACCGAAGCCCAAGGCGTCGGAGCGGCCAGCAGCGAATTCAGCCGACCGGGCAAGTACCTGATCATCCCCGCTGACAGCAACCAGTTGGCTGAGGATGTGGTTTACATCATGGATCAGCGCACCGGCAAGATGGCTGCCCTCAAATACCGAGGCAACCAGAACCGCGGCGAGTTCGAGATCATCAAGGGGCGCAACGTCCAAGGTGATGTCTCTCGTCTTCCCTGATCCGTTGCTGTTAACAAGCCGCACCTCTAAATGAAATTCAAGAAAGGTCGCACCATGACCCGCATTCAACTTGCCTGCTTCAGCCTGCTCGCTTCCGCTTTCATTCTGGCTGCCTTGCTCTTGGTAAACCTGCCCAAACTCAGCCAGGCCTATGCTGGTGAAAGCGTGGTGACGCCGGACTATTCGTTTGCCACCGCCACGACTCAGCCGGACAATGAATCCCTGTTCGTGCTTGACTCCGTCAATCACGTCGTGCTGATTTATGACCTTGAAGTGCGCGGCAGCGACAAACGCATCACGCTCAAGAACGGCTACGACCTTAAACGCCTGCTGGATGACCGCAATATCCTCGGCCAGTGATGTCACACGTTACTTTTAATGCGATCAACCGCGGCATTGCGCTGCGGTTTTTTATCCAGTGGCGGGTGACATCGTTACGCGCGAAGCGATAACCATGATATTGTAAGGTAGTAAGTTTGTAGTGATGGCTGCGCTCTGACCGCGGCACCTGCCAAGGACTGAAATATGAGGCGACCCCTTATCTTCTGGAGAGCAAAATATGTATATAACTAATTCAACCTGTCACATCATGATATTGGTAGCCGTCTTCTTTGCGATTGGGTGTCAAGTATCTCATGCAAAAACAGTGAGAATCTACGTTACGCCTGAACTTGAGCAGGACATTTCTCCTGAGGCCATGGAGATTGCAGGCAAGATCGAATGTTTTAATGCAAGAAGTAGAGTAAAGTATAGTGCTGATGTCAAGTTCTTGTATGACAAAGAACATGAGCTTTATTACGCAACGCTTGACATCCGCGATCCTAACGCATCATACGAGAAGGCAGCCGTATCAGTCAGCGTAAGTTCCTCCAAGCATAGTGTTTCGGGATCAGGCTCGAAGGATGTGAATCTCAAAGCAGACCAAGGGGATATTGATGTAAGAATGTCAATCGAGTTGAAACCTTTCGTGCACATAAAGGGGGCATACCAATTAACATCAGTATTGTCAGGCGAACCAGTACCACATTGTGTGCTAGCTGTGAGTAGTGACAAGGAAGACCTGGGCAATGTAACAACGGATGCGGAAGGTAAGTTTGAGATAGATTTCGGCAATAAAGAATACGTGTATTTACAAATGCTCCTGAATGATCATGTCCATGAGAAGATGTTGCGTAAGAAACTGCTGGCTAGCCAGGTAGTGCAGGATGACAAGAAGACCCCACAGAAAGTGTATACAGAAGTACCATCCATTCGTATTGTATTTACACGACGTGGCAAGGGTGACGAAGCACTTTTGAAAGGTGGAATAGGTTACACGCTGCAACGAGGCGACAGGCAACTGTATGAAGATGGTACAGCTGTTGCTGATGGTAATGCCTACATCTACAAAAAGGGAGAGCTGGAGTCTCTATGGGTTATACCAGAAGGTAATCTTGGAAAGTATCAACTATCCCACAATGTGAGTACTTCTGATGCGGAAAAGGTCAGAGTCAATGATGAAACATATGTTCAATATAAATTTGAGCTTGTCGAGCGAAAGAAGCAAGATGTAACGTTTCATCTCAAAGATAGCAGTGGCCGATTGTATAACAAAGAAGTATTGGTGCGAGTAAGGGATAGCGTAGGTGAATCCCACTCTGTATCGACAAAAGGCGGTAAAGCAATTGTACAAATGACGACTGGTGTGTCTCAGGTTGAGCTCTCAGGTCCTGCCATTGCCAAGAGTGCAGCGAGAATATTGACAACCCCTGAAGGCGAGACGTACTCGTTATCTGTGCGAGAACTTGTCGGTTTGCGAGTTAAATATACATTTGACGAGAAAGCAAAGTATGACAAGAACAAACTGAGAGTGGGACTAGTCGACCCGAAAAGTCGTAAGGTTACTCCTGGCGCTCTGCAGGCCAAGAACAGTCAAGATGAATCTGCTCTCGAGTATTCATGGGAACAGGTGCCAGAGGGAAAGTATGCCCTTGTCTTAGGTGGCCGTGGGGAGATTCACTCGATAACCGAAATCCAGGTGCAAGCAAATGAAGAGAATGACCTGAAGTTTAACGTAAAACCACTGAGTGAGTTTCAACTGTCATTGAGAATAACCGGAGAGAGTACGGGTTCATTCAGGATCTATGCGGATGGAATCCATTATTTTGATTTGCAATTACTACTGGCAAGAGGTGACGTAACTTTTCGTGAGCAAGACGGCGTTGGGAGTATGGACATCAAACTGGCGGTACCAGCTGGGACATACAGCTTGTACTACGAACCAGTTCACTATTTGGAGAAACCAGTGAAGCTGCATGAGTTTACCACCAAATCAGAGCAGCTAACAAAGGTTGGGCCGTTAACGGTGAAGGATGGCATACTCGAGTCTCAGCCACAACAGTGATACCTAATTGGTCCTCCCTGAATAAGTCATCAATTACTCGGCTGAATTCAACGCACGCGGTTGATCCTAGTCGAGCTAAAGCGCGATCGCCACCGCATCAGCCACACACGCTCCGCGCAAGGCAACAACCGCAGCAGCTTGGCCAAGTTCGCCCCCGCAGCAGATAGGATCACCTTCATCGCATCACCTGCCAAACCCTTGAGGTAGCACCGGCCAAGGCGGTTGTCCTGTTTCGCTTGGCCAATCTTCGGCTCAATCGCACTGCGTCTGTAACCCTCCCTGTCCTGCGCAAGCCACTTGTAAAACGTGGCCTGGCTGATGCCATGCTCCCGGCAGATGTCCGCCACCTTTACGCCGGTATCCTGCTGCTTGAGGATCGAAATAATCTGCGATTCACTGAACTTGCTGCTCTTCATCAAAAAGAATCCTTGGTTCAAGATTCTAAACCGAGCCTCTACTTTTAGATTGCTCAGATTCTGGGAGGATTACACTTTCGCTTATGGGTAAAGTCTGAGTCCAACTATTGGCTTCTCATCAAATCTGAATTGCATAAGTGAGAAACAATGCACTTCACCCGCAGTCTTTTTGATGTTTTTCGAGTCTGTTTGTCCATTGGGGCTTCTGATTTACCCGCTGTGAATGACGTTATTG
This sequence comes from uncultured Phycisphaeraceae bacterium, assembly GCA_964546335.1. Classification (GTDB taxonomy): domain Bacteria; phylum Planctomycetota; class Phycisphaerae; order Phycisphaerales; family Phycisphaeraceae; genus CAZJJN01. Next base: position 65,662 of record CAZJJN010000016.1, read on the forward strand.
TTGCAGGGCTGGCTTCGG